>CBIHQW010000001.1:0-509105 GCA_966212285.1 Massilia kyonggiensis
ACCTGGTCGGCATGGGCGTGCTGCCGCTGCAGTTCCTGGGCGACGACAGCGTCGAGACCCTGGGCATCACCGGTAACGAAACGTATGACCTGAAGGGCCTGGAAGGCGAGATCCGTCCGCAGATGCAGGCGACCCTCGTGATCCACCGCGCCGACGGCTCGACCAGGGAAACCTCGGTCCTGCTGCGGATCGATACGCCGATCGAAGTGGATTACTACAAGCATGGCGGCATCCTGCCGTTCGTGCTGCGTCAGCTGCTGGCGGCTTAAAACCGCCAAAGCAAAAAGGCCGGAACCTTGCGGGGTTCCGGCCTTTTTTCATGCGCGTCGCGAATTACGTTTCCGCCCACATCCGGAGCAGGTTGTGATAATGCCCCGTCAGCGCCACCATCTCCGCGCCATCGCCATGCTTCGCGCGCAAGGCCTGGATGTTGGTATCCAGCTCCAGCAGCAGCGCGCGCTTGCTGTCGTCGCGCACCATGCTCTGCACCCACAGGAACGACGCCACGCGCTCGCCGCGCGTCACGGGCTTCACTTCGTGCACGCTGGAAGACGGATAGACGATCGCATCGCCCGCCGGCAGCTTCACTTCATGCGTGCCGTACGTGTCGACGACCGTCAGCTCGCCGCCGTCGTAGTCGTCCGGATCGCTCAGGAACACGGTGCACGACACGTCCGAGCGGACCGGTGAACCGCCCCGCTGCGCGCGGATGGCGCCGTCGATGTGCAGGCCGTAGTGCTCTCCGCCCGCGTAGCTGTTGAAGAACGGCGGCAGGATGCGCAGCGGGAGCACGCTGGAAAAGAACAGCGGGTTCGCCATCAGCGCGGCGCTGACGATCTGGCCCAGTTCCACCGCGAGCGGCGAACCTTCCGCCAGCTGGCGGTTGCGCTTGACCTGCGCGCCCTGGCTCCCGACGCTCGCGCGGCCGTCGATCCAGTCCGTCGCATCCAGGCGCGCGCGCATGGACTTCACCTGGTCCGCAGTGAGCACGCCTGGAATATGCAGCATCATGACGGCGCGTCCGCGATCAGAACTTGACGTTGGCCGACAGCGTGGCCGAACGGCCCTGACCCACGCCGGCATAGTGCGGCGACGAGACCTTGTCGAAGTACAGCTTGTCGGTCAGGTTCTGCACGTTCAGCTGCAGGCTGACGTCCTTGTTCAGCGCATAGCTGGCCATCGCGTCGAAGCGGGTATAGCCCGGCACCCACTTGTTGTTGTTGACGTTCGCGTACACCATCGACATCGAATTCAGGCCCATGCCGAACGTCAGCTCCTTGGTGACGGCATACGTCGTCCACAGCGAAGCCGAGTGCTTCGGCGTCGTCGGGAAGCGGTTGCCGTTGTACGGCGAGACGACGTACACGGGTTTCGCGGTCGTGCCGACGTTCAGGTAGCCGTTGTCCGCGATTTCCGCGTCCAGGTACGTGTAGCCGCCGAACACGCTCCACTGCGACGACAGCTTGCCCGAGAAGCCCAGCTCGATGCCCTTGATTTCCTTGCGGCCGACGTTCTGCGTCGTGCCATCCGGTGCCGTCACGCGGGCATTGTTCATCGTGCTCTTGAAGACGGCCGCCGTCAGCGACAGGCGCCCGCCCGGCATCACGTCCCACTTGGTGCCCAGCTCGAAGTTCTTGCTGCGCTGGGGCTGCAGGTTCTGCACCGCCACCGTCAGCGCGTCCAGGCCGTCGCCGCCGTCGTTGCCCGGCGGGGTCGCCGACGTCGCGTAGGCCAGGTAGATGCTGCCGTTCGATGCCGGCTTGTAGACGAGGCCCGTCTGCCAGCTCCAGAACGTGCTGTCGACGTGCGCCGTCACGGCCGCCGTCGACGACGTCGCCAGCGTGTTCAGCGTGGTCTGGAAGTCGTCGTAGCGCGCGCCCAGGTTCACTTGCCACTGCGGGTTGAACTCGATGGTGTCGAACGCGTAGGCCGCCTTCGTCTTCGTGTTCACGTGCGTCAGCGCGCCCGACACGGTGCGGGTATAGACCCACGGATCGTACGGGTTCGGATCGACCAGCGTCGTGCAGTTGTACAGCGTGGCGGCGCCCGAGGTCGGGCAGGTGAACGTGTTCGTCAGCGGATTGTTCGTGCCCGGCGTGAAGACGTAGGCGGCGCGGTCCGTCGTCTCGCGGTCGAACTCGACGCCCGCGTTGTACGAATGCTTGATGCCGGCCGTATCCAGGTTGCCGGAGATGCTCGACACGTTCGACAGCGTGCGGGTTTCCGTCACGCGGGTGTTGGCGCGGCGCCAGACGGTGCCGTACAGGACCGTGTTGCCCTTCGAGTCGTCCGGCTGCGTCCAGACGTAGTCGTTGTTCGTCTTGCCGTAGCGCGTGACGTTGCGCAGGGTGATGCCATTGGCCAGTTCGTGGCGCAGGTCGATCGTCGCGATGTCGCTCTTCGTGTCGCGGAAGTCGCGGTTGGCGAGGCCGTAGAACGTCGAGCGGTCGACGTTGAACGGGGTGCCGTTGCCGTTCTTCGACACGTTGGTGCCGGTCGTGACCGGGTTGTTGAACGGGATGCCTGTGTCCGGGATCTCGTGCGAGGTCATGTGGTAGACGCTGACGATGGCGCGCGTCGGGCCGGTCAGGCCGAACGTGACGGTCGGCGCCACGCCGTAGCGGTTGCCGCCGACGACGTCGCGGCCCGGCACGTCGTTCTCGTGCGCCATCACATTCAGGCGGAAGGCGCTGTTGCTGCCGATGTTACGGTTGAAGTCGCCCGTGACGCGGCGGTACTTGTCCGTGCCGATGCCGACGCTGGCGTGGTTGAAGTCATACGACTGCGCCGTCTTCGTGATCAGGTTGACGCCGCCGCCGGCCGACGAGCGGCCGCCCAGCGCCGAATTCGGGCCCTTCACGACTTCGACCTGCTCCACGGCGAAGATCTCGCGCGACTGCGAACCGGCGTCGCGGATGCCGTCGATGTACGTGTCCGTCTGGGCGTTGTAGCCGCGGATGAACATGTTGTCGCCGACCGGGTTGCCGCCTTCGGCCGCGCCGATGGTGATGCCGGGCACGGTGCGCAGCGCATCCGTCAGCGACGTGGCGCCCGTCTGCGCGATGACCTCGGCCGGCACGATCGTGACGGACTTCGGCGTGTCGAGCAGCGGTGCGGTGAACTTGCTGTTGGCCGACGTGGGCTGCTGGTTGGCGCCCGTCACCTGCACGCTGGGAATCGACGGGTCGGGCGTGACGTCCGGCGCGGCATGGGCGACGGCGGGCAGCGCCAGCGACGCGAGCATCGCCAGTGCCGGGGCCGGCAACGTGCGGGCATGCTTGCGGCTGGTGATGAAAGGGGTGTTGTTTTTCTTCGTGGTCATGGTGTGTGGGGGGACTGCCCTGCCGGGCGTCTCGCTGCGCCGTCGTTAGCAGGAACATGAATGAGAACGATTCGCATTATGATTCTGATTAGTACTTTTAGCAAGCAGAACTGGACAATAAATACGACGGTGACGTGGGAATGCGACGCGGGCAATCTTGCCGCTGTGTTACTTGGGTGTGAGCGAATCAACTACAATACCGGGGATAAGGGTTTATCATGACCCGAGATGTCAACCAAGAATACGAATCACCTTACTGAAGAGACCCCTCAAGCGTATGCGTCGCCCTTCCAAAGACTCACCCAAACTTTCGGCAGAAAGCCAGCGTCTCATCAGCATCAGCAACGCCATCGTGCAGGCCGCCAGCCGCGTTGAAGAACGGACCTGGGAACGCAACCTCGACACGCAGCTGCAGAAGCTGCTCAAGACGAACCACCAGGACAGCATCGACGCCGCCCTCAACGTCCTGTTCAAGGGCGACCTCGCGGTCTACGACGTCCTGATGGATGGCGTCGAGGCGGTCAGCGAGTCCTCGACGATGACCGAGCAGGCCAAGGACGGTACCGAGACCACGTGGCAGGTGCTGCTCGTCGCCGCGCCGATCCTCGCCTGGACCCGCTTCTCGATCGCGTCCGGCACGATCCCCGGCGACATCCTGAACACGCTGACGGCGCACTTCTCCGCCCACCTGCTGGCCGACAACACGAAGTTGTCCATCGCGCCGACCTTGTACTCGATCGACCAGCTGCCGCGCACCCACGCCGAAACCTATGGCCTGACGCACAAGCTCGCCGCCGCCGCCCACAAGGGCTCGACGGTGAAGCCGGCCGCGCCCGGTCCGGACACGTCGCAATTCCTCGCCGACACGCGCTACCTGCTCGTGGCCGTCGTGGCCCCGGTGGGCGCCCCGCTGTTCCGCTGGCAGGAACCGCAGCACCACATCAATTTCGAAGCCGAGCGCGAGAACTGCCTCGAGCAATGGCGCGCCCAGGCCGGCCCGAACATCGCCCGCCTGCTGCCGGGCTGCGGCGTCGAGCTGCTGCTGCCGGAAGCGTATTACGTCGCGTGCCGCGAGGCGGATAAACTGATCCGGCCGGTATCGATCCGCGCCGCCGTCCACTACCTGACCAATACGCTGGGTGTCGAACCGAACGACCTGCGCGCGGTCGTGGCCGGCTTCGGCGACGAAATCAACGACAGCCAGGTCGACGAATACCGCGTCGGTTTTACCCTGCGCCAGTCGTCGGACGTCGTGTACGGCATCGTCTGGCCGCTGTACGGCCAGGAAGACGAGGACGGCACGCCGATGGAAGGCCCGGCCGGCGGCGGCGACCGCCCGCTCGCGCCGCTGGACGAGATCGTCAAGCACCTGAACGACGTCGGCATCACCCACGTCAAGCGCATCGGCGAACGCTACGTCGCGGAGTATTGCGACGACTGCGGCGCCCCGCTGTTCGCCGACCCGAGCGGCGAGCTCGTCCATGCCGAAATGCCGGAAGACACGCCGGCGGGGAACGAGCACTTCCACTGACGCGCGACAGCGCCTCAACCACAAGACCCGGCCACGTGCCGGGTTTTTTGTTTCCAAAAATCAAGGGCTTAAATTCGGGGTCAGAGCACATTTCGACAAAAATTCGGGGTCAGAGCTCTTTTTGGCGCACGATCCACGAAGCATGTTTGCTAGGTCGCCGTTATCGCATCACGTCTTCACACGCGAGTCGTCCACGCAGCGCGCAACTTACAGTGGCTTGTTGGGGCACCAGGACATTGATCCGAAATGTGCTCTGACCCCGAATTCCGCCCGAATTTTGCTCTGACCCCGAAGTTTGGCATTTCTGACCCCGAAGTTTGGCATTTGCCTCTAGTCTTCTTTGTTGACGCACCTTCGACCGGCCGCTAAATTAGTTAACACGTTAACTAAATCGCCGCCATCATGGAACCCGTCGCCATCCCCCTCCCCGGTTCGGACACGATCGCCGCAACGTTGTGGCACGCGCCCGATCCGCATGCCGTCGTGCTGCTGCACCCGGCCACCGCCGTCACGCAGCGCTACTACGAAGCGTTCGCGCATTACCTGCACGGCCTGGGCCTGCACGTGCTGACGTACGACTACCGCGGCACGGGCCGCTCGCGTCCGGCAGACCTGCGCCAGTGCACCGTGACGATGGCCGAGTGGATGGAGGACGACAACGCGGCCGTCACGCGCTGGGCGGCCGCGCGCTGGCCCGGGCTGCCGCTGCTGGCCGTCGGGCACAGCGTGGGCGGGCATGCGATCGCGCTGTCGTCCGCCACCGGGCTGCTGACGGCGGGCGTGCTCGTGGCGTCGCATGCCGGCGTCACGAGCACGATCCGCGGCGCCGTCGAGCGGGCCCGCGTGTGGTGCGTGATGCGGCTCCTCGCGCCCGTCCTGTGCAACCTGCTCGGCTACATGCCGGGCCGCCGCATCGGCCTCGGCGAAGACTTGCCGCGCACGGTGATGCTGCAATGGAGCCGCTGGACGACGTTACCCGCCTATTTCCTGGACGATCCGGCCATGGATGCGCGCCAGCGCATGGCGCGGGTGCGGGTGCCGCTGCTCGTGCTCGGCTTCGACGACGATCCGTGGGCCAATCCGCGCGCCATCGGCATTCTCGTGCAACCGCTCGTCAATGCGCGCGTGGAGCGGCGCCAGATCGCCCCGCGCGACGCGAGCCTGCCCGCCATCGGCCACATGGGATTCTTCCGCCGCCAGTGCGCGCCCACGCTCTGGCCGCAGGTCGCGGACTGGCTGCTGGCGCACTGCCCCATGAAAGAAACCGCGCGATGACGGCGGCCAGGAAACCGCCCCGCTTCGTCTTCCTGCTGAACCGCGCGCAGAAGGTGCTGCAGCGCTGGATCGAGACGCGTCCGCAAGCCTGGGACGGCATCAGCTCGGCGCAGGCGGGCCTGCTGTTCCTGCTCGCGTCGCGGCGAGAACCCGCCACGGTCGGCGACATCGCGAAGGGGCTGCAGGTGGCGCCGTCCGCCGTCACGAACCTGTCCAAGCGGATGCAGGCGGCCAACCTGATCGAGCGGGTGGATGACGATGTGGACAAACGCATCACGCGCGTGCGCCTGACCGTCCAGGGAGAAGATGCGAGCCGCCAGGCCCACGCCGTGCTGCAGGACTTGAACGCGCGCCTGACGGCCGGGTTCACGCCGGACGAGCTGGACGTCGTCGCGCGCTGGCTGGCGCAGGTCGCGGACCTCGAGCGCGACCTGCCCGGCGCTTGACCCGCAGCGTCACGCGCGCGACCGCACCGGCATGGCGTACTCGACGTCGCCCGGCACGACGGACAGGTCGACCCATCCCTGGCGCCAGGCCTCTTCCAGGTCCCGCTCGATCGGCTCCAGCGTCGCCGGGGCGCCATCGGGAAAGGCGAGCACGCCGCACGCGCAGTTGCGGCCGCGCGCCTTGGCCTGGTACAAGGCCATGTCCGCCAGGTTGACGACCTGTTCCCAGGTCAGCGCCGTGCCGCCGAGCGACAATGGAAACGGCGCGAACCCGACGGACACGCTGACCGGAACGATCGTGCCCCGGTGCTCGGCGGCATGCGAGGAGATGCCGTGCAGGATGCGCAGCGCCACCTCGTCCAGGCCGTCGCGCGCGACCGCGGGCACGAACGCGAGGAATTCCTCGCCGCCCCAGCGCACGATCATGTCGGTGTCGCGCAATGCCTGGCGCAGGTTGTGCGCGACCGTCTTCAGCACGGCGTCGCCGGCCGCATGGCCCAGCGTGTCGTTGATGTCCTTGAACCGGTCGACGTCCAGCAGGAACAGGGCACCCACGGTCGCGTCACCGCCCGCACGCCGCTCGGTGCCGGTCCGGCCCATGAATTCCTGGAAGTGGCGGCGGTTGTACAGCAGCGTGAGCGGATCGAGCGAACTCTGCCGCTTCAATTGCTGGTTCTTCTGTTCGAGCTCGGCGTTGGCGCGGCGCACCTTCCGGTACAGCAGGCCGACGACCACCGAGGCCAGCGCGAAGACGATGGCGAGCATCCACCAGATGCGTTGATGCAGGCGGCGGTTGTCCAGCTCCGCCTTCGTGGCCCGGTTCTCCTGGCGCAGCGCGTCGATCCGACGCTGCTTCTTCTCGGCCTCGTATTTCTGCTGCAGCTCCATCAATGCCTTCTGGCGCTGCTCGTCGAAGATCTCGCTCGACAGCTTGCGCTCGCGGTTGTACGCGTCGACGGCGCCCTTGTAGTCGCCGGCATGCTCCAGCGCGTAGCCGTACTCGCGCAGCACCGCCAGCAGTTCCGGCTTGTCGCCCTGTTTTTCATAGGTGGCGAGGCCGGCTTCGAACTGCCGCTTGCCCTCGGCCAGTTGTCCTTGTCCGAGCAGCGCCTGGCCCAGGTTGACGCGGGCGGTGGCGACGTCGTTGTTGCTCCTGGCGTCGAGGGCGGCCTCCAGCGCCTGCGCGGCATAGGTCTGCGCCTCGCGGAACCGGCCCTCCTTCAGGTAGCAATCCGACAGGTTGACGAGCGTGGTCGCCACCATCTGGCGTGCGCCGATGCTGCGTTCCAGGGCAAGTTCCTCGAACAGGGCACGCCGGGCCCGCGCGAACGCTTTCTGCTCGACGGCCAGCGCGAACTCGTCGCCCAGCGCCGTCGCGATATGGCCCGGCGATGCCATCTTCCTGGCCACGGCCAGCGCTTCCCGCTGCGCCTCCCACCCCTTGTCGAAGTCGCCCGTGTTCAGGTACAGCTGCACCAGCGTATGCAGCGCGCTCGCCAGCGGTGCGGCGTCATCCTTGATGTGGCGCGCCATGTCGACGGCGGCATGCAGTTTCGCCAGCGCCTCCGGATAATTGCCCTCTTCCTGGAAGGATTGCCCGGCGGCGATGGTCGCCAGCACCCTGGTCGGGACGTCGTCGGTGGTCAGGGCGACCCGCTCCGCCTCGAACGCCGTGGCGTGGGACGCGGCCAGGTCTTCCCGCAAATAAAGCGTGTTGGCGCGCCCGATCAGGCCTTTCGCCAGGGCGACGTTGTCATGGTTGCGCCGGCCGTACGTGACGAGCTGGTCGGCCAGGGTCAGCGCATGCGTCAGGTCGCCGATGCCGCGCTCGGCGGTGCTGTAGTGGTACAGGAAGTCCGTCCGCAACGACGCCGGCGCGGTGGCCATTTCCCATTCCATCGCGCGCAGCCGGCGCGACGCCTCGTCCGGCACGAAGCTGGCCATGGCGCCGACCTCGCGCAGGCGGCGTACCTGCGCGTCGTCGCCATGGGCCACGAGTGGGCACAGCAAGACCGCTGCGGCGCACACTGCGCGCAGGCTGGATGATGACAGTACGGAAAAAGCCATTGCGTTCCTCGGACCGGGCCGTAGGACGAACGGCCGCTTGCCGGCGCATTATGCCTGCTGTCATCTAGAAGGTTCAACTCAACTGTATCCCTCTTTATGCAACATGGGTCAGAGCTCGGCGAGCGTCGCCAGATAGCCGTGGATCTGCGACACGGCCGCCGCACCCTCGCCCGCCGCCGCGGCCACGCGTTTCGTCGAGCCGGCCCGCAGGTCGCCCACGGCGAACACGCCGTCCACGCTCGTCTCGAGCGAGCGGGCGCCGCGTTCCGCGCGCGTGTCGGCGCCCGTCAGCACGAACCCCTTGTCGTCCAGTTCGACCCCGCACTCGTGCAGCCAGTCGCTGTTCGGATCGGCGCCGATGAACAGGAACAGCCGGCGCACGGCGAACGATCGCTCGTCGCCGCCGTCACGGCTGCGGCAGCGCACGCCCGTCAGGCCGTTGTCGTCGCCTTCGAGTGCCGCGATCTCGCGCCGCGTGTGCAGGTGGATGTTGGGCGTGGCCGCGATGCGCTCGATCAGGTAGCTCGACATCGTCGATTCCAGCCCCGAGCGGCGCACCAGCATGTGCACCTCGGACGCATGCGCCGCGAGGAAGACGGCCGCCTGCCCGGCCGAATTGCCGCCGCCCACGAGCATGACGGCTTCGTTGCGGCACAACCGCGCTTCCACGGGCGACGCCCAGTAGTACACGCCGCGCCCTTCGAACTGGGCCAGGTTGGGCAGGTCCGGCTTGCGGTAGCGCGCGCCCGAGGCCAGCACGACGGTCCTGGCCTGCAGGCAGGTGCCGTCATCCATTTCCACCTTCAGCGGCCGCTCGTGGCACAGCAGGCGCGTGGCTTGCGCGGGGATCGCGACCTCGGCGCCGAATTTCACGGCCTGCACGTAGGAACGGCCCGCCAGCGCGCGGCCGGAGATGCCGGTCGGGAAGCCGAGGAAGTTCTCGATGCGCGCGCTGGCCCCGGCCTGGCCGCCATAGGAGCGCTGGTCCAGCACCATCACGCGCAGCCCCTCGGAGGCCGCGTACACGGCCGTCGCGAGGCCGGACGGACCGGCGCCCACGACCAGCACGTCGAACACGGTCCCCCGCTCGATGCGGGGCAAGGTGCCGAGGCAGCGGCCCACTTCGGCCAGGGTCGGGTTCTTGAGCACGAAGCCGTCCGGCAGCGCGACGAGCGGCCAGTCGGACTCGTTGCGCCAGTGCTCGCGCACGAGCTGGGCCGCTTCCGGGTCCGTGGCCGGGTCGCGCCGCGTGTACGGGTAGGCATTGCGCGACAGGAAATTCTCAAGCTCGAACAGGCCCGCGTGCGCGTTCGGCCCGATCAGGATGGGGCCGCCCGGCTTGTTGTTGATGAGCTGCACGCGGCGGAGGATGAACGCGCGCATCAGGCGCTCGCCCAGCTCGGCCTCGGCCACGATCACGGCGCGCAGGCATTCCGCGTCGAGCACGAGGGCTTCCAGCTCGCCCACCGCGAAGCCGTCCGCGAGCGGCGGCCGGCCCGACAATTGCGCCACCTCGCCGCTGAACTGGCCGGGCCCGTACTCGACGACCTCGACCCGCTTGCCGAGCGCATCCGTGCGGCTGCACAACAACCGCCCGGACAACACGACGACCATGCCCGGCGAATCCACGCAGGCACGGAACACGGTGGCCCCGTCCGGCCACGTGCGTTGTGTCCCGAAGCGGCGCAGGCGCTTGATGTCGTCCGCGCCCAGCACGGGATAGATCTGGTGGCCGCGCGTGGCCAGGTCGATGGCGGCGCGCGCCTCGGAATCGGGCGCGAGGCTGGCGGAGATGAGTTCGGGATCGTGTTCGGACATGGTCGGCGCCTTGTGGTGGGGTACGCCGGCATGCTAGCGCACTTCGCGCGCGATGTGGACTGGATAAATGTAGGGGTTTAATCGTGTCAGTCGCGGGAGCGGACCACGGTGAAGCGCCGCTTCAATCGCAGGAACGGCGTTTCGAACGTCCGATACAGCACCGAAGCCACGGCCACGGTCGCCGCAAAGGCGAGCAGCATGCCGACGTCGTCGCCGAGGCCCGCCAGCCAGGGTTTGAATTTGTCGTACACGAGCCAGAAGAAAAAGATGTGGGTCAGGTAGAGACCGTACGAAATACGCCCGAGGTAGACCAGGGGCGCGGGCAGGAACCGCTGCGGCGTGCCGAGCGTCGCGACCAGCATGAGCGCCGCGCCGGCCAGCACGAGGCCCCAGCCTGCCAGGCTTTCGGCCACGGTCGAATGGGGATAATCCGCCTTGATCCCGAACACGGCCGAGGCAACCAGCCAGGCGGCGATGGCGACGATCCACAGGCCGGCCCGCGCGGCAACAGGCCAGTCGGGCCGGCGGCCGCGCAGGGCCAGCGCCAGCAGCATGCCGCCCGCGAAGAACTGGAAGTGCACAAAGCTGTTGGTCCACTGGCCGCTGAAGCCCGGGGGCGTCGTGAAGCCGCGGGCATACCAGACGATCACGCCGTACGAGACCGCGAGCACGGCGACGTTGACGGCAATGAGCGCACGGCGCCCCAGCAAGGCGAGGAACGGAATGACGATGTAGAACTGCTCTTCGACCGACAGGCTCCACATCGGATTGACGGGATATTCGATCCAGCCATTGAACGTGATGTACCAGTTCCCGGCAAACAGCATGAAGCACAGCCATTTCGCCGGCGAGTCCGCGCCGGCGCCGGGCAGGACGTGATTCAGCAGAACGAGCCCGAAAAAGACGAGGAAATACAGGGGCCAGATCCGCAGTATCCGCCTGACATAAAAGGCGCGCACGTCGATGGTGCCGGTCGCGCTCCGTTCCCGTTCCAGCAATTCGGTGATCAGGAAAGCACTCAGGAAAAAGAACACCGGCACGCCATACACGCCGATCTGCGTAAACGCATGCACCCAGGGGTGCCGCGCCTGGTCGATGGGCGCCAGGTCGGTGCGGTGCGTCATGAAGACGAACAGGAACGCGATGAAGCGCAGCACGTCCAGTTCGGGACGGTAATACCGGGGCGCCGCATCCCGTGCGTCGAGCGATACCGGCAAGTCCATGGTCGTACGGGCGTCCCGCATCGTGTCCCCATCGCAAAGTGATCGATGCGGCCGATTCTCGCCCGGCCCGGCCGGTAGTCGCTAAAAAAAATGCCTCAAAAACTACAAAAAACGGCAGTGCCGGGCGGATTACCGTGCAGGCAGCGCCGCGATCACGCGTTTGGCGAATTCGGCAGGATTGCCCGCATGCCAGCGCCACACGATCACGAGATCATGCTCGGGAGACACCACGATGTCGTTGCTGCCCGCGCCCAGCGCCGCGAACGCCGTCGGCAGCAGCCCCGGCAGGTTCTTGCCCTTCGTGTTCAGCCACCACAGGTAGCCGTAGTCGGGCCCATGCGCGCTGGGCGTCAGTGCCTCCTTTACATAGTCTTTGGGCACGATCTGGCGGCCGTTCCAATTACCCTGGCGCAGCCACAGATAGCCGAAGCGCGCCATGTCCCAGGAATCGATCCACATGCCGCCGCCCCAGCGCGTGCCGCCGCTGACGGACGCCACGAGCTTGCCATTCATGTCCACGTAGCTATTGGTGTACGGCACCCACTTCCATTGGCGCGATGCGCCGATGGGGTCCATGACCTCGTCCTGGAACACGTCGGGTACACTCCTGCCGAACACGCGCAGCAGCGACAGCGCGAAGCGGTTGATGCGCACGTCGTTGTACTCGTAGAACGTGCCCGGGTCCTGGAACGTCCGCGGCTTGCGCTCGCCCGCGCCGAACGCGTCATGACCGACGAAGTCCGCGTTCTTGCCCCACATGCTGCCTTCCCACTCGGACTCCTGCTGCAGGTGGTGCTTCCATGTGACGCGGGCATTGTGCGGCGAGTCGTAGCCGCCATCCTTCACGGTCGCGACTACGGGCTGGTCGAGGTCCGCGATCTTCCCGTCGCGCAGGGCGACGCCGGCGACGGTCGACAGCATGCTCTTCGCCACGGAATACGTGGGGTCGACGAAGTGCGTGTCGCCGAACTCCGCCACGACATAGCCCTTGTAGATGACGACGCCGTTCGTCGGTGCGCGTTTCGACGGCAGCGAACCGAGCGGCTCGCCGAACGTCTGCCGCTGGTCGGAAAAGTCGCGGGCGCGCTCCGTCTCGTGCGCCTGCGCGTACGCGACGGCCTCGCGCAGCTTGCCGGCATCGATACCCAGCTGGCCCGGCGACTTGTGGGCCCACTCGCCGGCCGGCGGGAAGTAGGACGGCTCCGCCTTCGGCTTCGGCACGGTCGCCGCGTTCACCAGGGCCGGCGCGCATACGGCCAGCGCGAGCAGCAGCCGGCGCGTCATGCCTTGTCCTGCCATCGCGCGTACGGCATCCGGATCAGGCTGGAGTTGTAGTAGCGCTTCTCGCCGGTGACTTCCTGTCCGATCCAGTCCGGCTTCTCGAACGCCTCGTCCTCGGCATCGAGTTCGATCTCCGCGACGACGAGCCCCGCGTTCAGGCCGAGGAATTCGTCGACTTCCCACGTGTGGCCCGCGTGCTCGATGCGGTGGCGGATCTTTTCCACCTGCGGCTGCTCGCACAGGCCGTCGAGCAGTTCCGTCGCGTCCGCCACGGGGATCTCGTATTCCCACTCGCCGCGGGACGCGCCCGTGCTTTTGCCCTTGATGGTGATGACGGCCCGCTCGCCTTCGATACGCACGCGCACGGTCCGCACGGCATCGGCCACCAGGTAACCCTGGCGCATGCGCGTCGGGACGCCCTGCCCGCGCCAGCCTTCATTCGCGAGCAGGAACTTGCGTTCGATCTCGACGCCCATGTCAGTCGTCCAGCGATTGCAGGATCGGCTGCAGCATCGCGGCACCCAGCGCCGCGCTGCGCGCGCCGTTCCAGCCGACGTACGGGTCGGGCAGGTTGGCGTTGTCCTTGAACGGCATCTCCAGCGTCAGCGACAGGCATTTGAACGTGTGTCCGATGTACTTAGACGCCAGGGTCAGCAGTTCCTCGTTGTACTTGCTCGCGGCATAGCCGTAGACGTTCTGGAAGTCGGGGCTGGCGGCCATGTAGCGCTCGATGAAGGCGTTCTGGGCGGCAAGGCGCTCCGGCGTGAAATCTTCCAGCATCTCGCTGCCCGCCACGAAGTTGTACGGCAGCGCCTCGTCGCCGTGGATGTCGAAGAACATGTCGACGCCCGTCTCGTGGATCTTGTTCTTCACGCACAGCACTTCCGGGCTGCGTTCCAGCGACGGCGTCATCCACTCGCGGTTCAGGTTGGCGCCGGCGGCATTCGTGCGCAAATTGCCCCGCACGGATCCATCCGGATTCATGTTCGGCACGATGTAGAACACGGCGCGCTGCAGCAGCTTGCGGGAAATCGGGTTCGAATTGTCGAGCAGCGCATCCATCATGCCTTCGACGAACCACTCGGCCATCGTCTCGCCCGGATGCTGGCGCGCGATGACCCAGATCTTCTTCTCGGCCTTCGGATTGCCGACCACGACGAGGTTCATGTCGCGGCCGTCGACGGTCGTGCCGATGTCGTGCACGCGCGCGATCGGGTTTTCCGCCACTTCACCGAGCAGGCGCAGATGGCGCTCCCAGGTGTAGGGCTCGAAATAGGCGTAGTAAATGCTGTCCAGCTCGGGGGTGTGGTTGACGGTCATGACCTGGCCGTCGAATGATGTCGGAACCCGGAACCAGTTCTCGGTGTCGTAGCTGGCCGCGACCTGGTAGCCCTCGAAGCCCTTCGGATACGTCGCCTGGCCCGCGTTCAGGAAACGGATCGTGCAGGCCTGGCCGCGCGCGCCCTGCAGGCGGAAGTGGAACCACTGGTGGATGTCGGCTGCGGAATCCTTGCGCAGCTTCAGGTCGATCTGGCGCGGGTCGGTGGCCTGGACGACGTCGATCGCACCGGAATCGAACAGCTGGCTGATCTTGATGGGCATGGGCGGGTTCCTCGAAAAACGGTCAAAGACCGCATGATAGCCGAGCCCACGCCCGCCGGCCATCATGGTCGGCGGGGACCGTTTCCGTTACGCGTCGAGGTCGATCAGGTCCTTGCTGTAGGCCAGCATGATCTGGCGCATCAGCTCGACGTTGCTGCGGTCGAGGACGACGGTCAGGTCCGGTTTGCGGTCGAGGTTGTACGTCATGCTGATCTTGCCCGGCAAGACCTTGCACTGCACGGTGAACGCGCGCGGGATGTTCGGGTGGTCCCAGTCCCACTGGGTGATCTGCGGGCCGGGCGGCGGCGGCTGCAGTTCCGGATCCTGGTTGACCGGCAGGTGCTTGAGGAGCCAGAACACGATTGATGCCGGCACAAAAATGGCGACGTCGCTTGCGCCGTGTGCGGAGAACTTGGTCAACAACAGGTTGCCGACCCGGTCGCACGACATGGACATGCTCTTGACTTGACGGATGACCGCTGATTTCACGACGATTTCCTATGGGCTAAGTGGTTGAAAGCCCGAGGATTCTACCCCATCCCATTTAAGAATTGTGTTAAAGAAATGCAAAACGGGGAGCTCGCGCTCCCCGTGTGGAATCTTGGCAGAGGGACGGCGCCGCCACCGTCCCGTTGCGTGGGATTACTGCTTGTTGCCCTTGGACGAGCTGCGCGACGACGAGCCCGAAGCCGACTGGCGGTTGCCATGGCTCATGCTGCCCGCACGACGTGCCTCTTCCGAGGTGAACTCGTGGGCGGTGCCCTTCTGGTGGGCGGCCTTGCCGCCCTCGCTGGCGATCTGGCGCTGACGCTCCGGATCCATCGATGCGAAACCGCGGTTTTTGGTGCCGCCGCTTTGTTTGTTGCCTTGATTGCTGGATGCCATGATGTTCTCTCCTCGTTGCAGTTGAAACCGCCGCGTCCTGCGGCAGGCCAGCCGATGCTGTCGGATGAGCGCTCGGTCGGAAAACATCTTAGGCATGCCGTCTAGATGAGACTATAGGAGCATTTCAGCTGACTTTGTAGGACAATGTGACACAGAAAATTCACTCTCGAAACACTACTTCCGGTCGTAAATAACTCGTCGGTAATCGTCCTACATACTCCCGCAACGTCTTCCTATACTGAAGTCTCCCCTGGACGCGCATCATCCCAGTTCCAGATCGAAAGGAGACGACCATGGACGCGAACCAACGCAGCGAAGCGAACAACCAGACGAACAACGGCGCCAACGAAAAATGGACGCCCGGGTCCGAGGGCGCCAGCGCCGACCGCGGCCAGCCGCTCGACCACACCTATCCGCAAGGCACCGGCGTACAGCAGGGCAACCAGCAGCGCGACATCATGGGCAGCCAGGGCGGCGTGGGCGGCCGCGAGTACGGCGAGGACGCCGGCATCCCCGGCGGCTCGATGGAAAACCAGATCAACGGCGGCTCCGGTGCCGTGCAGGGGATCACGGACAGCCACCAGCGCCAGATGGAACAGAAATCCGGCGCCTACGGCTTGCTGGAACAGGCTGTCGGACACCGTCCGAAAGACTCGGGCGTAGATTTGAACCAGCAACGGGATATGCACCGTGACGTCGTACGCGGCAACCTCCCGTCGCAAAGCGCCCGGCAACCCGATTTGCAGGGCGGCTCGCTGTCCGATTCGCGCGGCAACCTGCAAGCCTCCACGCACACGCAGGGCGGCGGCATGCACGGCCCGCGCAGCGAACTGCCGTCGCAGCCGCCGCGCGGCTCGATGGGCAACCGCCAGTCGGCATCGGGCTCGACGCAGGGCGGCGGCATGCCGGGGCCGGGCGCGGCGGGCGGCCATGAAGCCCAGCGCGGCAACACGCAGCTGGACGTGGCCGGCTCGCGCTCGATGTCCAACCAGAACTCGGACATCGGCGGCGTGCACCAGTCGAACGACGTGGCCGGTGGCCTGCCGCGCTCGCCGGGCAACACGGGGGCCGCCAGCACCGACCGCCAGGGCTCGCAGACCGGTTCCCACAACGGCCCGCCCGTGCACGACTCGAACGATGCCGCCGGCGGCTACCCGCGCAGCCCCGGCTTCGCCAACAAGCTGCACGGCGACGACAACATGGACGACGATACCGGTTTCAAGCGCAAGCCCTGAGGTGTTCTTGATCCAGATTCAAGCGCCGGGCTAGTCCCGGAACCCAGCCATTTCGCTCGCGGTCGAACCTGTCACATTGCCAGACCGCGAGCGAAAGCATGCCAAACCAGAACGGGATTGCACTCGACCTTCGTGCTGCCGCCAGTGCCGCCGCCGGTGCCGCCATCTTGCCGGCCAGGGAGGCGTCATGCGCCGCCTGAACGTCCTGACGTGGCATACGCATGGCAGCTACCTGTACTACCTGTCCCATGCGCCGCACGACTTCCACGTGCTGCTGAAGCCGGGCCGCCCGCCCGGCTACGGCGGCCGCTGCGGCCCCTTCCCGTTCGGCCCGAACGTCCACGACCTGCCCGCCGACCAGGCGCGCACGCAGACGTTCGACTGCATCCTGTTCCAGGAAGACCATCACTGGGAACGCGACCAGTACGAACTCCTCACGCCGGCCCAGCGCGCGCTGCCACGCATCTACCTGGAGCATGATCCGCCCGGACTGCCTGCCGCCGACGTCGCCGACAATGCCCTGCAGCCGCAATGGCCGACGGACGTGCGCCATCCCGTTGACGATCCCGCCGTGCTGCTCGTGCACGTCACGCCGTTCAACGACCTGATGTGGGACAGCGGCCGCACGCCGACGCGCGTCATCGAGCACGGCGTCGCCGTGCCCGTCGGGGTGCGCTGGCGCGGCGACGTCGAACGGGGCCTCGTGATCACGAACCACCTGGCGCGGCGCGGCCGGCGCATGGGCGCGGACCTGTTCGCCCGCCTGTGCACGACCCTGCCCCTCGACCTCGTGGGCATGGGCGCGACGGACCTGGGCGGCCTGGGCGAGGTCGACCATCCGCAACTGCCCGCGTTCGCCGCCGCCTACCGCTTCCTGTTCTCGCCCGTCCGCTATTCCAGCCTCAGCCTGTCGGTGATCGAAGCCATGATGATCGGCATGCCCGTCATCGCCCTGGCGACGGCCGAGATGGCGACCGTGATCGAGCACGGCGTCTCCGGCTTCGCCGTGACCGACACGCGCCAGCTCGCCGTCGCCATGCGCGCGCTGCTCGGCGACGCCGGCCTGGCCCGCAGCCTGGGCGACGCGGCCCAGGTGCGGGCGCGCGAACGTTTCGCCATCGCCCGCTTCGGTGCCGACTGGGATGCAGCGCTGCGTGCCGTGACCAGCTGACAGCGCCATGAAACTCGCGCCATGAAACTCGACTATCGGCCGCGCGCCGCCGCCTCGCCCTACCCGGCCCACCCTGCCGGCAGCCGCCGCATCGCGCTCATCAGCGATCACGCGTCGCCGCTCGCGGCACCGGGCAGCATCGATTGCGGCGGGCAGAACGTCTACGTCGCCCACCTCGCGCGCGAACTGGCGCTGGCCGGCCACCTCGTCGACGTCTTCACCCGCCGCGACGACGCGAAGCAGAAACAGCTCGTGCGCTGGCGCGAGAACCTGCGCGTCGTCAACGTGCCGGCAGGACCGGCCCACTACGTCCCCAAGGAGCAGATGCTGCCGCACATCGCGTCCTTTTCCCGCTTCACCGCCCGTTTCGCCCGCCACCAGCCGGTGCCGTACGACATCGTGCACGCGAACTTCTTCATGTCCGGCATGGTCGCCCGCCACCTCAAGCAGGCGCTGGGCCTGCCGTTCGTGATCACCTTCCACGCGCTCGGCCGTGTGCGCCGCCTCGCGCAGGGTACGGCGGACGCGTTTCCGGCGGCGCGCACACGCATCGAAAGCGGCCTGATGCGGCACGCCGACCGCATCATCGCGGAATGCCAGCAGGACCGGCAGGACATGGAGCGCCTGTACGGCGCCAGCGGCGAACGCATCGCGATCGCCCCGTGCGGCTTCGACCCCGACGAGCTGTGGCCCATGCCGCGCGACCAGGCCCGTGCCGCGCTCGCGCTGGCCCCCGACCGCTTCACCGTGCTCCAGCTGGGCCGCATGGTGCCGCGCAAGGGCGTGGACACGGTGATCGAAGCCGTCGCGCTGCTGCGCGCCGCGTACGGCATCGACGCCGGACTGCTCGTGGTCGGCGGCGACGCGCAGCCGGGCGGACGCGACGGCGCCGAGCTGGCACGGCTGCGCACCCTCGCCCACACGCTGGGCATCGCCGGCCACGTGCATTTCGCCGGCCAGCAGCCGCGTGCGGCGCTGCGGGTCTGGTACGGCGCGGCGGACGTGTTCGCCACGACGCCGTGGTACGAACCGTTCGGCATCACGCCTGTCGAGGCGATGGCCTGCGCCCGTCCCGTCGTCGGCGCCGACGTGGGCGGCATCAAGAGCACCGTCGTCGACGGCACCACCGGCTTCCTCGTGCCGGCGCGCGACCCGCGGGCGCTGGCCGCGCGCCTCGCCCGCCTGCAGCGCGATCCTCCGCTTGCACGCACCATGGGCGAGGCGGGCCTGCGCCGCGCCTACCGCCATTACACGTGGCGCACCGTTGCCCAGCAGGTCGCGGCCATCTATGCCGCCGTCCTTGCCGAAGCGCGCGCCCCTATCGCCCTGCCCCAACCCCAGGAGTAAGCATGGCCGACCTCAACGCTTCCCCCTCCACCGCAGCGCAGCCATCCGTGGACGCGCTTCCCGACCCCGCCCCGGAACCGGTCCGCTGGCAGCGGCCCCTGCACGGCAGGGTCGCGCTCGTCACGGGCGCCGCCAGCGGGCTCGGCGCCGCACTGGCCGCCGTGCTGGCGGCGGAAGGCTGCGATCTCGTGGCCGCCGACATCCGTGCCGACGCGCTGCAGATGGCCATGCCGGCACTGCTCGGCCACGGCGTGCGCGCCAGCGCGCTGGCCCTCGACGTCGGCGACCCGGGCGCCGCGCGCGCCGCCATCGACCGCTGCGTCGCCACGATGGGACGCATCGACATCCTCGTCAACAACGCCGGCACGGACGTCACCCTGCCCCTGTCCGACCTGTCCGAGCAGGACTGGCTGCGGGTCATCAACACGAACCTGAACGGACCGTTCCTGCTCGCCAAGCACGCGGCCGCGCACATGCGCAGCCAGGGCGGCGGCGACATCGTCAACGTGGCCTCCACGGCGGCCAAGCGGGCCTGGCCGAACGCAAGCGCCTACCACGCCAGCAAATGGGGACTGCTCGGGTTGTCGCATGCGCTGCATGCCGAACTGCGGCCGCACGGCATCCGCGTGACGGCCGTCGTCGCGGGCGGCATGCGCACGCCATTCCTGCTCGACCGCTTCCCCGACCTCGATCCGACCCGGTTGCAGGATCCCGCCAGCGTCGCCCAGGCGATCCGGCATGCGCTGCTGCTGCCGCGCGAAAGCGTGATCGCGGAACTGACCGTCCTGCCCATGCAGGAAACCTCCTGGCCTTGAATCGTCGCGTATGAAAGCTGTATTCCTCGACAAGGACGGGACGCTCGTGCCCGACCTGCCCCACAACGTGGAGCCCGCGTGCATCACACTGTGCCGCGGCGCCGGCCCCGCGCTGCGCCTGCTGGTGCGCCTCGGCTACCGGTTGTTCGTCGTCACCAACCAGCCGGGCATCGCGTTCGGGCGTTTCGCCGCGGCCGCGATGGACGCCGTCAGCGCCCGCATACGCGACCTGCTGCTGCGCGAACACCTGGCGCTCGACGGCTTTTATGTCTGCCCGCACCACCCGGAAGGCACGGTCGCGCCCTGGTCGGTCGAATGCCATTGCCGGAAGCCGCTGCCGGGACTGCTGCTGAAGGCCGCGCACGAGCACGGCATCGACCTGCGGTCGTCGTGGATGGTGGGCGACATCCTGCACGACGTCGAGGCCGGCAACCGGGCCGGCTGCCGCACCATCCTCATCGACAACGGCAACGAGACGGAATGGCGGCTCGGCCCCCGCCGCGTCCCGACGCGCATGGCCCCCGACCTGTACACGGCCGCCGTGCTGATCGCCAGCCATGGAGACGCCCCATGACGGCCCCGTGGCAACGGGCCCGGCGCATCCTGTGCGTACGCCTCGATTCGCTCGGGGACGTGCTGATGTGCACCCCGGCCATGCGCGCGCTGCGCCGGGCCGTGCCGGGCCGCACGCTGACGCTGCTGGGCTCACCGGCCGGCGCCGCCGCGCTGCCCTTCATTCCCGAGCTGGACGACACGATCGCCTGGTCGGCGCCGTGGACGAAATCCTCCGCTCCGGCCGGCACACCGGCCCCGATCGCCGCCCTCGCCGCGCGCGCCTTCGACGCGGCCGTGATCTTCACGACCTATACGCAGAGCGCGCTGCCGGCGGCCCTGCTGTGCCAGCTGGCCGGCATCCCGCTGCGGCTGGCGCACTGCCGCGAGAACCCGTACGGCCTGCTGTCCGACTGGATTCCCGACCCCGAGCCGGCCACGCTCGTGCGCCACGAAGTGCAGCGGCAGCTGGCCCTCGTGCAGCGGGTCGGATGCCGCAGCGCCGACCTCGGCCTGTCGTTCGTCCCTCGCCCGGCGGACTTTACGGCGGCGCGGGCACGCCTGGCCGCCGCCGGCATCGACCCGGACCGGCCGTGGATCCTGATGCATCCGGGCGCCAGCGCGGCGTCGCGCCGCTATCCGGCCGGCCACTGGGCCCATGTATTGCGTATGCTGGCGCAGGAACTGCAAATGCCCCTCGTGCTCACGGGCAGCGCGGAAGAAGGCGAGCTCGTCGACGGCATCCAGTTCGCCAGCGCCGTCCCGGCCGTCTCGCTGGCGGGACGGCTTACGCTGGGCGAGCTGGGCGCGGCGCTGCGCCTGGCGGCCGTCGTCGTCACCAACAATACCGGGCCCGCCCACGTGGCCGCCGCCGTGGGCACGCCCGTCGTCGACCTGTACGCCCTGACCAACCCGCAGCACACGCCGTGGAACGTGCGCAGCCGCGTCCTGTTCCATGACGTGCCGTGCCGCTTCTGCTACAGGAGCACGTGTCCGGAAGGCCACCAGGCATGCCTGGCCGGGGTCGAGCCGGAGCGCGTCGCCGATGCCGTGCGGGCGCTGCTGGATACCGCGCGGCCGGCGCCAGCCGACGTGCGGGCCGGCGTGCCGGCTGGGTCCGTGTCCACCTGACGGGGCGACGCCATGCCAGCCTTGCTGATGCCGCCACGCCGATCACCGTCCGGATTGCCTGTCCGCCACCTGCTCCACCGCCCCCGCCGCGGACAGGGGCACGGCGGCGCGCGTCGCGTGCGCACGCACGAGCGCCTGCAACGCGTCGCGCTCGACGGTCTCATGGTCGAGCAGCTGGCGGGCCAGCGCATCCAGCAGTGCCCGCTGCTCGCGCAGCGTGGCCCGGACGCGCTCATGCGCTTCGTCGAGCAGCCGGGCGATCTCCGCATCGATCAGCCGCGCCGTGCGTTCGCTGTACGCCGTGTTTGCCGGCCGGGCCGGCGCATAGGGCGCGGCGGCGGGCTGCTCGAACGTGGCCAGGCCGACGCGTTCGCTCATGCCGTATTGCGCGACCATGTGGCGCGCGAGGTCGGTCGCCATCTGCAGGTCGTTCTGCGCCCCTGTCGAGAGGTCGCCGAACACGAGTTCCTCCGCGACGCGTCCGCCGAGCAGCACGTCCATCCGGTCCAGCAGTTCGCTCTTCTTCAGCAGGTAGCGGTCCTCGGTGGGCAACTGCTGCGTATAGCCGAGGGCTGCGATGCCGCGGGGGATGATCGACACCTTCGCCACGCGGTCCGCATGCGCGCGGAACTCCGCCGTCAGCGCATGCCCCGCCTCGTGGAAGGCCACCGTTTCCTTTTCCATCGGATTGATCAGGCGCGAGCGTTTTTCCATGCCCGCGATGACACGATCGACGGCTTCTTCCACATCGCTGCGCTCGACCCGCTCCTTGCCGCGCCGCGCGGCCAGCAGCGCCGCTTCGTTGATCAGGTTGGCGAGGTCGGCACCGGCCAGGCCGGGCGTCTTCGCGGCCACGGCGCCCAGGTCCACGTCCGGCGCCAGCCTGACCTCGCGGGCATGCACCTGCAGGATCTTCTGGCGGCCCTTCAGGTCCGGCCGGTCGAGCGCGACGTGCCGGTCGAAGCGGCCGGGGCGCAGCAAGGCCGGGTCGAGGATCTCCGGGCGGTTGGTGGCGCCGAGGATGATCACGCCCTTGTTGGTGTCGAAGCCGTCCATCTCGACGAGCAGCTGGTTGAGCGTCTGCTCCTGCTCGTTGTAGCCGCCGACGACGCCGGCCACGCCGCGCGCGCGGCCCAGCGCGTCGAGCTCGTCGATGAAGATGATGCAGGGCGCCACCTTCTGCGCCTGCACGAACATGTCGCGCACGCGGGCCGCGCCGACGCCGACGAACATCTCGACGAATTCCGACCCGCTGATCGAAAAGAAGGGCACCCCGGCCTCCCCCGCCACGGCCCGGGCCAGCAGGGTCTTGCCGGTGCCGGGCGGCCCGACGATCAGCACGCCTTTCGGAATGCGCCCGCCGAGCCGCCGGTAGCGCTGCGGGTTCTTGAGGAACTCGACGATCTCCATCAACTCGTCGCGCGCCTCGTCGATGCCGGCCACGTCGTTGAAACTCACGCCAGTCTTGCTCTGCATGTAGACACGAGCCCGGCTCTTGCCCACATCAAACAGCCCGGCTGCAACGCCACCCCGTTTCGCCATGGCACCCCACATCCAGAACAACAGGAGCAGCGGCAGCGCCCACGACAGCAGCGTACTCAACCATTCACTGTGCTGCTGGCCGAAGTAACGCACGTGCGCCGCGTCGAGTTCCTTGACGAGATCCGGATCGGCCACGCGCACGGCGTTGAACGGACACAGCCCATCCGCATTGCATTTGACGGACTCGGCGCGGTTGCGCGGCAGGATGGCGTCGAGGCCGCCGGACTTGAGCGTCCCGGACACGGTCGTCTCCGCCAGCGTGACCTCGTTGACCTTGCCGCCGCGCAGCAACTCCTTGAATTCGCTGTACGCCAGCGGCGACGACGTGATCACGTCCGTCACCGACTGGAACAGCATGAACAGGACGATGGCGAACAGCCAGTACCACAGCAGGGGGCGGAGCGTCGGGCTGCCGCCGCCGTCCGCGCCCGGCCCGGTTGGCGTCTCCTTCGTATCCGACATATCGTTCACGCCGCCTCCCTGCGCCTGAGTTCATTCAGCGCCTACACCTCTCGCCCCACTGTCTGACAGATCACGCCCACGTCACTTTGATCTGGATCAAAGTGGCGCCCTCACGTCTGCCGCTCCAGCTGCGCGAGGCGCGCCTCGCACTCGCGTTGCTCGCGCCGGTCGCGGCGGTACGTGTACACGGTATTGGTCAGGCAGGTCAGGACGGCGGTCCCGATACCGACCGCCGTGCCGACATCCGCCAGGGTCAACGACGCGCCGATCGACGCCATGCCCGCGACATAGCTGGCCACGCCGAAGATACTTGGTCTGTTCATCACTGTTCTCCCCCATCGATAGCTCGCTCCCCTTCACAAAACCCGGCAAGTCGAGTAGAGTCCAGTATAGAACTCTAAACTGATCAACGTCAAGAACACTAAACTCAATCGAGTGCAGGACCTGAACATGAACCTCCTAGCCGAACGCCTCGACCACATCTACCGCACGACGCCCCACCTCGAAGGCGAGCGGGGCCAGACCGGCCTCGTCAAAGCTTCGGGCGCGTCAAAAAGCGTGGTGAACCAGTGGCTGACCGGGAAAATCAAGTCGATGGACATCCGCTACGCACTGAACATCGAGCGCGAACTCGGGTTCTCGCACATCTGGCTGATGACCGGCGAAGGCGACCCGCGCCAGGCGCCCTTCCACGGCCTGAAGGACGGCATGCCGGTGCGCCCGGCCGACAACGACGATGCGGAATTCGTCCAGATCCGCATGGTCAAGCTGCGGCTGTCGGCCGGGATCACGGGCTTCCAGACAGAGCCGGAACGCCGCGACGGCGGCACGCTCGGCATGCGCCGCACGTGGATCGAACGGCACAACTACCATCCCGACCACCTGATGGCCATCCTCGTCAAGGGCGAGAGCATGGAACCGGCGCTGTACGCGGGGGACATCGTCATCATCAACACGCTCGACACCAAGCTCGTGGACGGCGCCGTGTATGCGTTCAACTACGAAGGCGAAGCGGTCGTGAAGCGGCTGACGCGCGACGCGGGCAAATGGTGGCTGACGTCGGACAATCCGGACCAGCGCAAATACCACCGCAAACTTTGCCAGGGCAATGCGTGCATCGTCATCGGCCGCGTCGTGCGCAAGGAAAGCGACCGGATATGAAACTCGAGGTCGCCCTCGCCGAGCTGAAAGGCGTGCGCGTGGCGCTGGCCTTTCCGCCGCCGGCCTGGGTCGCACCCGGCGTCGGCGACGTGCTGCTGGAACGCCTGCGCCCGTACTTCCCCACCCTGCCCGTGATGCTCGTGGCCGTGCAAAAACACGGCGTGCGCGCGCATGCCGCGTTCCAGGCGCAGGCGCTCGTCGACGGCGCCGATCTCACGCATCTGGTCCGCACGACGATCGACCTCGACGTGCCGCCGGCCCCGCCGGACGAGCCGCCGCCGTTCTAGCCATCCGGCCGGCAAAACGATTTCGCTCAAACGCCTGCCTGCGCGTATTCACGCCCCGAAAAACCGTAGTTAAGCGTTTTCCTATTTTTGTTGCCACCGCTTCGCATTCTGATTACGATTTGCTCAATAATCAGACCAGCAAAGAGACGGGACCATGACTGCGAAAACGATTTTCTGCGGGATCCTGCTGGCGGCCTGCGCACCGCTGGCCGCAACGGCCGCGGAACCGATCGACGCCGTCATCGCGCAAGACTTCAAGGTCGCCACCGCGCAGTACCGCGTCCTGCTGGACAAGGCCGCATCGCCTACCTGGGCTTCTCCAGGTCGCGCCGCGACGAGGAGCGTCTCGGCGGCATCCGCGAATCGCTGAACGCGGGCGGGCTGGGCCTCGCGATCTTCGACGCCGAGGCGCCGTCGCTGGCCGAGGGCGAACGCCTGTGCTCCGCCATCGTGCTGGGCAGCGAGCGCCCGGATGCCCTGATCTGCTACAACGACCTGATGGCGCTGGGCTTCATGAAGGAAGCGTCGAACCTCGGCGTCTCGATCCCGCAGGACATCTCGGTCGCCGGCTTCGACAATATCCCTTACGGCAAATACACGACGCCGGCGCTGACCACCGTCGACCTGCAGAGCGAGCGCTTGGGCGCGACCGCGATGGAAAAGCTGCTGGCCGCGATCCGCGGCGAGCACGTCGAGAAGCTGACCAAGGTCGCGCCGCAACTGATCCTGCGCGCGTCGAGCGCCGCACGCCGCCCCTGATCCGTGCGCGGATGAAGCGGCGTGGGACGCGTCGCGCGTGGATCAGCCGCTGTTGCGCAGCCCCGCCGAAATGCCGTTGATCGACATGTGCAGGCCATTGCGGGTCGCGTCGTCGTCGACGCCCGCCCGGTAACGGCGCAGCAGTTCGACCTGCAGGTGGTTCAGCGGATCGATGTACGGCAGGCGGTTGCGCAACGAGCGCTGCATCTGCGGGTTCCCGTCCAGCAGCTCGTCCTGCTCCATGATTCTCCGGAGGATCTCCACCGTGCGCGCATGCTCGGCGCTGATCGCGCCGAAGATGCGGTCGCGCAGCGCCGCGTCGGACACGAGGCCCGCATAGCGGCTGGCGATCGCGATGTCGCTCTTGGCCAGCACCATGTCCATGTTCGACAGCAGCGTCGTGAAGAACGGCCACGTCTTGTACATCGTGCGCAGCAGCGCGAGGCGCTCGGCCGGCGCGTCCGCGATGAAGCGTTCCACCGCCGTGCCGAAACCGTACCAGCCCGGCAGCATCAGGCGGCACTGGGCCCAGCTGAACACCCAGGGAATCGCGCGCAGGTCTTCGATCGAGCGCGACTTCTTGCGCGACGCCGGACGGCTGCCGATGTTCAGGGCGGCGATTTCGGAGATGACCGTCGACTCCCAGAAGTACGTCTCGAAGCCTTCCGTTTCGTACACGAGCGAGCGGTAGGCGGCGAGTGCTTCGGAAGACAGGCGGTCCATCGCGGCCACCTGCGCCGCATCCGGCTGCGGCTGGGCGTGCGACAGCAGGGTCGCTTCCATCGTCGCGGCGACGAGCACCTCGAGGTTGCGGCGGCCCACGTCGGCGTTGGCGTACTTCGCGGTGATGACTTCGCCCTGCTCCGTCAGGCGGATGCGACCCTGCACGGCGCCCGGCGGCTGCGCGAGGATCGCTTCGTAGCTCGGGCCGCCCCCGCGTCCCACCGAACCGCCGCGGCCGTGGAACAGCTGCAGCTTGATGCCGTGGGCGCGGAAGACGGCGATCAGCTCCAGCTCCGCCTTGTGCAGTTCCCAGCCGGACGTCACGTAGCCGCCGTCCTTGTTGCTGTCCGAGTAGCCAAGCATCACTTCCTGCAGGCGGTCGCGCGACTGCAGCAGGCGCATGTAGAACGGCAGGCCGAATGCCGCCGCCATGATCGCCGGACCGGCGCGCAGGTCGTCGATGGTCTCGAACAGCGGGATGATGTTGACGTCGAGCGTGCCGAGCGTCGGATGCAGCAGGCCCGCTTCCTTCAGCAGCACGGCCACTTCCAGCAGGTCGGAGACGGAGGCCGCCTTCGAGATGATGTAGTTCGTGACGGCGGCGCGGCCGTACGTCAGGTGCGCGCGTTTCGTCTCGCGCAGGATCGCCAGCTCGGACGCCGTCTCTTCGGAATACGCCTCGAACGGCGAGACGAGCAGGCGCGGCGACTGCAGTTCTTCCAGCAGCAGCGTGCAGCGCGCGGCTTCGTCCAGCGCCAGGTAATCGACGCCGGGGCGCGCCTGCGTCAGCAGTTCCGCGATCACGCGCTCATGCACGTCGGAGTTCTGGCGCAGGTCGACGGGCGCGAGGTGGAAACCGAATACCTTCACGGCGCGGCGCAGCAGGCGCAGGCGACCGCGCGCCAGCTGGCGGGCGCCGTTGGCCACGAGCGACGCATGGATCACGTCCAGGTCGGCCAGCAGTTCGGCCGCGCTGGCATAGGCCGTCGCATCCGGTTCATCGGTGCCGGCGACGAGCCACGCGCGCGTCGCCACGAGGCGCGCATGCATGCCGTGCAGCGCCTGGCGGTACGGCTCGTCCTGGTGGTGCGGCGACTGGTCGGGCGTGCGCTCGGCGATGCCGCGCAGCGCGTCCGTGCTGCCGCACAGCGACTGTGCCTGCGACAGTTGCGACGCCAGCGTGTGCACTTCCGGCAGGTAGAAATCCAGCGCGCGGGTGGATTGCGCCTTCAGGGTGGCACGCAGGATGTCGGCCGTGACGAACGGGTTGCCGTCGCGGTCGCCGCCGATCCAGCTGCCCACTTTCATGAACGACGGCAGCTCCGTGTCGGCCCAGCCGCCATCCTTCTGCGCCAGCGTGTCCTCGAGGGCGCAGTACAGGCGCGGCACGCTCTTGAACATCGTGTAGTCGAAGAAGGACAGGCCGTTCTCGACTTCGTCCAGCACCGACAGCTTGGTCGGACGCAGCAACCGGGTCTGCCACAACGTCAGGATGGCGCGTGCGAGCGCTTCATCGTTGTCCTGTTCTTCGTCGGGCGTCAGCTGCGTGCGGTCACGTTCGCCGATCAGGCGCGCGATCGCCATCTGGCAATTGAGGACACTCTTGCGCTGCACCTCGGTCGGGTGCGCCGTGAAGACGGGGCTGACGTGAGCGTCGTCGAAGAAGGCACGCAGGTCGTCCATGCGGCCGGCCGCGAACACGCCGTCGACGGCATGGGCGATGCTGCCCTTCTTCGGCGCCGAGCCGGCGGACAGGTGCGCGCGGCTGCGGCGGATATGGTGCTGGTCTTCGGCGATGTTGGCCAGCAGCGAGAAGTACGTGAAGGCGCGGATCAGCTGGGTCTTCTCGTCGGACGAGATGTCTTCGAGGATGGCCGCCAGTTCCTCGTGCGCGCTGCCGTCCTCGTCGCGCCGGAAACCGATGCAGCTCTTGCGGACCGACTCGATGCGGTCGAACACGCCATCGCCCTCCTGGGCCCGGATCGTTTCCCCCAGCATGCGGCCGAGCTGGCGGATATCCCGTCCCAGCAACTCTTCCTTGAAGTTCCGTGCCTCTTCAACGCTCATTCAGCTCTCCAAAATGTAAATAATTTACAGAACACGCACCAGTTAACCAGCGTTGGTGGGCAAATACCTTGTATATACCAGCCTTGATACACAGCGCGGCGCGGCAAGTCATGCAATGTTATGAAATTTTACTACGAACATTGATGAGTTCGGTGGGCCAGGTTGAAAAAATGCTACACATGAGGAAACGAGGAGCCGCCTATTCCTGCTCGAACATGTCGATGATCTCGTCGGCCACCGCACGCACTCCCAGCCAGAGTTTGCGGCGCACGGGACAGGCCGGATCGAGTACGGTCAGGCCGTCGGCGCGTGCCTTGACGTCAGGCGATTTCGACCCGGTTTCGGCCGTTCGCCTTTGCGAGGTACAACGCCCCGTCCGCCCGTTTGATCGCCGCCCCGATGTCTTCTTCCGGCTTCAGCGACGTCAGGCCGAAGGATGACGTGACGCGCAACCCGTGCGGCCAGTCCTGCGCCGCCAACGCGGCGCGCAGCTTGTCCAGCATCGTCATGGCATGCGCCACGTCGGTTTCCGGGCACAGGAGCAGGAATTCCTCCCCGCCCCAGCGCACCAGCTTGTCGCTGCCTCGGACTTCGCCTCGGATGAGTGCGGCGAAGCGCCGCAGCACCTCGTCACCGGCGTCGTGACCATACTCATCGTTGATCCGCTTGAAGTGGTCGAGATCCATGAACACGACCGCCATCTCCTCGTCGACGTGGCCGGCGACGTGCAAGCGTTTCATCAGCACCTCCCTGAGCCCCTGGCGGTTCAACGCGCCGGTCAGCGGATCGGTGTGGGCCTGGTTGGCGAGATCGCGCGCTTCCAGTTGCAGCGCCTTGTTGATGGCGGCCAGCAGTTCCAGGCGCGCATTGCTGGCGGAGAGACTGGAACGGGTATGCATCAGGCTCAGCGACAACCCCAGCAGGCCGCAGCCGATCCACGCCCCCATCAGCCAGGTCAGAAGCGTGGTATCCGATATCCATTTGCCGCGAAACTGGATGGACCGCACTTCGAGCGTGATCGACTGGCCGGGCGGTACCGATCCCGTCGAAATCTCCACGGCCGTGACGTTATCGAGCCGGGTATACGTTTTCTCGATCGGGACGTCGTGCGCCGTGATCCACCAGTCGGCGGTGCGCACGACATTGATGGGAATCGTGAACGTGGTCTGCACCGGCGTGTCGAATTCGACGGAGTTGTACCGCTGCGAGTTCCAGTCGTCGACCCTGGAAAATTCCGGTTCGAAGTTCGTCAGGTGCAGCCTGATTTTTCGGCCGGACGCGCCTGAATAACGCATGTCGAACGCGATCGAGTCGAACTGGCTGAGGTCGACGCCCTTACCGTCCCGCCCCAGGTGGAACTGCAGTTTGCAGAACGGCCAGGCAAAGCCCGCGCGCAGGTCGCAGCGCATGACTAGGGCATCCTTGGAGAGCAGGAGCGACGAGACGGAATTGCCGTTCTCGTGACGGTCATCGGTGACGGTGGCGCCGTAGGGCTGGCGGGGCGAAATCTCGAAGACCCGGGTCATCCCGACGTGCTGCCAGACCAGTAATGTGGGCGTCAGAACCAACAATAGTCCAACCAGGGACTGGACTATCGTCGTTGCGCGAGCGGGTCGACGAATCATGACGGATCGCTGATGTATTTATTCGGCGATCAATATACTGAATTCGTGATGCAGCCGCGCCAATTTTCCGTGCGGCAAATGCCATTAACGAAAAAGGCCAGCTCGAAAGCTGGCCCATCTCATCAATTCTATTGGTCGGGGCGAGAGGATTCGAACCTCCGACCACGTGCACCCCATGCACGTACGCTACCAGGCTGCGCTACGCCCCGACTCGGGCCACAATTATAACAGAGGCACACAGGATGACTAGCGTTTTTGTCACGAGAAACTATTTCCAATCCCCGCGCAACGCCAGCACTTCGTCGTACAACCCCTCCGGCGTCACCTGCTGCGGCGGCACCGGCCGCCCGACGGCCAGCGCCAGCTTCGAGCGCAGTCCGCGCGCGAATGAACGCTCGAACACATTGGACGGATCGCGCGAAAACACGCTGCCCCACAGTCCGCGCAGCGCCATCGGGATCACGGGCACGTGGCTGCGGGCAACGATCTTGGCGATGCCGCCGCGGAATGCATTCATCTCGCCCGTGCGCGTCAGTTTCCCCTCCGGGAAGATGCACACGAGTTCCCCTTCGTGCAGCGCCTGGGCGACGTCGACGAACGCCTTTTCCATCAGCCACGGGTCCTCGTGCGCCGGCGCGATCGGGATCGCCTTGCCGGTGCGGAAGATGAAGCCCAGCAGCGGCGTTTTAAAAATGCGGTGGTCCATCACGAAGCGGATCGGGCGCGGGCTCGCGGCCAGGATGACGATGGCGTCGACGTAGCTGACGTGGTTGCAGACCAGGACTGCGGGGCCCTCTTCCGGGATGCGCTCGACGTCCACCGTCGACACGCGGTGGATCGTGTGGATCAGCAGCCAGGCCAGGAAGCGCATCAGGAATTCCGGCACGAGCGAGAAGATGTAGATGGCGACGATGGCGTTCAGCAGCGCCGTCGTCAGGAACATCTCGGGGATGCTGAAACCGCGGCCGATCAGGAAGACCGCCACGCCGGCCGACGCCACCATGAACAGCGCATTCAGGATGTTCATGCCGGCGATGGTGCGCGAGACGTGCGCCGGGTCGCAGCGCGTCTGGATCAGCGCGAACAGCGGCACGATGAAGAAGCCGCCGAACACGCCCAGCAGCAGGATGTCGGCCAGGATGCGGAGCGTGCCGTGCTGCGCCAGCACGCCGGTGAAATCGACGGGGGCCGTGTTGGTATAGCCGAGGCTCGCGAAGTACAGGTCGATGCCGAACAGCGACAGGCCGATGGCGCCGAACGGCACGAGGCCGATTTCGACCTTGCGGCCGGAGAGCTTTTCGCACAGCAGCGAGCCGGTGCCGATCCCCAGCGAGAAAATCGTCAACAGCAGCACGAACACGCTGTGGTCGCCGTGCAGGTACTCTTTCGCGTACAGCGGGAACTGCGACAGCACGAGGGCGCCGTAGAACCAGAACCACGAATTGCCCAGCATCGACAGGAACACGGTGCGGTTCTTTTTCGAGAACGCCAGGTTGCGCACGGATTCGGCGACGAAGTTCGCGCTGATCTTCAGCGCCGGCGCAGGGGCGGGCGACGCCGGGATTCTCCAGCTCGTGGCCAGGCCCAGCAAGGCGACGGCCAGCGTCCCGAACGCGACGAGATGCACGCCGGCGGCGCCGTGGCCGGCGAGGATCGCGCCCATCACTTCGCCGAGCAGGATGCCGACGAACGTGCCCATCTCGATGACGCCGTTGCCGCCCACGAGTTCTTCGGGCTTCAGGTGCTGCGGCAGATAGGCATATTTCACGGGGCCGAACAGCGTGGAGTGCACGCCCATGCCGGCGACGGCGCCGACGAGCAGCCACAGGTTGTGCGTCAGCCAGCCGACGGCCGCGATGCCCATGATGCCGATCTCGAGCAGCTTGACGAAGCGCGCCAGCCGGCCCTTCTCGACCTTGTCCGCGATCTGGCCCGCGGTCGCGGAGAACACGACGTACGGCAGGATGAACAGGCCTGGAATGAGGTTGTTCAGCAGCGCGGGGGGCAGTGTCGTCCACGACAGCGCGTCATAGGTCAGCACGACCAGCAGCGCCGTCTTGAACAGGTTGTCGTTGAAGGCGCCCAGGAACTGGGTCCAGAAAAACGGGCCGAAGCGGCGCTGGGTCAGCAGGGCAAACTGGCTGGTGTGGTTCGGGTGGCTCATGCTGGTCGGTGCGGTCTTGGACGAAGCGACAATCTACAACACAACAGCCGGGTTGAACACATGATGTTGCTGGACTTGAGTCAATGGTCGCGGATTCCGCTACCCGCGGCGACTTGCGCGCATACCCGGGCCGAAAATAATTCGCAATGCGTGAGTATTCGTGAGGCTTTTGCAGCATCCGCCCACCTACAATGCCATGCATTCACCGACTGGCAATCATAAAAATTACAGCCACGTCGGACTCCCCTCCCCAGCCAGGCGATGCAGCGCGGTTTCGATGTTCGCACCGCGCACGACAGGTTTCCGCTCGCGCGGAAACGGTCGCGCCTGTGGCCCTGCCGCGCAGGCGCGATCGATGATGTGCCCTTTCTTTTACACTCACAGGAGCACCATTGATGAAATTTCTGTCCAAAGCACCGCTCAAATCGATTGCCACCAGCGCCATCGCCTGCATGATCTTCGCCGCCCCGATCGCGGATGCAAGCGACTGCTATGGCACGTGCACGACTGCCGCCAAGCAGGCCTATGCGCAGGCGGAGACCTGGGCGCAGCAGCAGGCGGCGCAGAACTGCGGCCAGACCGCGCATTCGGCCGCGGAATTCCAGGCGTGCTACAGCGCATCCCAGCCCTGGATCTACGCGCAGGCGAACGGCGCCTATAACTACGTGTATTCGTATTGCATGGGGCAGTGCCGGTGAGTTGACGCCAGGTAAGGAGCGCCCGGCCGCATCTGCGTCCGGGCGCTTTTCCGCCAATCGATGATCCGGAGAGACAATGCTGCATGACCTCGGCAAGTACGCGCTGATTGCGCTCTGCCTGTTCTGCGCGCCCACCGCCAACGCCCAACAGGCGGTCACCATCCAGGGCCAGAAAAACCCATCCGCGTGGTTCAGGGCCGAAAGCCGGCACCTCGTGGTGTATGCCGACACGACGCGCGACAGTGCCAGGCTGATGATGCAGAACCTGGAGCGCCTGGACGACCTGCTGCGTCTCTACACGAAGCCGTTTTTCAAGAGCCCGCCGAACGAACCGAAGCTCACTTTCTACTACCGTCAGCGCAAAGGCGACCTGCAGCAGGGTGGCGGCCATCTGGCCAAGGGCGCCGTCGGCCTGTACACCAGTTGCAGCGCCGGGGTGCACGGGGTTGGCGTGGAGATCGGTCCGATGCCCGACAGCGAGACCCAGACCTACCTGTTCGAAGCCTACGCGCGTCATTTCCTGTACCACCACACCGATATCCGCGCACCGCTGTCGTTCATCAACGGCTTCGCGCAGTACTTCGCCGCTACCCGCTTCACGGACGACCAGGTGGTCGTCGGCCAGGCGCCGGCAGCCGTCGCGGGCTACCTGGACTTCCTGCGCAGCGGACGCCGCTACAGCCTGACGTATGCCGACGTCCTGGACGACAACGACAGCGAAGGCCACGGCTACGCCGGCCCGGCGGGCATCGAACTGGAGTTCGCGGCCCGCGCATGGCTGCTGACCCATTTCATGCTGTCGTCGGAAGCGAACCGCACCCGCATGGCCCGCTACCTCAACCTGGCCAACGGCGGCACACCCGCTCCCAGGGCGCTCGAAACGGCCTTCGGCATGAAGCCGGACGAGCTCGACGAGGTACTCTGGCGCTACCGCCTGCGCGATGCGAAGGCACTGCGGATCGCAGCGCCCGCCCTCCCCGTCGCCCGGATCGACTATACGGGCCTGCCCGAGTCGGTGAGCGATTACGTGATGATGGATGCGACCCTGAAGTCCTGTCCGGCACGCGCGACCGGCGAAGCCCTGCTGCGCAGGATGACATCCAATCCCGACGGCATGCCGAACCATCCGCTAGCCCGCATGGCGCTGAGCCGCGCGCAGGTCGACTGGGGCAATCCGCAGGATGCCATCGCCTATCTTTCCACTCAGCGCACGCCCGAGGCGCTTGAACTGCTCGGTCGCGCTCACTTGCGCCTGGCGGAGGGGAAGGAGGGCGCTGCGCGCGCCGCCATGCTGGAGACCGCGCGCCGCCACCTCGTCGACACCGTCAACGCCGCGCCCTCCTCGGCCACGGCGGCGTATGCCTTGCTGCGCGCGGAACTGGCGTCCGGCGAGCCGCCCACCACCACGGCGCTGACGGCGGTCCGCCTGGCATGGGAGAACGGGCGCGAAGTCGGCGAATACGCCCGCAGCGCCGCGCTCATGTTCGCGTACGCCGGCGACCACGCGACATCGCGCGAAGCCTTCAACGTCTTGATTCGCAACCGGCGCGACCCGGTGCTGGCCGCATGGGCGACCGAATGGAACGCACGCATGGTGGCCGGCGTCGACAGCGCCGCCGTGCTGGCCGAACTGCGCCGTCCGCCGGCGCCCGAGGCCGCGTTCCGCGAATGGACCGTCGCGGGCAACGTCACCATGGCAAACGTGACCCGCGCCGCCGGCCTCGCCGATTTGCGCGACTATCTGGATGGTCAGAAAAACCGGGGAGGCTCGCCGGCGGCGACCCAGCAGCAATTCGAACTCCAACAGCAGATCGAAGCCCTGACGACGGACCGCTGGATCGACGTGCCGTGATGATCAGGCCACCCGCGTCCACATCCGGTATAGCGGTGCTATCCCCAGCACGACGACGACCATGCGCGCGACGTGGAACGCCGTCACGACGGGCACGCCCAGGTGCAGCACGCGCGCCGTCAGCGCCATCTCGGCGATGCCGCCCGGCGACGTGGCCAGCACCATCGTCCCCGGATGCAGGCCCGTCACCTCCGCCACGCAGAACGCGAACAGCCCGGCCAGCAGCAACGTGACCGCCGTGCACGCGGCCACGCTGGCCAGGAAGCGCGGCGCCGTGTGCACGAACGCGGGCGTGAACCGTGTGCCGAGCGAGACGCCGATGAACAGCTGGCCCGTGCGGATCATCCATTCCGGCAGGCGCGAGAGCTGCACGCCGGCCGCCGTCAGCATCAGCGCGACGACGAGCGGGCCGATCACCCAGGCGTTCGGTACGCGCAGGCGTTTCAGCGCCAGCGCGGCGCCGCTCGTGACGGCGACGAGCACGCACAGGCCGGCCGCGTCGACCCGGCCGGCGAGCGGCACGAACGCATCCAGGCCGTTGCCCCAGCCGTGAGCGGCGAACCAGCGCACGGCGAATGGAATGGTGCCGACGACCATCATGATGCGCAGGCTGTGCGCGGCCGCCACGCGTTCGACGACGGCGCCGTGGCGCTCCGCCTGCACGGCCATCTCGGATGCGCCGCCGACGGCCATCGCGAAGAAGGCCGTCGCGGCGTCGCTGCCGGACAGGCGCCGCAGCAGCGCGCCGCCGGCCATGCCGAGGCAGATGGCGAAGGAGACGGCCAGGACGATCCAGCCGAGGTGCCGGGCCAGCACCGCCAGCACGGGCGCGCTGAAGTACAGGCCCAGCGCGGTGCCGATGGCCCACTGCCCAGCTTCGCGCGCCTGCACGGGGGCGGAGAGTCGCGCGCCCAGCATGCAGGCGATCGCCGTCGAGAACAGCGGGCCGATCATCCACGGCAGCGGCGTATCGAGGAAGATGCAGAGCTGCGCCGCCGTGAAGGCCAGCGCCAGCGCGGGCAGGAACGTCCTGATCAGAACACCCAGAGCTTCTCGGCCGGCATCTCGAGCCAGTACTGGCCCGGATCGACGCGATGCTTCGAGTACGCGCGCACGCTCGCGTTGCCGTGCTTGAACAGGCATTCCCACCGGTCGCCCAGGTACATGCAGGTGGACAGCGGCAGCTGGATGCCGTTGTCGACGGGCGTGCGGCCGATGCGCACCTCTTCCACGCGGATCAGCGCCGACGCTTCCACGTCCGGATCCGATGCCTCGCTGCCGCGCGCCGTCGCGTTCAGCGCCATGCCTTCCACCTGCACGCGCGCCGCGCCGCCGTTGCGCGCCACCACGCGCGCCGGCAGGCGGTTGTTACTGCCCATGAACTCCGCGGTGAACAGCGTGTCCGGCGACTCGTACATCGATTGCGGCGTGCCCTGCTGCTCGATCTTGCCGTTGTTGAGCAGGAGGATGCGGTCCGAGATCGCCATCGCCTCGGCCTGGTCGTGCGTGACCATCAGTGCCGAGAGGCCAAGGCGCACGATCAGCTCGCGCAGGAAGGCGCGGGCTTCCTCGCGCAGCTTGGCGTCCAGGTTCGACAGCGGTTCGTCGAGCAGGATCACGGGCGGGTTGTAGACGAGCGCACGGGCGATCGCCACGCGCTGCTGCTGGCCGCCGGACAGCTGGTGCGGGAAGCGTTCGCCGAGGTGGCCGAGGCCCAGCTGCGCGAGCACTTCGCGCACCTTCGGCTCGATGTCGCGCGCGGTCATCTTGCGCAGCTTGAGGCCGTAGGCGACGTTGTCGAACACGGTCTTGTGCGGCCACAGCGCGTACGACTGGAACACGAGGCCCAGGTTGCGCGCTTCCGCCGGCAGTTCGAGCTTCCTGCTGCCGTCGAATACGCGGCGCTCGCCGATGTCGATCGTGCCGGCTTTCGGGCTTTCCAGGCCGGCCACGGCGCGCAGCAGCGTGGTCTTGCCGCTGCCCGAGGGGCCCAGCAGCGCCACGACTTCGCCGCGCTGCAAATGCATCGACACGCCCTTCAGGATCGGGTTGGCGGTGGCGCCGCTGCCGTAGTCGAGGTGCAGGTCGTTGACGGTCAAAACGTTCATGATATGTCTCGTATTGGTTTAGTTATGCAGCTTGACGCCGAAGCGCAGCGCGATCCCGAGGCCGATGGCCACGAGCGTGATGTTGATGAACGAGAGCGCGGCCACGAGGTCCGTCGAGCCGCCGGCCCACAGCGACACGAGCATCGCGCCGATCACCTCGGTACCGGGCGACAGCAGGTACACGCCCGTCGAGTATTCGCGTTCGAAGATCAGGAACACCATCAGCCAGGCGCCCAGCATGCCGAACTTGATCAGCGGGAGCGTCACGTCGCGGGTCACGCGGCCGCGGCTGGCGCCGACGGCGCGTGCCGCCTCTTCCAGTTCCGGGCCAACCTGCAGCAGCGACGTCGACACGAGGCGCATGCCGTACGCGAGCCACACGACGGAGTAGGCGAGCCACAGCGCAAAGATCGTCGAGCGCAGCTGGCGCAGTGCCGGGATGAAGTGCTCCGACAGCCAGGCGGCCACGCCGTTGTCCATGCCGTGCAGGATGCCGTCCAGCCAGCTCGGCACGAACAGGAACACCCACAGGAACGACAGGCCGGCCAGCAGGCCCGGCACGGCGCGCGGCACGAGCACGCTGTAGTCCAGCAGGCGCGTGACGCCGTCGTTCTTGCGGTGCATGGCCAGCGCGATCGCGGTGTAGCAGGCCACGGCCAGCGCGCCGCCGATCACGCCGATCAGGATCGTGTTGACGATGCCGCGCACGAGCGACGGTTGTTCGAAGATGTCGCGGAAGTGCTGCAAGGTGAGCACGTCGGCCAGTTTGACGCCCTCGCCCCAGTACTGGACGAACGAGCGCAGCACGATGCCGGTCAGCGGCAGCACGATGGTGACGGCGATCCACGTGCCCAGCACGGCGAAGGCCACCCACTTCCACTTGCCCAGCGCGAGCGGTTTCTGGCGCGCGCCCTTGCCCTTGATGGAGACGTATTTGTTGGCCGACTTCAGGAGCCAGCGCTGCAGCATCACGAGGGGCATCGTCACGGCGACGAGGCACACGGCGACGGCGGCCATCAGGTGGTACGACGGCGTGCCCAGTTTATTGGTCAGCTTGTACAGATACGTGGCCAGCACGAGGTGGCCTTCCGGGTCGCCCAGTACGAGCACGAGGCCGAACACTTCGAAGCCGAGGAAGAACACGAGCACGCCCGCATACGCGAGGGCCGGCATGATCATCGGCAGCGACACGTTGAACATCACCTGCCACGGCGACGCGCCCGAGACGCGCGCCGCTTCCTCCACGTCGGAGCCGAGGCTCTTCAGCGCGGACGAGGCGTACAGGTACACGTGCGGCACGTGCGTGAGGCCGGCGATGACGACGATGCTCGTGAACGAGTACACGTTCCACGGCACGAAGCCCAGCAGGTCGTGCGCCCACGTCGAATAGAAGCCGACGGGGCCCATGGAAACGACGTAGCCGAAGCCCATCACCATCGGCGACACGAAGATCGGCACGAGCAGCAGCGGCGCGATGATGCCGCGGCCCGGCAGGTCGGTGCGGACCATCAGGAAGGCGAGCATGCCGCCCAGCGGCACGGCGATCGCGGCGAGGCCGGAGGCCAGCACGAGACCGTTCTTGAAGGCGAGCCAGAAGTCGGCGTCGTCGAAGATGAAGCGGTACGCGTCCAGCCCGAGCATCTTGTCGGGCATGAAGAACGGCGCCGTCAGGAAGCTCTGGTAGAAGACGAGGTATAGCGGCAGGAAGATGGCCACGCAGGTGACCAGCACGACGATGGCGCGCGTCCAGTTGAAGCGCGGCGCGCGCACGGCCGGCAGGCTGCCGGTGTCGGCGCCCTTGGATTCCAGTGGCATGGTTGAAGTAGGCATGGGAGTGTCCGATCGATGTAAAGCCGGCGGGCGCGCGGCCCGCCGTGAGACGACTTACTTCTTGCCGGCGGTGGCTTTCCACTCCTTCAGGAACGCCAGGCGCAGCGCCGGATCCAGGTACTCGCCGACGGCCGGGCTCACCGGCAGCGGCTTGATGTTCTTCTCGCCGACCATCTTGATCAGGTCAGTGGACGTCGTTTCGCCCGTGACGTCGGCGCGGATCGCATACAGCTTGGAGGCGTTGGCGATGATGGTCTGGCCGCGGTGCGACAGCATGTAGTCGATCCACAGCTTCGACGCGTTCGGGTGCTTGGACATCTTGTTGATGAACTGGACGCGCGAAATGATCAGGGTGTAGTCCTTGGGCAGCACGACGCCCAGCGACGGATCGTTCTTGGCGCGCACGAGCGCATACGAACCCATCACGTTGTAGCCGATCAGGTTTTCACCCGACGAGATGCGCTCCAGCATGGTGCCGGTCGACGACTGCACGCGCACCCTGGCCACGCCGAACGCCTGCTCCAGCTGCTTGTATTGCGGGAAGGCGCGCGCGTCCTGCGTCATGAACATGAAACCGACGCCGGATTTCTCGATGTCGTAGGTCGTGACCTTGTCCTGGAACTTCGGCTGCTGGATGATGCGCACGAAATCGGCGTGGGTCTGCGGAACTTCCTCGGGCTTCAGCAGGCGCTTGTTGTAGACGAAGGCGGCCGGCTCGAACGTGGTGCCGTAGGCCATGTCCTTCCAGGCGGCCCAGCCCGGGATCTTCGCCGCTTCGACCGATTTGTAGGGCAGCGCATAACCGCCCGCGGCCAGCTTCATCTGCAGGTCCATCGCCGAGGACCACAGCACGTCGGCCGTGTCGCCGCCGGCCGCGTTCTCGGAGAAGAAGCGGTTATAGACTTCGGTCGAGTTCATGTCGTTGTACTCGACGGTGATGCCGGGGTACATCGACTTGAAATCGGTGATCAGCGGCTCGGCGGCCTTGCTGTCGGTGGCGCCGTAGACCACCAGCTTGCCTTCCTTCTTCGCGCCGTCGATCAGTTGCTGGTAGCCGGCCGGGTAGCCCGCCGGGACCTGGGCCAGCACCGGTGCAGTCACTGCAAAGATAGCTGCTGCAATCAGGGTCTTCTTGAAATTCATGGTTGTCTCCTAGGGTGTTGTCAGTGTTCGCGGACCAGGTTGAATTCCCTGGCCTGTCGGTTGTAATCGTTGATGGCCTGTTTGACCCAGCGCGTGAGCGCGTCGCCCGTGAGGGAGAACGGGTACAGGCCGGCCTGGGCACGCAAAGCTGCGAAATCGGGGGTTGCCTGCATGCGGGCAAAAGCGTCGACCCAGCGGCGGTAGTCCGCATCCGGCACGCCGGGTCCCATCCACACGCCGCGGATCACGGGCCACACGATGTCGTAGCCCTGCTCGCGCGCCGTCGGCACGTTGGCCAGCACGCCGGGGAGGCGCTTTTCCGCCAGCACCGCCAGCACGCGCACCTTGCCCGGGCCGGCATACAGCGCCGCTTCCGACGCGTCGCCCGAGATCACCTGCACGTAGTTGGCGCTCATCGCGGTGAACGTCTCGCCGCCGCCTTCCAGCGCGACGAAGCGCAGGCGGCGCGGTTCGATGCCGGCGCGGCGCGCCAGCAGCGCGACCTTCATCCAGTCCTGGCTGCCGATGGTGCCGGACACGCCGATCAGGACCTGCTGCGGGTTCTTGCGGATCGCGTCCATCAGCTCGTCCAGGCTGTGCCACGGCGCGTCGGACCGCACGGCGATCATGCCGTAGTCGACGCCCAGCGCCGCGACCCAGCGCACGTCCTCCGCCGTCGCCTTGCCGAACTTGCCTTCGGCGAGGTTCAGCAGCGAACCGCCCGAGAACGCGACGAGCGTGTCCGGCTCGGCGCGCCGCTGCGAGACGAGCGTGTGCCACGCGACGGCGCCGATCCCGCCCGGCAGGTAGGCCAGTTTCAGCTTCGTGTCCGGCAAGGCCTTCTGGGCCAGCTTGCAGGTCAGGTCCATGGCGCCGCCCGGTTTGGACGGCACCACGCATTCGGCCTTCGCACTGGCCGTCGTCGCTGCCGCGTAAAGTACCGCGGCGGTCAGGATCTTGATGGCGCGCTTCATGATGTTGCGGCCGCGGTCGTGATCAGAACCGGTACTGGATGCCGGTGGTGACGCCGGTCTGCGTCGACCCGAAGCCCGGATCGTCGCGCGACAGGCCCACGAGCTGGCCGTGGTCGGCCTTGGCATGCGCCACCGATGCGTACAGCCAGACGCGCTTGGACAGCGAGTACATGGCACGCCCCACGAGCATCGTCGGATCCGCGTCCTTCGCGGACGGCAGGTTCTTCGTGTTGACGTGGTAGACGGCGCCCGTCAGGGTCCACGGGTAGGCCGCCCAGGTGGCGCCGGCCCAGTAGGTGTCGCCGCGCACGTCCGCCGTGGCGGCCTTGCCCGCCTGGAGCTTGTAGCCGCGCATGCCCGCCTGGTAGGTCATCGGACCCGCCTTGTACAGGGCGCCCAGGTGGAAGGCCGTCGTCTTGTCGCGGTTGCCGGTGGCGGCGAGCGTGTTGCCGTTGATTTGTTCGTACGACGCCATCAGGCCGACGGGGCCGCCGAACCAGGAACCGCCGGCGGCGTACTTGCGGCCATCGGCCGCGCTGCCGGCCTGCTCGCCCATGCCGATCGTGGCGCCGTAGGTGAAGCCGCCCGTGGTGCCGGTGTACTTGATCAGGTTGTCGAACGCGGTCGTCATGCCGTACTTCGACGGGCCGGTGGCGTTGCCGCTCGTGGCCCACGAATAGTTGGGCGCGAAGCCCATCGGGTCGAACTTGATGACCAGGTCGTAGGTCGTCGTGAACGAGCGGCCGATGATCACGCGGCCAAAGCCGCCTTCGAGGCCGACGTTGGCCTGGCGCTTGAACAGGTTGCCGTCCTGGGCGCCGGTGTCGAGCATCACGCCGCCTTCCAGGTTGAAGACGGCTTTCAGGCCGCCGCCCAGGTCTTCGCTGCCGCGGAAGCCCCAGCGCGACGTGTTCTTGCCGCCCGAGACGACGCGCACCTGGCTGCCGTCGTTGGCGTTGGCGTGGTTCACGTATTCGACGCCGGCATCCATGATGCCGTAGACCTGGACATTGGTCTGGGCGGATGCGTTCAGGGAAAGCGCTGCCAGGACGGCGAGCGCGAGGGCCGATTTCTTCATATTGTCTCCGTTGTTGTAATCCGTGCGGTCGTATGCCGCTTCGTGAGACCAAGGATAGGTCCGCTTACCTTTCAATCAGCTTTCACTGAACCTTTCAATCACCACCGTTGTGGAAAACACGTAACGATGGAGACACGAAGCGCATCGTCGCTTACACTGGCGCGATGCGAATCCTGTTAGTCGAAGACCACGTCGAGCTGTCGCACTGGGTATCCAAAGCCCTGCGCGACGCCCATCTCACCGTCGAATGCGCGGCCACCGGGGCCGACGCCGACGCGCTGCTGCACACCCAGGACTACGCGCTCGTGATCCTGGACCTCACCCTGCCCCGCATGGACGGGCTGGAGGTGCTGCGCCGCCTGCGGGCGCGCGGCGGCACGCGCGGGCGCACGCCCGTGATGATCCTGACGGCGCGCGGCGGCCTGGAAGAACGGGTGCAGGGCCTGAACCTGGGCGCGGACGATTACCTCGCCAAGCCGTTCGAACTGGCGGAGCTGGAAGCGCGCGTGAAGGCGCTGCTGCGCCGGAGCGTCGGCAACGAGGCGCTCGTGCACACGTGCGGGCAGCTCAGCTTCGACACCGTCGCGCGCATGTTCACCTACTGCGGCGAGCCGCTGGCGCTGACGCCGCGCGAGCACGCCGTGCTGGAAGCGCTGATCTCGCGCCCCGGCCGCGCCGTGTCGAAGGAAAAGCTGTTCGACGAAGTGTTTGCGCTGGACGACGACGCGAACCTCGACGCCATCGAGCTGTACATCCACCGCGTGCGCAAGAAACTGGACAAGCGCCCGGACGGCGGCGCCGCCATCGCCACCCTGCGCGGCATCGGCTACCTGCTGCAGGAACGGCCGCCGGCCGCGTCCTGACATGCTGCGGGCGTCACCGAAGCTCGGCAGCCTGCGCAACCAGCTGCTGCGCTGGCTGATCGTGCCGCTCGTGATCCTCGTGGCGGCGAATGCAGTGTCGCTGTACCGCGACGCGCTCGACGCCGCCGACATCGCCTACGACCGCTCCCTGCTCGCGTCCACGCGCGCGCTGGCGGAACGGGTGTCCGTCCGCGACGGCAAGGTCGTGGCGGACGTACCCTACGTGGCGCTGGACAGTTTCGAGACCGACACGCTGGGCCGCATCTACTACCGCGTGGGCGGGCTGCACGGCGAGACGGTGTCCGGCTATGACGACCTGCCCCCCGTCCCGAAGGACACGCCGCGCTCGGAACTGTATCCCGCCCTCGTGCGTTTTTACCACGCCGACTACAACGGCGAGCCGGTGCGCATCGCCGCCCTGCTGCAGCCCGTGTACGACGATTCCATGCGCGGCATCGCGCTGATCCAGGTGGGCGAGACGCTGGACGCGCGCCGGGCGCTGTCGCGGCGCATCCTGGTCAATACCCTGTGGCGCCAGGCGCTGCTGGTGCTGGCCGTGGCCACGCTCGTGTGGTTCGCCGTGCGCCTTGTGCTGCAGCCGCTGATGCAATTGAAACAGGTCGTGGAGACGCGCGCGATCTCCGACCTGTCCGACGTCGACGAAGCCCTCGTGCACCGCGAAGTGAGGCCGCTCGTCGCCGCGATGAACGGGACGATGGCGCGCATGCAGAACCTGATCGCGAGCCAGCGCCGCTTCATCGCCGACGCGTCGCACCAGCTGCGCACGCCGCTGACGGTGCTCAAGACACAGGCGGAACTCGCGCTGCGCGAAAACGATCCGGCCGCGATGCAGGCCATCGTGCGCTCGATCGCGGCGACGACCGATTCGACGGTGCACCTGGCGAACCGCCTGCTGACGCTCGCGCGCATCGAGCACGGCGGCGCGAACGCGGCGCTGGCGCCCGTGGCGCTGTCCGACGTGGCGCGCCAGGTGGGGCTGGAACTGGCGCTGCCGGCCGTCCAGAAAGGCATCGACCTCGCGCTGGAAGCGGAAGACGACGGCGCCACGACGATAGCCGGCCAGGCGCTGCTGCTGCACGAACTGGCGAGCAACCTCGTCGACAACGCGATCCGCTACACCCCGCCGGGCGGCACCGTGCTGCTGCGCGTACGGCGCCTGGAAGGCAGAGTCGTGCTGGACGTGCAGGACAGCGGGCCGGGGCTCGATCCGGCCGAATACGACAAGGTCTTCATGCCCTTCTACCGGGCACAGGCGACGCTGGAGAGCAATCCGGGCGGCACGGGCCTGGGTCTCGCCATCGTGCGCGACATCGCCACGGTGCACGGGGCGACGCTGGAGCTGGCCCCGGCCGAAAGCGGACGCGGATTGAAGGTCAGCGTCACATTCCCGGCGCCGGCGATGGTCAGCGATAATCGTCCGGCGTGAGACCGTACTTCTGCATCTTGTAGTACAGCGTCTGCTTGGGCACGCCCAGCGTGGCGGCGACGTCCACGACGCTGCCCCCTGCCCTGCGCAATTCCTGTTCGATGACGGCGCGCTCGAACGCACCCACCTGGTCCGCGAGCGGCACCGGTGCCGACGTGCGCGCGGCCAGCAGCCCGTCCGCGCCGCTGGACAGGCCCAGCACGAAGCGCTCGGCGATATTGCGCAGCTCGCGCACGTTGCCGGGCCAGTCGTGCGCCATCAGCGATTGCATCAGCGGCCCCGGCACCGTGGGCGCGGCGCGCTTGTAGCGGGCCGCCGCGCCCAGCATGAAGTGTTCGAACAGCAGCGGAATGTCCTCGCGCCGCTCGCGCAGCGGCGGCAGGTTCAGCACGATCAGGTTCAGGCGGTAGTACAGGTCGCTGCGGAATTTCTGCTGGTCGGACCATTCCTTCAGGTCGACCTTGGACGCGGCGATCACGCGCACGTCCACCGGCACCGGGTGGTTGGAGCCGAGCCGCTCGACGTAGCGCTCCTGCAGCACGCGCAGCATCTTGACCTGCAGCGACAGCGGCAGGCTTTCGATCTCGTCGAGGAACAGCGAGCCCTTGTCGGCATGCTCGATCTTGCCCACCTGGCGCTTGGTCGCCCCGGTGAACGCGCCCGGCTCGTGGCCGAACACTTCGCTCTCGAAGATGTTTTCCGGGATCGCGCCGCAATTCAGGGCGACGAAATGGTGCGCGCGGCGGCGGCTGAACTGGTGCAGGCAGCGCGCCACCATCTCCTTGCCGGTCCCCGTCTCGCCGTAGATCAGCACGTCGGCCGATTCGTCGGCGAGATCCAGGATCAGGCGGCGCAGGTTGCGCATCGCGGCCGAATCGCCCAGCAGCATCGCCTCGATGCCTTCGCCGTTCGCGATGCGGTGGCGCAGCGTCTCGACTTCCAGGATCAGGCGCCGCGTCTCCAGCGCGCGCTGCACCGCCTCGACCAGCTGTTCCGACGAATACGGCTTGGGGATGAAATCGTAGGCGCCGCCGCGCATCGCGCCGACGGCCATCGAAATGTCGCCGTGGCCCGTCACGAGGATCACCGGCACCTGCGCGTCGATGGCCTTGACGGCGGCCATCAGCTCGATGCCGCCCATGCCGGGCAGGCGCACGTCGCTGACGACGATGCCGGCAAAGCCGTGTTTAATCTGCCCCTGCGCCAGCGCCGGCTCGGCGGCGTCGAACGCCTCGACCTGGAAGCCGGCGAGGTCGAGCGCCTGCGCGCTGCCGGCGCGGACGATGGCGTCATCTTCGACGAGCAGCACTTTCATGGATTCATACATTGTTGTCTCCTACTCCGCCCGGGGCAGATCGATGATGAACCGGGCGCCGCCCTCGGGCGGCGACTCGGCCCGCAGCCGGCCGCCGGACTCGCGCACGATCTGTTCGGAGATCGCGAGCCCGAGGCCGAGCCCTTTGCCCTGCGGCTTGGTGGTAAAGAAGGGTTCGAACAGGTGCGCGCGGACGTCCTCCGGAATCCCGGGGCCGCTGTCGGTCACGGTGATGAGGACCCGCGCGCCGTCGCGCCCGGCCTCGACGACGAGCTGGCGCGAGCTGCTGCCCGCCATCTCCATCGCGTCGAGCGCGTTGCTGAACAGGTTCACGAGGACTTGCTGCAGCCGGTTGCTGTCGCACAGCGCATACAGGTCGCGCGGATGCGTGGCCATGCGAAAACCCACGCGCTCCTGCGCGATGCGGCGCTCGACGAGGAACAGGGCCGCGGTGACGGCGTCCGCCACCGGCACGGCGCTCGGCCGCGTGTCCGACTTGCGCGCGAACTGGCGCAGCTGCCCGGTCAACTGGCCCATGCGCTCGACCAGCTGCGAGATGGTCGTGAGGTTCGCGGAGGCGTCGGCGAGCCGGCCGCGCTCGATCAGCACGCGGGCATTGTCCGCCATCGTGCGCAGTGCCGTCAGCGGCTGGTTCAGTTCATGCGTGATGCCGGCCGAGAGCTGTCCCAGCACGGCCATCTTGCCCGCCTGGACCAGTTCGCTCTGCGCCTTGCGCAACTGTTCCTCGGCCTGGCGGCGCACGGCGTTCTCGTCGCGCAGCTCGCGCGTGATCTGCTCCAGGCTCGCGGTACGGTCGGCCACCAGGTTTTCCAGCTGATCGTAGGCGCGCTGCAAATCCTCGCGGGCCCGCTGGCGCTGGCGGCCGAGGCGGTGGCGCTGGCGGGCATACAGCACGAGCATGACCGCCAGCGCCTCCGACAGCACCGTCAACAGCGCCGCCGCGCGTGCGCTGGCGCGGGCCGGCGCGAGGTCGGACAGGTACACCATCTGCCAGTTGCGCCTCGCCAGGCCGCGCGACTGACTCAGCATGGGACCGGTGGCCGGCGGCGGCCCGGCGACGATGCGCGCGCGGGCGTCGAGCGCGCGCACCTCGCGCAGGCCCAGCGGCGTGAGCGCATGCGAGAAGTACTGGCGCGACTGCTCCAGTTCCTGCCGCGCGGCCGGCGTCAGCGGTGCCAGCGTGCGGTATTTCCATTCGGGCACCGAACTGAGAAACACGACGCCATGCGCATCCGTGAGCAGGGCCCTGCCGCCGGCCTCGGCCCAGCTCGCTTCCAGGCTCTCGATATTGACCTTGACGGTCGCCACGCCCAGCATGCGGCCGTCGTGATAAATGCCCCGGGCAAAATAATAGCCGGGCTCGCCCCGCGTCGTGCCGACGCCGTAGAAGCCGCCCGGCATGCCCCGGAGGGCGTCCCGTACGTAGGGCCGGAAGGCGATGTTGTCGCCGACGTAGCTGTCGGGCGCGCGCCAGTTGCTGGCGGCCTGCGTCACGCCCTGCAGGTTGCTGATGTAGATGCTCGTGGAGCCGGCCAGGCGGTTCACGCGCTCCAGGTAGGTGTTGACTTCCCTGCGCAGCGCCTCGTCGCCGGGCTGGCGCAGCATGGCGATGACGTCCTTGTTCAGTTCGAACGTACCGGGCAGGAAATCGTACTTGGACAGCAGGTGTTCCAGGCCGGCCGCGTACGTGTCGAGCCGCTGCGCGCCGGACAGCCGCAGACGGTCGATCGCCGCATCCTCGGCATAGCGGTAGGCCACCGCCGCCAGCGCCGCGCACACCAGCAGCAGCATGACCGACAGCCCCAGCCGGCGTGGCCAGCGGCCGGCCGGGCGCGGGTTGACGGTGGGTGCGGCTGCTGGCATGGCGGTCCTGGAATGTTTACGTTGTGCGATTAAAACACATGACGCACGCCCAGGTTAATGCCCGTGGTGCCGGTGCCGGCGTTCGTGGCGTCGCCGACCGTGTACGCGGCGCCGCCACGGTTGACGATATGGCCATACGCCGCATACAGGTCGGTGCGGCGCGACAGGCTGTACTCGTAGCCGATCGCGGCCTGGCGCGCGTGCGCGTCGCCGCCGGAATCGTCGCGGTGGACGATCATGGAGGCCAGCACCCTGCCCGCGGCGCCGGCCTGCACGGCCGCGCCCAGCAGAGCGTCGCGGCTGGCGCGGCCCAGCACGTTACGGTTGCGCGCGAAGGCCGCGTGCGCCGTCACGATGCCGAAGCGGTAGCGGGCCACCAGCATCGTGTTGCGGTCGTGCGCGGCGCCCGTCGCATCGTTTTGCCGGTGGTGGGTCAGCGCAAGCGTCAGCGGACCCGCCTCGTACGTGGCCGAGGCGTCGAGGGTGCGGTTCTTCGCGGCGTCGCCGGCCGCCTCGCCCGCGCCGTACAACACGTCGGCGGACAGGCCGTTCCACCTCGGCGACTGGTACTCGACCGAGTTGTCGACCCGGCCGAGTCCGGGCAGGATGTTCTGCGCATTGCCCGCGAGGCCCGTGCAGAACGGGTCGGCGATGTCGCGCATGACCTTGTAGTACGGCGCGTACTGGCGGCCCAGGCTGATCGTGCCGGCCGCGCCGGACAGGCCCACGTACGCCTGGCGGCCGAACAGCAGGCCGCCCTGCGCCGCCTTGCCGGTGTCGATGTTGTAGCCGTTTTCCACCACGAAGACGGCGCTCAGGCCGCCGCCGAGATCTTCCTTGCCCTTGAAGCCCAGCCGCGAGCCGGACGCCACGCCGCTGCCGATGTTCTGCGACGAACCCGCGGCGCCGCCGCGGTCCAGCACGATGCCGGCATCGGCGACGCCATAGATTTTCACGAACGATTGCGCCTGCGCGCAGGATGCAATCATGGCGAGCGCGCACGCGCCGGCGCCGGCGATATGACGATATTTCAATGAAGTCTCCGTTGATTTGATTTGTTATGTGGTCAGCCGACTTGCGCGACGACGGGTGCGACCTGCTGCGGCTTCTCTTCCAGCGCGCCTTCCCAGTTGGCGACGACGGCCGTGGCGACGGCGTTGCCGACGGCATTGGTGGCCGAGCGGCCCATGTCGAGGAACTGGTCGATGCCCATCAGCAGCAGCAGGCCCGCTTCGGGGATGTGGAACTGGTTCAGCGTGGCGGCGATGACGACCAGCGACGCGCGCGGCACGCCGGCCATGCCCTTGGAGGTCAGCATCAGCAACAGCAGCATGGTGATCTGCGTGCCCAGCGACAGGTCGATGCCGTACGCCTGCGTGATGAACAGCACGGCGAAGGTGCAGTACATCATCGAGCCGTCCAGGTTGAACGAATACCCCATCGGCAGCACGAAGCTGGAGATCTTGCGCTGCACGCCGAACTGGTCGAGCGCCAGCAGCAGCTTGGGATACGCGGCTTCCGAGCTGGCGGTGGAAAACGCGAGCAGGAACGGTTCGCGGATCAGCGCCAGCAAATGCAGCACGCGCTTGCCGATGAACAGCGAGCCGCCCAGGATCAGCAGCACCCACAGGGTCAGGAGACCGAGGTAGAAGCCGCCCATGAATTTCGCGAACGTGAGGAGAATGCCCAGGCCGTTCGTGGTGATGATGGAGGCCATCGCCGCGAACACGGCCAGCGGCGCCAGGTTCATGATCACGCCGGTAATGCGCAGCATGACCTGCGCCAGCTGGTCGATCACGGCGGTGAGGCCGGCGGCCGACTGGCCCAGCGCGCCCAGCGCGGCGCCGAAGAACAGCGCGAACACGAGCACCTGCAGGATCTCGTTGTTGGCCATCGCCTCGATCGGCGACTTCGGCACCAGGTGGGCGGCGAAGTCCTTCAGGGTGAACGCCGTGGTCTTCAGGCCCGTGGTCGCGTCGACCGGCGGCAGCGGCAGGTTCAGGTGCGCGCCCAGCTGCATCACGTTCGACAGCACCATGCCGAGGCTCAGCGAGACCAGCGACGCGATCACGAACCAGGCCATGGCCTTCATGCCGATGCGGCCGGCCGCGCGGCCGTCGCCCATGTGCGCGATGCCGACGGCCAGCGTCGAGAACACGAGCAGCGAGATGATCATCTTGATCAGCCGGAGGAACACGTCGGTGACGATGGAAATGTGGGCGGCGATGTCGGCGCTGATCTTCTTGTCGGCGACGGTTTCATGCAGGCCGTAGCCGACCGCGGCGCCCAGTACCATCGCGATCAGGATGTACAGGGTCAGGGGACGCTTCTTTTTCACTTTGATCTCCAAGAATCGCGGCGTTTCTTGGCGCCGCGTGTTGTCGTGACCCGGCGGGAACCGGGTGCGACCACAACAGCAATACGCATGCCAAAGCCCTTGCCAGAAAATTTATCTGGCAAGTCCTTGATTCGAGGAGAGTTTTTCTGAGGAAACTTGAAACCGGGGGAGCGCGCCGTCCAACAATCCTGACGGTCCGGATGGGTGCCGTATGAAAAGTTGGACGGCGCTCAGCGGACGACGCTGGCCGACGGCGCTTCGTTGAACTGTTTTCGGTAGCCGCGAATCAACGACGAGCGGCTCTTCAGGCCCAGCCGGTTGGCGGTCTCGAGGATGCCATCGGTGCTGCCGTCCGCCGCCAGCAGCTCGGCGCGCACCGCGTCCAGCCGGATGCGCCGCAGCACGGCGGTCGGCGACATGCCGAGATGCTCGCGGAATGCCTGCTGCAGCGCCCGCTCGCTGACGCCGATATGGGCCGCGATCTCGCCGGTACTGAGGTCGTTGTTGCGGTAGTGATCGGCGATGTAGCGGTAGGCGCGGCGGTACCTGGCGGGGAGGCGCGCACTGATATCGTCGCCGGGCGGCGCCATGCCGTCCAGCGGCGCGCAGACCTGGATCTCGCTGCGCAGGCATTGCAGTGCCTCGGCCGTGTAGGTGGAATACAACCGGAGCGCCGCAGCGCTGTCGCCTTTCAGCATCGCGATCTTGGCCTGGCAATAGCGCAGGTCCATGCTCCAGCGCCGGTCGCGCGGGTCGGCGCAACGGGCACGCTGCAGGCTCTGCTCGGCTAGGTCGGCGTGCCCGCCGGCCAGCGCGGCCAGCGCGATCTCGACCTGCATGTCCGCGTCGCCGGTGCCGTGGCGGACCAGCAGCGTCATCACGTCGCGTTCACCGTCGGCCAGGCTCGGCAACAAGGCCAGGCAGGCATGGCGGCGGGCCGCCAGTTCCGGGACCGGGTGATGGGCGTCGCAGGCGGCCATCGCGCCGGCGAGACGCTCCCATTGAACACGATGGTCGCCGGCCGCGGTGGCCGACTGCCAGAACACATGGTCGCGCAGCGCGGCGGCGCCGCGCACGCCCAGCCGCACTGCGCAGTCGAGTGCCAGCAGGTCGGCCAGCAGCAGCCAGCGGCCGTCCTCCATTGCCGCGGCCAGCGCGCGCGCCTGGCGCAACGCGTCGTCGCACGCCGCCTGCTGGCCCAGCTGGTGGTGCACGAGCGCGGCGCCCAGCACCGCTTCGGTCTTCGCCGGCACGGTCGCGGCGCCGTCCTGGACGATGCGGACGAAACACCCCAGCGCGGCACTGTAGCGGTGCAGGTTCAGCGCCTGCCAGCCTGCGTTGCGGCACGACAGCAGACGCAGGGTGTCGTTCGCCCCCTGCAGTTTCTGCGCGCGCCGAAAATAATCTTCGGCATCTTCTTCGTGCCGCAGCAACAGGGCGGCATCGCCCAATGCCTGCCATGTGCGCGTGTCGTCGTCGCCAAGGCGCTGGGCATGGCGGCAGGCAGCCCGGAAGTCGCCCTCCTGCATGGCGCGGGCATAGGACGGCATGGCCTGGTCGTGGGTTTGTGCGGATATCAGTGCGAGATAAATGTGAAACAAGGGCATCACCTCGTTGTAACGACATGCGGTGCAGGCATGGTCGCAGAACGGGCGCGCGCCGACGACCCCGCAGATGTCGGGATGACAAGCAGACAATTGCTCACCCCAAACCTGCAGCTCGTCATACAATGAAATGTTTCAAAAAATTAAGCATAAATCGGAGAACACATGAGTGATGCGGCACCATTGACGATCCTGGTGCTGGAAGACCAGGGTCTGGTACGCGCCGGCATGCGGGAACTGATCCGCATCGCCCAGCCGGATGCGCACATCGAAGAGGCGGCCACGTACGGGGACGCCATCGCGCTGTTGGGCACGAACCGGTTCGACCTTGCCTTCCTGGATTTCACGCTGAAATCCGAAAAGACCGGGCTCGATGTCGTCAAATACCTGCGCGAGCACAACCTCGACACGCGCGCCATCATGCTGTCCGCCCACGCCGACCGCGAGATCGTCCTCGAATGCATCCAGGCCGGCGCCTGCGGCTACATTCCCAAGGACATGGACCACGACGGCATTTTCCAGCGGGCGCTCGACACCGTGTTCCAGGGCGGAATCTTCGTGCCGGCGACGGCGATGACGCGCGCGGGCGTGCCCGCGCCGCCCGTCCCGCCCCTGCCCTGCATCCCCGCGGCGGACCTCGGCGTCACGGGGCGCTGCCTCGAAGTGCTGTATTACCTGTGCCAGGGTTTGCCGAACAAGGCCATCGCCAACAGGATGCAGGTCGAGGAAGGCACCATCCGCAAGGACTACGTCCCCAAACTGTTCCGCATTTTCCAGGTGACGCGCCGCACCGAGCTGCTGGTCGAGGTGTCGCGCCGCGGCGTCATCGTACCGCCGCTGCCGCGCTGAGGGACGGCGCCGCGCCGCACGCCGCGCGGATCGTCGCCAGCAGCGTCGCCGCCGCCACCGGCTTGCGCAGCACGGTCGCGTGTTCCAGCCCATCCGCCAGCGTCACCGGCGCGCTTTCGCCCGTCAGCACGATGACGGGCAGCGCGGTGTCGAATTCGCGCGCCACCGCGCGCACCACGTCGCGCGCCGTGCGTCCGTCCGGCAGCGCATAGTCGGTCAGCACGAGGTCGGGCATGCGTTCGAGGCCCGGCAACAGGGTTTCCAGCTCGGCCAGCGAACCGGCCGCTTCGTAGCGCACCCCGTATTCGCGCAACAGCAGTGCGGTCGACTGCCGCACGAGGCCGTCGTCCTCGACGTACAGGACGTACAGGCCGGCGACGTCGGCGGCCGTGGCGGGGACCGGCGCGGCCACGGGCGCCGGCGCGGCGCCGGCCGCCGCGCGCGGCACGCTGACGGAAAAGCGGCTGCCGGCACCGGGCCGCGAGCGCAGCTTCAGGCTGTGGCGCTCGAGCAGCGCCAGCGACGACGCGACGATGGACAGGCCGAGACCGATGCCGCGGTTCCGGTCCCGGCCCTGGTTGTCGACCTGGAAGAACGGCTTGAAGACGTCCTTCTGCAGCGCGGCGGGAATTCCGACACCGTTGTCGACGATGTCGACCCGGCACTCATGGCGCAGGCGCACGACGCTCACCAGCACGACCGCGCCGCCGGGGCGCTGCGGGTCGCCGTATTTGATGGCGTTCGACAGCAGGTTGGCCAGCACCCGCGCCAGCATCTGGCGGTCGCTGTGCACCGCCAGCGCGCGGCCGGCGCGCAGGCGCAGCCGGATGGTCACGGCATGCGGCGCGCTGAGCGGGCGCAGCGAGCGCACGGTCTCGGCGACCAGTTCGCCAAGGTCGAACACGCTGTAGTCGGCGACGATGGCGCCGGATTCCAGCCGCGACAGATCCAGGACCGCGTCGAACGACGAGCGCATGACGCCGGTGGCCTCCTGCATCGTGCCGATCAGCGCGCGGCCCTTGTCGACGTCGCCGCGGTCGAGCGCGTGGCGGGCCGCGGCGAGCAGGTTGCCGATGGCCTGCATCGGCTGGCGCAGGTCGTGCGCCGCCTCGGCCATGAACTGCGATTTCTTGTGGTTTTCCTGCAGCGCGCGGCGGCGCGACCGCTCCTTGTCGCGGAACTTGAAGACACCGATCATGCCGACCAGCAGCGCCACCGCCACGCCGAGCGCCAGTTCCAGGTCGCCGTTCCTCAACTCGGCCTGCTGCAAGCGCGTTTTTTCGCGCAGCGCGGCGATCTCCTTCTGCCGCGCCGTGAATTCGAATTCCGAACGGACCTTCAGCGTGGCGCGGTCGAGCGCGCGCTGGGCGGCATCCTCCTTCAGCTTGCCGAGCTCGCGCAACGCCGCGGCGGCTTCGCGGAACAGGCCGGCCCGCTCGTAGGCCGCCGCCAGGCTGTCGAGCAGGTCGATGACCGACTGGTCTTCCTTGCCGGCGCGGTACAGCGCCAGCGCAGCGCGGACTTCGTCGTCGCCCTGCTGCACGGCGCCCATGCCGATGCGGCACAGGCCGATGTCGGCGCGCAGGCCGGCACTGTCGCTGGCGTCGGTACTGCCCGGCAGCAGGGCCAGGGCGCCCTCGGCCAGGCGCAGGCACTCGGCGTAGCGGCCGGCCTTCCACGCGGCGTGGCTGCGTATGCCTTGCGTCTGCGCCTCCACCCACTTGTCGCCCACCTGCCGCGCCAGCGCCAGCGCCTGCCCGCACGCGCGGTCGGCCTGCGCCGGCTGCTGCAGCCGCTCGTACAGTACGCAGCGGCTCCGTGCGAGCGTGCCCTGCATGGCGCGCGCGTCCTGGGCCTCGGCGACAGCCTGCGCCTGCAGGTTGTAGTCGAGCGCCTCGCGGTAATCGCCCATCAGCGTGTACAGCACGGCGATGTTGTTCATGGCGACGGCGCGGTGGAACTCGTCGGTCTTGCCATGGCCGTCCAGCAGGCCGAGCGCGGCGATCTGGTGCTGGAGCGCGCTTTTCACGTCGCCCTGTTCCTGGTAACACATGGCGGCGGTGTCGTGCATGGCGGCGCCGGTCCGGTGTACCGCGCCGTCGTCGCGCGCCAGCGCGGCCTCGACGAGCTGCACGCACTCGGCGTGCCGGCTGTCGAACAGCGACAGGACCCGGGCGCGGTAATTCTGCGCCCACAGCTCGCTCTGAAGGTCGTGTTCGCGCGCGCCCAGGGCGGCGAGTTCGTCGATGTAATGGCGCGCCCGTTGATCGTGCGCATCGACGTAGAAGTTGATCAGGGTGTTGAGCGTCTTGCTGCGGTCGTTCAGCGTCGCCGACGCCGGCATGTGATCGTGCAACGCCTGCAACTGCGTCATCGCCGCCGGCAGGTCGGACTGGGCCAGGTCGCGCAGCCGCAACAGTTCGGCGTACACCGGCGTGACCGGCGGATCGGCGGCCCACGCGGCGCCCGCGGCCAGCGGCGCCAGGCAGGCGAACCAGAGACGGAACAGCGAACGCGAGAGGGACATGGACAGTTTCGGCATCGATTTCCTGCCGAGTTTGCCGAATGTCATTACATTTGTCCAAGACATTTGTTGTCGTCCGTCAGCCAAAGAGCCAAGCCAGTTCCGGGAACAGGGTGGGCAGCAGCGCCACCAGCGCCGCGCTGTCGCCGGTCGGATCGCCGGGCGCGGCCGCGGCGCCGACCGGCAGCATCACCTGGACGAGGCGCTGCAGCGTGGCGTCGCGCCAGGCGCCGTCGCGCTCGAACAGGGCATAGCCTTCCACGGCCCAGTCGAGCGGCTTCGCGGCGCCGGGCAACGGGGGCGGGTCGCCCACGCGGCCGCGCGGGACGCCCGCGCCGATCGCGCGCAGGACGGCCAGCGCCGGCGCGCCGACCAGCGTGCGCAGGCGGGTCAGCAACACGCCGTCGACGCAGCGCGCCAGCGCGGCCCGGTGCGCGTACAGCGCGCGCGCCGTCAGCACGACCAGCAGCGCCGACTTGTCCAGCGTCGCCAGCCGGTGCGCCGGCGGCGTGAAGACCGCCGGCGCGACCGGCCCGAGGCGCAGCTGGACCCGCAGCTGCGCGCTGCGCCATTGCGGCGCCAGCTCCGGCGCCGGCAGCGTGAAGCCGTCCTCGCGCACGAGCTTGTCCAGCCAGCTGGGGTCGATATCGTCGCCCAGCCGCCGCAGGCGCGACTGGTAAGCCTGCAACAGCATCGATAGCTGGAGCACCGGCAGCAGATGCGCGCCGTTCATCGGGCCGGGCCCTCGCGCCTGGTGCATATGCTGGTCTCGTTCATGGGATGTCGTCGCGCCGGTTGCGTCCGCGCGATGTCTTGCGCCAGCCTGCACAATAGCGCGCGGTCCGCAAACCGGAGGCAGCCGAAACGAAGCGATGATGCGCCAAACGAAGATCCGCGTCCCCGGCGTTACAATGCCGCGATAATTCAACAGCGCAGGACCCAACATGGAAACAAAGTGGCTCGAAGACTTCATTTCGCTGGTCGAGACCAAGAACTTCAGCCGTTCGGCCCAGCTGCGGCACGTGACGCAGCCCGCGTTCTCGCGCCGCATCCGCTCGCTGGAAAACTGGCTCGGCACGGACCTGATCGACCGCACCACGTTCCCGACCCGCGTCACGCCGGCCGGCATGGTGTTCTACGAGCAGGCGCTGGAAATGCTCGGGCAGATCAACGGCGTGCGCGAGATGCTGCGCAATAACCGCGTCACGGCCACGAAGACGATCGACCTGGCCGTCCCGCACACCTTGTCGCTCACGTTCGTGCCGAAGTGGCTCGCCGCGCTGGAACGCGACTTCGCGTCGATCAACAGCCGCCTCATCGCCCTGAACGTCCACGACGCGGTGCTGCAACTGGTCGAAGGCGGCTGCGACCTGCTGCTGTGCTACCACCATCCACGCCAGCCGGTGCAGCTCGACCCGGGCCGCTACGACATGCTGCTGATGGGCCGCGAAGCGCTGTGCGCCTACGCCCGCTGCGGCGCGGACGGCCAACCGGAATACCGTCTGCCCGGCCGCAAGGACGCGCCGCTGCCGTTCCTCTCCTACACGACGAACGCGTATCTCGGACGGATGGTGGACCTGATCCTCGCCGACGCGAAGCCCGGCCTGCACTTCGACAAGCGCTACGAGACCGACATGGCGGAAGGCCTCAAGATGATGGCGCTCGATGGCCACGGCATCGCGTTCCTGCCCGAATCGGCGGTCACGCGCGAGGTCGCGCAAGGCCAGCTGGCGCGGGCCAGCGAGCCGGGTACCTGGGAGATCGAGATGGAGATCCGGCTGTATCGCGAACGGCCTTCCGATGCGCGGCCGGGCAAGCAGATCGTCGCGGATCTTTGGGAATACCTCGTCGCGGAGCAGTCGGCTACGTGATGCTTTTGGCTGTGTTCGCTGTATGGGTTCGATCTCTTGGCCGGGCGCCCGCGATTTATCCGAATATCGGCTAAATCTGGTTTATCTGCCATGCAGATATATTGACTTTATCTGTTACTCGGATAAAATCGATATATCTGACTATCGGATATTTGCCATGTCCTTCGCGCCTGACTACCATACGCTCGCTACGGCGTCCCACCTCGGCCAGCTCCTCAAGACCACGCGTAAACGGCACAAGATTACGCAAGCTGAGCTGGCTGGCTATGTCGGGGTCAGCCAGAACCGTATCTCGCACCTCGAGAATCACCCCGAGGAACTCAGCGTCAAGCAGCTGCTCAGCTGGTGCTCGGCACTGGAGCTGGAGCTCAAACTCGGCGAGAGGGACACGTCAGCGGCCAGCAGCTCGGCGGAGTGGTAATCATGGGGCGTCGCTCGCACAGCCAAACCCTCAATCTCTGGGCCAACGGAGAGTATGTCGGCCGCTGGACGGTCAACGCCGCCGGCAACTCGGAGCTGCAGTACGATGCCGGCTGGTGCGCCTCCCCGCGCGGCCGCCCTATCTCGCTGTCGCTACCCTTCAACCTGCACAATGAGCCGCTGGCGGGAGACCGGGTCTCCCACTACTTCGACGGCCTGCTGCCCGACAGCGATTCGATTCGCAGACGGGTTGCAGCCCGGTTCAAGACGGGCTCAATTGACGCGTTCGACCTGCTGGCCGCCATCGGTCGGGATTGCGTCGGCGCCCTGCAACTGCTACCGGATAGCGCCCAGCCGGAGGGCGTTGACCACGTGGACGGCACTGTCGTCGATGACGAAGCCATCGAGCGCCACCTCCTGGATGTGGTGAACCCAGACCAGCGCGGCGGCCCGCAGGCTCCAGACGACGACTTCCGGATTTCTCTGGCTGGCGCGCAGGAGAAGGACGCGTTCCTGTGGTGGGATGGCAAATGGATGAAGCCGCGCGGCGCCACGCCGACGACGCACATCTTCAAGCTTCCAATCGGGCTGGTCGGTGGCCGCAAAGCTGATTTCTCGACCTCGGTCGACAACGAGTGGCTCTGCCTGCGACTGTTCAAGGAATTCGGCCTGCCGACGGCGAACGCCGAGATCGCTACCTTCGGCAAGCAACGTGTCCTCGTCGTCGAGCGCTTCGACCGGGCGCGCGCGGCCAATGGTCAGCAGTTGTTCCGGCTCGTCCAGGAAGACTTCTGCCAGGCTACCGGCGTGTCGCCTCTGGTGAAGTATGAGAATGAAGGCGGCCCGGGCCTGAAGCAAATTTTCACCCTGGTCCAGCAGTCGCAGCAGGCCAAAGCGGACATGCGCACGCTGATGGCGTCGCAGCTGCTGTTCTGGATGATGCGCGCGCCGGACGGCCACGCCAAGAACTTCAGTATCCAGCTGCTGGCCGGCACGGGCCGCTTCAAGCTGACGCCCGTCTATGATGTGATGTCGGCCTACCCCGTCATGGGCCCAGGCCCGAACCAGTGGTCGGAATACGAAGTCAAAATGGCGATGGCCCTCCTCGGCAAGAACCGGCACTACCTGGCGCGCGACATCCAACGACGGCACTTCAACAGCACCGCGAAAAAGGTCGGCTACGGCGATAACGCGGAGCCGCTGCTCCAGGAGTTCATCGCCCGCACGCCGGACGTCGTGGAGAAGGTCCGCAGTGAGCTTCCGGACGGCTTCTCAGCCGCAGTCGCGGACAAGATTCTGGATGGCGTGCTGGCCGCGGCGCACGCACTGGAAGCAATGCCGCCAAGCTAAGAACGCCTAACAAACGAACATCGAGCGTTCGATGCCGTTCAGCGTCATTCTGTAAGCGCGATCACGACAATTTTCCCGACCGCGACAACCGCTGTCGGCCCGCACAACCAACGCTAACACAGCCATGCTTTTTGCGCATAACCGCATGCGCAAGCAGCATTGGCCACGCTCCGGCAGCCCATCCTATGATGCGCTCAGCCTTGAACCACAACACCGGAGCCAATGCCATGAGCCACGACTACATCCCTTCCTACCTGAACCCGAACGACCTCGGCCCGTGGGGCCAGTACCTGCAACAGGTCGACCGCGTTGCCCCGCACCTGGGCAGCCTGTCGCGCTGGGTCGAAACGCTGAAGCGTCCGAAGCGCATCCTCACCGTGGACGTGCCGATCGAACGCGACGACGGCACCATCGCGCATTACGAGGGCTACCGTGTCCAGCACAACCTGTCGCGCGGCCCGGGCAAGGGCGGCGTGCGCTTCCACCAGGACGTGACGCTGTCGGAAGTGATGGCGCTGTCGGCATGGATGTCGGTGAAGAACGCGGCCGTCAACGTGCCGTACGGCGGGGCCAAGGGCGGCATCCGCGTCGATCCGTCCACCCTGTCGAAGGGCGAGCTGCAGCGCCTCACGCGCCGCTACACGAGCGAGATCAGCATGCTGATCGGCCCGACGAAGGACATTCCCGCGCCGGACGTGAACACCAACGAGCAGGTCATGGCCTGGATGATGGATTCGTACGCGATGATCGAAGGGAATCTGTCGACCGGCGTCGTGACGGGCAAGCCGGTCTCGCTCGGCGGCTCGCTGGGCCGCCGCGAAGCGACGGGCCGCGGCGTGTTCGTCGTCGGCCAGGAGGCCGCGGCGCGGCGCGGTGTGGCGCTGGCCGGCGCGCGCATCGCCATTCAAGGCTTCGGTAATGTCGGCGGCACCGCGGCCACGATCTTCGCCGACGCCGGCGCGAAAATCGTCGCCGTGCAGGACCACACGGGCACCATCGTGCGCGACGACGGCCTCGATGTCGCACAACTGCACAAGCACGTGGCCGAAGCGGGCGGCGTGAAGGGCTTCCCCGGCGCCGATGCGACGCTGGACCGCGACGCGTTCTGGGACATCGCATCCGACATCCTGATCCCGGCCGCGCTGGAACGGCAGATCACGGCGGAGGTCGCGGCGCGACTCCAGACGAAGATCATCCTGGAAGGCGCGAACGGCCCGACGACGCCGGAAGCCGACGACATCCTGTCCGACAAGGACGTCCTCGTCGTACCGGACGTACTGGCCAACGCGGGCGGCGTCACGGTGTCGTACTTCGAATGGGTCCAGGATTTTTCCAGCTTCTTCTGGACGGAGGACGAAATCAACGCCCGCCTCACCCGCATCATGCAGAGCGCGTTCGGCGCCGTGTGGGACGTCGCGCAGGAGAAGAAAGTAAGCCTGCGCACCGCGACGTTCATCGTGGCCTGCACCCGCATCCTGCAGGCGCGTGAAGTGCGCGGCCTCTATCCGTAATTGCATAACGTGGGCTCCTAGCCCACGCGAAGCACGATTTAAAGCTCGCGTGGCAATCCTGCCGGTACGACGCCACGCGACTTCAAAAAAATCCATTTTTCGCCGCACATTGCGCGCAGATAAGCATGCGTTGCAGCAAATTCTCACGTTTTTGAGCGAGGGCAAACATGCCTTCGCACACCATTTCTTGTGCGATGCAGCACAGGTAAGATGGGTGGATGAAAACGACCCACATCCCTCCCCCATCTCCCGGCGCGGATGACGCGCTGTTCGACCACATCGAGCGCCGCCTGCTGGCGCTCACCACCGCCCCGCTGCACGCGCCGACACAGGTGGAGCGCCGCTGCGTGGACGAATTCGCCGACGGCTTCCTCGGCCACATCGGCCTGTCGCCCATCCCGCTGGCGCGGCGCTGGCGCACCGCACCATGAGACGTAAAAAAAGCCGCACACCGTTCGCACGGCGGCGGCTTCGATTCGAGCGAGGACGATCAGCCCAGGCTTTCCAGGCGGATGCGCACCACCTTGCCGACGGTCGTCGCCAGGCTCTCGATCCTGGCGATCGCGGCGTTGACGTATTTTTCGCGCGTCTGGTGGGTGATGATGACGATGTCCGTGCGCGCCTTCTCGCCCGGCTCCTTCTGCAGCACGGCGTCGATGGAGATGCCGGCGTCGGCCAGGATGCGGGTCAGGTCGGCCATCACACCCAGCTGGTCCTGCACGGTTACGCGCAGGTAGTAGCTGGTGCGGATTTCTTCCATCGGCAGGATCGGAACGTCAGCCAGTTCCGTCGGCTGGAACGCCAGGTGCGGCACACGCGAATACGGGTCGGCGGTCGCCAGGCGGGTCACGTCGATCAGGTCGGCGATGACGGCGGATGCGGTCGGCTCGGCGCCGGCACCCTTGCCGTAGTACAGCGTCGCACCGACGGCGTCCGCCTGCACCAGCACGGCGTTCATCGCGCCTTCCACATTGGCGATCAGGCGCGCGCCCGGCACGAGGGTCGGGTGCACGCGCAGTTCGATGCCCTCTTTACCGTCGACGGTCGTGCGGCGGGTGATGCCCAGCAGCTTGATGCGGTAGCCCAGCTGTTCGGCGTAGCGCAGGTCCACGGCCTGCAGCTGGCTGATGCCCTCGATGTGGGCGCTGCCGAACTGCACGGGGATGCCGAACGCGATGGCGGACATGATGGTCAGCTTGTGCGCCGCGTCCACGCCTTCGATGTCGAAGGTCGGATCCGCTTCCGCATAGCCCAGTTCCTGCGCCTGCTTCAGCACGGTGTTGAAGTCCAAGCCCTTGTCGCGCATTTCGGACAGGATGAAGTTCGTCGTGCCGTTGATGATGCCGGCCACGGATTCGATGCGGTTGGCCGACAGGCCTTCGCGCAGCGCCTTGATGATCGGGATGCCGCCGGCGACGGCCGCTTCGAACGCCACCATCACGCCCTTGGCCTGGGCCGCCTCGAAGATCTCGTTGCCGTGCAGCGCCAGCAGCGCCTTGTTGGCGGTGACGACGTGCTTGCCGTTGGCGATCGCCTGCAGCACCAGTTCGCGCGTCAGGTCGTAGCCGCCGATCAGCTCGACGACGATGTCGATGTCCGGATTGTTCACGACGGCGAACGGGTCGGCGACGACCTCCACTTCGCTGCCGACGATGCGCTTGGCGCGTTCGAGGTTACGGACGGCGACCATCGCGACCTCGATGCCGCGGCCGGCGCGGCGGCGGATTTCTTCCTGGTTGCGTTGGAGGACGTGGTAGGTGCCTGCACCGACGGTGCCGAGGCCGAGCAAGCCTGCTTTGATGGGTTTCATATGCGTTTACTATCTGTCGTTCTCAGCGCGCGTGGCGGCGCCGGTAGCCGTCGAGGAAGCGGGCGATACGGCCGCACGCATCCGTCAGGTCGTCGGAATTGGGGAGGAAGACCAGGCGGAAATGGTCCGGCGTCTTCCAGTTGAAGCCGGTGCCTTGCACCAGCAGGACTTTTTCCTCGGACAACAGCTCACAGATAAATTGCTGGTCATCGGCGATCGGGTAGATCTTCGGGTCGAGGCGTGGGAACATGTACAGCGCCGCTTTTGGCTTGACGCAGGTAACGCCCGGGATATCGGTCAGGAGTTGGTGAGCCAGGTCGCGCTGGCGTGCGAGGCGGCCGCCGGGGGCCACGAGGTGCGCAATGCTCTGGTGGCCGCCGAGCGCGGTCTGGATCGCGAACTGGCCCGGCGCATTCGCGCACAGGCGCATCGAGGCGAGCATGTTCAGGCCTTCGATATAGTCTTTCGCATGGCGTTTTTCGCCGGAGAGAACCATCCAGCCGGCACGGTAGCCGCATGAGCGGTAGTTCTTCGACAGGCCGTTCAGGGTGACGAACAGGACGTCGTCGGCCAGCGAGGCGATCGACGTATGCTCTTCGCCGTCGTACAAGGTCTTGTCGTAGATTTCGTCGGCGTAGATGATCAGCTGGTGCTGGCGCGCCAGTTCGACGATTTCCAGCAGCACGTCGCGCGAATACAGCGCACCGGTCGGGTTGTTCGGGTTGATGACGACGATCGCGCGCGTGTTCGGCGTGATCTTCTTGCGCATGTCGTCGATGTCCGGCAGCCAGCCGGCCTGCTCGTCGCAGATGTAGTGCACCGGATTGCCGCCGGCAAGGCTCACGGCCGCCGTCCACAACGGGTAATCGGGCGCGGGCACGAGGACTTCGTCGCCGCTGTTCAGCAGGCCCTGCATGCCCATCACGATCAGTTCGGAGGCGCCATTGCCCAGGTAGATGTCGTCGATGCCGACGCCGCGGATGTTCTTTTCCTGGGTGTAGTGCATGATCGCTTTGCGCGGTGCAAACATGCCCTTGGAATCCGTATAGCCGGCCGAACCGTGCATATTGCGGATCATGTCCTGGACGATCTCGTCCGGCGGATCGAACCCGAACACGGCCAGGTTGCCGATGTTCAGCTTGATGATCTTGTGGCCGTCTTCTTCCATCTGGCGCGCGATCTGCAGCGCCGGGCCACGGATCTCGTAGCAGACGTCGTCGAGCTTGTTGGATTTCAGAATCGGTCGCAAAATATCACCTTGGAAATAATAGCTGCGGAAAAGTGCCTGTTAAGCAGCCTGATCTGTAGCGCGTTGTTGCAATGCGAAAAATTCCATTCTGCCCAATTGGCGGGGATTAAGCAACCGCCCATTGCTGGGACGCAGTGGAAACCAGTTACAATACGCGCCCTGTGCGTGTCATTCCCCGGCTTGCCATCATGAAGCTCCATTCCAGCAGCACCGAAAAATACCAGACGGTCACCGGCTACGACCGGGCCGGCGTCGAGATCAACGCCCAGCGCTTCGACTACAGCGTGCTCGTGATGCCCGAAGTGGCGCCGCGCCCGTGGCCCGTCACGCGCTTCGAAGACCTGAAAGCCGAGCATTTCGAGGCCATCGCCGCCGACAAACCCGACGTCGTCGTCCTCGGCACGGGCGAGCGCCAGCGGTTCGTGCATCCGCGCCTGGTCACCAGCCTGTCCAGCCAGCGCATCGGCGTCGAGAGCATGGACAGCCACGCCGCCTGCCGCACCTACAACATCCTGATGGGCGAAGGCCGCAAGGTCACCCTTGCCCTCATCATCGAAGGCAACGACGAGGGCGCGAAGGCCGTATGAACGACCTGCACCGGAATAAAACCCTCACCTGGACCCTGCTGATCGCCTTTGCCGCCGTCCTGCTGTACGTACTGGGCGCGCGCACGCTCGTGCCGCCGGACGAGGGCCGGTACGCGGAGATGGCGCGCGAGATGTTCGCCAGCGGCGACTGGATCACGACGCGCCTGAACGGCATCAAGTATTTCGAAAAGCCCCCGCTGCAGACGTGGATGAACGCCCTGTCGTTCACCCTGTTCGGCCTGGGCGACTGGCAGGCGCGCCTGTGGACGGGCCTGTGCGGCCTGCTCGGCGTCGTGCTGACCGGCGTGGCGGGCACCCGCGTGTTCGGCGCGCGCATCGGTTTCTATGCCGCGCTGGTGCTGGGCTCCTCGTTCTACTGGGTCGCGTGCAGCCAGATCGATTCGCTCGACATGGGCCTGTCCGGCATGATGACGGTGGCCCTGTGCGCCCTCCTCATCGCCCAGCGCGACGATGCGTCCGCATCCGAACGCCGCAACTGGATGCTCGTGTGCTGGGCCGGCATGGCGCTGTCCGTGCTGTCCAAGGGCCTGATCGGCCTCGTGCTGCCGGGCGGCGTGCTCGTGTTCTACACGATCTTCTCGCGCGACTGGGCCATCTGGAAGCGCCTGCACATCGTCAAGGGCCTGATCCTGTTCTTCCTGATCGCCACGCCGTGGTTCGTGCTGGTCGGCCTGAAGAACCCGGAGCAGCCGCACTTCTTCTTCGTCCACGAACACTTCGACCGCTTCCTCAAGAAGGAACACCACCGCGAAGCCGCGTGGTACATCTTCTTCGTGCTGCTGGCCGCCGGCAGCGTGCCGTGGCTGGGCGTGCTGATTCAAAGCCTGGTGGGTGCCGCGCGCCGCGACGGTGAAATGACCAGGTTCCGCCCGCGCCTGATGCTGCTCGTGTGGATCGCGTTCATCACGCTGTTCTTCACCAAGTCGAATTCCAAGCTGCCCGGCTACATCCTGCCCGTGTTCCCCGCCGTCGCGCTGCTGGTGGCGGTCTACCTGGACGCCGGCACGCGCCGCGGCCGCATGCTGACGGCCGGCCTGACGGCGCTGCTGGGCGTGGGCTTCCTCGTCACCGTCCCGTTCATGCACAAGTTCGCCAGGCATGCGGGCGAGGACGTGCTGTACGCGGCTTATCAACCGTGGGTGCTGGCGGCCGGCCTCGTGCTGCTGATCGGCGGTTGCCTCGCCCTGCTGTACGCGCGCCAGATGCTGCGCGACCTGTTCGTCGTCGTGCTGGCCGTCGCCGGTTTCGCCGGCACGCAGCTGCTGCTCGTCGGCTTCGAGCCGATCGGCCAGGCGCGCGCGGGCGTCAACCTGCTGCCGGCGCTGAAAGCGGCCGGCGCCGCGAACCCGGCCGTGAAAGTCTATTCTGTCGGCATCTACGAGCAGTCGCTGACCTTTTATCTCGGCCGTCCCGTGACCCTCGTCGATTACCGCGACGAGTTCGACTTCGGCCTCCAGCAGCAGCCGGAACTCGCGATCCCGACGATTCCCGAATTCCTGGCCCGCTGGCGCGCGGATGCGGCCGCGGGCGTGCGCAACGTGGCGATCACCCGTCCGGAGATCGCCGCCGACCTGAAGCGGCAGGGCGTCCCCCTGCGCATCGTGGCGGCGGACGCGCGCCGTACCGTCATCGCGAATCTTTAAACATCCTTCATGAACCTCACCACCTTTGCCTTTATCATCTCCGGCGTGATCCTGAACGCCTGTGCCCAGCTGCTGCTGAAAGCGGGCACCAACGCCCTCGGCGGCGCCATCCACCTCACCATGGGCAACTGGTTCCAGACCTTCGTCAAGGTCGTCACCCAGCTGCCGATCCTGGGCGGTCTCGCCTGCTACGGCATCTCGCTCGTCGTGTGGATCATCGGCCTGTCGCGTACGGACGTGACGATCGCGTACCCGATGCTGTCGCTGGGCTATGTCGTGTCGGCGTTCGGCGCCTGGATGTTCCTGGGCGAGGCGGTGTCGCCGCAGCGGCTGGTGGCCATCGGCGTCATCGTGGTGGGCGTGGTGTTGCTGGCGAGAACGTGATTTGGCGCTAGACAGGGCGCTGTTACAATGCCCGCTTTGTCTGCATATCTTTATCAATAGAATAACGAGCTTCCCATGACTGCCGAGCTGCCCTTCCTGCCCTTTTCCCGGCCCACCATCGACGAAGAGACCATCGCCGCCGTCGGCGAAGTGCTGCGCTCCGGCTGGATCACGACCGGTCCGAAAAACCAGGCATTCGAGGCCCTGCTGTCGGAATACTTCGGCGGCCGTCCGGTCCGCACCTTCAATTCCGGCACCTGCACGATGGAGATCGCGCTGCGCATCGCCGGCATCGGGCCGGGCGATGAAGTGATCACGACGCCGATCTCGTGGCCGGCCACCGCCAACGTGATCATCGAAACGGGCGCCACGCCGGTGTTCGCCGACATCGACCCGGTCACGCGCAACATGGACCTCGACAGGCTGGAAGCCGCGATCACGCCGCGTACGAAGGCGATCATCCCCGTGTATCTCTCCGGCCTGCCGCTGGACATGGACCGCCTGTACGCGATCGCGCACAAGCACGACCTGCGCGTCGTCGAGGATGCCGCGCAGGCCATCGGCTCGCTGTGGAACGGCAAGCGCATCGGCTCGTTCGGCGACTTCGCGTCGTTCAGCTTCCAGGCCAACAAGAACATCACGACGGGCGAAGGCGGCTGCCTCGTGCTGAACAATCTCGAGGAAGCGCGCCTGGCCGAGAAATACCGCCTGCAGGGCGTGACGCGCAGCGGCGTGGACGGCATCGACGTCGACCTCCTGGGCGGCAAGTACAACATGAGCGACATCATGGCCACCATCGGCCTGGGCCAGATGAAGAACCTGGAACAGCTGACGGCGCACCGCGCCGCGCTGGCCCGTCACTACTTCGACTGCTTCGGTCCCGACTTCGAAGCACAGACCGGCGCCCAGCTCCCGATCCAGGCTTTCGGTACGAGCAACTGGCACCTGTTCCAGATCATCCTGCCGGACAACGGCCCGGGCACGCGCGCCGACTTCATGACCCGCATGCAGAAGGAGCACAACATCGGCACGGGTTACCACTACGCGCCGATCCACCTGTTCACCCTGTACCGCGAGCGCGGCTTCAAAGAGGGGATGTTCCCCGTCGCCGAGAAGATCGGCCGCCTGACCGTCACGCTGCCGATGTTCAATGCGATGACGAAGGCGGACGTGGAACGCGCCGTCAGCGCAGTCAAAGCGGTGCTCGCCAAATGACGACGGTGGCCATGAAGCCGGAAGTCTCGGTCGTCATTCCGGTCTATAACGAGGAAGCGGGCCTGGCGAACCTGTTCGCGCGCCTGTACCCGGCAATGGATGCGCTGGGCATCGCGTACGAAGTCGTCTTCGTCAACGACGGCAGCCGCGACAACTCGGTGTCGATCCTCGCCGAGCAGTACCGCAAGCGTCCGGACGTCACGCGCGTCGTCCTCTTCAACGGCAACTACGGCCAGCACATGGCGATCCTCGCGGGCTTCGAGCAGACGCGCGGCCAGATCGTCATCACGCTCGACGCCGACCTGCAGAACCCGCCGGAAGAGATCCACAAGCTGATCGCCAAGATGCGCGAGGGCTACGACTACGTGGGCTCGATCCGCCGCAAGCGCCAGGATTCCGCGTGGCGCACGGTCGCGTCGAAGGCGATGAACCGCCTGCGCGAGCGCATCACGAACATCCACATCACGGACCAGGGCAACATGCTGCGCGCCTACGGCCGCAACGTGATCGACCTCGTCAACCAGTGCGGCGAAGTGAACACCTTCGTGCCGGCGCTCGCGTACAAGTTCGCGCGCAAGCCGACGGAGATCGTCGTCGAACACGAGGAACGCGCGGCCGGCGAATCGAAGTATTCGCTGTACAGCCTCATTCGCCTGAACTTCGACCTGATGACGGGCTTCTCGCTCGTGCCGCTGCAGATGTTCTCGCTGCTGGGCATGACCCTGGCGCTGCTGTCGGCGCTGCTGGTGGTCGTGCTCATCTTCCGCAGATTCCTGCTGGGCGCCGAGGCGGAAGGCGTGTTCACGCTGTTCGCGATCGCGTTCTTCTTCATGGGCGTGATCCTGTTCGGCATCGGCCTCGTGGGCGAATACGTGGGCCGCATCTACCAGCAGGTGCGCGCACGGCCGCGCTACGTCGTCGCCACGATCCTGCAGGGCGTGCCGGCGGATCTCGCCGAGACGGACGGGATCGAGAAGCGGCAGGTCGTGCGCTGAGCGTCCGGCCGGCGCACTACAATACGTCGCCCCGCCCCCAGCGGCGCGGGCGACGAAAAACCTCACTCGCCTTCACGGCCCAAAGAACATGACCCAACCCCGCAAACGCGCAGTCGTCTTCGCCTACCACAACGTGGGCGTACGCTGCCTGAAGGTGCTGCTGGCCGGCGGCGTCGACGTCGCCCTCGTCATCACGCACCAGGACAGCGCCACCGAAAACATCTGGTTCGAATCCGTCCTCTCGCTGTGCGAGACCGAAGGCATCCCCTACCTCACGCCGGATGATGCGAAAGGCGCCGACCTGGTCAAGGCCATCCAGGCCGCGCAGCCGGACCTGATGTTCAGCTTCTACTTCCGTCACATGCTGCCGCAGGCGATCCTCGACATCGCCCCCGCGTACAACATGCACGGCTCGCTGCTGCCGGCGTTCCGCGGCCGCGCGCCCACCAACTGGGCCGTGCTGCACGGCGCCACCGAGACCGGCGCCACCCTGCACGAGATGACGGTGAAACCGGACGCCGGCGCCATCGTCGCGCAGCAGGCCGTGCCGATCCTGCCGGACGACACCGCGTTCGAAGTGTTCGGCAAGGTGACGGTCGCCGCGGAGCTGGCGCTGTACCACGTGCTGCCGGACCTGCTGGCCGGCACGGCGCCGCGTACGCCGAACGACCTGACGAAAGGCGGCTACTTCGGCGGCCGCAAGCCGGAAGACGGCCGCATCGACTGGACCAAACCCGCGCACGAGGTGTACAACCTGCACCGCGCCGTCGCCCCGCCCTACCCCGGCGCGTTCACGGACGTCGGCCCGCGCCGCTACGTCATCGAACGCGCTCGATTACAGAACGGTAATGTTCAGGGCCTCTCGCCGGGCCTCGCGGTCGTCGATAATGCGATCCTCGGCGTCTGCGGCGACGGCCGCGCGCTGGTCATTCACAGCCTGCTGGCCGACGGCCTGCGCATCTCTCCTGCCGAACTGCGGGCACAACTCGCAGAAGACCAGGCCTGAACAAGCATCCAGGAAAACCCACATGAAAAAAGTCCTCATCCTCGGCGTCAACGGCTTCATCGGCCACCACCTGTCCAAGCGCATCCTCGAGACGACCGACTGGGAAGTCTACGGCATGGACATGTCGTCCGACCGCATCGCGCATCTGCTGGACAATCCCCGCATGCACTTCTTCGAAGGCGACATCACGATCAACACGGAATGGGTCGAGTACCACGTCAAGAAATGCGACGTGATCCTGCCGCTGGTCGCCATCGCGACGCCGTCGACGTACGTGAAGGAACCGCTGAAGGTCTTCGAGCTGGACTTCGAGGCGAACCTGCCGATCGTCCGCTCGGCCGCGAAATATAAAAAGCACCTGATCTTCCCGTCGACGTCGGAAGTCTACGGCATGAGCCGCGACGCCGAGTTCGATCCGGAGAACTCGGAACTGGTCTACGGCCCGATCAACAAGCCGCGCTGGATCTACGCCTGCGCCAAGCAGCTGATGGACCGCGTGATCTGGGGCTACGGCATGGAAGGCCTGAACTTCACGCTGTTCCGTCCGTTCAACTGGATCGGCGCCGGCCTGGATTCGATCCACACGCCGAAGGAAGGTTCGTCGCGCGTGCTGACGCAGTTCTTCGGCCACATCGTGCGCGGCGAGACCATCCAGCTCGTCGACGGCGGCCACCAGAAGCGCGCGTTCACGTACATCGACGACGGCATCTCGGCGCTCATGAAGATCATCGAGAACAAGGACGGCCGTGCCACCGGCCAGATCTACAACATCGGCAACCCGGTCAACAACTATTCGATCCGCGAACTGGCCGACATGATGATGAAGCTGGCGGCCGAGTACCCGGAATACGCGGCCGGCGCAGAGAAAGTCAAGATCGTCGAGACCAGCTCGGGCGCCTACTACGGCACCGGCTACCAGGACGTGCAGAACCGCGTGCCGAAGATCGAGAACACGAAGAACGACCTCGGCTGGGCGCCTTCCGTGACGATGGCGGACGCGCTGCGCCACATCTTCGACGCCTACCGCGGCCAGGTCGCGGCGGCCCAGGCACTCGTCGATTAAAGGAACCGTCTTGGCACCGCTGCTCGTCCTCAAGATCGACGTCGACACCTACCGCGGCACGCGCGAAGGCGTGCCCAACCTCGTGCGCATGCTGAGCGCGCACGGGGCCGGTGCGACGTTCCTGTTTTCGCTGGGCCCGGACCACACGGGATGGGCGATGCGGCGCGCGCTGCGCCCCGGCTTCTTCCAGAAGGTGTCGCGCACGTCCGTCGTGGAGCACTACGGCTTCAAGACGCTGATGTACGGCGTGCTGCTGCCCGGTCCGGACATCGGGGCGAAAGCGGCGGCCGAGATGCGCGCCGCGCGCGACGCCGGCTTCGAATGCGGCATCCACACGTGGGACCACGTCTGGTGGCAGGACAACGTGCGGGGGCGCGATGCGGCCTGGACGGACCGCATGATGAAGAAGAGCGAGCAGCGCTACACGCAGGTATTCGGCGAGCCGCCGCACACGCATGGCGCGGCGGGCTGGCAGATGAACCAGCATGCCTTCGCGCGCCACGATGCCGTCGGCTACCGCTACGCATCGGACGGCCGCGCCCAGTTGCGCGACGACGGCTCGCTGGCCGATCCGCAGTTCGGGCCGTACCGCTATCGCGGCCTGTCGCACATCCAGATGCCCACCACCTTGCCGACGCTGGACGAGCTGCTGGGCCGCGAGATCGACGGCACCGTCATCGACGAGCACAACATCGCCGCCCACCTGCTGAAGCTGACGGCGAACCCGCAACGCGACCACGTGTATACCTTGCACGCGGAGCTTGAAGGACAGAAACTCGCCCCCATATTCGAGCAGCTGTTGTCAGGTTGGAAAGCCCAAGGCTACCGGCTTGCCTCGATGGCGGACTATTATGAGAAGATAAAAGGCGACCCGCTGCCCGAGCATCCGGTCCAGTGGGGCGAGTTACCAGGACGATCGGGCGAACTGATCATCCTCGACAAGACTATGTAAGCACGCGGTGCTAGGGCCGCGAGACAGGAGAAAACCGTGGCCGAAAGCCCAACCGCAGCACCCATCGCGAATTTCAGCGCGCCGATGACCGGCGACCAGACGTTTCAACTGAACGGTCGCCCGGCGCGCTACACGGTGCTGTACTTCTATCCCAAAGACAATACCCCCGGCTGCACGACGGAAGCGATGAACTTCCGCGACCGCTACGACGAATTCAAGGCGCTGAACACCGACGTCTACGGCATCAGCCGCGATTCCCTGCGCTCGCACGACAACTTCAAGGCCAAGCTGGGCCTGCCCTTCGAACTGATTTCCGATCCGGACGAAGCCGTGTGCACCCAGTTCGACGTCATGAAGATGAAAAATATGTACGGCAAAAAAGTGCGGGGGGTAGAGCGCAGTACGTTTGTCATTGACGCTGACGGCAAGTTGGTGAAAGAATGGCGTGGCGTGAAAGTCAATGATCACGTCCAAGAAGTGCTGGAATTTCTACAAAGCCAGCCTTGAAGAGCGGGCTGGCGATGGTTTCGACAAACCTTTAGCCGAGCGTTCGCCTATTTTGAGTCACTGTTTTACCTCACCGCATCATTCCAATCTGGCTGCCGGCCAGGGCCCCCGTCTGGGCTCGCCGGCGCCTCGCAGCTCCCCCCAGTTGCATCTGTCTGCCCGACGGCGCGCGCGTGCCGTGCGGAGCGTTTTTCCGACTTCTTTTCTGGATTGAGAACCTGATGCCACTGCCTAAACTCCCCACCAAGCCGGCCACCATCCTGCTGGCCAAGGATTACCCGAGGGCCGAACCGGGCAAGACGCCTGTGCGCGCAGCCGCGAAAGCGGAAAACGACCCCGTCGAAGACCTGATCAGCGGTCCGGCCGTACCCGCCCCCAAGGCGACGAAGCCGCGCAAGTCGAAGGCCGCCCTGCTGGCCGAGGCGCCCGCGCGCGAAGACACCCCGCCCGAGGCACCGGCGATTCCGCCGATGCCCGCCCGCGGCGAAAAGCCCGCGAAACCGGGCAAGGCGAAGGCCGAAGGTGCCGGCGCCAAGCTGCGCGAGAGCGACATGAACGAACCGCATCCGGCCAAGCACAAGCCGGTCGAGGTCAACGTCAAGTCGCAAGCGAGCCGCAAGGCCGACACGTCGGGCACCACGAAGGTGTTCGTGCTCGACACGAACGTGCTGATGCACGACCCGACCTCGCTGTTCCGCTTCGAGGAACACGACGTCTACCTGCCGATGATGACGCTGGAAGAACTCGACAACCACAAGAAAGGGATGTCGGAAGTCGCGCGCAACGCACGCCAGGTCTCGCGCACGCTGGACGCGCTGATCGCCAACGTCGACGACGACGCCATCGAATCCGGCATCCCGCTGGCCAAGCTGGGCAACAAGGATGCGAAGGGCCGCCTGCACTTCCAGACGCGCCTGAACGGCGCCGCCCTGCCCGAGGGTCTGCCGTCCGGCAAGGCCGACAACCAGATCCTCGGTGTCGTGCGCGCGCTGGAAGCCGAGCAGCCGGGCCGCGCGATCGTGCTGGTGTCGAAGGACATCAACATGCGCATCAAGGCGCGCGCGCTGGGCCTGGCCGCCGAAGACTACTTCAACGACCACGTGCTGGAAGACACCGACCTGCTGTACTCGGGCATCGTCCAGCTGCCGGACGACTTCTGGACGAAGCACGGCAAGGGCGTGGAATCGTGGCAGGAGATCAAGGGCGGCTACTCGTCCACGTTCTACCGCATCACGGGTCCGCTGATCCCGACCCTGCTCGTCAACCAGTTCGTGTACCTGGAACCGAAGAACGGCGAGGCGCCGCTGTACGCCCAGGTCAAGCAGATCAACGGCAAGACGGCCGTGCTGCAGACCCTGCGCGACTATTCCAGCAACAAGAACAACGTGTGGGGCATCACGGCGCGCAACCGCGAGCAGAACTTCGCGCTCAACCTGCTCATGAATCCGGAAGTCGACTTCGTCTCGCTGCTCGGCCAGGCCGGTACCGGTAAAACGCTGCTGGCGCTGGCGGCGGGCCTGGCGCAGGTGCTGGAAACGAAGGTCTACAACGAGATCATCGTCACCCGCGTGACCGTGCCCGTCGGCGAAGACATCGGCTTCCTGCCCGGCACGGAGGAAGAAAAGATGTCGCCGTGGATGGGCGCCTTCGACGACAACCTGGAAGTGCTCATGAAGGGCGACGGCGACGCGGGCGACTGGGGCCGCGCGGCGACGCAGGACCTGATCCGTTCGCGCATCAAGATCAAGTCGCTCAACTTCATGCGCGGCCGCACGTTCGTGAACAAATTCCTCATCATCGACGAGGCGCAGAACCTGACGCCGAAGCAGATGAAGACGCTGGTCACGCGCGCCGGTCCGGGCACGAAGATCCTCTGCCTCGGCAACATCGCGCAGATCGACACGCCTTACCTCACCGAGGGCTCGAGCGGCCTGACGTACGTGGTCGACCGCTTCAAGGGCTGGGGTCACGGCGGCCACGTGACCCTGGCGCGCGGCGAGCGTTCGCGCCTGGCGGATCACGCGAGCGACGTGTTGTAACGGTCGGCTGACGCCAACAAAAAAGCCTGTGCATGCACAGGCTTTTTTTATGCGCCGCTCCGGTCAGCGTACGATGCAATCCACCGTATTCTGCAGCGCCGCCGGCCCCTGCGACGCGAGCGGTCCGCCGCTGCTGCCGTTGAACATCGGGGGCGGTGCGAACTTCAGGCCCGGGTTTTGCGGCAGCACGATCGGCGGCTGCTTCATGTCGGGCACGAAGCCGAACTGGCCGGCCGGGAAGTTTTGCGCACCACCGGTGTTCGTCACGACGATCATCCCGTCGAGCACGGCCACGTGCAGGCCGGGTGCCAGGCCGGGGACGAGACCGGGATTGACCGGTGCCGCCGGCGCCGACTTCGCCGCCGCCGCGCCGTCGACCCACTGCGCGATGAACGTCGTGCCGCGGATGCCGATCGTGGCCGCCGGCGTCTTGAGCTGGAACTTCTCCTTGTTGCGCTTGCCCAGCAGGCCCGTGATCGAGCGCAGGCCGCCCTTCACGAGGCTGAACACGGCGCTGTCGCCGTCCGGCTTGTCGGCGTCGTAGGCAAAGTCGTCGATCTTGAAGGTCGTGCCGGGACGCAGCGTGATCTCGCTGTTGTCGATGAAGCGGATCTGTGCGTACGTGTTCTTCTCGGCCACGAGCGTGTCGCCGCTTTCCACCTGGGACTTCGCGGCCAGTACCTTCACGGTGCCGTCGGCCTTGCGGTCCATGAGCGGCCCGCTCAGGTGCTCCACGATGCCCACGACCTGCCCCGCCCAGGCCGCGCTTGCGCCGAACAGCAGCACGGCGCAGAGGAGTGTCCGGGCCAGCGCCTCAATTGCAGTACATTTTGGTCGCAGGTTTTTCATTCTTGACTCCAGTTTGTTCCGCTTGCACGAGGCCCGTCAGGCGCTCTCCCGGCTTGACGGCCGATGCGTCCTTGTCGCTCTTGTCGGCGCCGCTGCCCGTGACGGCGGGCGCCGACGTGTTGATGAGTTGGACCACCGTCTGCACCGCCTGGGCCACCGGCTTGCCCTGCGCGTTCTGGCCGGTGCCGCTGCTGCCGCCCAACACGACGCAGAGGGCGTCGCCCGGATGCGTGCTGCAGAACGACGCCGTCGGCAGCACGGCTTCGCAGCCCGCCGTGGAAGGCGCCGCCGCGCACACCGCGAGGCTCGGCAGGCGCACGTCGCAGCCCTGCAGGCTCGGGCTGCCGATGCACTGGGCCAGCGTGGGCAGCACGACGTCGCAGCCGGGCAGCTTGCTGTTGCCCTGGCATTGCGTCAGCGTGGGCAGGATGCCGCTGCAGCTCGCGTCATGCGGGTTCGCGAGGCAGGCCTGGAAGCCCAGCGCCAGCACCTGCGTGCAACCTTCCAGCGACGGCGTCAGCTTGCACACGTCCAGCTTCGGCAGGACGTCGCCGCAGCCGGCGCCGGACGGGTTCGCGAGGCACGCGTCGAACCGGGCGCGCGCCAGCACGGCCGCGCAGCCGTAGGCGCTGCCGTCCGCGCGGCACTGGTCCAGCGGCGGCAAGGTCGTCGTGCAGCCCGGCGCTTTCGGGTCGGCGATACAGGCGGTGACCGCGTCGCGTTCCTTGATGACGACCGAGCAGCCATAGGTCGCCGGTGCCGTCCTGCAGACGTCGTAGACGGGCAAGGTGGCCGCGCAGCCCGGTGCTTTCGGGTCGGCCATGCACGCCGTGATCGCGTCGTGTTCCTTGATGATGGGACCGCAGCCAGGCGCGGTGGGTTGGGCCGAGCACGTCTCGTACGTCGGCATGATCTCGCCGCAACGCGGGCCGGACGGATTGACCGTACAGGCCTGCACGGCGGCCGCCAGCACGGGGCCGCAACCGGCCGTCGTGCGGTTGGCGAGGCAGGCGTCGAGCGTCGGCGTCGTGGCCGGCGGCGGCGTCCCGGTGTCGGTGCCGGTGGTGCTGACCTGCAGCTTGTCCGGGCTGGACACGCTGATGCTGTCGGCCGCGATCTGCGTGGAACCGCCCGTGACGCTGACGTTGCCGCTGACCGACATCACGCGGGCGCTGGACGAGATCGTGACGGCGCCGCCATTGTCGGCCAGCAGGCGCACGTTGCCGCTCGTCGTCGCCACGCGGCCGTGGATGGTCAGCGGGCTGTGCGTCGTGAGGCTGATGTCGCCGCTGTTGGTGCGCACTTCACCGGCGCCGTTGGTCACGTCGAACGCGGGCACGGTCATGCCCCCCACGCTGTCGATGACGATCGCGCCGCCATTGCCGTCGCCGTCCTGCACGGCCCGGCGCAGCAGCAACGGCCCGTTATTGGCGATGTTGATGGGCAGGCTGCCCGTGCCCTGGTTGGATGCCATCAGCATGCCGGTGCGGGTCTTGAGCGGGGTCGTCGTCGTGCCGATGCCGGCGCTGGACGCCAGGGTCAGCACGCCGGCCTGCAGCAGGCCGCTGCCGGCGATGCCCGCCGCGTCCAGGGTGGCGTCGGTGCCGCCGGCGATGCCCGCGTCGAGCACCAGGAGGCCGCCGCTGATGAATCGCAGGCTGGCGTTGGGTGCGGTGACGCCGCTCATGCCATCGACGGTGCCGATCCGCAGGCCGCCCTGGTTCACGACGTGGAACAGGTTGCCGCTGGCGCTGCCGGACAGCGTGCCGATCTCGTTGGCGCCCGTGAACACGACCTGGCCGCCGCGCAGCGCCACGTTGGCCGACCTGACGCTGCCCGCATCGCGTTCGTAGATGCCGAGGTTCGACATGAGCGCCAGCGTGCCGGTCGCGCCCAGCGGCGCCTTGATCGCCAGCTCGCCGTTGCCCGCATCCAGCGTCAGCTTCGCGCCCGCGAAACTCGCGGCGCCGTCGACGTCGATGCCGCCCCAGCCGCCCGCCAGTCCGCCGATCGTGAGATCGTTCGTCTGCACGTTGGACAGCGCGGCCTGCGAGATGGCGAAGCCGTCGCCGGTGCCGCCGATCGACATGTGCGTGTCCGCGCTGTTGGGTTGCAGCTTGACCTTGTCGGCGGCCACGATCGCGCCGATGGCCAGGCGATCGCCCTGCAGCAGCACGGATTTCGCTGCCTTCACGCTGCCCGCGACGTCGATCAGGCCGCCGTTCGCATACTGGCTCGCGATGAAGCGGCTGCCCGCGTTCGCGGACAGGTCGACCGGCGCGCCGATGCGGATGGTGCCCGCGTTTTCCAGCACGACGTTGGTCGCCGCGGAGAGCGCGCTGTCGACGGACACGGTGCCCGTGTGAGCGCTGTTGCCCACGTTGATCTCGAAGAGGCTGCCGCTCAGGCGCTGCAGGGAAGCGGCGTCCAGCGCCAACCCGCCCGTGCTGCCCGCGCCTGTACCTGTTCCTGTCCCGATGCTGATGGCGCGGCCCGGATCGGCCGACGTCAGGGTCAGGATCGGCAACTGGCCGCTGCCCGCGATGTTCCCCGCCAGCGTGATCTCGTTGGCACTGACGTCGATGTAGTTCCCGGTTTTCAGCGTCCCGTTGGCGCCCAGCGTGAACGCGTTCTGCGCACGGAAATCGAGGTCGCCGCCCGCGCTCACCTGCGCGTTGATGCGGATGTCGTTGCCCGCCTGTGCGCGCACGCTGCCGGCCGCGTTCAGCGCGTCCGTGACCGTGAGGTCGTGCTGTGCCTGCAGGACGACGTCCGTGCCGGCCGCCGTCAGCGTGGCCGGTGCCACGCGCGTGACGCCCGTCGCGACGCCGCCGGACGGCGTCTTGACGTCGTTCGCGTTCGCCGTACCGCCCGTCACGACCTCGATATCGTACGGGTCGAGCAGCCACGTACCGTTCTTCCCTTTGCTGCCGGACGCATCGACCGCGATGCCGTCCACGTCGAGCGCATGGCCCGACGTCTCGACCTTGCCGCCGGCCACGCTGCCGCGCGCGGAGACGACGCCGTGCGCCGCCGTCGCGCCATCGGACCACAGCACGACCTTGCCGCCGTTGCCGGCGCTGCCGTCGGCGCGGATCACGGCGCCGTTCACTACCGTGGTGTCCTGCGCGCGCATGACACTGCCGCCGCCCTGCCAGTCGCCGCCGACGAGCACCGTGCCGCCATTGCGGCCGCTCGCATCCACGCCGGCGCCCGCGGCGACATTGACTTGTTCACCCAGCACCTGCACCGTGCCGCCGTCCGCACCGGCGCTACCGGCGGCGCGCGTGACGCTGCCCGCGTCCAGCGCGACCGCGCGGCTCGCTTTCAGGACGACGCGGCCGTTCGCGCCCATGACGGCGCTGTCCGCGTTGACGACGCCGCGCTGGTTCACCAGGGCGCCGTAGATGCCGATGCGGCCGCCCTGCGCGATCACCTGGCCCAGGTTGACGGCCTGCCCCGCCGGGGCCGAGAGCTCCACGCGCAGGTCCGGATCGTTCGAGTCCACCAGCTGCACGCTGTGCCCCGCCGCCAGGATCACGTCGCCGTTCGGCGCCGTGACGATGCCCGTGTTCTCGACGTGCGGCGCGACCAGGAACACTTGGCCGCCGGACGGCGTCGCGATCGTGCCTTCGTTGCGCACCGTGCCCGCGACGGCACCCGCCTGGAAGCGCTTGCGGCCCGCCTGGAAGTCGGCGTCGCTGATGTTCAGGGTGGAGGCCACGAGACCGTTCACGTCCACGCGCGCGCCCTGGCCGAACAGGATCCCGTTCGGGTTGATCAGGAAGACCTTGCCGTTCGATTGCAGCGCGCCGAGGATCTTCGTCGGGTCCTGGCCCAGCACGCGGTTCAGCACCGCGCTGTCCGCGCTCTGCTGGATGAACCGCGTGACCTCGCCGGCACCGACGTTGAAGCTCTGCCAGTTGATGATCGCGCCGGGCGTGTTCGTGATCGAGAACACGTTGCCCTGCTGGTTGAACGTGGCCTGGCCGGCAACGACCTGCGGCAGCGTGGGCGCGGCGACACCAGACCCGCTGTAGCATGCCGCGAGCAGGAGTGCACCGAACCGTCTTTTGATGGATGAAGTCATGGATGGATCCTCAATACGCCAGCGCCATGCGCACGTGGAGCTTGTTCCTGCTGGTGGCCGCCACCTGGCCGACGTGCAGGCCGTGGCCGTAGTCGAGCTGCACGCTGGCCGCGCCGCCCGCCGAGACGCGCAGGCCGAGGCCCGTGCTGGAGATCGCGGTGCGGTGCAGTTCGGCCGGCAGCGCTCGATTGCGCTCGCCCCAGGCCGTGTCGTAGAAGCCGAGCAGGCGGCATTGCCAGCCCGCGCGGCCGCACAGGTCCGGCGTGTACAGTTCGATGTTGGAGACGATGCCCGTGTCCGTCGCGAGATCGCGCTCGCCGAAGCCGCGCACGGTCGTCGCGCCGCCGGCGCCGAACTGCTCGCCCGGCACCAGCGCGTCGTGCGTCCACTGCCCGTTCAGCAGCACGCGCGTCTGCCAGTCGCCTGCCACGATGTTGGTGAACGCGGCCGCGAAGCGCACCATGCGGTAGCCGGCCCTGGCGCCGCTGCGCACGGCCGCGAAATCGTCCGCGCCGCCGCGCGCGCCGCCCGGCACGTTCTGCAGCAGGGCGATCGAGAAGTCGGTCTGGCCGTCGGCAGCGGTATGGCTGCCGGCCCACGCGATGCTCAGCGGGCGCACGGTGACGTCGTTGCCGAAGTTCTGCGTGCCGAAGACGACGTTGTTGCGGTAGGCCTTGACGTCGAACCCGGCCACGATGCGGCTCTCCAGGTTGCCGCGCTTCGGCAAAACATGGTTGTAGCGGCCGCCGTAGACCGTGCCCTTGCCGCTCACGGCGAGGTCGAACAGGCCGGCGCTGACGGCGCCCGAATCGACGTCCGAATAGCTCGCGAACAGGTCGATGGAATCGCCCAGCGCGTACAGCGGCACGTGGTAGCCGGCGGCCCACACGGCCACGCGGTCCGGGCGCTCGGCCGTCGTGGTGTACTGCAAGGTGCCTACGTGGTCGCGGCCCCACAGGTTCGCGTGCTGCAGCAGCACGCCCGCGTGGGTCTTGCCGGTGGACTCGGTGCCCGTGTTGTCGGCGTTGAACATCACCTTCCACGGGCGCTCGTCCGCGACTTCCACCCTGGCGTCGACCGCGTCCTCGCCATTCGCATCGGCACCGGCGAGGCTCAGCTTGACCTTCTTCGCCGGATTCTCGTTGACGAGCCTGAGGTTGCGCGACACGTCCGCCAAATTGGGCGTCGCGCCCGGGACGAGCGTGGGCAGGCTGGCGCGCACGTTCGCCTCGGAAAACCAGCGGTTGCCCGTCACCTCGACCTGGCGCACGGTCGTCTGCACCACGCGCAGGCGCACGACGCCGCCATTGAGTTCCTGTTCGGGCAACTGGACGGTGACGACGTTCCAGCCGCGCGCGTGGTACAGCGCCTCGAGCGCTTCCAGCGCGCGCTGGACGTCGCCGAAGTCGCGGCCCGCGCCCGTGTACGGGGCGACGGCGGCCTGCACGTCGGCAGCGGGCAGCAGCGTGTTGCCGCTCACGTCGAAGCGGCTGATCTCGAACCGGATCGCATCGTCGGCCCAGGCGGCGCCGACGGCGGCAGCCAGCACCGAGCCCGCGACCAGGCGTGCCAAGCGTAGTTTCATGTTGTGGATGACCATATCGTTATTGTTCTGGCCCATGCATCCCCGGGCCTGCGGCAAAGCCGCCGAAAGGAAAATCTCGTTTGTCACGAGTGTAAAGAGGTTTTCCTTGCCTGAGAGAAAAATTATTGAAAATCAGAACTCTCCCCCTCGGGATGGGGGGAATACCGGACACCAGCGTTGCGCCGGCGCTACTTGGTCTCGAACGTCGTCACGCCATCCCACCCTGCTCCGGGCGGATCCGCACGCCAGTGCGCGATCCGTTCCAGGTACAGGGCGTAGAGCGCGCGCTGCGGATGCGCCGCGTGCAGCGCCGCGATCGCGCCGTGCGCGCCCTCCCAGTCCTGCGCGCGCACCCTGGCCAGCGCCGCATCCCACGCGGCCAGTTCGTCCAGCACTGCAGGCGCGAGGTCGGCCGGTTTGCCGAGCGGCTCGAAGATCGCCACCGGCTCGTTCTTGCCTTTTACGCGCACGAGATCCAGTTCGCGGTAGACGAATTCCGGCGCGGCCAGGCGCGTGGCCTCGCCCACCGCGATGCCGACGCCGTACACCTTCGTGATGCCCTCCAGGCGCGAGCCGAGGTTCACCGCGTCGCCCATCACCGTGTAGGCGCGGCGGATCGCGGAGCCCATGTCGCCCACGTGCATCAGGCCGGAATTGATGCCGATGCCGATCGCCAGCGGCGGCCAGCCGCGCCGTTTAAAATCCTCGTCGAGGCGCGCCGCGCTGGCCTGCATCAGCAGCGACGTGGCCACCGCGCGGCTCGCGTGGTCGGCAAAGGCGACGGGCGCGCCCCAGAACGCCATCACGGCGTCGCCGATGTATTTGTCGAGCGTGCCCTGGTGGCTGCCGCGGATGTCCTCGGACATCGCGGTGAGATAGAGATTGATGTACTCGCGCAGCGCCTTTGGCGACAGTCCTTCCGAGATCGTCGTGAAGCCGCGCACGTCGACGAACATCACGGACAGCTCGCGGCTCTCGCCCTCCATCGTATAGGCTTCGGGATTCTCGGCCATCTGCGCGACGAGTTCCGGCGCGACGTATTCGCCGAAGCGCGAGACGAGCGCGCGGCCCTTGCGGAACTCGAACAGATAGCCCCATGCCAGGTTCACGACGAACAGCAGCGCGACGAGCAGCAGGCAGACGAACATGTCGACCGTCCAGTCCAACTGGCGGTACAGGGCCCAGTTGGCGCCGACGACGCCGGCGAAGACAGCGGCGGACACCAGCACGGCCGGCAGCGGCGACAGCGCCGGCAGCAGCAGCGCGAGCAGGGTTCCCGCCACGAAGATCTGGAAGAATTCGACGGCCGTCGCGTAGTCGGGATGCGACTTGAAGCGGCGGTCGAGGATCGACTTGATCACGTTGGCGTGCACTTCCACGCCCGGATAGACGCTGCTCACGGGGGTCGAGCGCAGGTCCTGCAGGCCCGGTGCCGTCGTGCCGACGAGGGCGACGACGTCCTCCAGCAGGGCCGGAGGCACCCTGCCCTGCAGCACGTCGACGGCGGACACGTAGCGGAACGTCCCGCCCTGCGGGCCGCCCGGGCCGCGGAACTGCACGACCGTCGTCAGGCCGTCGCCCACCGGGATGGCAACCTTCCGTCCCTGCGGCCGCACGAGGACGATGCGGTCGGCGCCGGCCACCTCGTCCTGGGCGAGGACTTCCGCGGTGCCGAAGTCGGGGCGGATCGCCGTCGCGCCCAGGTAGGCGGCTGCCGTGGCCAGGCCGAGCGTGGGATAGTAGCCGTCGCCGATGCGCTGCAGCAGCGGGACCGTGCGCACGACGCCGTCCACGTCCGGGTCGACCGAGAAGATGCCGGCGCCCAGCGCCGCCTCCTGCAGGCGCGCGATGTTCGCCTCGTAGCCGGCGCTCCGGTAGGCGTCGAGCGAGCGCCCGCCCAGGTCCGCGACCGTGAACGCGGGCTTCGGCAGCACGCCCTTGGCCAGCTCCGCCGACACGCTATAGCCCAGCAGCACGGGGCGTCCGGCCAGTGCCCTGGCAAAGCGGCCGTCGTAATCGAGCGCCGGTTCGAGCGCCGCCAGCTTCGTCGCCACGCCCGGCACGTCCTTCAGCTCGCGCTGCGCGAGACGCTCCAGCACCGCGTAGCCGGAGCTCGTGTCGGGCTCGGGGAACGACACGTCGAAGGCGATGGTGCGCGCATGGTAATGGCCGGCCAGCTGGTCGACCAGCTTCGCCAGCACGTCGCGGCTCCACGGGAACCGCCCGACGGCGGCGAGGCTCTTCGGGTCGATGTCGACGATGACGATGCGCGGATCGGGCGCCGGCCCCTCCAGGCGCATGCGCAGGTCGGCGAGGATGGTGTCCTGGCGCTCGATGGCGTCGCTGTGCCAGGTGCCGTTCGCGTACAGCACGGCCACCAGCGTCAGGAGGATGCCGAGCGCCCAGCGCGCGCCGTAGCGCCGCAACAGCTTCACGGCGTATAGCCCGGGATCGCCGCCTCGTCGACGTGATCGATCTGCGACGCATCCAGGTTCTTGCGCGCGAATTTCAGGTACACCTTTTCGCGCACGAAGATGTCGAAGAGGTCCGGGTCGATGTGGCCGTTGAGGGCGAACTTGCCGAGGATGTGCAGCGACTCCGACAGCGTCTTGCCTTTCTTGTACGGGCGGTCGCGCGCCGTCAGGGCCTCGAAGATGTCGGCGATGGCCATCACGCGGGCCTGCACGGACATCTGCTCGCGCGTGAGGCCGCGCGGATAGCCCTTGCCGTCCATGCGCTCGTGGTGGCCGCCGGCGTATTCGGGGACATTCTTGAGGTGCTTCGGCCAGGGCAGGGATTCGAGCATGCGGATCGTCACGACGATGTGGTTGTTGATGATCTTGCGTTCTTCGTCGTTGAGTGTACCAAAGCGCACGGTCAGGTTGTGCACCTCGTCCTCGTCGAGGAAGTCGCGCTCGGCGCCGTCCGGCCCCGTCCAGCGGTACGTCGCGATGCGGCGCACGCGCTCCTGGTCGTCCGGAGACATGCCTTCGCCGCCGATGTTCGCCTGGCGCAGGAAGTCGCGGTCCGCGCGCAGGCGCGCCTGCTCGGACGCGAGGCGGTCGGCGAGCGCCGCGCGGTCCGCGTCCGGTTCGAGTTGCTCGCGCAACGCGCGGATCTCGGCGTCGCGCAAAAGCACCTCGAAGCGCGTGTCGATCATGTGGATGCGGTCGAAGATCGTCTCCAGCTTCGTCGCCTTGTCGACGACGTGGACCGGCGTCGTGATCTTGCCGCAGTCGTGCAGCAGGCCGGCCATCCACAGTTCGCGGCGGTCGCGGTCGCTCATGCGGAACGATGCCATCGGCCCGATGGGCGTCTCGTGCACGGCCTCGGCCAGCATCATCGTCAGCTCCGGCACGAACTGGCAGTGGCGGCCCGTGTACGGCGATTTTTCGTCGATGCCGATGTTGATCAGGTTGACGAGGGCTTCCAGCAGCTGTTCCATCTGCACGACGAGCTGCTGGTTCGTGAGCGCGACCGCCGCCTGCGCCGCCAGCGCCTCGATGAAGCGCTGGTCAGTGTCGGAGAACGCGCAGATCTCGTCCGTGTCCCGGTCCTTCGCGTTGATCAGCTGGAGCACGCCGATCAGTTCCCCCTCGTGGTTCGTCATCGGCACCGTCAGGATCGACTTGGACCGGTAGCCGAACGTCTGGTCGAACGAACGCATGCCCGAGAAGTTGAAGACGTCGGCCTGGTACACGTCGGCGATGTTCACGGACTGGTGGAAGTTGGCCGCATACGCCGCCACCGAGGCCAGGTTCTTGTTGCCGTACTGGTCGTACAGCGGGATCGGCGGCAGGTCGATCGAGTTGCCGCTGGCACCGCCCTGGTAGAGTTCCAGCGTGTCGTTCAGCGAAATGTGGAAGCACAGGCTGCGTTCGTCGCCGCTCGGGCGGTACAGCGTGCCGCCGTCCGCGTGCGTCATGCTCTTGGCAACCTTCAGGATGCGGTCGAGGAAGGAACCGATGTCGTGGCCGTCGCCGAGGGCGACGCTGACCTCCGTGAGCAGGTCGAGCCGCTCTACGATATTGGCCGGGGTGAGCTCTTGCATGTGATGGATCGCCACATTAATTGCCGGGATGAAATTCTCCCACAGTGTAACGTCGTTACACGCCGCTGTACACCAACCGATGCATAATTGCAAAATTCAGATAATCAGTTACAAATTGACGTTATGATCTGACATATATTTGCAACGGTGCAGGCCTGGCCGCGATGAAAAATACAAGCAGACGACGAGGCTGCGCAGCAAGGGAGTCCCAATGAAATTCAGATTCTGGGGAGTGCGCGGGTCGATCCCGTCCCCCGGGCCGCGTACCGTGCGCTACGGCGGCAACACCACGTGCATCGAAGTGCGCGGCGACGACGGCACCCTCGTGGTGCTGGACGCCGGCACGGGGATCTATGCGCTCGCCCAGGACCTGATGCGACGGCGCGGGCAAGACGGCGCGCCCGTGCGCGCCAACATTTTCATTACGCACAGCCATTGGGACCACATCCACGGCCTGCCCTTCTTCACGCCGCTGTTCGTGCAGGGCACGCGGGTGTGCCTGCACGGCGCCCACGATCCCGTCACGGGCCAGGGCATCGAGCACGTGATGGGCGTACAGCTGCAGAACAGCTACTTCCCCGTCAGCGAGGAACGGATGGACGCCACCATCGACTACCGGACGCTGGACATCGGCGTGCCGCACGCGGTGGGCGACGTGGTCGTGCACAACGTCGTGATGAACCACCCCGTGACGAACCTCGGCTACCGCGTCGAATGCAACGGCCGCGCCATGTTCTTCACGGGCGACCACGAACCGTTCTTCAATCCGCACGCCCCCGGCAGCGCGGACCACGACGCGGCGCAGCGCGAGATCGAGCGGCGCGAGCGCGAGATCGAGCGCACGATGGAAGGCGTCGACGCGCTCGTCGCCGACTGCTCGTACACGCTCGACGAATATCCGGCCAAGCAGGGCTGGGGCCACGGCACGTTCGACGGCGCCATCGCGCTGGCGCTGAAGGTCGGCGCGCGCAGCCTGTATTGCACCCACCACGAGCCGACCCGCTCGGACGACGAGCTCGAAGCCGTATTCGCGCAAGCGGTCGCCCGCTGGCAGGACCGGTTGGACGGCCTCGCCGTGACGCTGGCGTACGAAGGCCTGGAAGTGGAACTCTGATGAGCGGCGACTTCGTGGATCAGCAGACGGGAGAACGGCGGGCCGACCGGCGCGCGCCGGACGACACGGCGCGGCGGCTCGACTTCCAGCGCCGCCTGCAGGCAATCACCACGAGTATCCACGCCACCGCCAACCTGGACCAGATCATGCTCGACCTGGGCCAGGAGTTCTGCGACCTGTTCGATGCCGACCGTTTTACCCTGTACGCCGTGACGCCGGCGCAGGACGCCCTCGTCGCCAAGGTCAAGACCGGCCTGGCCGAAATCCGCCACCTGCAGCTGCCGATCGGGCCCGGCTCCATCGCCGGCTTCGTGGCGCTGGCGCGCCTGACCGTCAACATCGCCGACGTCTACGACGAGGCCGAGCTGCGGCGCCTGGCGCCCACGCTGCGCTTCCAGCGCGGCGTCGACCAGCGCACGGGCTACCGCACGCGCGAGATGCTGGTGGCGCCGCTGATCGACGCGAGCGGCGCGCTGCTCGGCGTCATCCAGTTCATCAACCACCGCAGCGGCGGCCCGTTCCCCCAGCTGTGCCTCGACGGCATCAGGCAGTTGTGCGACACCCTGGCCGTCGCGTTCAGCCAGCGCCTGCGCGCGCCGCTGCCGCGCGGCCGCTACGATGCCCTCGTGACGCGCGCGGTGCTCGCCGTGCAGGAACTGGAACTCGCGACGCGCCTCGCGCGCGAGCGCGACGCCGACATCGAGGACGTGCTGTTGTCCGATTTCCACCTGAAGCCGGCCCAGATCGGCGAGGCGTTGTCGGCGTACTGCGGCCTGCCCTACGAACCGTTCCGCGCCGAGCGCGTGAAACCCGTCGAGCTGCTGCGCAACCTGAAGCCGCAGTACGCGCTCGAACATGGCTGGCTGCCGCTGGAGGACGGTCCCGACGGCCTCGTGCTGATGGCGCTGGACCCGGAACGCGTCGCCGCCAGCCACATCGCCGCGCAGGTGTTCGGCCGCGCGCGCATCGCGTGGCGCGTGACGACCCGCCACGACCTGCACCAGACGGTGGCCCAGTTCTTCGGCGGGCCCGTGGCCGACGATCGGAGTGTCGGCGAACTGCTGTCGCAGCTCGACGAGAGCGGCGACCTGGACGAGGATGCGGAAGGCGGCAGCACCGAGGTCTCGGCCGCCGTCGAGAACGAGCTGGTCAAGCTCCTGAACCGGATCATCGTCGACGCGCACCGCCAGGGCGCGTCCGACATCCACATCGAACCGCAGCCGGGGCGCGGCAAGACGGGCATCCGCTTCCGCAAGGACGGCGTGCTGGTGCCATACATCGAGATCCCGGCCAGCTACCGCAACGCCCTCGTCGCGCGCGTAAAAATCATGTGCGACCTCGACATCTCCGAACGGCGCAAGCCGCAGGACGGCAAGATCCGCTTCCGCAAGTACGGCCCGCTCGACATCGAACTGCGCGTGGCGACGATCCCGTCCAGCGGCGGCGTCGAGGACATCGTGATGCGCATCCTGCAGGCCGGCGAGCCGATCCCGCTCGACAGCCTGGGCATCCTGCCGCACAACCTGGCGCGCCTGAAGGAAGCCGTCGCCAAGCCGTACGGCCTGTTCTTCGTGTGCGGGCCGACCGGCTCCGGCAAGACGACGACCCTGCACTCGATCCTGGCGCACCTGAACACGCCGGAGACGAAGATCTGGACGGCCGAGGATCCGGTCGAGATCACCCAGAAGGGCCTGCGCCAGGTGCAGGTCAACCGCAAGACGGGCCTCGACTTCGCGACCGTCATGCGCGCTTTTCTCCGCGCCGACCCGGACGTGATCATGGTCGGCGAGATGCGCGACCGCGAGACCGTCAGCACGGGCATCGAGGCGTCGCTGACGGGCCACCTCGTGTTTTCAACACTGCACACGAACAGCGCGCCGGAATCCGTCGTGCGCCTGCTCGACATGGGCATGGACCCATTCAATTTTGCCGACGCCCTGCTGGGCATCCTGGCGCAGCGTCTCGCGCGCCGCCTGTGCGCCGCGTGCCGCCAGCCCTACCGCCCGGACGACGCCGAGGTGGAGGCGCTGCTCGACGAGTACTGCGAAGAGCTGCGCGGCCAGGCCTCGTACAAGGCCGACCCGCAGGCCGCGCGCGCGACCGTGCTGGCCGGCTGGCGCCAGCGCCACGGCGATGCGTCCGGGCGCTTCACTTTGTACCGCGCCGTGGGCTGCGCCGAGTGCAACAAGGGATACCGCGGGCGCGTCGGCCTGCATGAACTGATGCTGGGCAGCGAGCGTATCAAGCGCCTGCTGACCGAGCACGCGCGCGTGGCCGAACTGCTCGCGGCCGCGCTGGAGGACGGGATGCTGACCCTGAAAATGGACGGCATCGAGAAGATCCTGGGCGGCGTCACCGACATCAAGATGGTGCGCGCCGTCTGCATCAAATGACCTGCCAACCGCAACTCACTACAGGAGAGTCACGTAATGAACCGCATCGTTCCGCCGATCCTGGCGGCCACCGCCATCCTGCTGTCCGGCTGCGCCGCCGACGGCGCCAAACCGGCGCAAGGTGGTAACACCTACCTCGATTCGAGCTACACGCCGACCGGCACCCTCATCCCGCGCAAGGCGCCGAGCCGCACGGACAACCTGACGATCGTCGACAAGCAGGCGCTCGAGAACGACCGCACCAACGGCGGCGGCACCAACAACTGGGCGGCCGGCAAGCCCTGAGTCGCAGCACGTGATGGCAAAAGGGCCGGCGATCGCATCCCCGGCCCTTTTTCATTGCGCCCCGATCAGTCGTTCGCGTGCTGCACGAACACGGCCGCCGTGCGCGCCGGGATCGCGAACGTGCCGCCGTTGCGCTCGAAACTCGACGCCTTCACGACGTCGTCGCTGCCGTTCTTCTGGATGCGGTGCAGTTGCAGCTTGCGGCCCTTCAGTTCCGGGATCGCGATCGTCTTCGCAACCTTGTCGACGTTGAACACGACGACGACCGCCTTGTACTGGGCGCCCGGATAGCGCGTACCGTCGATGCTCAGCGCGACGAGGCCCGGCACCTGGTCCGGCCCCACGTTATGGAACTTCAGGCGGTCGATCACGTCCTGCGCCGTGCGCAGGCGGAACAGCGTGGTGTCCGCGCGGATCGCGAGGAAGTCCTCGAACGCGTTCTTCGCGGCGAGGATCGCGCGCGTGTCGGGCTTGATCAGCGGGTTGGTGAGCACCGGCGACATCAGCGGCCAGTTGTCCTGGTTCTGACCCGCCATCGGGAGGCCGACGCCAAAGTTGTTGGACGCGTAGCTGTAATCCAGCCTGTTGAACCAGTCGCCCGCGTTGTAGCTGTCGCGGTCGAGCGATTTCGAGCGCAGGATTTCCTGGCCGGCGTGGAAGAACGGAATGCCCTGCGCCAGCACGTTGATCGCGGCACCGAGGGTCTGCACGCGCACGCGGTCGGACAGCGGCGTCGATTGCGGCAGGCGGAACGCGTTGATGTCGAACAGCGTCTGGTTGTCGTGCGCCTCGATGTAGTTGATCGTCTCGGCCGGATTCGCCGCGAAGCCGGCCTGCTGGCCGAAGTAATCGATCTGCGCGTTCGTGCGGACGTTGCCGAAGCGGTCCGTGAAGCGGTAGTCGCGCAACGTCCCGGACAGCGCGACGCGTACGAGGTCCGCGAGGCGCAGCGCATCGTCGCGGGTCTGCGTCGACAGCGCGTTCGGGTCCGTGTACACGCCGTTGATGAAGCCCTGCTGGCTGATCAGCGCCTGGCCGCCGTCGCAGCAACCGCCGCCGCGCACCGTGTCGCGCATGCGGTCGTTGAACGAGCCGATGCCGGTGCCCGCCATGTTGGCCTGGCGCGCCTGCACGAAGCGGGCGTCGTTGCCGACGGCGCCGAAGTTCCACGCCTCGCCGTACAGGTAGATGTCGCGGCCCGCGGCCTGGTTGACGCTGGTCTGCAGGCGCTTGATGAGATCCAGCGGCGACAGGCCCATGATGTCGAAGCGGAAGCTGTCGACCTTGTACTGGCGCGCCCACAGCGACACGGAATCGATGATCAGCTTGCCCATCATGGCGTTTTCCTGCGCGGTGTCGGCGCAGCAGCTGTCGTTCAGGATGTGGCCGTCGTTGGCCAGGCGGTAGTAATAGGTCGGCACGATGCGGTCGAGCACCGACAGCGGACCTTGTTGCGACTGGCTCGTGTGGTTGTACACGACGTCCATCGTCACGCGCAGGCCGGTCTCGTGCAGCGCCTGCACCATCGCGCGGAATTCGCGCACGCGCACGGCGCCGTCGTCGGCATCCGTCGCATAGCTGCCTTCCGGCGTATTGTAGTGGACCGGGTCGTAGCCCCAGTTGAAGCAGTCCGCATCCGCCACCGCGGCGACTGCTGCCTGCTGCGCCGTCGAGTCGACGCCGGCATTCGGGATGGCCGGCGTGACGCAGCCCTTCTCGTTGACGCTGGCGATGTCGAAGCTCGGCAACAGGTGAATGTGCGTCAGGCCCGCCTTCTGCAGCGATTTCAGGTGACGCATGCCGTTGGCGTTTTCATCCGTGAAGGCCAGGTACTTGCCGCGGTGGGCGGCCGGTACGGTGGCGTCGGAGGCCGAGAAGTCGCGGATGTGCAGCTCGTACAGCGCAATGTCGGTGGGCGCGTCGAGCTTCGGGATGCGCTGGTCGTCCCAGCCGGCCGGCTTCAGCTGCGGGCTGTCGAGGTTCGCGACGAAGCTGCGCGCGCTGTTTGCCGAGAGGCTCAGCGAATATGGATCGGTCACGGTGTTGGTGACGATCTTGTTGTCGGCCCAGCGCGACAGCACCTGTACCGTGTACGTGTAGTAGGCGCGGTTGGCGAGCGTCGGATCGTTCGAGGTGGTGCTCCACACGCCGCTGGCCGCGTCGCGCGTCATCGGGACCGTCGTGGCGGTCGCCGCGTTCGCGCTCGCGTACAGGTTCAGCGCGACGGATTTCGCCGTCGGCGCCCACACGCGGAACGTCGCGCGGCCGCTCCGGTCGAACGTCACGCCCAGTTGGGCCTGCGCCGCCCGTGCCGCGTACAGGTCGTCCAGCAGGCCGGCCGTCTGCAGCGACGTCACCTGCACGAGGTTGCCGCTGGCATCGTACTGGGCGATGGCGAACTGGCCGCTGACCATCGCCGCCGCCCTGGCCGCGTCGGCGTCGGCCAGGCGCAGGCCCGTGGCGCCGGCCAGGTGCGGGTATTTCTGGCGGAGCGCGTCCGGCAGCGCGGACACGGTCAGGTCGAACGCGGCTTCCGCGCCGCTGAGACCGACCGGACCGCCTCCGCTCGCCGCGAGGCCGCCATTCGCCGCGTAAAACAGCCTGTAGCGGCCGCCGGTGGGCACGCCTGGCCAAGCCAGCGTCGTGCTCGTGAGCCACTGGGCGTTGGCGAAGGCGAGATTGCCGAAGCTGAGCGCGGGCTGGCTCGTGTACACGGTGCAATCGCCTTCCAGCATCCAGACCTCCTGGCCCTTCGTCGCGACGTCGGCGTTCAGGTCGGCGTGCTGGTCGGCGCCGCAGTTCTTGGTGCCGTTGCCGTCGGTGACGAGGAACGAGATCGCGCTCTTGCCGGCCGCCAGCGGGATATCGACATAGCCGCCGAAACCGTCGCTGTTCGTGAACATGAAGCGGTCGGTGATCCACGCCGAGCTGGGATGCTGCGGGCCATCCCATGAATACACGCCCCACTGGGCCGTGTCGTTCTGGACGCGGTGGAAGTGCATGCGGATGCTGCCTGGCGCGACGGGCGTGGCCGCGGTGGCGGTGGCCGCGAGCATTCGAGTGCCGGACTGGGTGGCCTGCTGGCCCGCATCGCCGGCGCCGCAACCGGCCAGCAGCAAGCCGGCGCAGGCGGCCGCGACAAGGCCCGACCATGAAGTCAAACTACTTTTGAATATCATATTGTCCCCTCTTCATTCTTATTATGACCGACAGGCGTGGCCCGAACGGCAACGCTGGCCGACGATCGTATGTAATATTACTACGTCGTTAGTAAAAATGAAAAAGAACCGCTGGAGTGTGGCACAAACCCCAAATTCGGGGTCAGAGCACATTTCTCGCGCGATTCGGGGTCAGAGCACTTTTTGAAGAAGGAAACTGCAGGAATCTTCGGGCAGGCTGCTAGTGTAAAACGATGACCAACGTACCCAGCCATTGCGATAACGTCGCTTCTTCGCATCTTTTGAAAATGTGCTCTGACCCCGAATTGGCGGGAAAATGTGCTCTGACCCCGAATTGGAGTAATTTCCTGGAACCGGTGTCTGATCCGGTTCCGGAAAGTAAAAAAGCAGCCCGGAGGCTGCTTTTCGATGCGGGCGCGGTGCGCTTACAGGATGTGGGTCCCGATCCACCACGCGATCGCCGCCATGAAGGCCGACGCGGGGATGGTGAAGATCCAGGCCCACACGATGTTGCCGGCGACGCCCCAGCGCACGGCCGACGCCTTCTGCGCCGAGCCGACACCGACGATGGCGCCCGTGATGGTGTGCGTCGTCGACACCGGCACGCCGATCGCGCTGGCGAGGAACAGCGTGATGGCGCCGCCCGATTCCGCGCAGAAGCCGCCGACCGGCTTGAGCTTGGTGATCTTCTGGCCCATCGTGCGGACGATGCGCCAGCCGCCGAACAGCGTGCCGATCGAAATCGCCGTGTAGCACGAGATGATGACCCACAGCGGGGGCGCCGTGTCGGCGGCGTTCGAGACGCCGGCCACGATCAGCAGCATCCAGATGATGCCGATGGTCTTCTGCGCATCGTTGCCGCCGTGACCGAGGCTGTAGGCCGCGGCCGAGACGAGCTGCAGGCGGCGGAACCACGTGTCGACCTTGCGCGGCGGGGTGCGCACGAAGATCCAGGACACGGCCAGCATCACGATGGAGCCCAGGATGAAGCCCAGCAGCGGCGACAGGATGATCCAAGTGACCGTCTTGAGCAGGCCGCCGCCGACCAGCGCGCCGGTGCCGCTCTTGGCGACGGCCGCGCCCACCAGGCCGCCGATCAGGGCGTGCGAGGACGAGGACGGGATGCCGTAGTACCACGTGATGACGTTCCACACGATGGCGCCGACGAGCGCGCCGAACACGACGTAGTGGTCGACGACGTGCGGGTCGACGGTGCCCTTGCCCACCGTGGCCGCGACGTGCAGGCCGACGGTGAAGATGGCGACGAAGTTGAACAGGGCCGACATCGCGACCGCCGTCTGCGGACGCAGCACACCGGTCGACACCACCGTCGCGATCGCGTTGGCGGCGTCGTGGAAGCCGTTCATGAAGTCGAAGACCAGCGCTAAAAAGACGAGCAGGCCCAGCACGTAAATGCTGATATGTAGAGAGTCCATGTTGTTCTTGTTGTTCCGGTCGTTACGCGTTCTCGACGATGATGCCTTCGATGATGTTGGCAACGTCTTCGCAGCGGTCGGTCACGGTCTCGAGGATTTCGTAGATGGCTTTCATCTTGATCAGGTTGCGCACGTCCGGCTCGTCGCGGAACAGCTTGGACATGGCGGCGCGCATCACGTGGTCGGCGTCCGATTCCAGGCGGTCGATCTCTTCGCAGATGGCGACCATCTTCTGGGCGTTGTCCATGTTGTGCAGCATGCCGACGGCCTGCTGGACCTTTTCGCAGCATGCCAGGCACAGTTCGGCCAGGCGCTTCGCTTCCGGGGTCACGGCGTGCAGGTCGTACAGCGAGATGGTCTGGGCGGCGTCCTCCATCATGTCGAGGATGTCGTCCATGCGGGTGATGAGCTTGTGGATGTCGTCACGGTCGAGCGGCGTGATGAACGTCTTGTGCAGCAGGTCCACGCACTGGTAGGTGATCTTGTCCGCCTGTTTTTCGATGCTCTCCACGGCGTGCGTGCGGTTTTCCAGGTCGTCGAAGTTGGTCATCAGGCCGACCATCTCTTGTGCACCCTTCACGCACAACGCGGCGTGCTGGTTGAACAGGTCGAAAAATTTGCCCTCCGTGGGCATCAGGCGTCCAAACATAGGTTCTCCGTTGGGTAAATCTCTTGGGACTTCTTTGAAAGTCGCGGCGACGCCGCGATCCTTGGCTGCTCTCGGCTTTTTTAATCGCCCTGATAAATACTCAGGTTGCCGGTGTAATTGCCGAACTTGGTGTACATGCCCATCCAGGTCACGCGAATGGCACCGATCGGGCCGTTACGCTGTTTGCCGATAATGATCTCGGCAGTGCCTTTGTCGGGCGAGTCCGGGTTGTAAACTTCGTCACGATACAGGAAGATGATCACGTCCGCATCCTGTTCGATAGCGCCCGATTCGCGCAGGTCGGACATCACGGGACGCTTGTTGGGGCGTTGTTCCAGCGAGCGGTTCAGCTGGGACAGCGCGATCACCGGGCAGCCCAGCTCCTTCGCCAGGCCCTTCAGGCTTCGCGAGATCTCCGAGATCTCGGACGCCCGGTTGTCGCCCGGCTTGGAACCCTGCATCAGTTGCAGGTAGTCGACGATGATCAGGCCCAGCTTGCCGCACTGGCGGGCCAGGCGGCGGGCACGGGCACGCATCTCGATCGGGTTCAGCGCAGGCGTCTCGTCGATGAAGATCTGCGCATCGTTCATCTTCTGGATCGCGTGCGTCAGGCGCGGCCAGTCTTCGTCCAGCAGCTTGCCGGTACGCAGGCGGTGCTGGTCGAGCTGGCCGATGGAGCCGAGCATACGCATCGCCAGCTGCACGCCGCCCATCTCCATCGAGAAGATCGCGACCGGCAGGCCGGCGTCGACGGCCACGCTTTCGCCGATGTTGACGGAGAACGCCGTCTTGCCCATCGACGGACGGCCCGCGACGATCACGAGGTCGCCCGGCTGCAGGCCGGACGTCATCTTGTCGAGATCGGTGAAGCCCGTCGGGACGCCGGTGATCTCGCCCTGGTTGTCGCGGCTGTACAGCTCGTCGACGCGCTCGACCACCTGGGTCAGCAGCGGCTGGACGGGCAGCCAGCCCTGGGCGCCGCGGGCGCCCTGCTCGGCGATCGCGAAAATGCGCGATTCCGCCTCGTCGAGGATCTGCTTGACCTCGGCACCCTGCGGATTGAAGGCCTTGCCGGACACCTCGTCGGCGACGGTGATGAGCTGGCGCAGCACGCCGCGATCGCGGACGATCTCGGCATAACGGCGGATGTTGGCGGCGGATGGCGTGTTCTGCGCCATCGCATTCAGGTACTGCAGGCCACCGACGTCCTCGGCCTTGCCGAGCTGGACGAGCGCCTCGTACACGGTGATCACGTCGGCAGGCTTGCCGGCATTGATCAGGCGGACCATCTGTTCGAAGATGATCCGGTGGTCGTAGCGGTAAAAATCGTCCGCATGCATGAAGTCGGCGATGCGGTCCCACGCCGCATTATCGCGCAGCAGGCCGCCGATGACGGACTGTTCTGCTTCGATGGAATGCGGGGGAATGCGGAGCGACTCGATCTGCGGGTCTGCTGGGGTGTTCATGGCCGGCATTATACCCGTTCCCGATCAGGCGCTGAAATCATTGGTGAGTTTCCAAAAGCAAAAAAGCCGGGGTGACCCCGGCTTTTCTCATTCTGACAACAGAATGTATCTTAGGCGGCTTCGCCCACGACAGCGATGGTGATTTCCACCACGACGTCGGTGTGCAGAGCGACCGACACCGGGTGCTCGCCGGTGGTCTTCAGCGGACCGGTCGGCATGCGCACTTGCGCCTTCTCGACGGCGAAACCTTGCTTGGTCAGGGCTTCGGCGATGTCGAAGTTGGTCACGGAACCGAACAGACGGCCGTCGACGCCGGCTTTCTGAGCGATGGTGACGGTCATGCCGTTCAGCTTCTCGCCCTGGCCTTGAGCGGCAGCCAGTTTCTCGGCAGCTGCTTTTTCCAGTTCGGCGCGCTTGACTTCGAATTCGGCCACGGCAGCCTGCGTTGCGCGGCGGGCCATTTTTTGCGGGATCAGGAAGTTACGTGCGTAACCGTCCTTGACCTTGACGACGTCGCCCAGGTTGCCGACGTTGACGACTTTTTCCAGCAGGATAACTTGCATTTTATTCTCCAGTAATCTGACTATGCTTCGATGTCGTAACCGACGATTAAGCGTTGTGCAGGTCGGTGTACGGCAGCAGAGCCAGGTAACGGGCGCGCTTGATGGCGGTGTCCACTTGACGCTGGTAGTGCGCCTTGGTGCCGGTCAGGCGTGCCGGCATGATCTTGCCGTTTTCCTGGACGAAATCCTTCAGGGTGTCGACGTCTTTGTAGTCAACCTGTTCCACGCCTGCAGCGGTGAAGCGGCAGAATTTCTTGCGCTTGAACAGCGGGTTCTGCTGTTTGCGCTTCTCTTTGAGCTTAGCTTTGTTTTTGTCGAACTTTTTACCGAATGCCATTTTGAGGCTCCTGTATCTATCTATAAACGTGCCCGCACACTTCGTTATGCGGCACTGAAATCAATGATGTGAAACACCAAGCTTTTGCTGTGACGGCTTTTCCTGGCGAGGAATCCCGTGAAGCGGTACATCGCGCCCAACTCGGCGTTGGCAAATCGTCCCGAAATCTCGCCCGCGGCAACCGCGGGAATTTCGAATTCGACCTGCCTGTCCAGCCTCGCCTCCGTCTGCGTCGATCCGTGTTGCAGGATGCCGCCCACGATGGGGATGCCGGCCGGGGTGTAGCGCAGGACGTCGCGCTCCAGAATACTTGCGACCAGGGACAGCTCGTTCACTGACTACTCGGTGCTCCCGCGAGAGATTTAGGCTGCTGCGGCCGGAGCGGCGGCCTGCTCGGCGCGGTGGCTCTTGGCTGCGTCTTCGCGCTGGACCGACTTCATCATCGGCGACGGTGCGGTTTCAGCTTTCTTCATCTTCACGGTCAGGTGACGCAGCACGGCATCATTGAATTTGAATGCGGTTTCCAGCTCGACCAGGGTCTCGTTGTCGCACTCGATGTTCAGGCAGATGTAGTGTGCCTTCGGCAGCTTCTGGATCTGGTAAGCCATTTGACGACGGCCCCAATCTTCGACGCGGTGGATGTTGCCGCCGCGCGAGGTGACCGTGGTCTTGTAGCGTTCGATCATCGCCGGGACCTGCTCGCTCTGGTCCGGGTGGACGATAAACACGATTTCATAATGACGCATGAAACACTCCTTAAGGACGTTTAAACAAATGCCCACCTCGGCGTCAAGACGAGTGTGGGAAGGGAAAGCCCAACATTATAACAGCAAAACCGTCAAGTGCTCAATGGGGCTGTGGACGTGCGCTGCGTACCGCAGCGCAAAAAAACTTCGAAATCCCCTTGCGCGCGGCGCAATACTGTACAAAAATACAGTCCGACCCCGTACCAACGAAGACGAACATGCTTAAGCTCACCGCACGGCAAGAACAGATCCTCAACCTGATCAAGGAAGCCATCGACAACACCGGCTTCCCGCCGACCCGCGCCGAAATCGCCCAGGAGCTTGGCTTCCGCTCGGCCAACGCCGCCGAGGAACACCTGCAGGCCCTGGCCCGTAAAGGCGCAATCGAAATTTCCCCGGGTACCTCGCGCGGTATCCGCCTCGTCGGCCAGTCCGTCGAATCCAAGGCGGCCGCGGTGCCTGCCTTCGTGCCGCCGATCCCGCCGAACCTGATGTCGCTGCCGCTCGTCGGCCGCGTCGCCGCGGGCTCGCCCATCCTCGCCCAGGAACACGTCGAAGCGACCTACTCCGTCGACCCGGCCATGTTCTCGAGCAAGCCCGACTTCCTGCTGAAGGTCAAGGGCTGGTCGATGCGCGACGCCGGCATCTGCGACGGCGATTTCCTCGCCGTCAAGAAGGTCGACAACGCGAAGAACGGCCAGATCGTCGTCGCGCGCATCGGCGACGAAGTGACGGTCAAGCGCTACCGCAAGACCGGCTCCACGATCGAGCTGCTGCCGGAAAACCCGGACTTTTCCGTGATCACCGTCGATCCGCAGACCGACGAGTTCGCACTGGAAGGCCTGGCGGTCGGTTTGCTACGGTCCTGGCACTAACTCCCACCTGCACACAGGCCCGCGTCATGCGGGCCTTGTTGTTTTATCCTGCGCTCAGCGCGGATAAACGAAACCGGTGCGGATATCGGTCGGCAGCAGCCGGCTGCCGTCACGCACCATCAGTCGTTGCGGCGGCTCGTCGCCCGCCAGGGCACGCCAGATGACGGGCAGCCCCTCCCCTTTGCGCAACAGCTCGTCGCTACGTTCGAATACGTTCGGGCAGCCCGTCGTCGCGAGCAGCGCCTGCACGATGGTCACCTTCCACGCGTCGACACCGGCAGCATTGAACTGGCACACCAGATAACCGCCGGTCCCGCCGTAGCTGTGCACGAGGAGCCCCGGCAGGCCGTCTTTTTCGCCATCGATCACCAGGGCCAGGGCTTGCGGATCGGCGCCACGCACGGCAACGGCGCGCCGCGCGACCGCAGCCTGCACGCGCCGTTTCATCATGGCGTGATCGACCGGCTCGTCCTCGCGCAGGGTCCAGACGCGGGCCGCGATCTGCGACTTCGCGTTGTAAGCCGCGCGCGCCAGGAACTGACGTGCCGACGACTGCACGACTGCCGTGGCCCCGGCCTTGCCGCGCTCCTGGGGCCGCCCCTCAACCTTCTCGATGGCGGACAGGTAAATCCAGGGGTCGCCGGACAGCAGGCTTTTTTCCTTGCCCTGTTTGATGGTGATGATGAGCATATGCAGGCTTCGTTTTCAGGAGCCGAATGATACAGCAAGGCGTTATCGCCTCCGGCATCTTCGTGACATCGCCACCATTCCCCAGGTACCTCACGCGGTATCCGCCTCGTCGGCCAGGCTGTCGAATCCAAGGCTGCCGCTGCGGCTGCGGTGCCTGCCTTCGCTGCGGTCCGGGCATTGATGCCGCTACTTTTGCCCAGCCTTACGTCGGTTAGTTGCAAATACTCGTATTAGTTGCAGCGCCGGCAACCTGTGTCTACACTGCCTCGGCAGTTCCGCGACTTCCCCTTTTCAACCAAGGATCGTTACCATGTTCGCCAAAGCTGTGATGGCGCTTTGCCTTGCCGCCCTGTGCGGCGCGTCCTCGGCCCAGGCCACGGACGACCTGGACAAGCAAATGCTCGAGAAATGCCAGGCCGTGGCAAAAGAACTGAACAAGACACGCCGGGCCAACATCAGCCTGGATGGCCTGGAACCGCTCGTCACGTGGCGCGCCGCGTGCGCCGAACGATCGCCGACGGGCCCCGGCAACGTCACCGCGCTCTGCCAGGGCAAGCGCACGACCGCGCAAGGCGAGCAAGGCGTGTTCTTCTGGGAGAAATCCAGCCACGGCCTGCGGAATCGCGGCTACTTCACGTGCACGGGATAGCGCTCACTTGCCGTCATCCGGCGGCGGCGCGTTCTTGACCATCTCGTTGTGTTCCTTGACGTAGGCCTCGGTACCCACGCGCCAGGCGTCGAAGTCCGCCACGACCAGCTTGCCTGCCACCTTGGTGTCTTCCGCCAGGCGGTCGCCGACTTCCTTCAGGTGCGCGTTCGCCTTCTCGGTCTCGTCCTTCGTCAGCAGCTTGGCGATGTCTTCCGGGATCCGCTTGGTCAGCGGCAGCGACGCGTTCAGCTGCTTCACCCAGCGGTTATGGCACGCTTCCCAGTCCTTCATCTTGCCGCTGTAATAGTCGATTTCTTCGTTGACCTTGGACATGGCCGGGAAGCGCGGCGCCGGGCAGCGGTATTCGTTCGTGCGCAGGTCGGCGCCGTCGTATTTCGCGATCCAGTAGTCGAGGTCGGCACGGCGCGCCTCGCGCTGCGTCATCAGCTCGAGCGACGCGCTGGCGACGGCATTGCCCTTCGCGGCCGCTTTCTGGAACCATTGCGTGGCCTTGTCCATGTCGACGCCGCCTGCCTCGCCGTAGAAATACATTTCGCCCAGGTGCTGCTGGGCCATCACGTTGCCGGCGTTCGCCAGCTTCGTGTACTTCGCCAGCGCTTCCGGATACGACTTCTTCGCGAACAATGCGTCCGCTTCCGCGAGCTCGGCAGCGGAATTGGCGGACGATGCGGCCACGGCCGGCTTCGCGGCGGCGCCTTTCGCAGGCGATTTGGCGCCGGGCTCGGCGGCGATTGCGACACCACCGCACAGCAGTGCGGCGCAAAACAGGGCAGTCTTCATGGGGCGTGCAGTCTGTGAGTCATGATTGGGAACAGGACGATCATAACCGCACCGCCCCGCCCGCTCAACCGTTCAATGCGGCGCCGAAATCGGCCAGCAGGTCGGCCGTGTCTTCGATCCCCACCGACACGCGGATCAGCGATTCCGCGATACCCATGCTGGCGCGGCGCTCGGCGCCCATCTCGAAGAAGATCGTGTGTGCGACCGGGATGACGAGCGTGCGCGTGTCGCCCAGGTTCGATGCGGGAATCGCGACCTTCAGGCGGTTCAGGTAATCGAAGCAGTCGATGCCCTCCTTCAGCTCGAAACTGAACAGCGAGCCGTACGCGCGGAACTGTTCGCTTGCCAGCTTGTGCTGCGGATGCGATTCCAGGCCAGGATAGTAGACGGCGGCGACGCGCTCGTCGGCCTCGAGCATGCGTGCCAATGCCAGCGCGTTCGCGCACGTGCGCTCCATGCGCAACGCGAGCGTTTCGGCGCCGACCGCGATGTGGTGGGCCGCTTCCGGCGCCAGCGATGCGCCGAAGTCGCGCAGCGCTTTCGCGCGCAGCTGGGCCATGCCCTGCGCGGCGGACGGCTGGCGGCGGAAGTTGTCGGCGATGTTCGGATAGGCGCTCCAGTCGAACACGCCGGTGTCCGTCAGCGCGCCGCCCAGCGCCATGCCGTGGCCGCCGATCGACTTCGTCAGCGCGTTCACGACGAGGCCCGCGCCGACCGCCTTCGGACGGAACAGATAGGGCGTCGTCATCGTGTTGTCGACGACGTACAGGATGCCGCGCGCGCGGCACAGCTCGCCGATGCGGGCCAGGTCCGCGATCTGCGTGCGCGGATTGGCGATCGTCTCGACGAACACGAGGCGCGTGTTGGCTTTTAGCGCCGCTTCCACGTTCGCGACGTCGGTCGCATCCACGAACGACACCTCGGTACCCTGCGCGGCCACCGTGTTCCACAGGCTGTTGGTATTCCCGAACAGGAACGAGGACGACACGACGTGGTCGCCGGCGCGCAGCAGCGCCTGCGCAAGTGCGCCGATCGCGGCCATGCCGGTGCCGAAGCACAGCGAGGCGACGCCGTCTTCCATCTTGCTGATCTTGTCTTCCAGCGCGCTGACGGTCGGGTTGCCCTGGCGGCCGTAGCGGAAGCCCGGTTCCTTGCCCTGGAAGACGGACGCGAGCTGGCGCGCATCCGTGTAGCCGAACGCGACCGACGTATGGATCGGCTTGTGCAGCGAGTTGTGCTCGATCGACTTCCTGCGATCGTTGTGCAGGATGGTGGTGGTGAAGCCGTAGTTGGCGAAGTTGGATTTGTCGCTCATGGTGTCGAAATGAAAACGGGCGCCAGGGCGCCCGATGAATGCAATACAAACGCCGGCGCGCGCGCCGGCGTCCGGGCTCATTCCGCCGCGACGGGCGGGTTCAGGTTCAGCTGCGTGCGCACGACGTCTTCCTGCGACTTGCCCGACGACTTGTGGCGCACGTGCTCCAGCTGGTCGAGGTAGGCCGGCGTGACGTCGCCCGTGATGTAGACGCCGTCGAAGCACGACGCTTCCACGTTCGTCAGGGCCGGGTTAACGTCGGAGATCGACTTCTTCAGCGCATCCAGGTCCTGGTAGACGAGGCGGTCGGCCGTGATCTCGCGGCACACTTCCTCGACGGTGCGGCCGTGGGCGATCAGTTCGTCGCGCGTCGGCATGTCGATGCCGTATACGTTCGGGTACAGGACCGGCGGCGCGGCGGAGGCGAAGAACACCTTGCGGGCGCCCGATTCGCGCGCCATCTGCACGATCTCGCGGCTCGTCGTGCCGCGCACGATGGAGTCGTCGACGAGCAGCACGTTCTTGTCCTTGAACTCGGACGGGATCGCGTTCAGCTTCTGGCGCACCGACTTCTTGCGCATCGCCTGGCCCGGCATGATGAACGTGCGGCCGACGTAGCGGTTCTTGATGAAGCCTTCGCGGTATTCGACGCCCAGCTTCAGCGCGAGCTGGATGGCGGCCGGACGCGACGAGTCGGGAATCGGCATCACGACGTCGATCTCTTCGACCGGAATCTCCTTGCGGATCTTCTCGGCCAGGTATTCGCCCATGCGCAGGCGGGTGGCGTACACGGAGGCGCCGTCGATCACGGAGTCCGGGCGGGCCAGGTAGACGTATTCGAACGCGCACGGATTCAGCGACGGGTTCTCGGCGCACTGGCGCGTATGCAGCTGGCGCTCGGCGTCGACCCAGACGGCTTCGCCCGGCGCGATGTCGCGCACGAAGCGGAAGCCCAGGCCTTCCAGCGCGACGGATTCGCTGGCGACGAGGTATTCGGGGCCGTTCTCCGTCTCGTTGATGCCGAGGCACAGCGGACGGATGCCGAACGGGTCGCGGAACGCGAGCAGGCCGTGGCCGGCGATCTGGGCGATGACGGCGTACGCGCCGCGCACGCGGCGGTGCACCTGCGCGACGGCCTTGAACACGGCGTCCGGATCGAGCGAGTACCCATCGGCCGCGGTGGCGATCTCGTGGGCCAGCACGTTCAGCAGGACTTCCGAGTCGGAGTTCGTGTTGACGTGGCGGCGGTCGATGCGGAACAGTTCTTCCTTCAGCTGTTCCTGGTTCGTGAGGTTACCGTTGTGCGCCAGCGTGATGCCGAACGGCGCATTCACGTAGAACGGCTGCGCTTCCTCTTCGCTCGACGAGCCGGCGGTCGGATAGCGGCAGTGGCCGATGCCGGAATTGCCTTGCAGCGAACGCATGTTACGCGTGCGGAAAACATCACGCACGAGGCCGTTGGCCTTGTACATCGAGAACATGCTGCTGTGATTGGTTGCAATCCCCGCCGCATCCTGACCGCGGTGCTGCAACAGCAGCAACGCATCATATAACAGCTGGTTGACGGGGGCTTGCGAGACGACGCCGACGATGCCACACATGGTGTGCTCCTAAACTTGGACAGCTAGACAAAAGGGTGTTTCAAAACTGCACGTGCTGCGCGAAGGCAGCGGGCAAGAAAGGTTTGACTGTGCGCGCTCCGGTTTCCGCCATGGGCGAGAACAGCGCGTCTTTCCAGAAAGCCTGTTGGGGGATGGATGTCATCCCGCACAATATGACGCCGGCCAGCACGATCACAATACCCCGGCCCAATCCGAACAGGCCGCCGAGGCCGCGATCGGCCAGGCTCAGGCCGGAGGCCTCGATCAGGGCGCTGATCGCGAGGGCCAGCAGGCCCATCAGCACGCGCACGCCGAGGAACAGTGCAATGAAGGCAACGATCAGCCGCAAGGCTTCGCCCGGAATCACGGATGGTAGCATGGGCGCCAGTTTCGCGCCGAAGGCGTTGGCCACGATGAAGGCCGCCACCCAGCCGACCAGCGACAGGATTTCCTTCACCAGGCCGCGCATGGTGCTGATGACGACCGACGAGATCAGGATGAACAGCACCACGTAGTCGAAAATCGTCACGGCTTCTACAGGATCAGACCGGGGTCATGGCGCCGGACAAGCCCAGGCGGCCCAGCTTGGCGCGTACTTTCTCGGCGTCTTCCTTGTTCAGGGGACCGACGCGTACGCGGATCAGTTCGCCGGATGGGGTGGACGTCTTCTGCGTGTACGACGAGATGCCCGCCTCGCGCAGCTTCGCCTGCACTTCCGCCGCCTTTTCCTGGCTCGACAGCGCGGCCACCTGCAGCACGAAGCGCTGCGACGCGGACTCGGCCGGCTTCTCTTTCTCGGCCGGCTTGCCTTCGAGGATGGCGATGGCGCGCGCCGCGTCGTCCTTCGGCTTCACGGGTTTATCCTCGGCCTTCTTCGCCTTCTCGCGGGCTTCACGCGCGAGGCGCTCCGCCCTCTCGCGCTCGGCCCTGTCGTGCTCGGCCTTCTCGCGTTCGGCCTTTTCCTTTTCGGCGAGGCGGGCTTCGGCCTTCGCATCCTTGTGCTCGGCCTTGGGCGCTTCCTTGTGTTCGGGCTTGTGCTCGACCTTGGGTTCAGGTTTCGGCGCGATCACGGCCGGCGGCTGCGTCGCTACGCTCTCGGGCCTGGCGGCGGCGACGGCAGCCGGCGCCTTGGCTGCGGGCGCGGGCGCGGGCGCGGGCGCGGGCGGCGGTGCATCGATCACTTCCTCGTCCTTGTCGACGCTGTCGGCGGCGGACACGGCCTTGTCGGCGGCCGGCACGGGCAGCGGCGCGGCCTTGTCCTTGGCGGGAATCTGGATCGCGATGTCGCCGGCGAGCGGCTTGGGCTCGGAATCGAGCAGCATCGGCAGGCCGACGGCGGCCGCGAGCGCCAGCGCGATGGCGCCGACGAGGCGGCGCCGGGCGCGCTTCTTTTCGGGGAGCATGGGATCGGCACCGGGACGGCGCGTCGCGCCGCCACCGGCGTTGGTGGCGCGCTTGGCGCGGGCGCGCTCGCCGAGCGCGGCGTCGTCGTCCTTGCTGTAGAAGCGGCCACTGTCCTCGGTGAGGCGGTCCTGCTTGCTTTTACGGGAGAACAAGCCCATGCGGTGTCACGTCAATGAAGAGAGGATTTACGGGCCGCCATCACGCCAGCCACGGTATAGAACGAGCCAAAGACCACTATTCTATCATCCTGTCCGGCCCGGCTTGTTGCATCTGCGAATGCCTCCGCCGGATTCGCGAACGTTTTGACGGAGAATTCGTCGTCTTTCGCACCACTTGGCTTCAATGCCTGGAGCTTTTCGGCCAGCACGGCCGGGTCGGCCGAACGGGGCGACGGCAGCGCCGTCACGCACCAGTGGTCGATGTTCGGCGCCAGGTGGGCGACGACGGCGTCGATGTCCTTGTCCTGCATGATGCCGAACACGGCGTACGTAAACCGGTGGAACCCCATGTTGCCCAGGTTCTGGGCGAGCGTCGCGGCCGCGTGCGGGTTGTGCGCGACGTCGAGGATCGTCGTCGGACGGCCCGCCAGCACCTGGAAGCGGCCCGGCAGTTCGACCATCGCGAGGCCCGCGCGCGTTTCCTGCGCGCCCACCGGCAACACGTTGCGCAGCGCTTCCAGCGCGGCCAGCGCGGCCGACGCGTTCAGCAGCTGGTTGGCGCCGCGCAGCGCCGGATACGCGAGCGAATTGCGGCGCTGCGTGCGGCCGCCGTAGGCCCATTGCTGCTTGTCGCCCTGGTAGTTGAAGTCGCGGCCCAACAGCCACAGGTCGGCGCCGATGTCTTCCGCATGCCTGATCAGCGATTGCGGCGGCAGCGGATCGCTGCAGATGGCCGGCTTCCCGGGGCGGAAGATGCCGGCCTTCTCGAAGCCGATCTCTTCGCGCGTGTCGCCGAGATAATCCTTGTGGTCGATGTCGATGCTCGTGACGATGGACACGTCCGCATCGATCACGTTCACGGCATCCAGGCGGCCGCCGAGGCCCACTTCCAGGATCGCCACGTCGACGCCGGACGTCGACAGCAGGTGCATGATCGCGAGCGTCGTGAATTCGAAATACGTGAGGTCGATCTCGCCGCGGCGCGCTTCGACTTCATCGAAGGCCGCGATCAGGGAGGCGTCGCTCGCCATCTCGCCATTGATGCGGGCGCGCTCGTTGAAATCGAGGAAGTGCGGCTTGATGTACAGGCCGACCTTGTAGCCGCTCTGCAGCAGGATGGCTTCCAGCATGGCGCAGGTCGAGCCCTTGCCGTTGGTACCCGCGACCATGATCACGGGACAGGAAAAGGCGAGGCCCATGCGCTCCTTGACGGTGCGCACGCGGTCCAGGCCCATGTCGATGTGGGTTTCGGCATGGCGCGACTCGAGCAGCGCCAGCCAGTCGGGCAAGGTGGTCGGAAGATTAGGCATGGGATGGCGTCCGGAATGCGCGCGCGGCCGGCTGCCTCAGGAAGCAGCCGGCCGCGCGGTGACAACGAATCAAGCGATGACGTCGGCCGGCTGGCTTTGCAGCAGGGCGAGCAGTTGCGCGATTTCTTCGCGCATCTTGCGGCGGTCGACGATCATGTCGACGGCGCCTTTTTGCACGAGGAACTCGGAGCGCTGGAAGCCTTCCGGCAGCTTTTCGCGCACGGTGTTCTCGATGACGCGCGGGCCCGCGAAGCCGATCAGGGCTTTCGGCTCGGCGATGACGACGTCACCCATGAACGCGAACGAAGCGGACACGCCGCCCGTCGTCGGGTCGGTCAGCACGCTGATGAACGGCAGTTTTTTCTCGGACAGCTTGGTCAGCATCGAGGTGGTCTTGGCCATCTGCATCAGCGACAGCAGGCCTTCCTGCATGCGCGCCCCGCCGCTGGCGGTGATGCAGATGAACGGCACCTTCTGCTCGAGCGCCACCTGGGCGCCGCGTACGAAGCGCTCGCCGTTGACGGAGCCCATCGTGCCGGCCATGAATTCGTAGGCGAAGCAGGCAACCACGACCGGCAGGCTCATGATCGAACCGCCCTGCACGACCATCGAATCGGTCTCGCCGGTGGCTTCCATCGCGTCCTTCAGGCGGTCAGGATATTTCTTGCTATCTTTGAACTTGAGCGTATCGACCGGCAGCACGTCCTGGCCGATCTCGTAGCGGCCGCCTTCATCGAGCAGCGCGTCGAGGCGTTCGCGGGCGCGGATACGCATGTGATGGCTGCATTTCGGGCAGACATGCAGGTTCGACTCCAGGTCGGCGCGATACAGGACCGACTCGCACGACGGGCACTTGACCCACAGGCCTTCGGGCATGGTCTGGCGTTTGGCGGCATCGGAGCGCTGGATCCGGGGGGGCAGCAGCTTTTCCAACCAACTCATGTTCTCTCCTTTGCGGCAATTCTGGAATTGGGCGTAGTGTATCCGTTCGATTACAGATTGTCGAATTCTTGCCGTTAATTACTTGCCTTTCTAACAAAGTTGCGTTAGCAGAAATGAGAACCGGGGTGCGTGGCCCCACGGTCCAATTCGGGGTCAGAGCACGTTTTCCAATGGGGTGATAACGCTCCATCGATCAATTGATTCGCCATGGCGCCGCTCAGCCCTCCCTCTCAGTCAGCAAGTTTGTCTGGCAACCGATCAATTATCCGAAAAAGTGCTCTGACCCCGAATCTGGGCAATAAAAAACCGGGGCGAGCCCCGGTTCGTTGCGCGCTGCGGATGGATCAGCGAGCGTCCAATGCCTCCCGGATCCCGGCCACGAAGGTGCGTACGGCCGCCGGGCCCTGCTCTTTCGGCGTATTTTCCAGCTCCTGGATGATGCGGCTGCCGATGACGACCGCGTCGGCGACGCTCGCCACCGACTTCGCCGTCTGCGCGTCGCGGATGCCGAAGCCCACGCCGATCGGCAGCTTGACGTGCTCGCGGATCGCGGCCACGCGCTTGGCCACGTCGGCCGTGTCGATGCCGCCGGCACCCGTCACACCCTTCAGCGACACGTAGTAGCTGAAGCCGCTGCCATGGCGCGCCACCTGCTTCACGCGCTCGGTGGTCGACGTCGGCGCGAGCAGGAAAATCATGTCGAGACCGTTGGCCTTCATCTCGGCCGCGAACGCTTCGCATTCTTCCGGCGGGTAGTCGACGACGATGGCGCCGTCGGCACCGGCCGCCTTGGCCCGGCGGACGAATTCGCCCTGGCCCATGCGCTCGATCGGGTTCGCATAACCCATCAGCACGACCGGGGTGTGCTGGTTCGTTTTGCGGAATTCGGCGACGTAGCCGAACACGTCGGTCATGCTGACGCCGAAGGTGAGCGCTCGCTCGCAGGCGCGCTGGATGACGGGGCCTTCCGCCATCGGGTCGGAGAACGGGACGCCCAGTTCGAGGACGTCGGCGCCGCCTTCCACGAGGGCGTGCAGCAGCGGGACGGTCAGTTCCGGGGCCGGGTCGCCGGCAGTGATGAAGGTGACGAGGCCGGTCTTGCCCTGCTCTTTCAGGGCATCAAAGGTTTGTGCGATACGGGACATGCTGTTATTCCTTATTCTGTGGTTGCAAACGATGGGTGGGGTCTCAGCCGAAGTTGAGTCCCGCCCGTTGCGCCACGGTGTGCATGTCCTTGTCGCCGCGGCCCGACAGGTTCACCAGGATGATCTGGTCCTTGGGCAGGGTCGGCGCCAGCTTGGCGGCGTAGGCGATCGCGTGCGACGATTCCAGCGCGGGGATGATGCCCTCGATGCGGCAGCAGTCGTGGAAGGCGGCCAGCGCCTCGTCGTCCGTGATCGACACGTATTCCGCACGCTGGCTGTCCTTCAGCCACGCGTGTTCCGGACCGACGCCCGGATAGTCGAGGCCCGCCGAGACCGAATGCGTCTCGATGATCTGGCCGTGCTCGTCCTGCAGCAGGTAGGTGCGGTTGCCGTGCAGGACGCCGGGGAAGCCGGCCGTCAGGGACGCCGCGTGCTTGCCGGAGTCGAGGCCCTCGCCCGCCGCCTCGACGCCCACGAGCTTCACGCCCGGCTCGTCGATGTACGGATAAAAGATGCCCATCGCGTTCGAGCCGCCGCCGATGCAGGCGACGACGTAGTCCGGCTGGCGGCCCGTCATCTGCGGCATCTGCACGCGGCATTCCTCGCCGATCACGGACTGGAAGTCGCGCACCATCATCGGATACGGGTGCGGACCGGCGACCGTGCCGATGATGTAGAACGTGTTCTCGATGTTCGTGACCCAGTCGCGCATCGCTTCGTTGAGCGCGTCCTTCAGCGTCCTGGAGCCGGATTCCACGGGCACGACGGTCGCGCCCAGCAGCTTCATGCGGTAGACGTTCTGCGCCTGGCGCTTGACGTCCTCGCTGCCCATGTAGATGACGCATTCGAGGCCGAAGCGGGCGCAGATCGTGGCCGTCGCGACGCCGTGCTGGCCGGCGCCCGTCTCGGCGATGATGCGCGGCTTGCCCATGCGTTTCGCGAGCAGCGCCTGGCCGATCACGTTGTTGATCTTGTGGGCGCCCGTGTGGTTCAGGTCTTCGCGCTTGAAGAAGATCTGCGCGCCGCGATTTTCCTTAGCGTTCTGTTCCGACCAGCGCTTGGCGTGGTAGACGGGCGACGGACGGCCGACGAAGTGCGCCAGCTCGTAGCGGAATTCTTCGAGGAATTCGGGATCCTGGCTGTAGCGCGCGTACGCGTCGTTCAGCTCGGCCAGCGCGTGGCTGAGCGTCTCGGCGACGAACGAGCCGCCGTATTGGCCGAAGTGGCCGGTGGTGTCCGGCAGTTGATAGTCGGGGGTCTTGAACAGCGCCTGGGCGCCTTTAACTTGATTGGCTTTCATGATGTGTCTGACTCAAAAGGGTGGCATCGCCTGCCCGCACCGCGTCGATGAACGCGGCAATCTTGCGGGCATCCTTGATCCCCTTCGCCGCCTCGACACCGCTACTGATGTCGACCGCGAAGGGGCGTACTTGCGCCACCGCGCCAGTCACGTTGTGTACGCTCAAGCCACCACTCAAAACGACCCGAGGCGCGAGCTCTTTTGGAATAAGAGACCAATCGAAAACCTTTCCTGCGCCGCCGTAGGCATCCACGTACGTGTCGAGCAGCAAACCCGAGAACCAGGGAGAAGCGGCGCGGTATTGAGCTTCCGATTCTAGCAAATCGGCGGCCGTCGTGTCAGGTTTTACCCGGAATGCCCGCGTGAACGGCCTCTGCACGTCCTGCGCCAGTTGCGCGCATGCCTCCGGCGTCTCGTCGCCATGGAATTGCAGCAGCGACACCGGACCGGCCGCGACGACCGCGCGCACCTCGTCCACGGTCGCGTTGACGAACAGCGCGACGGCGTTCACGTACGGCGGCAGTTCACGGGCCAGCTCGGCGTAGCGCTCGTGCGTGACGTAGCGCGGGCTCTTCGGATAGAACACGAAGCCCAGGGCGTCGGCGCCGGCATCGACGGCAGCGTGCAGGTCTTGTTCGCGGGTGATGCCGCAGATCTTGATTCGGGTACGGGGCATAGCGGAATGTCAGAGCCAGGGAAGCGGCGGCGCCGGCTCCTGCGGCAGCCCCCACTTCGGATCGTAGTCGATTGTAGCAAGGTACAGCCCATCGGGCATGAAGGTGGGCGCCGCGGCGTCGCGCGAGCGTGCGTCCAGCACCTCGGCCATCCAGCCCGGCTCGTTGCGGCCGGTTCCCACGTAGATCAGCGAGCCGACGATGTTGCGCACCATGTGATGCAGGAACGCGGACGCGCGCACCGTGAACACGATGATGTCGCCCGTCCGTTCGATCTTCACCTCGTGCATCTGCTTGACCGGCGAATTTGCCTGGCAGCCGGATGCGCGGAAGCTGGAAAAGTCGTGCGTGCCGATCAGGTGCGCGGCCGCTTCCCGCATGCGCTCGACGTCGAGCGGGCGGAACACCCAGCCGGCGCGTCCGGCCAGCAGCGCGGACGGGTTGGCGTGGTTGTACAGCACGTAGTGATACGTGCGCGAGCGGGCCGAGAAGCGGGCGTGGAAGTCCTGGCCCTCGGCGTCCGGCGCGACCACGTGCGCCCAGCGCACGACGATCGACTCGGGCAGGAACGCGTTCGTGCCGCGCACCCACGATTGCGGTGCGCGGTCGAGGTCCGTGTCGAAATGGACGACCTGCTCGATGGCGTGGACGCCGGCGTCGGTGCGGCCGGCGCACGTCGTCGCGAGCGTCGTGCAGGCAAATTTCTCGAGCGCAATCTCCAGCCGGTCCTGGACCGTGTCGCGCGATGGTTGTTTCTGATACCCGTTCCAGGCGGTGCCCACGTACTGGACACCCAATGCGATACGTGTCAAATCGTCCTGCCTTACACCAGTGTCGCGCGCATCGAGTTGGCGCGTGCCGCCTGCTCGGGATTGCCGCCGCGGATGACTTCTTCGAGCAGCTCGCGCGCCCCTTCCTTGTCGCCGATTTCCTGGTAAGCGATGGCCAGGTCCAGCTTCGTTTCCATTTCCATGTGCGCGGCCGACAGCGCGGCCGGTTCCGCCGGCGCGGCAGGCGTCTCGAACTGCGGCTCGGACAGCGACTGCACTTCCGGCAGCGGCAGCGAGCCGTCGGCCGGCAGGTCGAGGTCGAAGCCGCCGATGTCGAACTGCGGCGTGGCCGGTTCGAGCACGATACGATCCGGCTCGGCGAACGGCGCGTCGGCCGGTGCCGGCGTGGCCGGGATGTCGAACAGGTGCTCGTCCAGCGCGGCCGTCGGGATCGACGCTGCGCTTTCTGCACGCGAGGTCTCGTCCAGGCCGAAATCCATCGCGTCGAGGTCGAACAGCGGATCGCGCGCCGGCTGTTCCGGCTCGGGCGGCAGGCTGGCCTGCAGTTCCGTCGGCAGGTCCGGCAGGTCGAATTCGCGGGCCAGGTTGGCCATTTCGATGTCCGCCGCAGCGGCCGTCGCTGCGGCCGGTGCCAGCAGGTCGTCGTCCGTGTGCACTTCCAGTTGCGGCACCGGGTTCGCGGCCGGGGCGGCGAAGTCCATGTCGAACGAGAAGTCGAGCGGATCGTGTTCCGGCTTGTCCGCGGCCACTGCAGGTTCGGCCGGCGCGACCGGCGTCTCGAACGCGCTCATGTCGAAGTCGAGATCGTGCCCGCCGCCCAGGTCGGCAGCCGGCGTCGCGGCCGCTTGCGGCGCGGGTGCCGGCTCGACCGGTTCGAATGCGAGCCCGCCCAGGTCGAAGTCGAGCACGTGGTCGTCTTCCATCGGCGCGGGTTCGGTCGACGGCGCATTGGTGACGGGCGCCGGGGCCGGCTGCGCGGTCGCCATCGCGTCGGCGAAATGCTGGCTGAAGTCCAGCGGCTCGGCGGCCGGCGCGGCCGTCGGCGCGAGCAGCGCGTCCTGCTGCTCGGCCGGCGCGCTGAACACATCGTCCAGTTCCTTCGACAGCAAGGCCTGCTGGCCCAGTTCCTCGGTGCTCGGCACCGGACCCGTCGGCGCGGCGGTGTGCTGGTACAGCGGGTTGAGCGGATCGATGGTGAGGCCCAGCGCGGCGGCCTGCGCCCACTCGTCGCCCTGCCCGCGCGTCATGCTGTAGAGTTCCGCGGCCTGTGTCTCGAACGCGCGCTGGTCCTTGCGCGCGGCATAGATCTCGAGCAGCTTCAGGCGCACCGGATAGCGCTCCGGATGCGTGCGCAGGGCTTCCTTGAGGATTTCCTCGGCCTGTGCATCGCGGCCGTAGGCGATGTACACGTCGGCTTCCGCGACCGGATCCACCTCGTTCGTGTCGAGCTGGCTGGCGGACGGCGCGAAGCTGGAATTGAAGACGCTGTTGTTCGTGTCGACGCTCTGGCCGCCCGTCTCCGCGAACATCGAATGCGCGGGTTCGCTCGGCACGCCGAGGATCGACGGCTCCGGCACCACCTTGACGACCTTTTTCTTGCGGCGCTGGGCAACCAGCAGGCCGCCGAGCAGCAGCGCGGCCGCGCCGCCGCCGACCAGCGTCAGGTTGTCCATGATGAAGTCCATCAGGCCCGGCTCCGGCGGTGCGGCCGCAGGCTTCGCGGCCGGCTTGATGGTCGGCAGCTTCTGCGGTGCGGGCTGCGAGGTGGGCTGTGATGCCGGCGGCGTCGCGGCGACATTCGCGGGCGCGGAAGCGTTCTTTTCCGCCTCGGCGCCGGCCTTGCTCTTGATCGTGGCGACCTTTTCCAGGTCGCTCACGTTGCGTTCGAGCTCGCGCACGCGCGTCTGCGCATCGGCCAGTTCCTTCTCCTTGGCGATGCGGTCCTCGGTGCTCATCGTCGTGCCCTTGCCGGAAGGCAGGGTGGGCGCGGCTTTCGACAGGCGCAGCTTGTCCTGCGATTCGTTGGCGGCGGTCGGGCGTTCCTCGACCTTCGCCGTGATCTTGCCGGCCGCGCCCTGCCCCGGCTCCGGCGTCTTGACGGGTTCCGACGCGCCGACCTGGCCCGCCAGCTTGTTGCGGTAGGCGTTGAAGTCGGCGGCGTGGGCGACGACGACGCCATGCGCCTCGGTGTCGTCCGTGCCGCGCACGGCATCGCCCGACGGCACGGTCAGGATGCGGCCCGACTTCAGGCGGTTCATGTTGTTGCCGATGAAGGCATCCGGGTTGGCGCGGTACAGCGCCACGAGCATCATGTCGAGCGACACGTCGACGGGCTTCAGCTGAGCGGCGATGCGGCCCAGGCTGTCGCCCCGCTTGACGCGGTAGCGCGACGGTACTGCCGTCTCGGCCGCCGGCTTGGCTGATTCTACCGTCTCGGCACGCGCGGCGCGGCGCGGACGCTCGGCCGCCGGCGCGGCCGGCGACGCGGCGGCGGGCGCGGTTTCCGTGCGCGGACGCGCGGACTCGCTGGCCGCGACCTGGGCCGACTGCGTCGCGCGCAGCTCGGCCGGGTCGAGCAGGAACGTGTATTCGCGCACGAGGCGGCCGTTATTCCACGACAGTTCCAGCAGCATGTCGACGAACGGCTCGTTCAGCGGCTGCGTGGAGCTGACGCGGATGAACTGGCGGCCGCCGCGCTGCTCGACGTTGAAGCGCAGCGACAGCAGGGCTGGATTGAAATCGATGTTGGCCGCCTTGAACGCTTCCGGCGACGCCAGCTTCGCGGTGAGGCCGGACGCCTCGTCGCCGGACACCGCCGTCAGTTCGATTTCGGCGCGCAGCGGCTGGCCGAGTGCGGACAACACCGTGAGCTTGCCGAGACCGGCCGCGTGGGCCGCCGACGTCAGGACCAGCGCACTTGCGACCGCCGCAGTGAGCTTTTTCAGTGCGGACGACTTCATCGGGAGGCGGGGAGTGACATGCATAGGTTCGAGAGCGACGTGGCCGGAGGTCTCAGGAACATATCATCATGCACTGTGGCATGCAAGTTCCGTAGGGAGAAACATTCAAGGAGTCTGACGTATGTAGACGGTCTATTCAGACTAATGATGTTTTTTGGATGATCTGGTGTCAATTCGATACCAATCCCAGAATGAAAAAAGGCGGCCCGCGAGCCGCCCTTCCCTCACCCGCAGGTGGCAAGCATCACTTGTCCAGCACGATGCGCAGCATGCGGCGCAGCGGCTCGGCGGCGCCCCACAGCAGCTGGTCGCCGACGGTGAACGCGGAGATGTACTCCGGGCCCATCGACATCTTGCGCACGCGGCCGACCGGGATCGTCAGGCTGCCCGTGACGGCGGCCGGGGTCAGGTCGCGCACCGACGCTTCGCGCGTGTTCGGCACGAACTTCACCCACTGGTTGTCGTTCGCGATGATGTCGTTGATCTCGTCCAGCGGCACGTCTTTCTTCAGCTTGATGGTCAGCGCCTGCGAGTGGCAGCGCATCGCGCCGATGCGGACGCACAGGCCGTCGACCGGAATCACGTTCGAGCCGTTGTGGCGACCGAGGATCTTGTTGGTCTCTGCGCCGCCCTTCCACTCTTCCTTCGACTGGCCGTTGCCCAGGTCCTTGTCGATCCAGGGGATCAGGTTGCCCGCCAGCGGCACGCCGAACTGCTTGGTTTCTTCGCTTGATAAGCCATGCTGGGTGGCCAGCACGCCGCGGTCGATTTCCAGGATCGCCGAGGCCGGGTCGTCCAGCAGGTTCTTGACGGCCGAGTTGATGGTGCCGAACTGGGTCAGCAGCTCGCGCATGTGCTGTGCGCCGCCGCCCGATGCGGCCTGGTACGTCATCGACGTCATCCAGTCGACCAGGTCGTGCTTGAACAGGCCGCCCAGGCCCATCAGCATGCACGACACGGTGCAGTTACCGCCGATGAAGTTCTTCACGCCGCGCACCATGGCGTCCTTGATGACGTCCAGGTTGACCGGGTCCAGCACGATCACGGCATCGTCGTTCATGCGCAGCGTGGACGCGGCGTCGATCCAGTAGCCGTTCCAGCCGCTAGCGCGCAGTTTCGGGAACACTTCGGTCGTGTAGTCGCCGCCCTGGCACGAGATGATGATCTCGCATTTCGACAGTTCGGCGATGTCGGTTGCGCTTTTCAGCGTGGTTTCGTTCTTCGCCATCTTCGGCGCAGCGCCACCCGGATTCGAGGTGGTGAAGAACACCGGCTCGATGTGGGCGAAATCGCCCTCGTCCTGCATGCGTTGCATGAGGACCGAACCGACCATGCCGCGCCAACCAACCAGACCTACTAATTTCATGATATCCCTCGTTTAAAAATGTTCCGCCCGACCGGGCGTATTCCTGGTCAACCCAATGCCTTGAGGACGGCGTCGCCCATCTGTTCCGTGCCGACGCGCGTCGTGCCTTCTTCGTAGATGTCCGGCGTGCGCAGGCCCTGGGCCAGCACCTTCTTGACGGCGTTCTCGATGCGGTCGGCCTGTTCGGCCTTGCCCAGCGAGAAGCGCAGCATCATCGCGGCCGACAGGATCGTCGCCAGCGGATTCGCGACGCCCTTGCCCGCGATGTCCGGCGCCGAACCGTGCGACGGCTCGTACAGGCCTTTATTGTTCGCATCCAGCGACGCCGACGGCAGCATGCCGATCGAACCGGTCAGCATCGCGGCCGCATCCGACAGGATGTCGCCGAACATGTTGCCGGTGACGATCACGTCGAACTTCTTCGGCGCGCGCACGAGCTGCATCGCGGCGTTATCGACGTACATGTGTTCGAGTTCGACGTCCTGGTATTCCTTGTGCACGTCGGTGACGATGTCGCGCCAGAACTGGAAGGTCTCCAGCACGTTGGCCTTGTCGACGCTCGTCACGCGGCGGTCGCGCTTGCGCGCAGCCTGGAACGCGACGTGGGCGATGCGGCGGATCTCGCCTTCCGCATAGCGCATCGTGTCGAAGCCTTCGCGCTGGCCCGCGAACGGACCGTCCGGGCATTCGCGCACGCCGCGCGGCTTGCCGAAATAAATGTCGCCCGTCAGTTCGCGGATGATCAGGATGTCGAGGCCCGACACGACTTCCGGCTTCAGCGTGGAGGCGCCGGCCAGTTCCGGATACAGGATCGCGGGACGCAGGTTGGCGAACAGGCCCAGTTCCTTGCGCAGGCCCAGGATGGCCTGTTCCGGACGCAGCGCGCGCTCCAGCGAGTCGTACTTGTAGTCGCCGACGGCGCCGAACAGCACGGCGTCCGCGGCCTTCGCCAGCGCCAGCGTGCCCTGCGGCAGCGGATGGCCGTGCGCGGCATAGCCGGCGCCGCCGACGTCCGCGCTTTCCAGCTCGAAGGACTCGCCCAGTGCGTTCAGCACCTTGACGGCTTGCGCGGTGATTTCGGGACCGATGCCGTCGCCCGGCAGAATGGCAATCTTCATGTTCTTGTTCTCGTTCAGATGGTGTTGGCGAGCCACGGCTGCGCGCGCAGGTGGCGTTCTTCGTAGGCGCGGATGTCGTCGGCGTGGCGCAGCGTGAGGCCGATGTCGTCCAGGCCGTTCAGCAGGCAGTACTTGCGGAAGTCGTCGATGGCGAATTCGAACGCGAGGTGGCCGTCCGGCGTGCCCACGGTCTGCTTCTCGAGGTCGACGACGAGCTTGTAGCCGGGGAACGCCTTCACTTCATTCATCAGCTGGTCGACCTTCGCTTCGTCCAGCACGATCGGCAGCAGGCCGCCCTTGAAGCAGTTGTTGAAGAAGATGTCGGCGAAGCTCGGCGCGATGATGGCGCGGAAGCCATACTGCTGCAGGGCCCACGGCGCGTGCTCGCGCGACGAGCCGCAGCCGAAGTTCTTGCGGGTCAGCAGGATCGACGCGCCGGCGTAGCGCGGCTGGTTCAGCACGAAGTCCGGATTGACCGGACGATTCGAATTGTCCATGCCCGGTTCGCCGTGGTCGAGGTAACGCCACTCGTCGAACAGGTTGGGGCCGAAGCCGGTGCGGCGGATCGACTTGAGGAACTGCTTCGGAATGATGGCGTCGGTATCGACGTTGGCCCGGTCCAGCGGGACCACCAGTCCTTCGTGTACGGTGAATTTATCCATGATTATTTACCACCTGCGCCCGTGATGACCTGGCCAACTTTCTGCACGTCCTTGCCGACGCCGGAAATGGTGTTGCAGCCTGCTGCGGCAATGGCGATGAGTGCGAGAGCGATGACTTTTTTCATATGAGTTTCTAGTCAGTCGGGGTCAGAGCACACCCGAGAAATTCGTGCTCTGACCCCGAATTATCAAACTGGATCAGATTTTACGAACATCGACGAAATGACCCGCGATACCAGCCGCGGCGGCCATCGCCGGCGACACCAGGTGCGTGCGGCCGCCCTGGCCCTGGCGGCCTTCGAAGTTGCGGTTCGACGTCGACGCGCAGCGCTCGCCCGGTTCCAGGCGGTCGGCGTTCATCGCGAGGCACATCGAGCAGCCCGGCTCGCGCCATTCGAAGCCGGCGGCCTTGAAGATCTGGTCCAGGCCTTCGCGTTCGGCCTGTTCCTTCACGAGGCCGGAGCCCGGCACGACCATCGCCAGCTTGACGTTCGACGCGCGCTGGCGGCCGCGCACGACGGCGGCGGCGGCGCGCAGGTCTTCGATGCGCGAGTTGGTGCAGGAACCGATGAACACCTTGTCGATGCGGATGTCTTCCATCGCGGTGTTCGGCTTCAGGTCCATGTAGACCAGGGCCTTTTCCATCGCGTCGCGCTTGACGGGATCTTTTTCCTTGTCCGGATCGGGCACGCGGCCGTCGATCGTCGTGACCTGCTCGGGCGACGTGCCCCAGGTCACCTGCGGACGGATCTCGGCGGCATTCAGCTGCACGACGAGGTCGAACTTCGCACCCGGATCCGAGTGCAGCGTGCGCCAGTAGGCGACGGCCTGTTCCCACTGCGGGCCGACGGGGGCGAACGGACGGCCCTTGACGTAGTCGATGGTCGTGTCGTCGACGGCGACCATGCCGGCGCGCGCGCCCGCCTCGATCGCCATGTTGCAGACGGTCATGCGGCCTTCCATCGACAGCGCGCGGATCGTCGAGCCGCCGAATTCGATGGCATAGCCCGTGCCGCCGGCGGTGCCGATCTTGCCGATCACGGCCAGCACGATGTCCTTGGCGGTCACGCCGGCCGGCAGTTCGCCGTCGACCTGCACCAGCATCGATTTCGATTTCTTCGCAAGCAGCGTCTGCGTGGCCATCACGTGCTCCACTTCCGACGTGCCGATACCGTGGGCCAGCGCGCCGAACGCGCCGTGCGTGGACGTGTGCGAGTCGCCGCACACGACGGTCATGCCCGGCAACGTGGCGCCCTGCTCCGGGCCGATCACGTGCACGATGCCCTGGCGCTTGTCGTTCATGTTGAAGTACGTGACGCCGAAGGACTTGGTGTTGTTGTCCAGCGTCTCGACCTGCAGGCGCGAAGTCGGGTCGGCGATGCCGTGCGAGCGGTCGGTAGTAGGCACGTTGTGGTCGGCTACGGCAAGATTGGCCGAAGTGCGCCATAGCGGGCGGCCGGCTTCGCGCAGGCCTTCGAACGCCTGCGGGCTGGTGACTTCGTGGACCAGGTGACGGTCGATATACAGCACGGTGGTGCCATCCGCATCGGCACGCACGACATGCGAATCCCAAAGTTTGTCGTAGAGCGTTTTTAACATGTTAAATCCAGTAAAGCGACCGCTACATGCGGGCATGGTCTTTGATTATGCCATATTTGTGCAATGCGGAAGCAATGCCCTTCGAGCACGATTATTCCAATGAACTCATCTGTATAAAAATTTTGTTCGGACCAGTTTGCAGACGCACAAATAAAAAAAGCCTGCGCATTTCCTGCGCAGGCTTTTCGTAGCTTTGTAGCAAAAATGCTGCAACCGGCTTCTTACGCCGCGAGCCTCACCGTGGAGCGGCAGCCGTCCATCAGGAACGACAGGCCGACGACCAGCACGAGCGAACCTTCCGCCGAACGTGCCGTACCCGTGATGCCTTCGACGTTCAGCGCCGTCATCGGCTTGATCACCAGGTCGGCCGTGCCGTCGACGGCTTCCACCGCGATGATGTACGGCTGCGGGGCGTTGATGACGATGCCCACGCGCTCCGCGCATTCCTCGTAGCCCAGCGACAGCGCCAGCGAACGCACCGGCAGCGGACGGCCCTGGTCCTTCAGCACCGGGGCACCGCCGACCTGCATGAAGGTCTCCGGCAGTTCGACGACGCGCTCGACCACCGCCATCGGCAGGGCCAGCTGCGCGCCCGACGTCGACACGAGCATGGTCGGCACGATCGACAGTTCGATCGGCAGGCGGATCGAGAACTTCGTACCGGTACCCAGGTTCGAGTCGATGCGGATCGCGCCGCGGTTCTTCTCGACGGCCGTCTTGACCACGTCCATGCCCACGCCGCGGCCCGAGACTGACGACGCCACTTCCTTGGTCGAGAAGCCCGGCAGGAACACGAGCTGGTAGGCCTCGTCGTCGCTGGTGGCCTGGTTCTCGGAGATCAGGCCCTTTTCCATCGCCTTCTTGCGCAGCTTGGCCGGGTCCATGCCACGGCCGTCGTCCTGCAGCACGATCATGACGCTGTTCGCTTCCTGCCACGCTTTCAGCAGGATGTAGGCCTTGGCCGGCTTGCCGTTGGCGACGCGGTCTTCCGGCGACTCGACGCCGTGGTCCAGCGCGTTGCGCAGCATGTGCACGAGCGGGTCGTACAGGCTGTCCACGACGACGCGGTCGACTTCCGTCTCGGCGCCTTCGATGGTCAGCTCGACGTCCTTGCCCAGGTCCTTCGCCAGCTCGCGCACGAGGCGCGGGAATTTCTGGAACAGGCGGCCGACCGGCTGCATGCGGGTCGCCAGGGTGGCGCGCTGCAGTTCGGCCGAGTAGCGCGACGCGCGCTCCAGCGTTTCCGTCAAGGTGGCCATCAGGGTGGCGGCCTGGCCCTCGAACTTGAACTGCGACAGGCGCTCCAGCAGCACGGCCGCCTGGTTCGCGGCCTGCACGGATTCGCCGGCCACTTCCAGCAGCGCGTCCAGCTTGACCGCGTCGATACGGATGCTCTCGTCCTTCGCGGGACCGGTGCTGGCCGGCTTGTTGTCGTTGCGGCGCTCGACGCCGTCCCAGCCCGGCTTGCCGGATGCCGCGGGTGCGGCGGTTTCCACCGTTGCAGCCTGCACGGGCGCGGCCACTGCCTCGACGGCGACGGCCGGCGCGGCGGCAGGCGCCTCGGCCGGCGTGTACGTGCCCGGCGGAACGACCGCCATGTACATCGCTTCCCAATCGAGACCGTCGGCGCCCGGGGCGGCCGATGCGCTCACCGGTGCCGGTGCGGCCGCGACCGGAGCCGGCGCAGCCTTCACGGGCGCGGGCGCAGGCGCGGCCTTCGGCGCGGGTGCGGCGTCCGTGCCGGCGATGGCGTCCTTGAGCATGCGCTCGAGGTCGGCCGGCATCTGCGGCAGCTGGTCCGGCGTCGCGCCGTTGTTCAGGTCATTGAGCTGGTCGGCCACGAAGCCCGACGCCTGCAGCGACGCTTCGATCGCACCCGGCGTGACGGGCGCCGCACCGGTGCGCAGCGCGTCGAACAGGTTTTCCGTCAGGTGGCAGGCGGCGACGAGCGCCGGCAGCCCCATGAAACCCGCGCCACCCTTGATGGTGTGGAACGAGCGGAAGACCGCGTTCAGCGTTTCCTTGTTGTCGGGATCGCGTTCGAGGTGCAGCAGATGCTCTTCGACATTCGCTGCAAGATCCATCGCCTCGACGACGAAATCCTTGAGCATTTCATCCATTAGAATCCCAGATCGGCAAGAAGATCATCGACACTGTCCTGGTCGAGCGCCGCGGACGGCACCGACGGACCCGACATCAGCGGCTGCGGCTGTTCCTGTGCCGCCTGTTTCTGCGCCAGTTTTTCTTTCACGTCGGGCGGAGCGCTGTCCTTCAGCAGCTGGGTCAGCTCGTTCTCCACCGTCTTGGTGATGACGACCACTTTCTTGATCAACTGGCCCGTGATGTCCTGGAAGTCCTGGGCCATCATGATCTCGAGCAGGCGCGCCTTCTCGGCTTCGGTCGCTTCCGACACCAGCTGGGCGAACTGCCGGGAGTCTCCGGCCAGGGCCTTGAACTGTTCGATCGAGAGCTTGCCGGCGAACAGGTCGTCCCAGCGGTTCTCCATGTCCTTGGCCTGCTTGGACAGCAGGTCCTGGGCCGGCATGCCGTCGTCCAGGGTGTTCAGCACCTTGTTGGCGGCCTGTTCGGTCAGGGTCGCGACGTATTCCAGGCGGTCCTGCGCGTCCACGATCTGGGACGACGCTTCGGTCAGGGCCTTGTCGTAGCCCAGTTCGCGCAGCGAGTCGTGCAGCAGGCGCACGATGCCGCCCAGGCGCTCGTACATGCCCTTGTTCTGTTCTTCATCTCCCTCCTCGGCAGGTGCGGCAGCGGCCGGCACGGCCGGTGCGGACACGACGGCCGGCGCCGGGGCGCTGGTGGCCGCGACCTGGTCGAACAGGGCCTCCAGGTCGTCGGTATCGCCGCTGTCGCCGCCGGCGGCGGGCTCGGGCGCGGGCGCCGGCGTCGGAGCGGCAGCGGGTGCGCTGGCACGCTGCGCTGCCACTTCCTCGAATAGTGCGTCGAAATCGTCAGCGGCGTCGGTCATAGTCCCTGCTTCTCCATAATTTAAATGTCGCGATGCGATGATCTGTGCTGTGTGCGGTACGGCTGCCGTCATTACGCTGACGGTATAAATTTCCGACGAGTGTATCAGCGTGGTTGCCGTAGGTAAATCTTCTGAAATGCCGACGTTGCCGATTGGCGAGTAATCTTGGCCTGTCGACAATCTTTTACAGCGTTTTCTGAGTGTTTTCACAAAGCATGTGTTGTATTTTTTTATCGCGGAGGCATTTGTGACATATGGTATTTGTGCGCCGAAAGCCGAGCACATCCCTGAGCAAGATCAAGCATTTACATTCCGCCAAGTGGGGAAACGCGAACTACAATGAGAAGGTAGCGTGACGTGAGGGAGGGCTCACCATGTACCAGAAGATTCTGATCACCACCGACGGCTCCTCGGTGTCGCAGCACACCGCCTGCGCCGGCGTCAAATTCGCACGACAGATGGGGGCGGAAGTGCTCGCCCTGTTCGTCGCTCCCGACTACCAGTACCCCGTGTACGTCGAGATCGTGCCGCCCGCCTACCCCAGCGAAGAGGAATATGTCCAGCAGATGCAGCGCCTGGGCCAGGAGTACATGGGCTCGATCATGCGTGCGGCGGAAGGTTGCGGCCTGAAGCACGCCTGCATGACGGCGTTTTCCGACGCGGCGGCACTAAAGATCGTCGACGTGGCGGAACAGCAACACTGCGACCTGATCTTCATGGGTTCGCACGGCCGCAGCGGCTGGGGGCAGCTGCTACTAGGTAGCGTGACCAACAAGGTGCTGTCCCATACGACCAGGCCCGTGCTGGTGCACCGCCTGATCCGGGAGCCCGGTACCTGACGCGCCTACTGGAAGTTGCCGCAGCACCGCATCGGACAGCAGGCATTGTCCGAAAAAAAGGCAACGGCAGTGTTGCCGCTGTGATATCTTTTTACCTTCATTTTACAATTGATCCCTAAGGGACATCCTATGATTCGCATTGTCATCGCCGACGACCACACGATCATGCGCGAGGGCCTCAAGCGTATCCTCGACGGCGCGCTCGACATCGAGATCGTCGGCGAGGCCATCAACGGCTTCGAAGTGCTGTCGCTGGTACGCCAGGGCGGCTTCGACCTGCTGCTGCTGGACCTGTCCATGCCGGGCCGCAGCGGCGTCGACCTGATCCGCCAGGTGCGCAGCGAAGCGCCCAAGCTCGCCATCCTGATCCTGACGATGCACGAGGAAGAGCAGTACGCCGTGCGCGCCATCCGGGCGGGAGCTCAGGGCTATCTCACCAAGGAAAGTGCCGGCACGCAGCTCGTCGGTGCGATCCGCAAGGTGGCGTCAGGCCGGCCGTACATCAGCACGGAAGTGGCCGAGCAGCTGGCGCTGAACATCATGGCGCCGAACGAACAGCTGCTGCACAAGCAGCTCTCGGATCGCGAATTCGAGGTATTCTCGCTCCTCGTGGGCGGCAAATCGATCACCGAGATCGCCAACAACCTGCACCTGTCCGTCAAGACGGTCAGTACCCACAAGACCCGCATCATGCAGAAAATGGGCATGACCTCGCTGTCCGAAATGGTCCAGTACGCGGTGGCGCATCGTCTGCTGGCGCCGATGAAAGCCTGAACGGCGCTGCACGAAACAGATTTGACATTCAGGCGACACTTTTCGTGCCCTGCCCCGGCTCTTCCCGGCCACGCAGGGCCCGCCGTCCGCTCGCGTAATCCTACACGCGCTTCACTCGTGACTCCCCCCATGCAGGCAGCTTGGCAGTAAGAAAATTCCTACAAGTTGACGCTCTCTCCTACTACACATTCAGCCGTTGCTGATATTAATGCCGGACTCGTGTTGGCATACTGACTTCAGCGTTTCGACTTGCCTGCGGTCCATATCCGTATCCAGTCAGCTCTGTGGCTCCGATACCGCACTGGCACCACCGGACCGCAGCTTAGTTCTTTGAAATCCTAAACCTGGAGATGAGTATGCAGTCCCAGCTAACTTCAGAACAACGCAACGCCTCCCCGTCGACCCTGCACTCGTCACAGATGGAAGCCGGACGCCAACGCCAGGGCCGTCTCTGGTCGAACCTGAAAGAGGTCTGCGACCTGCTACACATCCCGGCCGCTGTCTCGATGAACACCGAGGAACTGCTGTTCCAGCACGTACAGTTCAAGACCGGACAGCGCGTGCACACGATCGGCCAGGCATTCGACACCCTGTACATCGTCAACTCCGGTTTCCTGAAAACCGTGCTGATCGACGAGTTCGGCAACGAACAGGTGCTCAGCTTCCCGATGAAGGGCGACATGCTCGGCGTCGACGGCATTCATACGCGCCATTACGCGTCGGAAGCGGTCGCCCTGTCCGACTGCGACCTGATCCTCGTGCCGTTCAAGAAGCTCACGGCGCTCGGCCGCGTGCATGCGGAGCTCGAGAACCTGATGTACGGCGTGATGAGCCGCGAACTGGTGCGCGAACAGGCCATGATCGGCATGCTCGGCGCCCTGTCGGCCGAAGCCCGCGTGGCCCGCTTCCTGATCTCGCTGGCGGAACGTTTCGCCGCGATGGGGTATTCGAGCAAACTGTTCAACCTGCGCATGACGCGCCATGAGATCGGCAGCTATCTCGGCCTGACGCTCGAGACGGTCAGCCGCACCTTGTCCGCCTTCAACGAAATCGGCCTGATCACGGTCGACCAGCGCACCATCGGCATCAAGGATCCGGAAGCCCTCAAGACGCTGCGCCGCCTGCCGCCGTCGCGCTCGCGCGCCAAGCAGAACGCCAAGCACAAGGCCGAAGCGGACAGCGCCGGCGACGGCCAGGTCCTGGCCACGGCCTGAACCGCTTCCCGCATCAAACGAGAAAAGCCGGTTCCTCGCGGAAGCCGGCTTTCTGTTTTCTGATGCTTGTGAATCAGTCGCGGATCAGCACGCCATCGCTGACCTTCACGCGGTCGCCCACGCGGAAGCCCGGATTGTTTTCGTACGGGATGGTTTGCGTGGCACCGTTCGCGTAGCGCACGACGACTTCGAAGCGCTGGCGCGCGTTCGCATTGCGTTCGATCTCGCGGCCCGCGATCGCGCCGCCGACGGCGCCCGCGACGGTCGCCGCGGTACGTCCGCTGCCGCTGCCGACCTGGTTGCCCAGCAGGCCGCCCACGACGGCGCCGGCACCGGTGCCCAGGTAGCTGCCGTCGCCGCTGACCTGCACGACGTTGACGGCTTCCACCGTCGCGCAATTCGTGCAGTAGCGCGCCACGCGCGGCTGGTTGTTCGGGTTGAGACCCTGGCCGCTGCCGCCCGCCATCAGCGGTTGTCCCAGCGTGGCCGTCGAATAGCGGCCGTTGGCGCGGATCGTGGCCGTCACGGCCGCATCCGGCGCAATGCGGTCGTCGCGGCGGATCGTGTACAGGCCGCTGTACTCGCCCGGCCGCACTTCCGGCAGGAAGAAGATGCCGCGCGAACCGGCGATCTGCACCTCCACCTTGGCGCCCGGCGTGCCGCGCACGGTGAATTTCAATTCGTTGCCCGGACCGAGATCGTCGCTGCCGCGCACGTCGAAGCGGTCCACGTGCGGCATGTTCGTCGCGGTGCGGTCGCTGCGGTCGTCGGCACGGCTCGGCCCGCGCACGATCGATTCGGCCAGCAGGCGCGTCGTGACCATGTCGTTCACGCGCAGGTTGGCGGTAACGGCGCTGCCGGGATTGATGCGGTCGTGCGTGCCGATCGTGTACGTGCCCTGGTAGGTGCCCGGCGACGTTTCCGTCAGTGTCAGGTTGCGCGTGGCGCCATCGATGCGCAGGGTGGCATAGCCGCCCGGCGTGCCGTACAGGTCGAAGTTCAGCTCGGTGCCCGGTTCCAGGCGCCGCACTTCGTCCACGTTGAAACCATCGATGCGGGGTGCCAGCCGGGCCGCGCGCGGATGATCCTGCGCCTGCACGGGCGTCGTCACGGTCATCGAGAGCAGAGGCAGCGCGGCTACGACGGCCGCGGCCAATGTCTGTCGGGTTGTTGCCATGGGGTCCTCCGACTTCGTCTTGTTGTCGATAAGACCAGCTTACGCCGCGCACTGGACGGGCTCGGTGCGTTAGCGAACGCTGTGCACGGCTTCCCCGGAGGTAATAAAAATGCGGTCGTCCTCCTCCGGACGGATGGTGTGTCCACCGGTAAAAGATCCGAAAGACGGCAGGATCATCCGACGCGGGCCTAGGACAAAACACGGCAGGCGCAGGGCGTCGAAACGTGTCGCCAAGACATAAACTGGATGAACGTGTCCGGCCAACACATAGCCGGGTGCATCCAGGTCCGGGTGGTGGCAGAACGAGAGCGGACCAACCGTGTACGGCTCGTCGACGAGGTCGATGCCGAGCACGTCGGCCGGGTCGCCCGCATGCCTGTCGTGGTTGCCGCGCACGAGCGTCAGCACGAGGTCGCAGCGTCGCCTGCGCCACGCGAGCATGGCGGCCTGCGTGCCGGCCGCGTGCGCCGCGCGCGCGTGCAAAAAGTCGCCGAGGAACAGCACGTGGTTCGCGCCCGTCGCATCGATGAGGGCGTCGAGGGCGTCGAGGTTTTCCGTCGTCGTGCCGCGCGGCACGGGGATGCCGAACGAGCGGAACGCGGCCGCCTTGCCGAAGTGGATGTCGGCGATGGCCAGCATCCTTTCGCGCGGCCAGTACACGGCCTTCTGCGGCAACAGCACGAGGCGTTCGCGGGCGACGTCGACAGTGATACTGGTCATGCCTCGGCCGCCTTTTCGAGCTCTCTCACCATGCGCGCGACGCGGTCCGCCAGCTTTTCCGTGCTGACCTTTTCGCGGAAACGCTCGACCATCAGCGGAAAGCCGAACGGCGTGGCGCGCTTCACCTCGCGGAAGGCGATGCGGCGCGCATGCAGCTCGACGAGCGTGTCGCGCAGCCGCGTGAGTTCCAGTTCCTGCTCCAGCACTTCTCGCTCGGCCTGCGTGAGTAGCAGGTTGCCGCTGTCGTGCTTGCGGAAGACTTCGAAGAACAGCGACGACGACGCCTGCACCTGGCGCATGGATTTATGCTGGCCCGGATAGCCCTGGAAGATGAGCCCCGCGATGCGCGCCACTTCGCGGAAGCGCTGCTGCGACAACTGCGTCGCGTTCAGGCTGTCCAGCACATCCTCCAGCAGGTGCGACGTATCGAACAGGCCCACGTCGGTCCCGCGCATTTCCTCACCCTTGGCGGCGAACACGGTGGCCCAGTCGACCGCTTCGGGCGCCAGCAGTTCGAAGCCGTAATCGTTGACGGCGATGGAAAAGGTGCTCGGCATGACGCGCCCCACGCGATACGCGAACAGCGACGCCAGCCCCGTGTGCACGGCCCGCCCCGCGAACGGGTACAGGAACAGGTGATAGCCCTCGCGGCTCTTCATGCTTTCCACGACCAGCACGTCGCTGTCGGGCAGCGCCGACCAGCGGGCCTGGATTTCCAGCAGCGGCTGCAGCGCGCGCATCTCCGGACCGTCGTAGATGCCTTCGCCGGCCAGCTTCAGTTCTTCCAGCGCCGCGTGCGCGAGCTCGGACGACAGCGGCATCTTGGTGCCCTGCCAGCGGCTGACCGCGCCGCGCGTCGATTCCGAGCGCTTCACGAACGCCGTCATCTCGTGCACGCGCACGAGCTCCAGGATGCGGCCGGAGAACAGGAAGCGGTCGCCCGGCTTCATGCGCCCGATGAACGATTCCTCCACGCTGCCGATGCGGCCGCCGCTCACGTACTTCACCTGCATCTGCGCGTCCGACACGATGGTACCGATCCCCATGCGGTGGCGCCGCCCGATCTTCACGTCGGGCACGCGGTAGACGCCCTCCTCGTCCGGCAGCACGCGCTTGTATTCCGGATAGATCGTGAGGCTCTGGCCGCCGCGCGCGACGAAATCCAGCGCCCATTGCCATTCCTCCGGCGTCAGGTGGCGGTACGACCAAGCGCTCGTCACTTCTTCATAAAATTCGGCGGAGCGGAAGCCGCCGCCCAGCGCGACGGTGACGAGGTGCTGCACGAGCACGTCGAACGGCTTGTTCGGCACCTGCCGCGCCTCGATGCGGCGCGTGGCGACGGCCCGCTTGGCGCCGGCCGCCTCCAGCAGTTCCAGGCTGTTCGTCGGCACGAGCGTCACGCGCGAGATGCGGCCCGGCGCGTGGCCGCTGCGCCCTGCCCGCTGCAGCAGGCGCGCGATGCCCTTCGCGCTGCCGACCTGCAGCACGCGCTCGACGGGCAGGAAGTCGACGCCCAGGTCGAGGCTCGCCGTGCACACGACGGCTTTCAGGTCGCCGCGCTTGAGGCCCGTCTCGACCCATTCGCGCACCTCGCGGTCGAGCGAGCCGTGATGCAGCGCGACGAGGCCCGCCCAGTCCGGACGCGCCTCGATGATGTTCTGGTACCACAGCTCAGATTGCGAGCGCGTGTTCGTGAAGACCAGCGTGGCCTCGTGCCGCTCGATCTCGTCGATCACGGGCTGCAGCATCTGCAGGCCCAGGTGGCCCGCCCACGGAAAGCGCGCGACACTCCCGGGCACCAGGCAATCGACGACGATCTGTTTTTTCAGGTCGCCCTCGACGAGCACGCCCGCCTCCGGATCGCCCAGCAGCACGCCGCGCGCCTCCGCCAGGTTACCCATCGTGGCCGACAGGCCCCACACGACGAGTCCGGGATTCCAGCGCCGCAGCCGCGCGAGCGCCAGCTGCACCTGCACGCCGCGCTTGCTGCCCATCAGTTCATGCCACTCGTCGATGATGATCATGTCCAGGTGCCTGAACTGGTCGCGCGCGGCCGCGTGGGACAGCAGCAGCGACAGGCTTTCCGGCGTCGTGATCAGCGCGCCGGGCAGCGACTTGGACTGGCGCGCACGCTCGGCCGCGCCCGTGTCGCCCGTGCGCGCGCCGATCGTCCACGTGCCGATGACGTCCGGACTCGCGGCGCCCAGTTCCGCGGCCGACACTTCCAGCGACCGCTGCGTGTCGGCCGCCAGCGCGCGCATCGGCGTGATCCACAGCACGCGCAGGCCCGTGCTAGCGCGGCGGTTTCGATTCGCACCGCGCAGCAGCGCTGCGAACCACACGGCGTACGTCTTGCCGGCACCCGTGTTCGCATGCAGCAGGCCGGATTCGCCCGCCAGCGCGGCCTTCCACACGGCGCGCTGGAACGGGAACACCTTCCAGCCGCGCGCCGCGAACCATGCGTCGACGGCTTGCTCCGCCAGGGTCTTGCTCATGGCCCGGCCGCTCCCAGCAGGCCTTTCAACGTATCGAGCGTATCCGCCTGCTCGACCGGCTTGTCGTCGCGCCGCCGCAGGATGCGCGGAAAGCGCACGGCGATGCCGGCCTTGTGGCGCGTGGACAACGCGATGCCCTCGAAGCCGATCTCGAACACCATCGTCGGCTTCACGGACCGCACGGGCCCGAATTTTTCCACCGTCGTCTTGCGGATGATGTTGTCGACCTGCGCGATCTCCGCATCCGTCAGGCCGGAATAGGCTTTCGCGAACGGGACGAGCTTGCGTTCCGGGCCCTCGCCATCCCACACCGCGAACGTGTAATCCGTGTACAGCGACGCGCGACGGCCGCTGCCCGCCTGCGCATAGATCAGCACCGCGTCGACGGCATACGGATCGATCTTCCACTTCCACCACGTGCCGACGTCCTTCGTGCGGCCTACGCCGTATTGTGCGTTCCGTGCTTTCAGCATCATCCCCTCGACCCCGCGCGCCCGCGATTCCGCGCGCAGCTTGCCGAGATCTTCCCAGCTGTCCGCCGTCACGAGCGGCGAAATGCGCAGCTGCGGCTGCGCCGCGCCCGTGACGAGCGTCTCGAGCAGCGCGCGCCGTTCGTGCTGCGGCAGCGCGCGCGTGTCGACGCCGTCCAGTTCCAGCAGGTCGTACGCGAGCAGCACGGCCGGCAGCTCCGCCAGCAGTTTCGCGGACAAGGTCTTGCGGCCGATGCGCTTTTGCAGGTCGGCAAACGGCGCCGGTGCATCACCGGTGGTCCAGATCAGCACCTCGCCGTCGATCACCGTTCCTTCCGGCAGGGATAATCCCGCCAGTTCGGGAAAGCGTTCCGTGATCAGGTCCTCGCCGCGCGACCACAGGTAGTTCTGGCCGCCGCGCCGCACGAGTTGCGCGCGGATGCCGTCGTACTTCCATTCGACCTGCCAGTCGTTCATGTCGCCCAACGCGGCAGGTTCGCCCTGCAGCTGGTGCGCGAGGAAGAAGGGATACGGTTGCCCGCCGCGCAGCTGGTGCTCGTTGTCCGTCTGCGCCGCGATCAGTTGCAGGAAGCCCGCCGCCGTCGGTTTGACGCGGCCATCCGTCCAGCCCATCAGGCGCTGCGCGATCAGCTTCGAGTCGACCGCCGCGATGGACGCCAGCGCGCGCGTGACGAGCAGCTTCGACACGCCGACGCGAAAACCGCCGCCGATCAGCTTCACGAACAGGAAGCGTTCGCGCCACGTCAGTTCGTCCCAATACGAGAACAGGGCCTCCCGGATCGTGCCCGGATCGGCGCCGCGCAACGGGCCGATGCGCTCTTCCATCCACACGGCCAGGCCCACGTCGCTGTGGCGCTTCGGTGGCGGCAGGATGTGGGCGATGGTCTCGGCCATGTCGCCGACGGCCGCATACGATTCGTCGAACAGCCACTCGTCCAGGCCCGCGTATTCGATGGCGTACTGGCGCAGCAGCTTGCTCGGCACGGCCTGGCGCGGCTTGCCGCCCGCGAGAAAGTACACGGCCCAGGCGGCGTTTTCCGGGGCGGCGCCCGCAAAGTAATTCTGCAGCGCCTCGAGCTTGCGGTTGGTGGCGGTGGTTTCGTCGAGTTCGGCGTACAGGCGGGCGAATTCACGCATCCTTCGCCTCCTCCGGCGTCCCCGTGACGGCTTCGTCATCCTCTTCGCCGTATTCCGTGTCGAACGCTTTCGCATCGAGGCCGATCTGGCACAGCCAGCGCACCATCACGGGTATCGAGCCGTGCGTGACGATCACCTGCTGCGCGCCGGTGGCATGGATCGCGTCCAGCAGGCCGGGCCAATCGGCATGGTCGGACAGCACGAAGCCGCGGTCGACGCCACGCCGCCGGCGCGCGCCGCGCAGCAGCATCCAGCCGCTGGCGAAGGCGTCGGAATAGTCGCCGAAGCGGCGCGTCCACGGCGAGCCCGATGCGGACGGCGGCGCCAGCACGAGCGCCTTTTTCAGGTCGGCCTTGTCCGTCTCGCTGACCATCTGCGTATGCGGCAGCACCACGCCGCCTTCGCGGTAGATGCGGTTCAGCGGTTCGACGGCGCCGTGGCAGACGATGGGACCAATGGAAGGATCGAGCCCGCACAACAGCCGCTGCGCCTTGCCGAACGCGTAGGCATACAGGATGCTCGTGCGGCCCTCATCCGCGTTGCGGCGCCACCAGCGGTTGATGTCGTCGAAGACTTCCTGCTGCGGATCCCAGCGATAGATCGGCAGGCCGAACGTGGATTCCGTGATGAAGGTGTGGCAGCGCACCGCTTCGAATGGGGCGCACGTGGCGTCCGGCTCGACCTTGTAGTCGCCCGATGCGACCCAGATCTCGCCCTGGTGTTCCATCCGGACCTGGCTTGATCCGAGCACGTGGCCGGCCGGATGCAACGAGATCGTCACGCCGTTGTGGACGATTGTTTCGCCGTAGCCGAGGCCCTCGATGTTGATGTCCTGGCCAAGGCGCGACTTCAGGATACCGACGCTCTGGCTCGAAGCGAGGTAGTGCTTGTGGCCCCAGCGCGCGTGGTCGCCGTGCGCATGGGTGATGACGGCCCGGTCGACCGGCCGCCACGGGTCGATGTAGAACTGGCCCGGCACACAATACAGGCCTTCCTTGCGTACGACGACCATGTCTGCCATGCGTTCGACGTCCTCCTGTCAAAGCGGTGTGACGAAATCGGCGAGGAACGCGCGCTGCTCGCCGTCCGGGAATCCGATGTGGACCTGGTCCCCGGCCACGGACAGCACGACGCCTTCGCCATACTTCGGCACCGTCACGCGCGCGCCGGTGTCGAACGCGGGGCCGGCAGGCGCGTCTGCCTCCGGTTCGCGGTCGAATTCGTCGTCGCGGATCTCGATGTCTTCCGTCAGCACGGCGGCCGGCGGGTTCAGGCAGTTGTCGCAGCGGCAGCACTTCCCGAAGCCTTCGACTTCGTCGCCGAAATAGTCGAGCAGCAGCTTCCAGCGGCAGAAACCGCTTACCGCATACGATACCATCTGTTCGAGCGCTTCCTTGTCCCGTTCCTGCTTCTGGCGATACACCTCGGCCATCGCCGCGAACAGTTTATCGTCCGGCGCCGCGCTGCCGGGCAGGTACGCCAGCTTGCGGTTCTGGCGCAGCAGCTTCGCATCCTTCAGCAGTTTCAGGCACACCTTCAGGTGCGGCCCGGCCAGCTCGCCGGCCACGTCGTCGATACGATCGGGCGTCGCCGTCTCGTTTTCCGCCAGCGCGTGCACGGCGTCGTACACGGCGCGGATCTCTTCCGCCGTCGGGTAGTGCTTCACGAGGAAGAACTGCTGCACGCGCTTGTCGTCCTGCAGGAACAGCAGCGTGCAGCTGGCGTCCTGGCCGTCGCGGCCCGCGCGGCCGGATTCCTGGTAATACGCTTCCAGGTTCGCGGGAATCTGCAGATGGACCACGAAGCGCGTGTCCGGCTTGTCGATGCCCATGCCGAACGCGTTCGTCGCGACCATCACGCGCCGTTCGCCGTTCATGAACAGGTCCTGGTTCGCCTTGCGCTCGGCGGCGTGCAGCTTGCCGTGGTACAGGGTGACGGATTCGCCGGCGTCCAGCAGCACCTGGTGCATCTCTTCGGCCGCCTTGACGGTGGCCGCGTAGACGATGCCCGTCCCCTTCGTGTCGCGCACGAGGCGCAGCGCTTCCTGCAGCTTTTCGTCGGGGTTCGTCACCTGCACGACCGCGTACTGCAGGTTCGGCCGGTAGATGCCCGTGTTGATGACGTTCATCTTCGGACGGTTCAGCTGGCGGCCGATGTCGTCGATGACGTCTTCCGTCGCGGTGGCCGTCAGCGCCAGCACGGGCGGGCGGCCCAGCGCCCCGATCGCGCCGGCCATCTCGAGGTAGGCCGGACGGAAATCGTGGCCCCATTGCGAGATGCAGTGGGCCTCGTCGACGACGACGAGAGCGATTTTCACGGCCTTCAGCACGTCGACGAATTCGGGCATGACGAGGCGCTCGGGCGTGCAGAACACGATCTCGCAGCGGCCCTCCGCGATCGCAGCCAACGCGTTCCTCTCCTCTTCCGCCGACAGGCTGCTGTTGACCTGCTCGGCGCGGATGCCGAGTTCCCCGAGCTTTTCCAGCTGGTCTTTCATCAGCGAAATCAGCGGCGAGACGACGACCGTCATGCCGTCGAGGATACGGGCGGGAATCTGGTAGCACAGCGATTTACCGCTGCCGGTCGGCATGATCGCCAGCGTGTCCCTGCCATCGAGGACGCTGTCGATCACGCGTTGCTGGCCGTCGCGCAGGTGTTCGATGCCGAACACGGTATGCAGCAGGCGGCGGATGGTGTTGCGGCGTACCGCGAGCACACCCTTGTGGAGGAGTTTGGGATCGTGTGTGGTCATGATGATGCGAATGTAAGCCTGAGCACGGCGGCACACCATAGGACACAACCCACAGCACCCGTAGGAGGCCATGCACGAGTCACCGCAAGCGTTCATACAAGGTGACGAGGCTTATTCCTACAGCGTGACGGATTGCCAGCCGATAGTTTCTCTCAAGCACTCGTTCTAAGATGACATCAACACGACAGCAATCCGCATTCCGGAGGTTCATCATGGTCCGCTTCCTGCCCGCCCCCTTTACCGCAGCCTGGCTCGCACTCACGGGCATGGCCACGTGGCTCCTGTGTGAAACCGATGCGCTTGCCGGCTTCGCGCCGCTGTTCTTCCACTGAAGATGCAGCCTACCCGCGCGTAGTCGTCCGTATCATTTGTTACAAATTAACAGTTGAACAATATGAGGAGGTCGCCATACCTGAGCCAGGAGGACTCATCATGAAGTACGCCCTGATATACGACGATGACGCGGCCGCACGCCGCCATAGTGCCACCCTGCTCAAAACGCTCGGCTACGTCGTCGCCGAGACGACGACGGCGCAGGCGACGCTGAATGCCACGCAGGCGCTGCACTTCGATGTGATCCTTGCCTCCTGCGCGCACGCCGCCGGCGACCGGCGCTCGCTGCCCGGCGAACTCTCCCGCCTCGCGCCCGCCACGCCCACGGTCCTGCTCCTCGACGAGGACGAACCTTTTCCGCCGTTGTACCACGCGTTCAGCGCCACCGTCACGAAACCGGTCACCGTGCGCGCCCTGCGCCATGTGCTGGAATTCGGATTGGACGGCACGGGTCCCCGCCCGGTTCCCTCCCGAATCCGCTTCGAGCGGCGCGACGGCCAGCGGCGCCGGCACGCCCGCGACCGGGTCGCCACCCGGTTGGCATAAATACAATTTGTGAATTCTCGCTAACAATCTTTGGTTTGATCAGGCATCCACCGAGGCATAAGATAGTCGCAACAAAAATGTTATCGCAAACATAAGTTTGTGAAATAACAGTAAATAACAATAAACGGAGGAGATATGCCGCACACCCTGATCCCGCGCCGCCGACCGCATCCCCTTCCTCGCCCCTTCCCGCGCTGACCGCGCCACCCGACAGTCCGCATTTTTTTCACGGCGATCCTGTGCTCCCATTCGGGCACGGGCGTCGCTCGTCCTGCCCGCCGGTGATCCCGGCACGGGTCCGCAGCAAAAGCAGCACACGCAGTGAACTTCCGGGCCGCCCCCGCCCGGCAATCAACCCGAACCACGGAGACGTTCATGCCCCATGCTTTTTCGCGCACCACCCGCCGCGTCGCGTCGGCGATTGTCATGTTGTCCGCCTTTGCCGTCGGCGCGTCCGCGCAGACGGTCGCCATCAACCCGGCCACGACGTACCAGACCGTGCGCGGCTTTGGCGGCTTCAGCGGCGCCGGCTGGGCGGCGGAGCTGACCCCTGCCCAGGTCGACGCCGCGTTCGGCACCGGCACGGGCCAGATCGGCCTGTCCATCATGCGCCTGCGCATCGACCCGGATCCCAGCAAGTGGTCCGCGCAACTGGCGTCCGCGCAGCTCGCCAAGGCCAAGGGCGCCATCCTGTTCGGGACGCCGTGGACGCCGCCGGCGAACATGAAGACGAACAACAGCCTCGTCCAGGGAAGCCTGTTGCCGAGCCGCTATGGCGACTACACCACGCACCTGCTGGATTTCGCGAACACGATGCAGGCCGGCGGCGCCGCGCTGTACGCCATCTCGATCCAGAACGAACCCGACTTCGCCCCGGACTACGAAAGCTGCCTGTGGAATTCGCAGCAATTCATCGATTACCTGTCGAGCCAGGGATCGCGCTTCGGCACCTACAAGGTGATCGCGGGCGAGTCCGCCACGTTCTACAAACCGCTCACCGATCCCATCCTCAACAGCGCGACGGCCGCGCCGCAGTTCGACATCCTCGCCGGCCACCTGTACGGCGTGAACCCGAGCGACTATCCCCTCGCCCGCTCCAAGGGCAAGGAAGTGTGGATGACGGAGCACTTCACCGACAGCACCTCCAGCGCCAACGACTGGTCGAAGGCGATGCCGGTGGCGCTGGAACTGCACAACAGCATGGTGGCCAACTACAGCGCCTACGTCTGGTGGTACATCCGCCGCTCGTACGGCCTGCTGACGGAGGACGGCAACGTCAGCAAGCGCGGCTACATCATGGCGCAGTTCGCGAAATACGTCCGCCCCGGCGCCGTGCGCGTCGCGGCGACGGAAAAACCGTATGCCGACGTCTTCGTCACGGCCTACAGGAACACCGCCGGCAAGCTGGTCGTCGTGGCCATCAACAACGGCACGTCCCAGCGCCAGCTGCAGCTGCAGGTCGGCAGCGCCGCCCCCGGCTTCACGAAATACCGCACCACGTCGACGGACAACACCGGCTATGCGGGGCAGTACACGGTGACGGGCGGCGTCGCGACCGCGTGGATCGATCCCGGCAGCGTCAACACGTTCGTCAGTCAGTAAATAAAACAACCAAAGGAGGAGATGAGTCATGTTGAAACACCGATTACTACGATGGGGCGTGCCCTTGCTGGCGATGTCCGCGCTCCCCGCGGCCCTCGCGCAGACGGTCGCCATCGATCCCGCCACGACCTACCAGGTCATCCGCGGATTCGGCGGGCATAACGGCGCGGGCTGGATCGCCGACCTGACGCCCGCCCAGGTCGACACCGCGTTCGGCACGGGACCGGGCCAGATCGGCCTGACGGTCATGCGGATGCGCATCGACCCGTCCAGCACCGCGTGGGCGACGCAGGTGCCGACGGCCAGGCTGGCGAAGGCGAAAGGCGTCACCCTGTTCGCCACGCCGTGGACGCCGCCGCCGTACATGAAGACGTCGAACGCCATCGCGCACGGCAGCCTGGTCCCCAGCTACTACCCGGACTACGCGACGCACCTGCTGGGCTTCGCGGACTACATGCGCACGAACGGTGCCCAACTGTACGGCATCTCCGTGCAGAACGAGCCGGACTGGGACCCGGACTACGAAGGCTGCACGTGGACGTCCGCCCAGTTCATCGACTTCATCAAGTCGCAGGGCCCGCGCTTTGCCGGCCTCAAGCTGATGGCGCCGGAATCGCTGGGCATGCGCAAGGTGCTGTCCGACCCGATCCTGAACGACGCGGGCGCGGCGGCCCAGCTGTCCATCGTGGCAGGCCATCTGTACGGCACGACGCCCAGCGACTACCCGCTCGCGCGCGCCAAGGGCAAGGAAGTGTGGATGACGGAGCACTACACGGACAGCACGTCCGATGCCAACGACTGGGCGAAGGCGATGCCGGTGGCGATCGAGGTCCACCGGAGCATGGCCGCGAACTACAGCGCGTACGTGTGGTGGTACATCCGCCGGTTCTACGGCCTGATCACGGAAGACGGCAACGTCAGCAAGCGCGGCTGGATCATGTCGCAGTACGCCAAGTTCGTTCGGCCCGGCTACGTGCGCATCGGCGCCACGCAGAATCCGTACCCGGACGTGTACGTGACCGCGTACAAGGGCGGCGACGGCAAGGTCGTCGTCGTGGCGGTCAACAACGGCACGGCGCAACGCCGCGTCGACCTGGCGTTCGGCAGCGGCGCGCCCCGCACCCTGCAGCGCTACGTCACGTCGGCCGCCACGAACGCGAGTTACGCGGGCGACTACCCGGTGATCGCGGGCGGCGCCAGCGCCGACCTCGAACCGTCCAGCGTGAGCACCTTCGTGAGCCAGCCGACGGTCGCCGACCTCACCGGCAGTGTGAAGATCGTGCAGAGCGGCCTGGCGGCGAACCGCTTCACGGGCCAGTTCAGCGGCACGGTGTCGTTCACGAACACGACGGGCGCGACGCTCACGGCATCGGCCCTGCGGCTCGCGGTGGAGGGCCTCACGCCCGGCGTCACGCTCGACAACAGGCAGGGCGACGTGAACGGCGTGCCGACCATCGCGCTGCCCGTGAACCAGATCGCACCGGGCGCCACCGTCACCGTGACGACGACGTTCGGCAACCCATCGAAGGGCACCATCGCCTACACCCCGAAACTGCAAGGCATCACGTTCTGAAAGACTCGACCATGATCAAGCACCTGACATCCTTCTTCACACGCGCCCTGCTGGCGCTGCTTCTGACCGGCGGCGCGAACACCGCGTTCGCCGGTCCGATGGTCCACTTCACCGTCGACACGACGAGCCTGGCGGGCACCGGCTACCTCGACCTGACGTTCGCGGCCCTGGCTGGCGCGACGCCGGCGACGGCCACGCTGACGCATTTCACCGGCGCGTTCGGCGGCACCGCGCTGCCGACCGGCGACGTAGTCGGCGACGTCGGCTCCGCGGTCACGTTCGGCAACGGGCAGACGTTCAACGAACTGCTGCAGGCCGTGACGTTCGGCGGCCTGCTCAGCTTCGACGCCGCCTTCGACATCGCCCCCGGCGGCACGATCGGCACCGGTTTCGGGATCGCGCTGGTGAACGCGGCGCTCGACAACTACGTGCCGGGCACGAGCGGCAACGTCGCATCGATAGCCCTGATGCCGGGCGCACCGGCCACGGTCTGGGCTGACGCCGCGTTCGTGACCGCCACGCCGGTGCCGGAACCGGCCGGCCTGCCCGTGTTCGCGACGGGCTGCGTGCTGGCTGCACTGGCGCTGCGGCGCCGGACGCGCCCCTAAAAATTCGGGGTCAGAGCACGTTTTCGTGAAAATTCGGGGTCAGAGCCTTTTTTGATGCACGATCTTTGAAGCAAGCTTGTTCAAATAAACGGCGATATTCCAGCCGCCATCCGCATTCGACCGTCTGCGTTTGAGAAATTCTTGTGCGCCAGGGAATTGATCAGAAATGTGCTCTGACCCCGAATTCGGGAAAAAATGGGCTCTGACCCCGAATTCATGACCCCGAATTTGGGAAACAAAAAAGCCCGGACAGTTTCCCGTCCGGGCTTGGTCTGACTTTACACGCTTACGCCGCTTCGACGGCCACCGGCATGCGGATCAGGTAATCGAATGCGGACAGCGCCGCTTTCGCGCCATCGCCCGCCGCGATGACGATCTGCTTGAACGGCGTCGTCGTCGCATCGCCCGCGGCGAACACGCCCGGGATGTTGGTGCGGCCGTGGTCGTCCACGACGATCTCGCCGAAGCGCGACAGTTCCACCGTGCCCTTCAGGAACTCGGTGTTCGGCACGAGGCCGATCTGGACGAACACGCCGGCCAGTTGCACCAGGTGTTCCTCGCCGCTCAGGCGGTCCTTGAACTTGATGCCGTTGACCTTGCTGCCGTCGCCGGTGATCTCGGTCGTCTGTGCATTCACGTGGATCGTCACGTTCTTCAGGCTCTCGACCTTGTTCACGAGCACCGCATCCGCCTTCAGTTGCGGGGCGAACTCCAGCAACGTCACGTGCTCGACGATGCCTGCCAGGTCGATGGCCGCTTCCACGCCCGAGTTACCGCCGCCGATGACGGCCACGCGCTTGCCCTTGTACAGCGGGCCGTCGCAGTGCGGGCAGTAGTTCACGCCGGCGTTCTTGTATTCCTGCTCGCCCGGCACGTTCACGTTCCTCCAGCGCGCACCCGTCGACAGGATCACGGTGCTCGACTTCAGCGAGCCGCCGTTCGTGAACTGCACTTCGACCAGTTCGCCCGGGCTCGAGGGCGGGATGATCTTCGCAGCCGTGTTCTGCGTCATGATGTCGACGCCGTAGTGACGCACCTGCGCTTCCAGGGCGGCCGCGAATTTGGGGCCGTCCGTTTCCAGCACGGAGATGTAGTTCTCGATCGACATCGTGTCGTTCACCTGGCCGCCGAAGCGTTCCGTCGCGACGCCGGTGCGGATGCCTTTGCGGGCCGCGTACACGGCCGCTGCCGCACCCGACGGGCCGCCGCCGACGATCAGCACGTCGTACGGATCCTTCGCGTTCAGCCTGGCGGCGTCGCGGGCGCCGGCGCCCTTGTCCAGCTTGGCGACGATCTCTTCGATCAGCATGCGGCCCGAGCCGAACAGTTCGCCGTTCAGGAACACCATCGGCACGGCCATCACCTTGCGCGACTCGACTTCGGCCTGGAACGCGCCGCCTTCGATCACGGTCGCTTTCACACGCGGGTTCAGGATCGCCATCAGCGACAGGGCCTGCACGACGTCGGGGCAGTTATGGCAGGTCAGCGACATGTACATTTCGAATTCGTAGTCGTCGTCCAGCGCCTTGATCGCGTCGATCGTGTCGGCCTCGACTTTCGGCGGATGGCCGCCCGTCCACAGCAGCGCCAGCACGAGCGACGTGAACTCGTGACCCAGCGGCAGGCCGGCGAAGCGCAGGTTCATGTCGGTGCCGACGCGTTTCAATGTGAACGACGGCTTGCGGGCGTCGTTGCCGTCCGTGCGCAGCGTGATCTTGTCGGCGCGCAGGCCCTGGATCGTTTGCAGCAGGTCGAGCATCTGTTTCGACGTGTCGCTGTCGTCGAGCGAGGCGACGATCTCGAACGGTTGCTGGACGCGTTGCAGGTAGCCGGCGAGTTGGTTTTTCAGTTCTTGTTCGAGCATGATCGTATCCTTTTCTTCAGTCGTGTTCAGGCCGATGCGGTCCACATGAGGACGCATCAATCAAATCTAAATAGTGAATCTGGAAGGCAGATCGACTAGCGAGATCGCCTGTGTTATTTGTGCGGGCCCATTCCGGGTGGGCTCGTGGGGAGGGGGTGGGCACCGGCCGCCCCTCGCGGCCGGTGCCTGTACTACGGTGCTACAAAGACTTCAGATCTTAGATCTTGCCGACCAGGTCCAGCGACGGCTTCAGCGTTTCGGCGCCTTCGGTCCACTTGGCCGGGCAGACTTCGCCCGGGTGCGATGCGACGTACTGGGCTGCCTTCACTTTGCGCAGCAGTTCCGAAGCGTCGCGGCCGATGCCGTTGTCGTGCACTTCCATGACCTTGATCTGGCCTTCCGGATTGATCACGAAGGTGCCGCGCAGCGCCAGGCCTTCTTCTTCGATCATGACTTCGAAGTTACGCGACAGCAGGCCGGTCGGGTCGCCGATCAGCGGGTAGTTGACCTTCTTGATCGCTTCCGACGTGTCGTGCCATGCCTTGTGAGCGAAGTGGGTGTCGGTCGACACGCCGTAGACTTTGACGCCCATCTTGTCGAACTCCGGCTGGAAAGCAGCCAGGTCTTCCAGCTCGGTCGGGCAGACGAAGGTGAAGTCCGCCGGGTAGAACATCAGGACCGACCACGTGCCTTTGAAGTCGGCTTCGGTCAGGTCGATGAACTTGCCTGCGTGGTAAGCGGTTGCTTTGAACGGCTTGATTTCGGTGTTGATGATGGACATTCAGTACTCCTCTTTCGGGGTTAAAAAAAGCTTAGGTGTGAACTATACCCTGCCACGCCCTTCATGTGAAATTGATTGAACAGATTCTATCAATTAATTTTGACTATCATGCAGGCGCGGCCGCCGGCTGCAGGGCCGTTTCCGTGCACGGCAGGATGAGGCTGAAACAAGCGCCCTGCCCCGGCGTGCTCTCGACCGTCAACCGGCCGCCGTGCGACGCGGCCAGCTGGCGCGAGATGTACAGGCCCAGGCCGAGGCCTTTCGGCTCCCCGCTCCTGGCGCCGCGCTCGTACGGTTCGAAGATGCGTTCGATGAAGTCGGGCGCGATGCCCTTGCCGTGGTCGCGCACGGCGATGCGGACGTTGGGGCCTTCGTCATGGACGCTCACCTCGACCGCGCCGCCGCCGCCATAGCGCATGGCATTGGTCAGCAGGTTGACGACGACCTGCTCGATGCGGAATTCGTCCCAGAAGCCTTCGACGGGGTGATGCGGCGCCAGCACGACGTTGGCGCCCGCCGCCGCGGCCTGCAGCGACAGATCGTTCACGACGCGCTCCAGCAAGGCCATCAGCTCGACCTGGGCCGGGCGGATGGACAAGGTGCCGCTCTTCATGCGCGAGACGTCCAGCATGTCGTCGATCAGGCGGATCATCGCCTTGATCTGGCGCTCGTCGCGCTTGATCATGCTGTTCATCTGGTCCGGATTGAATGCCGGCAAATTGCCCCGTTTCAGTTGCAGGCTGCGCATCTGGGTTTCCAGGAACAGCGTGTTGAGCGGCGTGCGCAGCTCGTGCGCGACGAGGGACATGAATTCGTCGCGCATGCGCAGCGAGCGCTGCAGCTCGGCCTGCGTCTCGTTCAGTTCGCGCAGCAGCACTTCCTGCTCGCGCCGCGCCGCTTCCAACGCTTCCATCTGGCGCTGCATCTCGCGGCGCTGCTGGTCCAGCGTGACGAACACGTGCACCTTGCTGCGCACGGCATCCGGGTCCAGCGGTTTATAAAGAAAATCGACGGCGCCCGTCTCGTAGCCTTTGAAGGCGTAGTTCAGCTCGCGGCCGGCGGCGGACACGAACACGATCGGGATGTTGCGGGTGCGCGAGGTGGAGCGCATCAGCTCGGCCAGCTCGAAGCCGTCCATGCCGGGCATCTGCACGTCGAGGATGGCCAGCGCGAAATCGTGTTCGAGCATCAGGGACAGGGCTTCCTCGCCGGACTGGGCCTGGAACACGAGGCGCTGCTCGTCGCGGATCAGCGCGTCGAGGGCGCGCAGGTTTTCCGGCAGGTCGTCGACGATCAGCAATTTACTAGGGTCGGGTGCGCTCATGGTTCATTCATCTCCAACATGGGCAACAAGGCGTGGATGCGCGCCAGAGGCAGTATCAAATTCGGTTTGCAGCGGTGGATGGCGCTCACGGGCATCGTGGGCACCTGGGCGTCGGCGGGTTCCTGCACGACGGTGAAGCCGCCGCGGGCGCGGATGCGGGCCATGCCGTCGGCGCCGTCGTGGTTCGCGCCGGTGAGCAGGATACCGGCCAGGCCGGGGCCGTAGGCGTCCGCGCCGGATTCCATCAGCACGTCGATCGCGGGCCGCGCGAAGTGCACGGGCGGCTCGCAGCTGATCGAGAACGTGCGGTCGCGTTCGATCGACAGATGGTAGCCCGGTCCGGCGAAGTACACGGTGCCGGGCACGATCTCTTCCTTGTCGGCCGCTTCCTTCACGCGCACGGGCAGGCGCTCGTCGAACAGCTCGGCCAGGCGGCTCTCCCTGTCGCCCGGCATGTGCAGGATACAGAACACGGGCAAGGTGTAGCTGGCGGGAATTGCGGGCAACAGCGCGACGAGCGCATCCACGCCGCCGGCCGAGCCGCCGATCACGACGGCCTCGAAGCGCCGTCCGCGCAGCGCGGCATGCAGCGCGCCTTCATGGGGACCGGGGTCGACGGCGGGGCTCATGGCGCCACCTTGCGGAATACCCGCTCCCGCTTCGCGAGCGGTTCGAATTGCTGGGCATACGTGGAAAAGTCGATGCTTTCCTTGCTGCCGAGGCCGAGGAAGCCGCGGTGGCACAGCGATTCGTGGAACAGGCCCAGCACCCGGTTCTGCAGGCGCCGGTTAAAGTAGATCATCACGTTGCGGCAGCTGATGAAATGCGTCTCCGCGAACACGCTGTCCGTGGCCAGGCTGTGGTCCGCGAACGTGACGTTCTCGACGAGCGCGCGGTCGAACAGCGCGCCGCCGTACGCGGCCGTGTAGTAATCGGAAAACGCCCGGGTGCCGCCCGCCTTCTGGTAATTCTCCGTGTACGCGCGCATCTTATCCAGCGGCATCACGCCGCGCCGTGCCGCTTCCAGCGATTCCGGATTGATGTCGGTCGCGTACATCTGCGTGCGCTCCAGCAGGCCCTCCTCGTGCAGCAGGATCGCGAGCGAATACACTTCCTCGCCCGTGCTGCAGCCGGCCACCCACACGTTCAGCGACGGGTACGTCTTCAGGAACGGCACGACGAGCCGGCGTACAGCCAGATAATAATCCGGGTCGCGGAACATTTCCGTCACCGGGATGGTCAAAAACTGCAACAGCTGCGCGAACGCGGCAGGGTCGTGCATGACGCGCGCCTGCAAAGCCGAGATCGTTTCGCATTCCATCGCGCGCAGCGCGGCGAGCACGCGGCGCTTTTGCGAGGCGCCCGTGTAGTCGCGGAAATCGTAGTTGTACTTGAGGTAGACAGCCTCGATCAGCATCCGCAACTCGATGTCGTCGCTCGGCAGGCTGTGCATCGTCTTTTTCAAATGCGCTCCAGCGTCGGCATCCACACGCGCAGCAGCGAGTACAGCCGGGTCAGGTCGATCGGCTTGGCGAGATAGTCATTGGCGCCGGCGGCCAGGCATTGTTCCTGGTCGTCCTTCATCGCCTTTGCCGTGATCGCGATGATGGGCAGGCGCGCGAAGCGCTTGTCCTGGCGGATGCGGCGCGTCGCTTCCAGTCCGTCCATTCCCGGCATCATCACGTCCATCAGGACGAGGTCGATCGCTTCGTTCTCATCGAGCTTGGCAATGGCTTCATAACCATTGCGGCCCACCTCCACCTGTGCGCCGCGTTGTTCCAGGGCACTGGTCAACGCGAACACATTGCGCACGTCATCGTCCACGAGCAGGATCGTGCGGCCTTCGAACACGCGGTCGCGTCCGCGCACCGTCTTGAGCATCGACTGGCGTTCCGACGACAGCTCCGATTCCACCTTGTGCAGGAACAGCGTCACCTCGTCCAGCAGGCGCTCCGGCGAGCGTGCGCCCTTGATGATGATCGAGCGCGAGTATTTCAGCAGTTCCGCTTCCTCGTCGCGCGTCAGGTTGCGTCCCGTGTACACGATGACGGGCGGGAACGAACATAGTTCTTCCAGAGACATACGCTTGAGCAACTCATTACCCTGCATGTCGGGCAGCTTCAAGTCGATGATCATGCAGTCGAAAATCTCGGTGCGCAACAAGTCCAGCGCTTCCGTGCCGGACCCGACAGCCGCGATCTCGACGTCCGTATCGGAGATCAGTTGCACGACGCTGTCGCGCTGGCGCTCGTCGTCTTCCACGAGCAGCACGCGCTTGATCTGCTGCGACGACTTGTCCTTCAGCTTGCGGAACACGTCCTCCAGCTGCTCGCGCGACGTCGGTTTCAATGCGTAGCCGATCGCCCCCAGGTGCAGCGCCTCGCCCCCGTTTTCCTGGCTGGACACGACGTGGACGGGGATGTGGCGTGTGGCCGGATTGTCTTTCAGCTGTTGCAGCACGGACAGACCGGAGCCGTCCGGCAGGCGGATGTCGAGCAGGATCGCGTCCGGACTCTCGTTCGTCGCCAGTTCCAGGCCTTCCTGCGCCGTCAGCGCGACGAGACAGCGGAATTCCATGTCATGCGCGAGGCCGTACAGGATGCGCGCGAATTCCGGCTCGTCCTCGACGACCAGCACCGTGCGCACGCCGGTGGCGGGCTGGGCGCGGTCGTCCGCGAACGCGGGCAGCGTCACGCCCTGCGCCGGTTCCACCCGTTCCGGCTCCGGCGCGATGACAGGTGCCGACGCGCGCACGGGCGGCTGCGCCGGCGGCAGCACGGGCGGTGTCGCGGCGACGGTGCCGTTGCGCGGCAGGCTCAGGATGAACGTGCTGCCCGCGCCCGGCGCGCTCGTGAGCGTCAGGGTGCCGCCCAGCAAGGCGGTCAGGTCGCGCGAGATGGACAGCCCCAGACCCGTGCCGCCGTACTTGCGCGCGGTGGAGCCGTCGGCCTGGTGGAACGCATCGAAGATCTTGTCCTGCTGCTCGGGCGCGATGCCGATGCCGGAATCCTGGACGACGAACTGGATCCAGCCATCCGTGTTGGCGCTCACGGTGAGATGCACCTTGCCCTTGTCCGTGAACTTGACGGCGTTCGACAGCAGATTCTTGAGGATCTGCTCCAGCCGCTGGCGGTCCGTGTGGATGCTGATGGGCACGTTCGGCTCGACCGTCAGGCTGAAGTCCAGGTTCTTCTGGCGCGCCAGCGGCTCGAACACGCGGGCCAGGCCCTCGATGACGCGGCGCAGCGGCAAGTCTTCCGGCACGAGCTCCAGCTTGCCGGCCTCGACCTTGGAAATGTCGAGGATGTCGTTGATCAGGTTCAGCAGGTCATTGCCGGCCGAATAAATCGTCTGGGCGAAGCGCACCTGCTCGTCGTTCAAATTGCCGCCCGCATTGTCGGCCAGCAGCTTCGCGAGGATCAGCGACGAGTTCAGCGGCGTGCGCAGCTCGTGAGACATGTTCGCAAGGAACTCGGACTTGTAGCGGCTCGCACGCTCCAGTTCCAGCGCCCGCTCGCGCAATTGCTCCTGGGCTTGCACCAGCGCGCTGTTCTTGGTGTCGAGGTGGGAGGCCTGCTCGGCCAGCTGTTCGTTCGTCTGCTCCAGCTCGGCCTGCTGGTTTTCCAGCGCCGACTGCGATTCCTCCAGCGCGCGCGACTGTTCTTCCAGCTCTTCGTTCGCCGTGCGCAGTTCTTCCTGCTGCACCTGCAATTCCTCGTTCAGGGCCTGCTGCTCTTCCAGCGCGGCCTGCAGGCGCTGGCGGTGCAGCACGTTGGCGATGGCGGCGCCGACCGACGCGGCAATCGTCTCCATGAACTGGACGTCGCGCTCGCGCACCGGGTGCAGGAAGCCGATCTCGATGACGCCCTTGATCTTGCCGAAGTTCGACACGGGCGCGATCAGGAGCTCGCGCGGCGCCGCCTCGCCCAGCGCCGAGCCGACCTTGATGTAGTCCGGCGGCAGGTCGCGCAGGGTGACGATGCGGTTCTGGTTGGCGGCCTGCGCGGCCAGCGATTCGTTCGGCTGCACGACGCGGGCCCGGTCCGTGTCCGCGTGCGCGAACCCGTAGGCGCCGATGCGGGTCAGCGTGCCGTCTTCCGCGCGCAGATACATCGCGCCCACGACGCCGTTCAGGTAATGCGCCACGTAGTTCAGCACGGCGTCGGCCAGCGGTTCCAGGCTGATGATGCCCGTCGTCTTCGCGATCATTTCCGTCTGGCCCGAGCGCAGCCACGCCTGTTGCATCAACTGGGTATTGTGTTCTTCCTCGTGCTGCAGGATGTCGCCGTACGATTTCGACAGCGCCTTCAGGTCGCGCCGGCCGAACACGGCAAGCAGGCCGGCGACAATCAGGCTGAACGCGAGGAAGGCGGCGACGGACCACGCAATCACGGAGCGCGACGTGGCGTTCCGTTCCTGCAGGATGCGCTGCTCTTCCAGGATGAAATCGAGGAACTCGCGCCGGACCTGGTCGGTCAGGATCTTGCCGCGGCCGGCCTTGATGTTCTGGACGATCTCGACGAAGTCGCTCTTCTTGCCGCGCAGCGCGATCATCTCTTCCGCGAACGTCTGCCACTGGGCCTGCGCCACGCGCACCCGTTCGATGCGGTCGAGCTGCGCCCGGTTGTCGCCGACGAGACGCTCGAGGTTCTTCAGCTCGGCATCCATGCGCGGCTTGGCCGTCAGGTAAGGCGCCATGAAATCATCGTCGCCGGACAACACGTAGCCGCGCATGCCGGCCTCCATGTCGGACGATAGGCGGCTGACCTCATTGGCGCGGCCGATCACGTGCTCGGAATGCTCGACCCAGCTCAGGACATTGATGAGGTAGGCGATGATACCGACGAACACGAGCGCGCTGAGCACGCCCATGCCCAGCGGCATGGCGACATTGCGCGACAGGATGCGGCGGAATTGCTCACTATCGATACTCGAACCGGCCATGCTGTGTCGTTACTCTTATGAAAAAAATATCCCAAGTGTAACGCAAGCAAAGAAACCGAGGCGTTCGCTTGAACGTATTTTTTTGTCAAGTCGACGGCGTTGAGGCGTATTTACGGCAGAGATCGCCGAAGATAAGGCGCCGTGCGGCTCCCCTTCTCCCTGGCGACTTGCGCCGGCGGTCCCTCCGCCACCACCTTGCCGCCGGCCTCGCCCGCGCCCGGGCCGATGTCGATCACCCAGTCGCACGCGGCCACCACGCGCATCGTGTGTTCGACCATGATCACGGTGTTGCCGGCGTCGACGAGACGGTCGAGCTGGGCCAGCAGGCGGTCGGCGTCGAGCGGATGCAGGCCCGTCGTCGGCTCGTCCAGCACATATAACGTTCCGCCGCGGCCGGCGCGCTGCAGCTCCGTCGCCAGCTTGATGCGCTGGGCTTCGCCGCCCGACAGCTCCGTCGCGCTCTGTCCCAGCCGCAGATAGCCGAGCCCCACCTCGCGCAGCACCGAGAGCGGCCGCGCGACGGCTTCCTCGTCCGCGAAGAATGCGTGCGCCTCGTCGACCGTCATGCCCAGCACGTCCGCGATGTTGCGGTCGTTGTAGCGGATCGCCAGTGTGTCGGCGTTGTAGCGCGCGCCGCCGCACGTGGGGCAAGGCGCGTAGACGCTCGGCAGGAACAGCAGCTCGACCATCACGAAGCCTTCGCCCGCGCAATGCTCGCAGCGGCCCTTGGCCACGTTGAACGAGAACCGCCCGGCGTCGTAGCGGCGCTTCTTCGCGGCCGGCGTCGCGGCGAACAGCTTACGCACCTGGTCGAACAGGCCCGTGTACGTGGCGAGATTGGACCGGGGCGTGCGGCCGATCGGTTTCTGGTCCACGCGCACGAGGCGGCGGATGCCGTGCATGGGTCCCGCGATGTGGCCGACGGTCGGGATGTCGGCCTCGCGCTCGAGGTCCATGCCCTCCTCGGTTTCCTCTTCGGCCGTACCTTGTCCCAGCGCCGCGCCGACGAGGTCGACGAGCACCTGGCTCACGAGCGTCGACTTGCCGGAGCCGGAGACGCCCGTCACGCCCGTCATCACGCCGAGCGGGAAGCAGACGGCGAGATCGTGCAGGTTGTTGCGCGTGACGCCTTCCAGCCGCAGCCAGCCGGCCGGTGCGCGCGGGGTCCGTTCCGGCGGGCGCACGGCATCCTTTGCATCCGGAAAGAGGTAGCGACGCGTGTGCGAGCCCGCCACGTCGCGCAAGCCGTCGGGCGGACCGCTGTATAAAATCTGCCCGCCCTTCTCGCCCGCCTGCGGGCCGACGTCGACGATCCAGTCCGCGTGGCGGATCACATCCAGCGCGTGCTCGACGACGAACAGCGAATTGCCGGCCGCCTTCAGCCGCGCGAGCGCGTCCAGCAATGCTTCCGTGTCGGCCGGGTGCAGGCCGGCCGAGGGCTCGTCCAGCACGTACACGACGCCGAACAGGTTCGACCGCACCTGCGTGGCCAGGCGCAGGCGCTGCAATTCTCCCGGCGACAGGGTCGGCGTGCTGCGCTCGAGCGCCAGGTAGCCCAGGCCCAGCGCGAGCATCGTGTCGAGCCGCGCGCACAGGTCGGCCGCGATGCGCTGCGTGACGATCAGTTGCTCCGGGTGTTTATCGGCGCGCCTGGGTGCCGTGCCGTCCGCATAAGGACGCAGCATCTGCGCCAGGCGTTCGAGCGGGACGCGCGACAGGGTCATGATGTCCATGCCGGCAAACGTGACCGACAACGCTTCCTGGCGCAGGCGGCGGCCCTGGCACAGCGGGCATTCCGTGCTGACCATGTAGCGCGCCACGCGCTTCTTCATCGACGCGCTTTCCGTGTTCGCGAACGTCTGCAGCACGTAGCGGCGCGCGCCGCTGAACGTGCCCTGGTAGCTGGGCGTCTCCTTGCGCTTGAGCGCGCGGCGCGTGTCCTCCGGCGTGAGGCCCGCGTACACGGGCACGGTGGGCGTCTCGTCGGTAAACAGGATCCAGTCGCGGTCCTTCTTCGGCAGGTCGCGCCACGGCGTGTCGACGTCGTAGCCCATGGTGACGAGGATGTCGCGCAGGTTCTGGCCGTGCCACGCGGGCGGCCACGCGGCGACGGCGCGCTCGCGGATCGTCAGGCTGTCGTCCGGCACCATCGACTGTTCGGTCGCATCGTACACGCGGCCCAGGCCCGAGCACTGCGGACACGCGCCTTCCGCCGTGTTGGGAGAGAACGATTCGGCGTACAGCAGTTCCTGGCCGGGCGGGTAATCGCCGGCGCGCGAGTACAGCATGCGCAGGGAGTTCGACAACGTGGAGACGCTGCCGACGGACGACCGCGTCGTCGGTGTACCCCGCTGCTGCTGCAGGGCGACGGCGGGCGGCAGGCCGTCGATGTCGTCCACTTCCGGCACGGGCATCTGGTGGAACAGCCGGCGCGCATACGGCGACACGGACTCCAGGTAGCGCCGCTGCGCTTCCGCGTACAGCGTCCCGAACGCGAGCGACGACTTGCCCGAGCCGGAGACGCCCGTGAACACGACGAGGGCGTCGCGCGGGATGTCGAGGTCGACGTTTTTCAGGTTGTGCTCGCGCGCGCCGCGCACGCGCACGTAGCCTGTCTTCGGTAATGGATCGCGCATGCCTCATTCAAGCACATGCAAACCCGGCAGTCCGTGCGCTGGCCCACCATCAGGGAATCAGCATCCGCGCCCGCAACTCGGCAAACAGGTCGTAGAACGAGTCTTCGGTCGACTGCCACGCGGCAAAGCCGAGCCGGCGGCTGTTCGCCATGTCCGTCATCACTTCGATCGGGCGGCCAAGGTCGAGGTCCGTGTGCCACGGCGACACGAGCCGGTTCAGGTCCGCCTCGACGAGCTTGTGGCGCGTGGCGATCTCGCGCCAGACGGCGTGGTCGTTGGCCATTTCGGCCTCCAGCGGCCGGGGCTCTCCCTCGAAGCCGGCCGCCTGCACGCCGAACCACGCCGCGAGCCGGCGCCACAGCCAGCTCCAGCGGAAATAATCGCCGTTCGTGATGTTGAAGGCTTCGTTGCGCGCGGCATCAATGTCGGCGGCCCAGCGCAGCTGCTTCGCGAGCATGCGCGCGTCCGTCACGTCCGACAGGCCTTCCCACTGCGCCTGTGAGCCGGGGAAGCGGAACGGCCGGCCGGTGGCCTTGCAGATCGACGCGTACACGGCCAGCGTCGTGCCCAGGTTCATCGCATTGCCCACGGCCATGCCGATGACCGTGTGCGGGCGGTGCACGGTCCACGTGAAGCCGTCGCGCGCGGCCGCCGCATAGACCTCGTCTTCTTGCGCGTAATAAAAATTGTCGAGCGGCAGGCGCGGCTGGGATTCGCGCAGCGGCGTGTCGGGCAAGGTGCCCGAACTGGCGTAGGCCTCGAACGGACCGAGGTAGTGCTTCAGGCCCGTCACCAGCGCCACGTGGCGCAGCGTCTTGCGGGTGCCGAGCGCATCCAGCAGGTTGCGCACGAGAGCGGCGTTGACGCGGATGTTTTCCGCCTCGCTGTCCTGGCGCATCCACGTCGTGATGAAGACGTGGGTTGGACCGCCGTCGCCGAATGCGGTCGCCAGTGCTTCGCCGAGGCGTTCCGGATCCATCAGGTCGGCCGGCACGGGGATCAGGCCCGGCAGGTCGGCGGGCGGACGGCGCGCGAGGCCGTACACGGTCCAGCCGTGGGCCAGCAGTTCCCGTGCCGTGGCATGGCCGCCGATCCCGCTGGCGCCGACGACGAGTGCGCTTCTTTGCATGCCGCTTCTCCTTGACGATGGCAACCGCCATTCTTGCCCGCTTCAGGAAAGCGCGTCGCACACCTCGTCGATGCCACCACCGCGCGGGAAGCGCGCCGCCACCGCACGCGTCCGCTCTGCCAGACCCGGCGCCGCCAGCAGACCGCCCAGCGCGCGCACGAGCCGGCCTTCATTCAGCCGGCTTGCCGGAAGGCTCGCACCGACGCCCAGTGCCGTCACGCGCGCCCCATTGTCGAACTGGTCGTGCGCGAGCGGCACGACGAGCTGCGGCGTCCCCGCGCGCAGCGCTTCCGCCGTCGTGCCGATGCCGCCGTGGTGGACGAGCGCCGCCGCATGCGGCAGCAGTGCCCGCAGCGGCACGTAGTCCTGCCACAGCATCGATGGCGGCAGGTCGGCCGGCACCTGCTCGCGGTGCGGCGTGAGCAACACGGCGCGCCGGCCCAGGCGCGCCGCCGCCGCGCACGCATGGCGGAAGTACGCGGCGGCCTGCGTGTTGCCGGTGCCGTGCGTGAATACGAGCGGCGGCGGACCGGTCTCCAGGAAGCTTGTTAATCCGGATGACAGCGTCGCATCCGGGTTCGGGTCGAACAGCGGAAAATCGCCGCGCACCAGCGGCTGCGGCCAGTCCGGCTGCGTGGGCGCGAACCACTCCGGGAACAATGTCAGCGACAGGTCCGGCACGGTCGCGATCCAGTCCATCAGCGACGGCACCGGTGTCAAGCCATGCGTCGCGCGCGCCGCGTTCACGTCCGCCAGCGCGACGGGATCGATGAAGCGCCGGCCCACCCACCGCCAGAACGCGCGGCGCGCGGACAGCGGCACCCAGGCCGGTACGCGCCACGGCCCCACCATCAAGGGATCGTGCACGGTCATGAGGTTGGCCGGCGCGAGGTAGGCGGCCACGATCTTCACACCGGGGTGCACCGTGCGGCACAGGTCCGCTTCCGGCAGCGCGAGCGGATGCACGAACAGCGTACAGGGCTCCTCCTTCGGCAGCGCTTCGACGAAGGGAACGATGCGCGCCATCGCGGGCCGGGTCGCGCGCCAGACGACGCCGAAGCCGCGCGTGGGATGCCACAGGTCCGGGTCGCGCAGCACGGCCTCGTCGGCGGGCAGGCCCGTGAACGACAAGGCGGTCGGCCGCACCCACGGGCCGTGCTGCTCGGGAGCGAGGAAACTCACGCGGTGGCCGCGCGCACGCAATGCGAGCGCCAGCGCGAGGAACGGAAACAGGTCGCCGGCCGAGCCGATCGTGACGACGACGTAGTGTTGAGGTTCGATGCGGAACTCCTGCTAGAATATGGGTTCGTTTTTAGGAGATTCTACCCATGCGCCTGTAATGCCCGCCGTTCGCATCGCGACGGCCTCGAAACCTTCCGGCTTCCCTTGGCATTCAGGAGTTCCACATGGCGCATCCCTATCTCGCGGCCCTGCACGGGGTCGACATCATGTTGCCCGACGGGCGCATTCTCTTCACCCATCTACACGAATCGTTCGGCGCCGAAACCGTCGGCCTGATCGGCCATAACGGCAGCGGCAAGTCCACGCTGGGGCGCGTGCTCGCGGGCGAACTCGAACCCGCCGCGGGCCGCATCGAACGGCCGGGACGCATCCGCTACGTGGCGCAGCAGGCCCGGGCCACGTCCGCGTCCTCGCTGTCCGAAGTCGCCGGCCTGGCCGCACCGCTCGCCGCCCTGCGCCGGCTGGCGTCAGGCGATGCGCGCGACGAGGACTTCGACATCATCGGCGACCGCTGGGACCTGGAAGCGCGCTGGGACGCGATGCTCGACGGCGCCGGTATCGATGCGCGCGTGGCACCGCAAGCCTTGTCCGGCGGCCAGCACACGCTGCTCGCGCTGATCGGCGCGTTTTGCTCGGACGCCGACCTGCTCGTGCTGGACGAGCCGGGCAACCACCTCGATGCCGGCAACCGCGCGTTCCTGCTCGACCAGATGCGCGCGTGGCGCCAGTCCGGCCGCGGCCTGCTGCTCATCAGCCACGACCGCGACCTGCTGGAGCACGTCGAGCGCACGCTGGAAGTCCATGCGGACGGCCTGCGGCGCTACGGCGGCGGATGGTCGCTCGTGGCCGAACAGCGCGAGGCGGAACTGGCCGCCGCGGGCGCGAAGCTGGAACGGGCCCGCACGGAGCGGCGCCAGGGCGAACAGAAGATGCGCGACCAGGCCGAACGGGCCGCGCGCAAGAGCGCCCGCGGCGCGCGCGCGAAGGCGGACGGCGGCATGCCGAAGATCGTCCTGAACGCCCTGCCCCAGCGCGCCGAACAGACGGACGGCGCCCGGGCCGAGCGCCATGCGCGCGAGCGGCAGGCGCTACAGGATGACGTGGCCGACGCGTTCGCGACCTTCGACGCCCTGCACCAGCAGCCGGTCTTTCCGCAGCTGGACATCGCGATCCCGCCCGGCCAGACGGCGCTCGCGCTCGACGCGCTCGTCGCGCGCCACGGTCCCCGTCAGCCGCTGGACTGGCGCGTGCAGGGCGCGGCGCGGATCGCGATCGCGGGGCCGAACGGCTGCGGCAAGTCCACCTTGCTGCGCACGCTCGCCGGCGAGATCGCCCCGCTGTCCGGCACCGTGCACGGGCTGCCGGGCGTGCTGCTTGACCAGCACCTGGCCATGCTCGATCCGGCGCGCAGCCTGCTGGATCATTTCCCGACCTCGCACGACGCAGGCCGCCTGCGCCAGATGCTCGCGCTCGCGGGCCTGGGCCCTTCGCGCATCCTGCGTCCCAGCGGAGCGTTGAGCGGCGGTGAACGCATGCGCGGCGCGCTGCTGCTGGCCGTGCTGCGCGAGCCCGCGCCGAAACTCCTGATGCTGGACGAGCCGACGAACCATCTCGACCTCGCGAGCGTGGAGGCGCTGGAAGCGATGCTGGGGTCGTGGCCGGAGGCGCTCGTCGTGGTGTCGCACGACGGGCGGTTTCTGGAGAAGCTGGCGCTCACCCACCGGTTCGAGTGGGCGCGGTCAGGCTGGATGACGCACGAAGTGTAAAAGAATCATTCGCATACCGGCCATAAGCTTGGGACTAATTTCTGCGCAGATCGCCACAACGATCATTTGAGAGAATTTCCACTTCCCGAATGAGTGAGAAGGACACGAAAATGCCTCGGCAAATGTCAAGCAATAAATCAGTCGACCGCATAAAAAATAATTCGTGAAATTCTGCGATCGAAAACCAAAACCGAGAAACCACCTATTAAATTTCGCCCCCCAACATCGTTGGGTATCATTATTGCAACCAGGAATAGAGGATTTGTAATTTTATTATTACGATAGCATAGTGTGACGCAACGAATTACCCCACTTACCTTTTCGGTGCAAACCAAATTCAGAAATGTCGAATAACGAAGTGCAGCAGTCGCCATTATAGGCCATCATTTTCCTGACTGATCTCCGGCGTGGTTGCGGCCATTGTGCTTGCAGTGTACCAAATGCCGGCATTCTCGTCCGAGACTATGCCACTCAAGGGCAGCAGGTGTGCGCAGGAGAACGCCTGCTCGAATTATCGAGCGAGAGCCAATGCGAGCACGGCGAATTGATCGCCTTGATCTCCCGCAACATCACTGGAAATTATTGTTGCAGCCAGGAAAAAATAGTATTTATAATTTCATCGTCTCTACACGGTAGCATAGTATGACGTGACGAATTACCCTGCTTACCTTTCCCTTGCAAATAAATCCAAAATGTCGAATAACGAAGCGCGGCAGCCGCCATTATTCCGTCGGGAAGTCACTGCGTCCCTGGAACAGCATTGGCTCGGTACGATTCATCTGGCACAGCCATTATCTTCCTGGCTGATCTCCGCCGTGGCTGTAGCTATTCTGCTTGCATTCACCGTTTTTTTGTTTTTTGGAACCGTGACGAAGAAAGCTCGTGTTACAGGCATATTAGTGCCCGGCAAAGGGAGTCTCGTAATTAATGCACAAAATTCCGGTGTTCTCGTTCGAAATTATGCCGCTGAAGGGCAGCAAGTGCGCGCAGGAGCCCCCCTGTTCGAATTATCGACCGAGCGCCAAGGCAGCCGAGGAGAATTGACTGCCTTGATCGCCCAACAGTTGAACAGCCGGGCGAGCAGTCTCGAATCAGAGCGCCGTTTGCGTATTGCCCAGAATGACGAGCGAAGGGCGGTGCTAACGCAGCGCCTTCAAAGCTTGGATGCGGAAGCGAGCCAGCTGGATCAGGAAACTGAATTGATCAAACGCCGGCTGGCGCTCGCTCAGCAAACATTGGGCAAATACGAAACTTTGCAAGCCAGCGGTTATTTCTCGTCCGCGCAAACCCAGCAGCAGCAGGAAATCGTCATCGACTTGAGTGCACGCCTGACGAACCAGGCCCGGAGCACAGCGCAGCTACGTGCGTCTCGTCAAGATGTCGAGGGTGAATTGGCTGCGCTGTCCACTGCCTTGGCGACCGATCTTGCTCAGCTACAACGGGCGCAGGCCTCGCTGGAGCAAGAGATTGCTGAGAACAATAGCCGTAAGTCGGTATTGATTACCGCCCCGCAAAATGGAAGGTTGACGACGATTACCTACCAGGTGGGCCAGGCAATCAGTAGCGGACAGGCACTGGCCACATTGATTCCTGCACAGTCGAATGGCGCGGATGGAAGCCCGGAACTGGAAGTTAATTTGTACGCGCCCAGCCGTACCTCGGGTTTCGTGGCTCGGGGACAGAATGTACTGATTCGTTATCAGGCATTCCCGTATCAAAAATTTGGGCTGCAGAAAGGTACCGTTATCGATGTCAGCGCCACTCCGTTTGCGCCGAATGAATTGCCGCAAAATGTGGCGAGCACGATATTGTCGAACGCCCAGCAAAGCCCAGTGGGAGGTAATGGTGGCGAGGGCTTGTATCGGATCAGAGTACTCCCGGATAAACAGACAATACAGGCTTATGGGCGGTCGCAATCTCTGAAACCTGGTATGACGCTCGAGGCAGACATCGTGCAGGACAGCAGGAAAATATGGGAATGGATAGCCGAGCCTTTGCTGGCGATTGCCAAATGATGCGACTTTCCGAAATCTTCTTTCAAACCAAAAAGCCAGCGAATGCGACTCATACTGCAAACTGAATCCAGTGAATGTGGCCTGGCCAGCCTGGCGATGGTGGCAAACCATCACGGTTATCGTGTGGATCTGGCCGACTTGCGGCGCAAGTTTCCCATCAGCTTGAAAGGCGCGACGCTGGGGCACTTGATGCGGCATGCGACTGCGCTGCAACTGGCGTCGCGGCCGCTGCGCCTTGAATTGGAAGAACTGGAACAACTGCAAATGCCATGTATCCTGCATTGGGACATGAACCATTTCGTCGTTCTGAAAAAGGTCAGCAGCCGCCTCGATGGAAAACGCATCGTCACATTGCTCGACCCTGCAGTTGGCGAACGCAACCTGCCCTTGAACGAAGTCTCCCAGCATTTCACCGGCGTGGCCCTGGAACTGACGCCCAGCGCCGACTTTGTCGCCCGGGACGAGAGGAAACATGTCCCCCTTCGCGACTTGACTGGCAGTATATCGGGGTTGCGCCGCGCCCTGGTCCAGGTGATTGCACTGGCTTTGGCGCTGGAAGTGTTTGCCGTTGCTTCGCCTTTATTCAACCAGTTCGTCATCGATGACGTGATCGTCAGCGGTGATCACGATCTACTCAAGGTATTACTGCTCGGTTTTGGCCTGCTGACAGTGACCCAGACCGCCATCGGTCTGGCGCGCAGCTGGTTTCTCATGCGCTGGAGTATCCAGATTGGCCAGCAATGGGCGGTACGCCTGTTCGGGCACTTGACCCGCTTGCCCGTGGCTTATTTCGAAAAGCGTCATCTCGGCGACATCGTGTCCCGTTTCGGCAGTATCGGTGCGGTCCAGGGCACGCTAACCAGTCTGTTCGTGGAAAGTGTTCTGGATGGCCTGATGGCGCTCATCGCACTGGGCATGATGCTGATGTACAGCCTGACATTGTCTGCCGTGGTACTGGCGGCAGTGGTCGTGTACACGCTGTTGCGCTGGGCGTTTTACCAACCGCTGCGTGACGCGTCGCAGGAACGCCTGATCATGGCAGCGAAGGAAAACAGCCATTTCCTTGAAACGCTGCGCGCCATCACGCCGCTCAAGCTGTTCGGCCGCGAAGCCGAACGCCGGGCACGCTGGCAAAACTTGCAGCAGGATGTCATCAACCGTGACGTCCAGACGCAAAAGCTTGGCATTGTATTCAAGGTAGCGCATACCGCGATTTTCGGCATCCAGGGATTGGCGCTGTTTTATCTGGGCGCGGACGCCGTGATGCGCAACGCTTTGACGGTCGGCATGCTGATGGCATTTACCAGCTATGCGGGCACCTTCTCGGAACGACTGTTCAGCCTGATCGACACGTTTTTCAGTCTCAAAATGCTGAGCCTGCATACGGAACGTCTCGCCGACATCGTCATGGAACCGGTGGAGCAGGAAGCGGAGCATGAAACGGACCTGAACCGCCTGCGGTGCGACATCACACTGAGGAATGTCAAATTTCGCTATGCCGAAGGCGAGCCGTGGGTGCTCAATGGGGTTGACTTGCACATCCCTGCCGGCCAGAGCATCGCGCTGGTGGGACCCAGCGGCTGTGGCAAGAGCACGCTGTGCAAGATCATTCTGGGTTTGTTGCCGCCCACAGAGGGCGACGTGCTGATCGACAATTTCCCGATCAAGCAACTGGGCTTGCGCGCCTACCGCCAACTGGTGGGGACGGTGATGCAGGACGATGTTTTACTGACTGGCTCGCTGCAGGACAACATCGCATTTTTCGATGCCAGCGTTGACCATGCAAGGGTCGTCGAATGCGCACGCCACGCCGCGATCCATGACGAGATCATCGCCATGCCCATGGGCTATCAGACTCTCGTGGGAGATATGGGGAGCAGTTTGTCCGGCGGACAGAAACAGCGGCTGCTGCTGGCGCGTGCGCTGTACAAGCAGCCGCGGATTCTGGCCCTGGACGAAGCCACGAGCCACCTAGACCTCGACAACGAGTTCAAGGTGAACCAGGCGCTCCGGCAGATGCCGCTCACGCGCGTGATGATCGCGCACCGCCGTGAAACCATCGACATGGCCGAACGGGTCGTGCTGCTGCAGGGAGGCGTGTCCATGGAGTTGCGTGGGCCCGGCCATGGCGCCCACGAGGCAAGGGAGGCTGCATGAATGGAGAGGTCCGCCCGCAGTCCGGGCATCGAAGATTTGAAATTCGCCGGTGAGTGCGGCGGATTTCGTCAGGATCGTCGGCAGGAACGGGAACGGTCCCATCCCTGCTAACGACGTCCGTATGCCGTGGTACCAGCACGGCATACGGGGAACGCGGCATTCGGAAACGAATGCTCAACATAACCAACCACAGGAATAGCACATTATGCGTCTTATTACAAGCGAAGAAGTCGCACAGGTTTCGGGTAGCGGCTATCTGGAAGAAATTGGTAATGCCATTTCCAGCTTCTTCAGCAGCTTTGGCAGCAAGGGTGGAACGCCCGCGCCGTCGACGACATGCGTACCGCCCAATAGCCCGAATAACAATGCCAACATGATGTGTGGCGCTAGCGGAACGTCGGTCGCCAGAATTCAAGCTGGCAACAACGTAGTCATTGCCGCAACAAACCCAGGTTGGGGCGGCAATTTGTCAGTGAATATAGCTGGCAAAGCTGGCGGTGCCGGCCAAATTGGCGGCGCACCGACCACGTCCTTTCTTGTGTGCCCCATCAACGCGCCATGCTATGTCCCAAAGCAACAAAAATAAAGAGGCCGCGCTGGAGTACTCGCGGTAGCTCATAGGTCCCGCAAGCAATCCAGCAGTTTTCCTGTTGGCCTCGGCACGTCCGAGGCCAACCGCAATCTGGGAAAAATTGTGAATCTCATATATCGACGTCTTGGAATACTTGTGAGCTGCTTTACAGCGCTTTTAGGTGGCACTCTTCAAGCCTCCGCCGCGTCCGCACCACGCGCTTGGTTGGTGAGCAAGGGAAGCGCACAAGCAGTGCTGGTTGGAGAGTCACATTTCGGTACACCAACCGAGACGGATAGCTATTTCCGCAATGTCGTCCAGCCCAGCTATACGGTAGCGGATGCCGCCATCATGGAAAGTTATTGGGGGCGCGCGCAGATAGGTAATGAAGCCGTGGATCGGGGCACACCTTGTCCTACGGAGGTCAAGCCTTCCAAACGGGTACGTTCTGCGTTCGACGAACTCATTGTCGCGACACGGGCTAATCGTATGGACATACCCGATTGGCTGAGGGATTGGGAAGTGTTTCCTGATTTCCTGCTCACATCGATTTTTTTGAACACTTACGTCGCTGATGTGCTCGGCCATACCTACGATAGCGCGATTGAATCGCAAGTGGGGCTCGGCATTTCGTACCGCTTGCGGGCATCGGCCCCTGGACCGGCGGCGAAAAACATAGGTGGTCTCGAATCGTTGAAAGATCAGCGCGCCATATTCTGCAGCGCCAGTGCCGCGCATCGCCAGGATTATCTTGCTGACAACGTAATGCAGACAGCTGCTCTGTTGCGCCTCAAACAGGCAAATCCCGCTTACGCAAAGATGGACAAACTGGCTGTGCCGATGGGACGGGTAGTCGATGAGCAGGTGCGCTGCGTGGACAGGATGACGCCCTGCGCACTCGAGAAATTGTCCGCTGACAGGCAAATTTTGCAGGCAGCGGGGTGGATGCCGCCCCTCAACCCGGGCACATTCGAAATCATGATAAAGCAGCGCACACGCTCCTGGATCCCCTTGATCGAAGCTGCTGTGATGGCGCACCGCAGGACCTTCGTTATCGTAGGGTCTATGCACTTGCCCGATCTGAGCGTCGGCGGAAAAGTGCAGCCCGGATTGATCAGCCAGTTGCGCGACCGGGGCTTCACGGTAAAGCCGATTGCCGGTCCGGATGACATCAAGACAAATTTCCTCTCGCCGTCCTGGAGCGACCGTTTGCGGTCGTTGTTGGGACGATTGTAAGCATCCCTTCACCGTGTTTTGAATTGGGTACGACCACATGTTAGACGTACGACCTTCTTCCTACCTTCCGGAAGAGCATCTGGCGAAATGGCCCTGGGGTTTGTCATTTCAGATGCTGCCATGTCCGGCGCCCGCCGTCGTCTGGTCGAACCGCCGCTTGCCGTACGCGGGCGGCGACAATGGGCTGCTCGCGGAATTCGCATGGCAGATACCAACGGCTCCCCGTGCGGCCTGGCCGGCCACGCCCCGTAAGACGTTCTACGCCGAATGTTATGGTGGCGAGGGCATTCATCACAACGGTGGCGGTGTGCGCGGCGCATGGAGCGGCGACTGGCTGGTCAAGGGAACGGGTATCAATCTCCTGTCCGGCTATTCCGATGAAGTGGCGTCCGGGTATCGCCGCAATGGCCGAGCCAGCCTTTGCGAGATATTGATGGAGGCGATATGGGGCGAGGTGCTTCACTATGCACTCCCTTATGGCGCTGTCCGCATGACCGCTGCCATCAGGACAGGCGAGACCCTCGATAGTGTCGCCGAACCGACAGGAGCGTTGGGGGTCCGTGAATTCGCCCGGCGTCCGGCGCAGTTCATGCGCGCGCCCGCGTTTCAGGTACGGCCTGAAAACCGCGCCCTGGTCCCGCACGATACCGCACGGGTAAAAGAAGCAATCGCCCACCTGCATATGTCATTGCCAATGCCGGAAACGCTCGCGCCAACCGACATCGCCAGACTGAAACCGCTGCGGCGGCTTACGATCGGATTGGAAGAAATGGTCAGGCGGTTTGGGGAGCAAATGGCGGCGGCAAAAGCAAAGCGCCTGTCCCACGGGACGCTGACCACGTCGAACATCGCCCTGGATGGCCGCTGGAACGACCTGAATACCGTATGCGCGCTTCCCAGCTATGGCTATCGGTGCAATCTGACTCCTTTTTGGCAAGAGCAGTTCTCGCTGCTGAAAACCATCGATTTACTCTGCTTTTACATCAAAAAATATTTTCCTGCCGTGAGCGGAGAGCAGCCCGCAGCCATGCCGACCAAGGAATGGCTGACCACGGCCTACGAAAAGTTTTACACGGATGCCCTGCATCGCCGCTTCGTCGCACTCTGCGGCTACCCGCAAAGCGTAACAAACAAGGTTTGGGCTACACAGGACGGACAATTCGCCATGCGCAGGTTGGCCAATACCCTGATCGCGCTGGCGCACAGCGGCCATTCTCATCGGCGGCCTTACGAGGACGCGATGCACGAAAACCGAGTGTTCGGTGACTACCATCTGATGAAGATACTGAAGACGATGGCAAATTGCCGCGCAACGGAAACAAGGGAATCCATGCTGGAACCCTTGCTCGGTGATGAGAAACTTCGCAACGACTTCACTCTGCAATACCGCGCTGTCGAAAAGATTATGTTCAAGGAGTCGAAAAGACAAGGTCTTGCTTCCCGATGTTTCGCCCGGCTCGTCAGCATTAATTGCCACAAAGCTGGTCAACACATCCCGCTTCTCTTCAGGAACCTTTTGTATGCAAAGTGCCGGCAGATCGCGGAGGGACACGAAGACCCGGGCGATACCCGGAAGGCAGCTGAGACCGAGATCGATGCCGTCGTCGATCAGGCGCGGATGGTGTACCAGGAACCCCGCAATTTCAAGACCCTCGTCTGGTGCGTCGACAAGTCGACGTTGGAGTACGACGCTCGCTCCAATTCGTTGCTGGTTACCGGCACGAGCGGGACCTTGGAACTCCCCTGTTCTCCCTCCGAATGGGGCAAGCAGACCGATGCCAAGATCGCTCAGTTATTGACCTCGATGCAAGTGTATTGGGGCGACAAATACGAGGAAATGATCCAATGACGTATCGACGCGGCCTCAAGCTGACACACGACCAAAAACCTGGCGATGACATCATGCGAAAGCGAGGTGTGGTTGCTTATCTCATGGCAAATAACACACGCTACCGTGGATTCCCGCTCGTTAGCCTGAGCGCGTGGATCGACCCGGCGATCGTTACGAATCAGCTGGCCATTTTCTATGAATCCTACAGCGGCAACCCTGTTGGATATCTTACTTGGGCATTTCTTGCCCCTGACGTCGAAGACAGATGGCTGAACGATCCGAAGGTATTGCTTCACGAGAGCGAGTGGAACGAGGGAGGGAATCTCTGGATCATGGATTTTCTCGCGATCCCGGGCTATTGCGAAGACATCATCGAATTCATTGAGAAAAATATGTTCGCCGATCATTCCCAGGCCTATTCCTTGAGGCGGAAGGGCGATGGGACGGTGCGTAAGGTGAGTTATTGGAAACGTCGGGGTACCGCTTGAGCACCACACTGAAACCGAGAGCACTGCTGGGCTACGGCACCGCCGACGCCGGCCAGGCCCTGATCGGCACGATGATCGGGTTTTATCAGATGTACTTCCTCACGGATGTCCTGCGCGTGCCGCTGCCTTACGTCGCCAGGCTCTTCTTGCTGACGAAGATCCTGGACATGTTGTGTTTTCCACTCTTCGGCATGCTTGTAGACCGCCTCGTCGCCCGGGGAAGCACGTTCCGGCGGTGGCTAGCCTGGCTAATCCTGCCCTTTCTCGTGACTTCGACGGCGCTCTTCGCCTTCGACAGGACATGGGATACACCCACGCGGATTGCTTACGCTTACGCCACGGTCAGCGTATTCGTGATCGTTTCAGCCCTGTTGTCCGTCGTCTATACCGGCCTGGTCTCGGCAATTGCCACGAAAGCGAGTGATCGCGCCAGACTCTCGACGATCCGGTTTGTCTTCGCCTTTGGCGCCGGAACCGCCGCGTCGTTGTCGATCCAGCCGATTGTCGACTATTTCGGCGGCAGGAACAGCGGTGGATTTCACGTCGTCGCGCTCATCTTTTCAATTGTTGCCGGCATTGCCCTGTACATCACTTACACAACGTCCACCGAAAATTCGAGATGCCGCAACGAAGCCGCCGGCGCCACTCTCGAAGGCATCCCGCTGCTCTTCAAGAGTTCGACATTTCTGGCCCCGCTGATCGCCACGGGATTTTCCGGCCTGTTCGTCACGATCAAATCGCAAGCGACCTTGTATTTCATTACATATGTAATGAAACGGGAAGACATCACCAATTACATCCTGACTGGTGGAACGCTTTCAAGCGCCACGGGCGTGGCCCTGGTTGGATTGCTGATCAACCGAATCGACCGCAGGACGCTGTTCATGGGGTTGATGGCTTTGAATGCGCTGTTCATCGGCGTCATCTACTTCATACCGCATGAGAACATGCCCCTGATTATCCTGTTCCACTGCCTGAACTCGTTCGTCGGCGGAGCGTGCGCGCCCGTGATCTTTTCGATCTATTCCGACGTCGTGGACTATTTCGACCAAACCGCAGGATATCGCTCTCCGGCGCTGATCAATTCGATCGTCATGCTGGCGGGCCGTCTGGGCAATTCGCTCGGTATGGTCTCGGCCCCGCTAGCGCTGGCGTATTTCCAGTACCGGCCAGACGAGGCCCAGACCACAACCGCAGTGAATGGCATCGGCCTCATGTTTACGGTGATCCCCGCTTGCCTTGCCCTGGCTTCTGCCTTATCCATGGCCGTCTATAAAATCACCAATCAACAGGCTGAAGAGACAGCCCACGAGCTGTCCGCCGGTATGCAGCCAGCCATGCGGGAAGCCTGAAGAAGGCTTACAGGAACCGGTCGAGAATCTTCCGGCTTCCCTTGTCGATGGCGAACATGTCACGGATGAGGAAGTGGATGCCGTGGCTGTCCGCGATGAGCAGCGAATACGTGCCCAGCCGGCGGATATCTTCCTCGCCCTTGAGCAGGAACTCCGTATCGCCACGGTCGGTTTTCACGGCCCACGTGCACGGCGTCGCATAGCTGGACACGCCCTTGATCGACAGGATCTCGGGCATGAATTCGCGCCCATCGAGTTCTTCCGTCACAAGCGAGCGGATGTCGGCCGGCATCGTATCGAGGTCGTCGATCCACGCGACTTCCTTGCCGCCCTCGCGCACGAGCGAGATACCTTTCGAGGGCGCCTGCACCGGGAACGAGCGCACGGGCGCCACGCCGACGAATTCCTCGCCCTCGCCGTTCGTCAGTACCAGCTTGCCGAATGCATCCCGGCGTAGAGTAAAAGTCGTCATCGTTCAGTCTTCCTTGCTGCCGTCGTCGTCCGGGTCCTGGTCCACGTTGCGCGCCTGCGCTTCGTACAGGCGGAAATAGGCGCCTTCGCGCGCCATCAGTTCGTCGTGGTTGCCCTCTTCCACCACCTGGCCGCGGTCCAGCACGACGAGGCGGTCGGCACGGTGCAAGGTCGACAGGCGGTGCGCGATGGCGATCGTCGTGCGGCCCTGCACGAGGTTGTCCAGCGCCTTCTGGATTTCCTTTTCCGTTTCCGAGTCGACGGAGGACGTCGCTTCGTCCAGGATGAGGATCGGCGGGTCGATGAGGAGTGCCCGCGCGATCGAGATGCGCTGGCGCTCGCCGCCGGACAGGCCCTGGCCCCGCTCGCCCACCATCGAGTCATAGCCCTGCGGCAGGCGCAGGATGAATTCGTGGGCGTGGGCGGCGCGGGCGGCGGCGATGATCTCTTCGCGCGTCGCATCCGGCTTGCCGTAGGCGATGTTCTCGGCGATGGTGCCGAAGAACAGGAACGGCTCCTGCAGCACGAGGCCAATGTGGCGGCGGTAGTCCGCGACGGCAAAGCTGCGGATGTCGCGGCCGTCCAGCAGGATCGCGCCTTCCGCCACGTCGTAGAAACGGCAGATCAGGTTCACGAGCGTGCTCTTGCCCGAGCCCGAGTGGCCCACGAGGCCCACCATCTCGCCGGCCTTGATGTTCAGCGAGATGCCGCGGTTGACGGCGCGGTTGCCGTAGCGGAAGCCCACTTCGCGCAGCGCGATATTGCCTTCGACCTTGTCCAGTTTCACCGGGTTGACGGGATCCGGCACGCTCGACACGTGGTCGAGGATGTCGAAGATGCGCTTGGCGGCCGACGCGGATTTCTGCGTGACGGACACGATACGGCTCATCGAATCGAGGCGGACGTAGAAACGGCCGCTGTACGCGATAAACGCGGACAGCACGCCGACGGTGATTTCCTGCTGGCTCACCTGCCAGATGCCGAAGCACCAGATGACGAGCAGGCCCAGTTCCGTCAGCAGCGACACGGTCGGCGAGAACAGCGACCACACCTTGTTCAATTTGTCGTTGACGGCCAGGTTGTGCTTGTTGGCCTCGCGGAAGCGCGACGCCTCGCGGTGTTCCTGCGCGAACGCCTTCACCACGCGGATGCCGGGGATCGTGTCGGCCAGCACGTTCGTGACCTCGCCCCACACGCGGTCGATCTTCTCGAAACCGGTCCGCAGCTTATCGCGCACGACGTGGATCATCCACGCGATGAACGGCAGCGGCACGAGCGTGATCAACGCGAGTTTCATGTTGATGCTGAACAGGATCACGCCCGTCATGATGATCATGAGGACGTCGGACAAAAAGTCCAGCAGGTGCAGCGACAGGAACACGCAGATGCGGTCCGAGCCGCTGCCGATGCGCGACATCAGGTCACCCGTGCGCTTGCCGCCGAAAAATTCCAGCGACAATCTCAGCAGGTGTTCGTAGGTTTCGGAACGCATGTCGGCGCCCATCCGCTCCGAGACGAGGGCGAGGATGTACGTGCGGCCCCAGCCCAGCGCCCAGGCGAGGATCGCGGACGCGAACAGGCCGCCCATGTACATGTAGACGAGGTTCGTGTCGATATGCTTGCCGTTCTGGTACGGGATCAGCACGTTGTCCATCAGCGGCATCGTCAGGTACGGCGGAATCATGTGTGCGCCGGTACTTGCCAACATGAGCAAGAATCCGAGCAGCAACTGGCCCTTGTAAGGCCGGGCGAAGCGCCACAGGCGGAACAGGGTCCAGGTCGACGGCGGGGTGTGCAGCACCTTGGTGCAGATCGGGCACTCTTCCTGGTCCGGTTCGAGCGGGGCCTTGCAGCTCGGACACGTATGTTGTTCGGGCGGTTGCACAGGGACGCCGCTCACATAGCTTTCGACCTGGTCCTGGAACTGGTCGACGACGCGAATGGCTTGCAGGTTCTGGCCCAAGGTAAACCGCCAGGCTGCCAGCAAGCCGTCCTGGTCGACGAGTTCGAGATGGCCGACGCCCGCGTGGTCGTGATGGCGCATTATCAAACCGGCACGATATGGCCAGTCCCGCCACATCGTGTCGCCGGGTGCGCGGGTGAGCAGGCGATAATTCGTGACGACAAGAATACCTTTGGTGAAACGTAATTTCGCATCGAGGTCAACCTCGACGCTGTTTAAAACGTTTTCCCCTGGCGCAAGCTTCTTCGCGACGTCCGCCTGCCAGTGCTCAGGCAGGAAACCGGCGGTTAACGCCTGCGGACCGGAGGGAATAAGTTGTTGAGTTGTCATGTGATGCCGCCGGCAAAGGCGAGTTTTGGTTCTGATCTGTACGATGGAACGTTGAGGGCGGTGTAGCCGTTGACACGCGCACCTTCCGAAACGCGGAGCGCCGGAGTGTACGGTATTCTATCGGAGGGGCCAGACTGGCAGAAATCGGTTCGGCACGGTAAGCTTCGTTCCGGCAAGTATACAACATGTGCATTATGGAAAGAGAGGAAGGCGGGGCCGCGATCCGGCAACGTCTTTGACCATTGATGTGCAAACATAGGAAACGCCACGCGATGAGAGAGCGGTCGTCGCGTGGCTGGATATTTCATGACATATAAGAAAGACATTGCAATTCTTCGTGTAAACCACCTGCGTGGACCGAACATCTGGACCTACCGCCCTGTCATCGAAACGTGGCTCGACCTCGGCGAACTCGAAGAATGTCCTTCGAATAAACTTCCCGGCCTGTATGAACGCCTCACCGCCTGGCTGCCGGGCCTGATCGAACACCGCTGCGGCGTCGGCGAACGGGGCGGCTTCCTGGAGCGCCTGCGCGACGGCACCTGGTCCGGCCACATCCTCGAACACATCGTCCTCGAATTGCAGAACCTGGCCGGCATGAAGACCGGCTTCGGTAAAACCCGCTCCACTCTAGACCCCGGCATTTATAAAATGGCGTTCCGCACGCGCGACGAGACCGTCGGCCGTGCCGCCCTGCAAGCCGGCCACGCGCTGCTGATGGCCGCCATCAACGACACCCCGTTCGACCTGCAGGCCAGGGTCGCGGAACTGACCGAACTGGTCGACCGCTACTGCCTGGGCCCGTCGACCGGCCACATCGTCGACGCCGCCACGGACCGCCGCATCCCCTCGATCCGCCTGACCGAAGGCAACCTCGTGCAGCTGGGCCATGGCAGCGCGCAGCGCCGCATCTGGACGGCCGAGACGGACCGCACGAGTGCCATCGGCGAATCCATCGCCAGCGACAAGGACCTCACCAAGACCCTGCTGGCGTCGTGCGGCGTGCCGGTGCCGGAAGGCTCGGTCGTGCGCAGCGCGGCAGCCGCGTGGGAAGAAGCGCAGGACATCGGCCTGCCCGTCGCCATCAAACCCGTCGACGGCAACCATGGCCGCGGCGTGTCGCTGAACCTGATGTCGGAAGCGGACGTGCATGCCGCCTACGCCATCGCCTCCGAGGAAGGCGATTCCAGCGCCGTCCTCGTCGAGCGCTTCATCCCCGGCAACGAACACCGCCTGCTCGTCGTCGGCTCGAAAGTCGTCGCGGCCGCGAAAGGCGAATCGCTGTGGGTCGTCGGCGACGGACAATCCACCGTCACGCAGCTGTGCGACAGCCAGATCAACATCGATCCGCGCCGCGGCAATTCCGAAGAATTCCCGCTCAGCCCCGTCGTGCCGGCCGAAAGCGATGAAGTCAAGCTGGACCTGAAACGCCAGGGCCTCACCCCGGATTCGGTGCCGCAGGCCGGCCAGAAAGTGCTGATCCAGTTGAACGGCAACGTGGCCGACGACGTCACCGACGAGGTCCATCCCGAAGTCGCGCACGTGGCCGCGCTGGCCGCGCGCGTCGTGGGCCTGGACATCGCCGGCATCGACCTCGTGTGCGAAGACATTTCGCGTCCGCTGGAAGAGCAGCGCGGTGCCATCATCGAAGTCAATTCCAGCCCGGGCCTGCTCGCGCACATCAAGCCCGCCAAGGGCGAGCCGCGCAACGTCGGCAAGGCCATCGTCGAACATCTGTTCGCCGAGGGCGAGACGGGCCGCATCCCGCTCGTGGGCGTTACGGGCACCACGGACGCGGCACTGGCCGCGCGCCTCGTCGGCACCGTGCTGAATTTGGCCGGCAAGCACGTGGGCGTGGCCAACCGCGAGGGCCTGTTCCTCGACGGCCGCCAGGTCACGGCGCAGGACGGCACCCGCTTCGACGCCGGCCAGCGCCTGCTGATCAACCGCACCGTGCAGGCCGCCGTGTTCGAATCGAACGCGCGCACGATCCTGACCGAAGGCCTGCCATACGACCGCTGCCTCGTCGGCATCGTGACGGACATGGGTGACGTGGCCGACGTGGCCGACCTGTACGTGCGCGACGACGATGCGCTGTACAACGTCGTGCGCAGCCAGGTCGACGTCGTGCTGTCCGATGGCGCGGCCGTGCTGAACGCCGCCGATGAACGCGTGACGGCGCTGGCCGAACTGTGCGACGGCGCCGTGCTGTTCTACGCGCAGGACGAAGCCGACGCCACCCTGGCCGCGCACCGCGCGAGCGGCGGCCGCGTCGCATTCGTGCGCAACGGCCACATCGTCCTGGCCCAGGGCAGCGAGGAAATGCCGCTGCTGGGCATCGACAAAGTGAAGCCTGCCACCGCCGCGCAGCCGAATGCGCTGCTGGCCGCCGCGCTGGCCGGCTGGGCGCTGGACGTGCCGACGGACCTGATCTGCGCCGGGCTGCGCACCTTCGACCCGGCCGGCAAAAAGAAAAAGGCCTGATAAGGAGCCCGGCATGACCGGGCCGATGCCGCAAGACCCTAAAGGAAAGACTTATGGAAGTATCACGCGTACGGGCCCTGCGCGGTCCCAACCTCTGGAGCCACCACACGTCGATCGAGGCGATCGTCACGTGCACGCCCGACGAGGAATCGATCGGCGCCCTGCCCGGCTTCGAAACGCGCCTGCGCGCCCTGTTCCCGGAAATCTGGCCGCTGCAGCCGACCGGGCATGACGACACGATCCCGCTGGCGCAGGTGCTGGAAGTCGCCGCGCTGGCCCTGCAGGCGCAGGCCGGCTGCCCCGTCACGTTCAGCCGCACCACCGCCACGCTGGAGCGCGGCATCTACCAGGTCGTCGTCGAGTACAGCGAAGAAGACGTCGGCCGCCTGGCCATGCAACTGGCCGAGCAGCTGTGCGCCGCGGCCCGCAACGACCAGCCGTTCGATCTCGACGGCGCGCTGAAGCAGCTGCGCGACCTGGACGAGGACGTGCGCCTCGGCCCGTCGACGGGTTCCATCGTGCACGCGGCCGTCGCGCGCGGCATCCCGTACCGCCGCCTGACCGAGGGCAGCCTCGTGCAGTTCGGCTGGGGCAGCCGCCAGCGCCGCATCCAGGCCGCCGAGATCGACGCCACCGGCGCCATCGCGGAATCCATCGCGCAGGACAAGGAACTGACGAAGACGCTGCTGAACGCGGCCGGCGTGCCCGTGCCGCTGGGCCGCAGCGTGAGCGATCCGGACGATGCGTGGGCCGCCGCCCAGGAAATCGGCCTGCCGGTCGTGATCAAGCCGAAGGACGGCAACCAGGGCAAGGGCGTGACCGTGAACGTCACCACGCGCGAACAGCTCGACGCGGGCTTTGCCGCCGCGTCCGAGTTCCGCGACGACATCATGGTCGAAAAATACCTGCCGGGCCATGACTACCGCCTGCTCGTCGTGGGCAACCGCCTCGTCGCCGCCGCGCGCCGCGATCCGCCGCACGTCGTGGGCGACGGCGTGCACACGGTGCGCCAGCTCGTCGACATCGTCAACAAGGACCCACGCCGCGGCGACGGCCACGCGACGTCGCTGACCAAGATCCGCTTCGACGACATCGCCCTCGCCTCGCTGGCGAAACAGGGCTATGACGCGGAATCGGTCCCGCCGAAGGGCCAGCGCGTCACCCTGCGCAACAACGCGAACCTGTCGACGGGCGGCTCCGCGACGGACGTCACGGACGACGTCCATCCGGAAGTGGCGGCCCGCGCGATCGCGGCCGCGCACATGGTCGGCCTGGACATCTGCGGCGTCGACCTCGTGTGCGACAGCGTGCTGAAACCGATCGAGGACCAGGGCGGCGGCATCGTCGAAGTGAACGCCGCGCCGGGGCTGCGCATGCACATCTCGCCGTCGTTCGGCAAGGGCCGCGCCGTCGGCGAAGCCATCATGGACACGCTGTACGCCCCGGGCGACGACGGCCGCATCCCGGTCGTCGCCGTGACGGGCACGAACGGCAAGACGACGACCGTGCGCCTGATCGCGCACCTGCTCGCGAGCTCGGGCCTGCGCACCGGCATGACGAACACGGACGGCGTCTACATCCAGGGCCGCCGCATCGACAGCGGCGACTGCAGCGGCCCGCGTAGCGCGCGCAACGTGCTGCTGCACCCGGACGTCGACGCGGCCGTGTTCGAGACCGCGCGCGGCGGCATCCTGCGCGAAGGTCTCGCGTACGACCGCTGCCAGGTCGGCGTCGTCACCAACATCGGCTCCGGCGACCACCTGGGCCTGAACTACATCACGACCCTGGAAGACCTCGCGGTGCTGAAGCGCGTGATCGTCCAGAACGTCGCGCCGAACGGCATGGCCGTGCTGAACGCGGCCGACCCGATCGTCGCGGGCATGGCCGAAAACACGAAGGGCGACATCACCTACTTCGCCGCCGACTGCTCGCTGCCGGTCATGCAAAAGCACCGCGCGCAGGGCCGCCGCATCGTCTACGTCGACAAGGGCCACCTCGTCGCGGCGCAGGGCAAGAAGGAAGAGCGCGTGCCGCTGGCCGAGGTACCCATCACCCGCGGCGGCGTGATCGGCTTCCAGGTCGAGAACGTGATGGCCGCCGTGGCCGCCGCCTGGGCCGTGAACATCGCGTGGGATGCGATCCGCGTGGGCCTCAAGACGTTCGTCGGCGAAAGCGACAATGCGCCGGGCCGCTTCAACGTGTTCGACTACCGCGGCGCGACCGTGATCGCCGACTACGGCCACAACCCGGACGCGATCCAGGCCCTGGTGAACGCCGTCGAATCGATGCCGGCCAAGCGCCGCTCGGTGGTGATCTCCGGCGCGGGCGACCGCCGCGACGAGGACATCCGCGACCAGACCCGCATCCTCGGCAAGGCGTTCGACGACGTGCTGCTGTACGAAGACCAGTGCCAGCGCGGCCGTTCGGAAGGCGAAGTCGTCGGCCTGCTGCGCGAGGGCCTCGCCGGCGCGCCGCGCACGACGCACATCGACGAGATCAAGGGCGAGTTCGTCGCCATCGACAAGGCGCTCGAACGCCTGCAGCCGGGCGACCTGTCGTTGATCCTGATCGACCAGGTGGACGAGGCGCTGGCGCACATCGCAAAACGGGTCAAGGAAGGCTGACGCTTTATTTGCGTTGCTGACTGACGGGCGCCAAGTGCGCCCGTTTTGCTTTTTATTGGTGCTGCTCAGAAACGTCAGGCACCGCGCACGCTACGTTAGGCAACGAACGTGGCCTGACGCGGCATCTGGCATACCATGAATGAGAATTCGAGCGAGCGGTGCAACCATGACGATCGACAAGCAACCCCATCCCGTTGCCGACAATGACCCGGCCCCCGAGATGCCGTTCCGGCGCCTCCTGTACCGCTTCCTGTTCTTCGACTGGCTGTTCCGCGACGTCAGCGCCGCGCGCGACCGCATCGAACGGCACGCCGCGCGCCAGCACAACCGCAAGATGAGCCGCTACCTGCCCGTCTACCTGCGGCGCTGGTCCTTTCTCACCGCGTTCGATTTCGCGCTCGGCGTGCTGTTCGAAAAAGTGCTGCAGGCCGGGATCGTGTCGGCCTGGTTCTTCACCTGGTCGTGCGTGACCTTTACGGGCATGGTCGTCATCACGGTGGCGTGGCTCCTCCTCAATCATGCGCGGCTGTCCTGAGCTTGATGCTCAGTAAATTACCCTGGTGCAATTGACGAGAAACTGATGTCCTCAACCACAAGGAGGACGTCATGACTTACCGATGGATCGACGACCAGGGCTTGCTGAAGAAAATGCTGGGTGAACGGCGGATCGACCGCTGGACGGCCGAGAACGTGCAGGATGCGCTGCGCGCGCGCGGTGTGCATGCGGCGGCGCGGGCGATGGAGTATCGGCGGGTGCGACTGGAGACGGCGCTCAGGGTGTTGGCGGTGCAGGGACAACGGCGGCGGTATTTGTTGCCTTAAGTTTGCAGCCGGGCTGCCCTGTCCTGCGGCCCGGCGCAGCGTTATCGTTCGCACGAAAAATCATCGAACGCAAACTGCAGTTCAGAAGTGCCTGAATGGTATCGCACCGATTCGGATGACACCGATTCAAGCTGGTATTCCTGAAACGGCCAGATCATATTCCACAATTCCGGCCTCGCCCCGATGCACATATCGATCACTCCATTTCAATCACCAAAGTGATCGTTTTTCAATTGTGAAATTTCGTGAGAATGTTGGAATCACTCCCCTACTAGACTCTGGTGCGTGTTCCGTGCTGTGTGGCAAACGACTGCCGCGCCGACCCAGAAAATGCTTCGTGGGTTTTCATGGACAGCCCCGTCAACCATTCCTGGCATGGGCCTGACGGTTCGATTCCGAGTCCTTTCATGGCATCAGCGTCGTTGTGAGCAACCGTGAAATGTTTTTAAACTAGGACACTATGCGACAACAATTGAATCTGGAGTTATTACGCGGCCTGCGCGGCTTGGAGATCGCGGGACCCAGCGGGATCTTTGGGGAGGAAAATTTATTCCCGGTCTATTCTTACGTGGAGAGTCTGGATGATTTTTCCCATCCCCGTCCTCTCGATTGGGGTGGAAGACCACTTGTCGCAGGCGGTGAGTTCCGCTATGCGGCGGGACGCCCTACTGGAAGACAATTTGTAGGGGATGCCACGTCCCTGAAAGGGATCGATGACGCGACTTATGACGTGATCATTGGATCACATGTATTGGAACACATCGCCAATCCTTTGAAGGCCCTGAGGTCCTGGCTATCCGCACTGAAACCTGACGGACTGCTGCTGCAGGTTATCCCTCACGGCGAAGGCACATTCGACCGCAATCGACCGGTTACCCCGTTAGCCCATCTGATCGATGATTTTGATCAAGATGTTCCTGAGGACGATCGGACGCACTATGCGGAAGTGGCAGCGCTGTCCACCCAGAATCACTCGGAGCATTGGTTTGCGGAGGCGCATTTGCACCGGGGCGTGCATCAGCACGTATTCGACACCGCGAGTGTGCTGGGACTATACCGCTACGTGGGGCTTGCCATCGTGGGCGTCGCTGCGGTCAAGCCGCACCATATCGCTATCCTGGGTCGCAAAGGCCAGGCACGTGCCGATGAAGCGTTGTCGGAACATGATATCGACCGGATTCTGATGGAAAGCCCGTTTAACAGAGACAGGGCTCAGGCGCGAGCCGTTCCCGCCAAAGTGACCGCTGAGTGCGGGAGTGCATGACGTCCAGGCAGCCCTGTGGATCAATTCCGATACCCGTGACGGCTACGCCAGGCGATCGCGCGTAGCGAACCCAACTACTTCACTTGCTCGCGCCACTCATGCATGTCTCTCCCTGTCCCGCAAACCGCCCCGCACTACACGCCTGCCAGTTGGCTGTCATGGCTGTTTTCCGCAACGAAGCGCATGTTCTGCGCGAGTGGCTCGACCATTATCTGCGCTTTGGCGTAGAGCGCTTTTATCTCATCAATAACAACAGCGACGACGACTACCTCGACGCGTTGACACCGTATCTCGAGGCCGGAACGGTGCAGCTATTCGACTGCGCGCGCGACGGCTATCAGATCGGCGCCTACAGCGAATTGCTGGCGCACATCAGCGCCCGTGCACACTGGCTGGGGATATTCGACCTGGACGAATTCATCTACTCCTGCGACGGTGCCCCGATACCCTCGGTTCTCGCACGGTTCGGCGATGCTGAAGCAGTGTTTATTCCATGGCTGAGCTTTGGTTCCTCCGGCCATGTCATGCAGCCCGCTTCGGTCATCCATGGGTTCACGCGGCGCGGTCCGGCACAGGTCAGCCGTTCCTTTCTCAAACCAATCGTGCGCCCCGACGCGCTCATTGAGATGTCGCAACACAATCCACGCACCCGACGTGGTCACATCGTGCTCTCCGATGGCAGTCCGGCGGATGGCGAGTCCTTCATTGCACTACAGGAGGAACAGCTTGGTCGCTTCGCGCTTCTGAACAATCACTATCGACTACAAAGCTTCAACTATTTCACGACGGTCAAGACTGCACGGCCGGAAGTACATGAAAGCGTGGCAGACCGGCGCAAAAGGCTCAGCTTCTTCAAGCAGAATGACGCGCTATGGAACAGCGTAAGCGATACCCGCCTGGCCGACCTGACCACGCTGGCCACCGCCTCGAAACAGGCCCACGTGTAACGGGGCCTCGGGGTCTGGCCCCGCAGCGTGCACCGCTCAGCCGGCTCGGACCAGGAGGGGTGTTTCCGCCGCCGGCGCTTCCTCACGCCTCAGCTTTCCTTCGCGCAGCTCATAGACTTCATCGGCCACTTCAAGTGCGCGCGCACGATGCGCTACGCAAATGACCGTAATGCCCAGTTGCCGGATGTTTTGGATGATCTGTGCTTCGCAGGCGAGATCCAGGTTAGCGGTGCCTTCGTCCAGGAACAGGATGCGGGGCTTGCGGTACAGGGCGCGCGCCAGCAGGATTCGCTGGCGCTGGCCGCCGGACAGGCTGGCACCCATGTCGCCCACTTGACCGAAATAGTCGGCCGGCATCGCGAGAATGTCATCGTGCACACAGGCCAACCGGGCCGCTTCATGGATTCGTTCGATCGAGGCATTAGGATCGAAGCCGCTGATATTGTCGAACAGTGTACCGCCGAACAGTTGGTCATCCTGCATCACCGCCGCCGCGATATTGCGGAAAGCACTGACGGTGGCGCCTTCCAGCGGGATACCGCCGATCAGGATGCGTCCCTCCTCCGGCGTTACCAGGCCCAGCAGGACACGGATCAGGGTGGATTTACCCAGGCCCGACTTGCCTTTAATGGCGATAAAGCAGCCCGGCGCGACATGCAGGTCCAGCCCCTGGAACAGTCTGGCGCCTTGCGGCGCATACTGGAAATGCAGATTACAGATGTCGATCGACAGATTGGCCATATCCAGAGCGGGCGGCGCGTCCGTGTCGGTCTCATACTCCTTGGGGGTCGTGACAATACTCGACAAACGCTGCAGGCGCGCATGAAGAAGCTTGAGTTCGAGCACCCGCTCGATCAGCGGATAGGCCCGTTCCCGAAATTGCTGACGCAACGCTACGATGGAAAACAGCAGGCCCACCGAGATCGTCCCCTTGATCGCGAGCATGGCCGCCAGTCCTGTAATGATGATCAGTTCAAGCGCGGCCATTCCGCTATTCGAGGCGCGCATCACCGCCTGGTAACGCTGCTGCACCTGTACGCTTTCCAGTGCGGCCAGGTTGGCGCCGTGCCAGGCTGATAACCGCGCCGACTCGGCATTGAGCACCTTGACAGTCTGAATCCCACGGAGAGTGTCCATGATCTGCGAGCGCTCTTCGGCGTTGCGATCCTGCACCAGCTCGTTCATGATGCGCAGTTTTTTGTAGGACCATACGCGGGTCAGCGCGAAGGCGGCGAAAAAGACCAGCATGATGCTCGCCAGCGCCGGCGACAGGAACATGAATGAGACCAGGATAAAAATCGAGAACAGGCCGTCGATAACGAACGGGATCGCCCCTTCCGTCAGCGCCCCCTTGACGTCGCGGATCGATTCGATCCGGCTGAGCACATCGTTCAAGCGCGACTGCTGAAAGAATCCGTATGGCAAGCGCAAAAGATGGTTCACCAGATTCAGGTTTAGCTGGGCAATCAGCCCGGTCCCCAATGCGAGCAGCAGGTGCCGACGAATGAGTTCACCGGCGACGACTATCACGTGTGCCCCTGCCGTTGCGAACAGGATTGCTTCCAACATCTCCACCGAACGGGTCGCGATGGCCTGGTCGATAATCACCGACATGAACAGCGGCGCCACGACGATTCCCAGCTGGATGATGATCGAAATGGCCGCTACCAGCACGGCCGAGCTGCGCCACCCATCCAATCGCGTCCACAAGTCGGAGATCGACACGCCGACCAGCTGGATGACGGCCTTGAAGTCAGGCAACCGGGTGAACTCCACCGCGACGCCGGTAAAGTGCTTCGATAGCCGCGCCATCGGCATGGCCATGCGGCCCTTGCTGGGATCCAGGATAGTGGCGGTGTCGCCATTGACACGCTCCAGCACGACATAATGGTTGAAGTTCCAGTGCAGGATGGCCGGTAGCGCCAGAGCGGACAGTGCATCCAGCTCCACCTTGACGGCACGGCCGAACAACCCGAAGGTGTCAGCCGTCGCCAGCAGCTGCATCACGCTGACGCCTTGGGCGGACGCGTGCACGCTTTTGCGCAGTCCTTCGAGGTTGACCGTGGAGCCATGTGCCTGCAGGATCATCGCCATGCACGCCAGGCCACAGTCGGTCGCCGTGCTTTGCAGGATGGGCGTGATCGGGGCGTGCCGGTTTCGTTTTCTCATGAGGGAAGTGCTCCGTAGTTAATCCCGGTATCAGTGCTGTTTGGTCAACTTGGCGACAATCAGTTGAGCCGGCCTGAGCGCGAACCGCGCCGTGGCAACGCACGGCCCGACAGTGGCTCCTTTGTCGAGAGGCACGACCCGCTCCCCACCGCTGCCCGCCGTCACGGTCGGCGTGTCCAGGGTGACCACCTGAACGCCGGTCGCGATATCGATGCGTTCGAGGCGAACACCGGCACCGACACGCATGGCCGGCGGTCCGATCAGCGCCTGGTGCGCTGCCGTCACACGGCAGGAAAGCGCCGCCGAGCTGGATACCTCCATGCGCTCGAAGGCGAACATCGACAACGCCGCCAGGGCAATGAAGCCGAAGGCCATGCGAGTGGTCCGCCGGTCAGCCTTCAGGTACACCGTGCCCGACAATCGTACACACTGGTATTCAAGGGCTTCTTTTCGAAAAATGCTCATGGTGTCCTCGCTCTCGGCTCACTGGCCGATCGTGTCGGTGACGGGTCTGCGCACCGTCCGGGCGAGCGCAGCAAGGAGGGCTACCCTGACCTGTTCCTCGATGTCCGGGGCGGCTTCATCGGTTAACACCACCTGCCGGGCCGGCGTCCAGAAATAACCCCAACGGCTGGCGTCGCGCCGGGTGGCAAACACGGCGGCGCCGCCAACACCGGACACGTCGGCCACCTTCATCATGACCGAGTCGACACCGAGAAAGGCGGCGCTCCGCGCCACCACGCTCATCGACGCCTGCAGCGAGAAATTCTTCATGAACAGGATCCGTCGGCCATGGCAGGCGCACCTCGGCAGATGGTCACTGCGTCCGACGACAAGTACGCACAACTCGGGGTCGCTCGCCAGTAGCGCACAGACGGCACGCCCCAGTTCGGCCAATGGCCAAGGCTTTTCCTCGGAACTGTCAAGATGCACGCTCAGATGGCGCGCGTAGCCCTGCTGCGCCAGCTGGGCCAGTATCCGTCCCACCGCCTCCTCCAGTTGTGCGTCGAACGACGGCGGCAGGCGCAATCCGGCCACGCCGATCGACGGGCTGACCGCGCGCACCGTCGCGTGTGCCAGGGCAACGGCGTTGGGGCCGTCTGCATGCCATTCGCGCCACGCCGCGTTCCATACATAGCGCGCCGGGGCGAGCTGTGCGCGCAACTGTTCGATGCCCGCACCTTCCCACGATGCCAGGTTGACCAGCAGATCCGACCAACCAGACCCGTCCGGCAGCGGGGAGGAGAACTGCCGTCCCCGTCCACCGTTGGGTCCGGAAACCTGGACAGGCACAAAATCGTCGAACGGCAGATCGCGCACCAGGAAGACATGCGGCCCGTCGCCATATATCAGCCGGACTGGACGCGGCAGATGGCGAGCCAGCAGGGCCAGCGCACCGCGATTGATGACGTAGTCACCAAAGCCGTTATGAAAAAATACTGTTGATCCCATCATGTGCCGGTGTCAGGTCGCGGGCAAGTGGCCCGAAGCGAGTTCCTTCGCGAAACGTTGTGTGCGTACGTGCAGAAATTCGTCGCCGCTGCGCGCATACAAGGAAAAGCCATGGCTACGTGCCAGCACCACCACGCGCCGGCGCGCAAAGGCGGCCGTCAGCGGCTGTGCCAGACTGCGCGCGCGGCCCGGTGCGAAGGCCGCATCGACAATGACGACCAAACGGCCTTCGTCCCACTCGTAATGCGCCAGCATGCCCAGACCGACTCTCTGCATGCGCCTGAGCGACTCCTTGTTCACCTCGGCCCATGCGACGTATCCGATCGGACGCCGGAGCGTATCGCGCAGGATACGCAGCATGCCTTTGCGCGCGGAGCGGGCGAGGTAAAGCAGGGCCTCCGGAGACGTCTTCATACGAAAACGGACGCGCAATTCCAGCGCCTCAAGCAACACGCCAGGATCGATCATGCGCACTCCTCCAGTGTTTGGACCAGCGCCAGGGTACGCTCCAGCCATGGGAAGAAATCGTAGTGCGCCACGGTCCAGCTACCCGACTGGGCATCGGCCAGGGCGGCACGCACCTCCCGTGCGTGGAGAAAGCGCCGCCGTGCGCCACCGGCGTCCAGCACGTAATGGCCCGCGCCGTCCAGTACCAGTGCGCCGTTGGCGCCCTGCCAGATGGTCAACCGACCGTCTACCCAGCCGTCAAAAATCCATGCGGCGACAGACTGGATCTGCGTCACCATGGCACGCACGGCCGCCACATCGCCGCTGTGGATCAGCGCGCGTACATGGTCGGCCATGCGGTACTTGAAATAGAATTCCGGCAAGCGCGCGCGTTTCATGGCGATGATGGCCACGCCCGCCGGAGCGCGCGTGGGCGCGCAGGCCGCCATCAGCGTCCGGAACGCATCCGGCAGCGCGTCCGATCTATCGAAAGCGGGAAGCGCCGCACTGATTTTCGACATGCCGCGCGCGGGCTCGACGAGCGACAAGAACAGCCCTTCGACCAGCTCAGTGAGCGGGTCGTCTTCCGGCAGCGCTGCAGGCCAGCCCTTATAGACCGGCGGCGCCGACGACAGCAAGCTCCACCCGGCGGCGCGCAGCAGCGCCAGGTCGACCGGGAGCCCTTCGGCGAACGTTCCGGCACCATCCAGGCCAAACAGGTAGGCCATCCGTTCATCGATCTCTGCGCGCACGCGCGCGCGGTAGAACTCGACCAGCGGCGCAACCTGCAATTCGCAGCAGTTGTACTTGGCATAGGTGCTGGCGAATTCGGCGACCACCCCGACCGGGGATTCGATCTCGTCGTAAAAGGTCACCGCGCTGGCACCCGAATTGTTCTGGTCACTACGGAGAAACACCGTGTTTGTCAGATCCAGCCAGCGCCCGTCCAGCGATAAATTCGACGGACTCACGCCACCGTGCATGAGACGCGCAACACGCGCAAAGGCAAACTGGCTCGCGCATTTGGCCAGGAAACCGATCAGGAAACGTCCGACGCCACCACTCTGATCCAGGCGGGACTTCAGTTCTCGATTGAGGCGGCGTACCCGGCCGACATCGGAAAGCATACCCAGCGCATCTGGATGCGACGCCACATAGTCGGGGGCGCGCATGAAATTGGCCGGGCGCATCACGTTCTCACGCACCAGCAGGGCGCCCCACTCACGCGCCGGTGCCGCGCCATATGCCGCATCGGGCCCAGTGAGTATGATGCCCCAGGCCCGCGCGGCGCCCTGCGGGAGAATGCGGTCGAGCAACTCGGAATACACCGCTTCGTGCACCGCCGCCGCCGCGCGCAAACCGCCATACGAATGCGCCACGTCTGTGGCGCTGCCCACCAGCAGGTTCTGTCCAAGCCCTTTGATTTGAAAGGCGTCCACGGTGCCGCAGCGTACCCCTCCACCGTTGTCACCGATCCCGCTGCCACCATAGCGCTCGGCCAGCAGGGTGATACGGTCGGCGCCGTCGAACTGCAGGTTGTCGAATACGGGGCCACCCGGGATCATGTACGCGAAACGCGCGGCAAAGGCCTGCCACGGACACGCACCGGAATCGGATGGCGCCGCATAAGCCTGGTTGATCCAGACAGTTTGTGCGTTCTTCAGCTTGACGGCGGAGAAACCGACGTAAGTGGTTTGGAACAAGGTACTCATGTCATTGCGGCCGGGTCAGTGGCTCATGCCGTGTCATCTTGTTCATCGCGATTTGCCCTTCGTATTGTTGATGGGGTCAGGGGTTGCGCAGGTGCCGCCGTGTTCAAAATTTGTGCTCCAACGTGGTCACGAGGCGCGGGCCGAACGGAATACGGTTGAAGCGCCGTACGGTTCCCGTGCCTTCTACGAAACTGTCGTCCGTGGTGCGGTCGATACCCGTCAGGTTGTTAACGGCAATGCGTAGCTGGGTGGCCGCGGAGAACTTCCACAATCCGTACAGATCGAGCTCGCGGCGCGACTGCAGGCGGGTAAGCTGAGTGGTCGATACCTGTACCGGTCCGCCCTGGCTGAACATCAGTGCGCCGCCCATCGTCAGGGCCGCGCCGCGATAGTCCGCGCCCAAGGTGGCGCTGAGAGGAACCTGCTGGTCCAGCCGGTTGTACGGACCGGGTACGCCGTCCACCCGCGAACGGTTGCGTCCCACACTGGCGCGCAGGTCGACTGGCGGCATGCCCCTCCACAACTGGTTAAGGCGAAACTTGAGCTCCACCTCCAGCGTGAAGACATGCGCGCGCCCGGCGTTAACCGGCATGCTGGAAAAATAGTGGGGACGTTCCTCGACCACGACGCGACGGATATAGTTGTTAATCTCGCGATAGCCGGCGCTCACGCTGAACAATCCCCCGTTTGACCAGAAGCGCTCGAATGCGGCGTCGACGCCCAGCGCCAGTTCGGGCTGCAAGGCAGGATTGCCGACCTGGTCGGGCTCGGTGGACGAATTGTTGAGCGACTCGACGCGGGAAGGCACCAGGTCGCCGGTCGACGGCGCTCTGTAGGTGCGGCTGAGGGCCAGGCGTAGCTGACTCTCTCCCTTCGCGTCGAGCTTATAGAGCGTCTGGACGATGGGACTGAAAACATTGCTACGCGAACGCAGTGGCGCGTAGCGGTTCCCTTCCGTGAAGATGTGCACGCTTTCCCAACGAGTCCCCAGATACAGCGACCATAGCGGCTGGATCCTCCACTCGTCTTGTGCGAACAAGGCGATTCGCGCGATTTGCGCCGTGCTACGCTGCAGGTCGACCACGGGACTTGCCCCGACAAGCTGGTCGGTTTTGTCCATGTGTTCGTTTGAATCGGTTGTCCCGCCATCCCAGCCGATCGTGAAGGCGTGCCCTTCCACACCGCCGTAGCTGTATTTGCCCTGGGTCGAGACTTGCCAATAACCCGTATGACGCGGAATGCTGGTGAAGCGCATCGGCGCGTCCAGGTTCGCGCCGGCGCTGCGGTCCAAGTCGCGGTGGCTGTGACCCTTGCCAAGGCTGAGTTTGATGTCGAGCTTGTTGCCGTCGCGCGAGCGGGTCCAGTTGCCCTCGACACGGGCATGATCCGACCCGTTGTGATTGATGTTGCGCAGCGCGGGGTAATCAAGCGGCGCGCCGAGCGTGGTGACGGTCGTGCCTTCCCCATCGTTCGACGAACGCGACGCATTGACGAATCCTTGCACATTGAGCTGCTCGCCCGGCGCCAAGGTCCAGGTGACGCGCGGCGTAAACGACAAGTTTGTACCGCGCATGGGGTCCACGTTCGCCCGCGAGCTGCGCGCCAGGTTGGGTACGCCGCTCGCATCCCAACCGGCTTCCTCGCCGCTTATCAGGCGATGCTCATCGCTGTGCGACATGTTCAGGGCCAGCGACCAGGCGCGTGCGCCTTCCTTGTCTGCCAGCAGGACAGTAGCATTGGGACCATGCTCGTTCCGCTCGTCCGCATAGCCCAAGCGCAGATTGCGCTGCGCCGTCTGGATCGTACGTTTGAGAATGATATTGATCGAGCCGGCCACGGCCTGTGTCGAAACATCCGCTGTGGCCGCGCGGCTCACTTCGATGCGCTCGATCACCGCCGGGGACAGGGTCTCCAGCGAGAAGCCCGGAGGCGGCCGGTCGCCATTGACCAGAATCTGGGTATAGCCGGCGCCCAGTCCGCGCATGCGCACAGTACTGCCGGTAATAGTCACACCGGGAACGCGCTTCAGCACATCCAGAGTCGAGGTGTCCCCGTATTTGACGATCTCCTCCTGGGTCACCACGCTCTTGCTGGCGGTGTCCTCGCGCCGGGCGTCGTAGTCCTGCGCCATGCCAGTGACCATTACCTTCGCCACGGGGCTTGGCCGGGAGGGTGCGACGTCCGCTGCGCCGCCGGCCACGGTACCAGCCGCAGGGGCTCCGGCCTGGCCAGCCGCCCGCACCGTACCCGCCGCAAGCACGGCAGCGAGCACAATCAGGGGGCTCACTGTTGACTTCCGCTGACCCGGTTTCCTTGCGGAGATCATTCAGTTCTTCTCCTTGTTGCAACCACGCTCGCCAGCGTCGACGTCAGCCTTTTTTCATCGAGGCGGTAAAGCTGCGCATCGTCGGCTTCGATCGCTTTGCCGATCCGATCATTTATTCGCTGAGCGGGCTGATAAAGTGCGGCTGCATCATGCGGCAATCTCCCCAGTTCCATCACCTGTTCCACCATGCTGTATTGGACTGCTTTTAACAAAGGAGGGAATCTGAACATTTATTCATTGCGTGTCTTTATTGTGCCAAATGTAGTATTGCGAATAGCCGCCGCCCACCACGTTGGCGATCTGCGATTCCACCAGCGCAGCCAATGTGTCGACGTGCAAGTCGATATCGGTTTCTTTATCGGGAATGCTCAATAGTGCAGAAAAATCAGCCATGTCCGTTCCCTCAGTCTGTCAAAATGTATGCAGTAAAAATCATGCAGGAAAGATAACTGCCAACACGCCAGGCAATGCCCTGCGCCGGGTGCCTGCGGCGTCCCCGTATCGGCGCGACCGATGCCGGAAGCCGGCGCAGGCGCGAGGCAGCTCCCAGTACGAATCCGAACCTCGACGTTTATTGCATGTCTTTGCAGTGCCAGGCGCAATATTGCGAGTAGCCACCGCCGATCACGTTACTGATCTGCGATTCGATCAGCAAAGCAAGTGCATCGATATTCTTGCCGGCTTCGATTTCTTTGTGTGCGACATCCGCCGCAGATAACAATGCGGATAAATCAGGCATATCAATCCCCTTTAGGCAACCATAAAGAACGGTTCGGGAACGCGTAGCGCCGCGTCCCCGAAAACCGCCTGCGGGTCACCCCAACAGGCGGTCCAGGCAGCTAGCGCTTAGTTCGAGTCCTTGTTGTGCCAGCCGCCGTATTGCGAGTAGCCACCACCGATCACGTTGCTGATCTGCGATTCAACCAGCTCGGCGAGCCGATCGATGTGCGGGCCAGCTTCGACTTCTTTGGTAGCTTCCAGAACTTTGGCAATCTCAGACATGTCAATTTCCTTTGGATAGTCAATAAAATGCGCAACCGTAGTCACGCCGAATTACCTGGGAACACCCCAGGTAATGCACTGCATCGTGCTCGTTTCTACTGCATTCTCGGCACCGGGGCGCCAGCCGCCGCCGTCATACGGGGCGCCCAAGAAAACGGCTCAGGCGTTCTTCCAGCTCGACGATGGACAGGCCGCCTTTGACCAACTGGGCCGCCATGCGGGTGTGCACCGTCATCAAGGCGCTACAGTAAATCGATGCGTTGTCGAACTGCCTGCGCTTTGAAAAACGATGCTGAAGCATCCCGCCACCGCAAATGTCGCGCCAGGTACATTGCTCGCACTGCTGAGGCAGAGGGGTCTCGGCGAGTGCCCGCCAAGCGGGATGCGCGGTCACGTCGCTGAAACGATGCTCACGGATGTTCAGACCGGTATCGGCGAAACGCGGCGCATAGGTGCGGATCACGTCATCCGGGCACAGGTCGCCATTGGAGGACACACACACCTGGTTCAGCGGACTGGGGCGCTGTGCGCTGCGCCGGTACAGCTCGTCGTTGAGCAACGGACCGGCAATCTCGTCGAGCACGCGCACGTGCACGCCACCCGCTTCGCCGCGCGCCCATGCACGGCTGACCTCGTTAAGAAAGCGCGCGCAATCGTCCACCACGCCGGGGCTGAATGGCAATGCATCGTGCGTCATGTCCGGCAGCAGAAAGTTCACGGCCCCCGCCTTCAGAACCTGGACGAAATGCCTGAAAATGGCGGCGCCGTCTTCCTTGGGGGAGACAACACACAGGATCGATGGAGGATGCATGCGGCCCGCCTGGTGAGCTTGCTGCATTAACTGCCAGCCCTTCTCGGTAGCCGCGTACGAACCGGCGCCGCGCTTGGTGATGCGATTGCGATCATGAATGTGCTCGGGGCCGTCGATGCTGACGCCGACACGGATCTGGTACTGGCCAAAGATTTCCACCCAGGCTTCGTCGACCAGCGCACCATTGGTCTGGATGCACAGAGTCAATGCAGGCTCATCGCCCAGCGCCTCGCGAAACAGGCGGCACATGGCGACGAATCGTTCCTTCTTCATCAGTAACGGCTCGCCGCCGTGGATGCCGATGCGGACGTGGCGGAATCCATGCTTGCCGCGCGCGTCGAGGATGAACGCCACCACGCTCTCAAGCACGCCCTCGTCCATGAACGGTGGATGCGCCTTGTACGATTCGTCACCACCGAAAAAGAAGTAGCAGTACGGGCAGGCCAGATTGCAGCGCTCAGTCACTTTGAGGATAAGGCTCAGATACGGCGCGGCCGGCGATGCGGCCAATGCGACAGGGGCCGATCCGGGCGCCCGCATGATCACGCCGCTGCTCATGCGACGCTCGCCGTCTGAAGTTCCGCTGCGACCTGCGCCGGCGCGGCATGAGACGCCAGGCCGGCCAGCCGCCGCTCGAGATCCTGCACCGACATCCCGCCCTTGACCAACTGGGCGCAAATATAGGTGTACAAGCGCTCGAGTGCCTTACAGTAGATCGACGGATTGTCGAAGCCGCGCCGCATCGAATAACGGTGCTGCATCAAGCCGCCACCGCATACACCGCGCCACAGGCAGGCGCCGCACTTGGGCGCGAGCTTGTCCACACTGCTGCGCAATTCGCTCCACATGGGGCCGTCATGAATTTCGCGCAGGGTGCTGGCGGCTACGTTGAAGCCGGTTTCGCGGAATCGCCAGTCGAGCGTACGGAACACATCATCCGGAGAGATATCGCCGTTCGATGACACGGTCAGTAGCGTGTACGATGCGCGCGGCGCGTGAACCGGATCGGGCGCCTGGATCGTGCGCGCAAGCAGCATGCGCATGATGCGGCGCATGAAGCGCACCGTAACGTTCTTGTCGCCGTGCGAGAACCACGCCTTGCAAACGTCAACCATGTAATCGCCACAGCGCTCGATGAAATGCTCGGTCACGTCGATCGAATCATGGGTCAGATCCGGCAACAGGAAGTCGAGGTTCTTCACCTTCAGTTCACGCACGAAGTGCAGAAACGTGGCACTGCCGGACTTGTCCGGGGCGATTACGCAAAGAACCCCCGGCGCAGGAATACGTTTGGCCTGCGCCGCCTGTTCCAGCAAACGCCAGCCGCGCAGCGTTTCATCATACGTACCCCGGCCCTTTTTGGTGACGCGCGTGCGATTGTGGACTTCGCGATCGCCATCGAAACTTACGCCAACCGCCAGGTCGAAACGTTCGAACACATCGATCCAAGCTTCATCGATAAGCACGCCGTTGGTTTGCATGCTCAGACCGAGCTTGCACCGCGATCCGAGCCCATCGATCAGCTGCTGGCACACGCGGGAAAAATACTCACGCTTGAGCAATAGCGGTTCGCCGCCGTGGAAACCTATGTGGACTCTGTTGATGCCACATTCGGCGATGGCATTCTGGATGAAGGCCACGATGCCGGTCACAGTCTCCTCCGGTACGATCGCCGGATGCTCCTTGTACGACTGGTCGTCGGAAAAGAAGAAATAGCAGTAAGGACATGCCAGGTTGCAACGCTCGGTGACCTTGAACACGATTGCAAGGTGGCGCAGCGGCACGACAGCATCGACAGCGGATGCGGTCTGTCCTGTGTGCGTGAACGGTGGCGCGGTCTCGGACGGCGCGGCAACAGAGGCGATGACGGACATGATCAGGCGATTCCTTCGTCGGTTGAGTGCATGGCGCCGCGAGCCAGGTAGCGCGTGCAGGCGTCCTGGACAGGTGCAGTCACATCAGTGAATTTCCCGGTGGGGACGTTGGCGTAGTACAGGCGGCGCTCGTCGAAAAATCGCCCGAAGCTGCCGTCGGGATTGCGCAGCGCGGCCACGTGCTCATCGATGCCGCGAACCAGACGCCGCTGGCCTGCGTCAACCGGTATCAGGCGCATTGCCTCGGCCAGCCCTGCCACGATCTGATGGCGCTGCAGGAGATGCGCACAACGACCGTAGACAAGGGCAAAACTATTGTCGCCGTCGCCCAGCAGATCGTCCCGTCGTGGCGACTCTTCCAGCGCCGTCAGCACGAGCGCGGCCAGCAACATCAGATGAAAGGCCGCGGCCCAGTGTTCATCGGCTCGCTCGGCCAAAAAATCGCGCAAGGAAGCGGAAGGACGCGATGTTTCCAATACCGCGCCGTCGCGCAGGCCATCCGCAAGCGCGGCATAGACCAGCCGGGCCCCGCCATCGAGCGGAGCGCCACTTACGATTTGGCACAGCAACAGCTCCAACGCCAGATCCAGGTCGGCCGTGGCGATCGCGCGGCACAGCCCGCCTTCGAGCGCGGCGATCGTCTCGGCCCCCGGTGGAAAAGCATCCACGTTCAGCAGATAGGTGTAGCCCACCGTATGCGTCAACGAATAAAAGGCTTCGTCGTCGCTCAGAAGGGGGCAAGGCGGAAGTGCCAGGCTGGAAGCCGCGACGACGGTACGGGCATCGATCGGCGCCGCTGCGCCCGCCTCGCGGCAGGCCACCAGAATGTCCAGCTGGCGGCAAGCCAGCAGCTCGGTGTGCCAACTGAAGCGCCCGCTCAGAAGGTGCAGCAACAGGGTGGTCGTTGCTGCATTCTGCCGGTCATGACGCAGCACATGGGCGAAGGTCTGCGTGTGAAGCAGACTCTGCTGTGGGCGGCGGCAAGCCCACTCCAGATATTCGCCGTCGCAGTTGCCCACCACGAAGTCCGACATACGCCGCGCTTCCGCGCTGTAAGGTAGCTGGCGCAGGTCGCGCCAGTTCAGGTAGAACGCGAGCTCGTTCAGGCACTTTTGGCGAAACAACCGTTCCTTGATGGATGTCGCCATCATCGGCGCGATGTGCTGCATTGTTGCACACAGCCACGTCTCGACGTGGCCAAGCAAGTGGGCGAAACCTGCCCGGCCGGCCGGAGCAGGCGTGGTCGCGTGACTAAGCGGCATGATCTACAATCCCGCGCTCGCCCAGCATGGCGTTGTGGCGTTTAAAGAAATATGCGCCCGCCTCGGTCAGGCCACGCGCCTTGGCGATGCCTTCCGACAGCGACCGTGCGTGGCGGTACATGGCCTGCCGCTCCTCTTCGTAATAGGGGTGAAGCGGCTTTTTCGCAGCCAGGTCATCCCAGAACAGCGCCATATTGGCGGCAGCATGGTAGGCGAACAGTACACGGCTCAGCGGACGCTTGCGTCCTTTGAGGGCCGAATAGATCAGATCATCCGCATGGTCGACGCACAACGGGAACACGGAATTGAGCAGGAGGAAATTCTGATGACTCATTTCGTGCACGATCACCTCGGCGGTCGATTCCGCGGCAAAGCCGGGAAAGCCGCAATTGAACACGCCCGGGTGATCCAGGTAGCTGCCGCTCTGGCGCATGTCGTCGTAGCGGCGCGGCGCGGCCGCCACACCGCGGAACAACTTGCCGACCCAGCGCAAGTACTTCTCGTCGGTCTGCCCAAGCACAGTTAATCCGGCGTCGATGGTGTCCAGTGCCGACCCCACCAGCGACTCGGTTTTTTCGCATTCAAACGTGATCGGCCATTCCACCACGATATCCTCACCCGCCACGTCCGGCTCCATCCAGTCGTGGACATACACGCCACCAAAACGGTCATGACGGCAGTAGCCGGGCTGGCGGTACGAGAGTGGCTGCGCACCGCCCTCCGCAGCAGCTGCCCACCGGTTATCCCGTCGCACCAGGGACAAATGCCTGCCCTCGGCACCGCTCATGCGCAGCTCGTTGCCGGTGCCATGGACGGCCATGGCACCGTGCCAGGTGAAGAAGATGCCGGCGAAGCTGAAGCGGGTGGGTTCGCGCAGGGTCAGCTCCCAATTCCCCGGCAAGCCCAGCGCATGCAAGGTCAGCAGAGCCTGCGCGGCAGCGCCCTGCAGATTGCCTTCCCTCATTCTTTGCATGACTGCCCCGACTTCCGGTTGCCAACAGAGGCTCGTGGTGGGCAGTTGGCCCAGCATTGGCAAAAGCGTGTGATCGATGGCGTGGCGGGCAGGCGAATCGGTCGGGGTGGCGCGATTGAGCTTGCCGAATATGCCTTTCAGATATGCCGTCGCCAATATGTCGTGGCTACCATCGGACTCGAAAGACTGCGGCGAAATAATGTCAGCTATATAGTTTTCAACCATGATTCAATCCGCATCAGATATTCATCGGAGCCCGTACATTCGACAAGGGCAAGGATCACATCACTTCGAATCGGCGTACAGCTGTTTCGCTGAATGAGAAGTCTTCAATGCACCAGTCCATAAACCGGAACTGCATTTTGGCCATTCCTGCGCGCCATCGGGGCTGACGCAATATGACATATCGTTCTTCGGGTTTTCCATGCGCAGCCTTTCTCCCGCCGCAATTCGATAGCTACCGAATTGCACGTCATTGGGCTTTCCGACCGCAACATAGCAAACCGACGATCCCGAACGGACACATGTGAATTCGCTGTACCCATCAAATGCAGCTACGCGGTATTCAAGCGTCCGCATTTCAGCAACAGCAAATCGGGAACATGCGGCGAGCATGAGAACCACTCCCAATGTCATCGAGCGTCGAACAACCGCTTCAAGAAACGACGTATTCTGCCTGAACATGCAAAGCCCCTCCTGATCGTGCAGTCGGTAAAACAAAGCCCGCCCCCCCATGTTTGACTCAGGAGTTATGCCGACCTTTGCCGGGCCTTCTGCCAAAACGTCGCAAACGTACGTAACGGGTTTCATCGACACACATTTTATACATGCAATTGTCCCGAAAAATTTACGCTTTCAAAAACAATCAAAATTTTGAGCGAAACGAAAAATCCCATAAAAATCAACGCGATTCATCCAAAACGGATACGTATGTTTGTCAAATTCAGAGACAAAACCCGCCAACATAGCAGCATAAAAACAATAAAAAACTCACAAAATCTAACATTTTTCGCGGCAAACTCAACTGCTCAAAAAGTTGATTGAAACGTTTCGATCAAGCCGGGGCGCCGGTGGCGCCATTCCAGAAATGCAGACAAAAATATTTATTGCATTTAACATAGCCAGCCTTCACGATGCAATCCTTCATGAGCTTGCATCTCATCGCAGCGGATTGTTATGCCGGAATAGTTGAGCTCATAATAAGTGACCGGCCGGTAGCAACGGCGGCACTGGACAAGCACATGCCAGTACAGGGCTAGTGGGGGTCGATTAGACACGAGGAGACGCTATGCAAACGCTGTATTTTGGGCCGCAAAGAAATTTGCTTTCGTGGTCCTGGGTGGGAAAAGACATCGCCGAGAATCTCTCCAAAAATTTCCAGATCAGGTACTTCAGCCATGCCAGTGAGATCGAAAGCGAAGCTACCGTTTTCTGGATCAAACACCCCGCGTCTGCAATGGACGTACCGCTCATCCAGGCCAAGAAGCTCCGAATAATCTATTTCCCTGTCGATCAGTACCAGAGTGAGGATGAACTGGCAAACGGATGGGATTTTATCGAGGCGTGCTCGCTGCTCGTGTGTCACACGGAGAGCATGGGCGAGTTATTCAAAGACAAGCTCGTCCGGTTTGTCGATCACTACAACAAATATGGAATCGATCCAAAATTGCGAGCACCCGACGGGCGGTTCCTTTGGATAGGTGGCTATCAGTATTTTCCTTATCTTTACAGCTACCTCCTACGAACAAAAATTCCGTTTGCGATAGACATCCTCACCGATTACCGACATCCAGCGGGCATCGCTGCGGCGAACCGGCTAGCTCGACGATTAGAACTCGACATGGATTTCGCCGACATAAAAAATTTCCCGCAGTTCAACTTGATCGAATGGTCCGAATCCCGTCAGCAGTCCTTGCTGCTGTCGTGCGAGGGCGCATTTGATTACAAGCACATGACCGATTTCAATCAGCGCTACAAGCCCCCCACGAAAATACAGAAATATCTTGTTTCCGGAATCCCTACTGCCGTCAATCGGGAGAGCGCCTCTTTCAGACAGATCCAGGCCTGGGGACTGGAACTATGCGATCCGACACAAACCGACGTCTGGAAAAGTGCGTCCTATCGTACGAAATTGGCGGAATGCGCCGAGGCGCTAGCCCAGCAGATTTCGAAAGACGCCATCAGCACACGTTACGTCGAATTCGCGCAACTCGTTTCATAAACGGGATATGGAAGGAAGATATCTTGATTACAGTCTATACCTGCTCGACGAATAGCCGGGATCACTTACGCGAAGACCAGTACACGGAAGGTGCCCAATTCATCGCTTATGTCGACCATCCGGCAATCGGCAACAGCGTATGGGAACACCGTGCTGTTTCAGAACTTTTTCGCTCACCGCGTCGAAACGCCAGGATGCATAAGATCCTTTCTCATCAGTTCACGCTTTCCGAGTATTCGGTCTGGATGGACGCGAATGTTGCATTGATGGTGCCGGCGCATCAACTCATCGAAGAATATTTGCAGGAAGCCGATCTTGCGGTGTTCAAGCATCGCACGCGTGCGTGTACTTATGATGAAGCCGATCGGTGCCGGGCACTTTGCCTCGACACGACGGAAGTGATCAACCATCAGGTACTCCAGTATGAAACGGCCGGCCTTCAGCGCGGACTGGGGCTGGCGGAAACCACGGTCGTGATCCGTAGAAACAGTGAGCAGGTTCGCAGGTTCAACAATGCCTGGTGGGCGGAGGTTTGCAGACACTCGGTGCGTGATCAGATCAGCTTTATGTTTGCGGCCATCGAAACGGGACTTAAAGTAAATTTCATCCTGCCGACCAAATATCGCAATCCGTATTTTTCCATGACAAACCGCCCGCCCGGCCTGGAAAGCAGCAGCGAAATCTCTCACCAGGAAAAATAGGATCATTATTCCCGACAATTGACGAGGTCGAAATGAAACGTAAAATAAGCGTAGTCACGGCATGCACGAATGGCAGGGACCACCTGATTGACAATCAGGTGCTGGGTGGCGCTCAATTTATCGCCTACGTTGATAGAGTCTCACCGTTCTCCATTTGGGAGCAACGCTCGGCGCATGGCAATTTCATCTCCCCGCGCAGGAACTCAAGGATTCACAAGATCCTGATCCACCAATATGTCGACTCGGAATATTCCCTGTGGATGGATGCCAACATAAGACTACTGGTCCCGGCCGAACGACTGATCGATGAATGGCTCACCGGCCACGATATTGCAATGTTCAGGCATCGGATCAGAAACTGCGTTTATGAGGAGGCCGATATTTGTGCCGAGCTACGCCTCGACGATCCCAAGCTCATTCACGAACAGGCGCAGAGCTACCGGAAGAATAATTTTCCTCGACAACAAGGCTTGGCCGAAGCGTGCGTTATTCTCAGAAGGCACAATGCTATTGTCGAAAATTTTAACAACGCCTGGTGGTCGGAGTATTCACGTTTCTCGTGCAGGGATCAGATCAGTTTGATGGTAGCAGCCCGAAAATCGGCAGTATCAATCAATCTGATCACTCCAACGCGTTTCGAAAGTCCGTATTTTCATTGCACGCCGCGTGCACCAGGCCTGGAACATGAGGTCGAGCTTCCGTCCAACGTGCTGGAAATTTGTTAGTGCTGGCCACGCGGCCCTTCACCGAACCCAGGTCGCCGGACTCGCCACCCTGGCGTGGCTTCACGCCATCGCCGGCTGCTCGACCGATGCCGTCGACCTCCCTGGCCTGTGCAGCACGACTCAGTGTCGTGCTCGTCATCACGCAAAATTTCACCGTCTTTGCATCTCCCGATTCCTCACGCCGGCGTAGGCTTGGCGAAGCTTTTCCCTTATACTGGCGCCCCTCGGCACCTTTAGCTTCGGTCGACCGATCTGACATGGTAAAGTGCTGATCTGGCGACACCGCCCGGCGGCTTAGCGTCGAGCGACATCACCCTCTTCCACAGTTGAATCGCCCCGGGTTTTGTAGAGGCTTCAATGTTTGAGAGAATGGAGCCATGAAGAAGCAACCTAAGTACTCCCCTGAGGTCATTGAGCGCGCTGTGCGCATGGTCAGCGAAGCCGGCAGCGAGTATCCCTCGCAGTGGGCCGCCATCACATCCATCGCGTCCAAGATCGGCTGCACGCCTGAAGCGCTACGGCGTTGGGTGCGCCAGGACGAAACCGATACAGGCCAGCGTCCAGGCGCGACAACCGCCGAGCAGGAGCGCATGAAAGCGCTGGAGCGAGAGAATCGGGATCTGCGCAAGGCCAACGAGATCCTACGCTTGGCGAGCGCTTTTTTCGCCCAGGCGGAGCTCGACCGCCGCTTCAAGTCGTAAGAGCGTTCATCGACGAGTACCGCCAAGCCTAAAGCGTTGAGCCGATCTGCCAAGTCATGCAGGTTGCGCCGTCTGGTTACTGGCGTCATGCAGCGCGACAGCGTAACCCTGCACTTCAATGCGCACGGGCGCAGCGCGACGAAGTGCTGAGCGTCGAGATCGAGCGTGTCTGGCAGGCCAATTTGCAAGTCTACGGGGTCGACAAAGTGTGGCGCCAGCTGCGCCGTGAAGGTACTGACGTGGCGCGCTGCACCGTGGAGCGGCTGATGCGCCGTGCCGGCCTGCGCGGCGTCATGCGTGGCAAGGTCGTGCGCACTACAGTCCCCGATGCGAAAGCGCCGTGCCCGCTCGACCGAGTCAATCGTCAATTCAAGGCACAGCGGCCGAACCAATTGTGGGTGAGCGATTTTACGTACGTCTCAACTTGGCAGGGCTTCGCCTACGTGGCCTTCGTGATTGATGTCTTCGCCCGCCGCATTGTGGGCTGGCGCGTGAGCAGCTCAATGCGGACCGATTTCGTGCTCGATGCCTTGGAACAGGCGCTGTACGACCGCCAGCCCGAGCGCAGCAACGCGCTCGTCCATCACAGCGATAGGGGCTCGCAATACGTCAGCATCCGGTACAGCGAGCGTCTTGCAGAGGCAGGCGTAGAGCCGTCTGTGGGCAGCAAAGGAGACAGTTACGACAATGCTCTGGCCGAGACTATCAACGGCTTGTACAAGGCTGAGCTGATCCACCGCCGCGCTCCCTGGAAGACACGTGAAGCTGTCGAGTTGGCGACCCTGGAATGGGTAGCTTGGTTTAACCACCACCGCTTATTGGAACCACTCGGCTATATACCGCCAGCGGAAGCTGAGGCAAACTATTACGTGCAACTGAGCAGTCAAGCCATCCTGGCCTGACTCACATAAACCGGCCTCCACGAAAGCCGGGGCGATTCAACCCGGAGGGTCGCGTGATGTGTGAGCAACTGGCGGGGACTGTGGGGGGCGTCCCGGGTAGCCTGCCGCCACAGTGTTTTACAGTGGGGTCATGCCCGGGCTGATTTTTCGCCATTGGAATGAGATACGATCAGGCTACGCAAAGACCACGACAGGATACGGCCCAGATACGAACGGGTACGGGCACCTCAATCGTGAACGTCCAAGCGTAGCCCGCCGCAGGTTACCTCGATCCAATAGTGATTTTCTTTCGTATCGCAATCAGCCAGAAAGTGCCGCTAGCAACGGAGGCATATCCGATAGCCGTTAATCCAGCCACACCCGAATTTCTGAGCAACGCAATTGCATGTTCAGGTGCCGATTGATAGCCCCCTAATCCCCATACCCCAAAGAATAATAAATAGAACAACAATCCTATTAAGCTGCCGACCATCACGTATGACCCCAGGCTCACAGGACTCCTTTTTCGCATGATCAAATACGCAGGCAGGCCAATAACGACGGCCGCCGCGTAACCCAATGTGGCGAGAATTACTCCTGCAAGCAAGGCTTCCTCTCGTGACACTAAGCAGAGGTTAATCAAGTAGAGCCCCAACGCTGGCACCCCAGGTGAAACCAGAAAGCCAAGAACCACCCGTAATCTTGATGAATTCACGTCAGCCTCCTTCTATTTGCACCGACACGCATTGATGGCATCATCGGTTAGTCCTTGCCACACGTTATTGATCGGCCGGGCAAATGGCGAATATGAACTTTGAAGTCCACCTGTGCCCTCGCCAAAGTTATTAATCATTCCCGAACTATCTACGGTCCGGGCGACATATCCTGGAAACAAGGGATGTCCAGGCATGGTGACATTTACGACCACCTGAGAACCGCCTGAGGACATCGAATAGCTCATGACAGGGCTTGGCATAAATGAAGGAACCCAGCTCGGACTGGCGTTATTCGCCATTCCCTTTGGCGTCGCTGGCTTAGGCGAACCCGGCGTCGGATGGTTGCGGATGTAATCCTCAATACACTTCTTGTCCAGCCCGGCCGTTTGGACCGATTCGTTATAGTAGTGGTACCCAGAGTCGCCCCCTTGCATGTTTGCAGGCCAGCCAGCAGGTCGCGGAAATTGTATTTGAGGCCCTCCTGGTACGTTGCAGGTCACCGTACCGCCAACGGCAACACAGTTCAAACCACTCGGATCGAATTGAGTTACCGGGTTGCCGCCGACATACCCATAGGTATTGATGCCGCCCGCTAGTCCAATCGGATCGGATTGGATATATCGCCCTATCTCCGGATCATAGTCCCGATGGTAGTTGTAGATCAGTCCTGTTTCTACATCAGCGACCTGTCCAGGAAAACGATGATCATATGCTGGAAAAATTGGTGTAGTGATCGGTGCATTATTTCCAAATGGGTCACGGTTTCGCCAATCCCACACGTTCATACCGTCGGCCTGAGCCAGAACAAGTGGCGTATCGATGTGATCAGCAACCACGTAGAAATTTCCCTGTGGCGCAAGTACAGCAACTGGTAGATTACCGAGATAGACAGTTTCGATTCCGGATAAAGTACCCTGAGCGTATTCACCGGCCGGATGCCCCACTTCATCATACACATAGCCAGTGAAACCATTCGCCCCAACTTTCATTACCCGCTGGCCCAGCGCGTTATAGAACATGCTCAGCACTGCGTTACCGCTCACTTGCGCCAACCGGCCACGGTCACTGTATGTGTAGATGTAACGACTATCACCTGTTCGGTTACCTGCCACGTCATAGGTGTACGTCCGTGGTGCCGAAAATGTCGCTGAGCTCAGCCGATTGCTCGTTGTACTGTAGGTGTAGGTGACGTTCGGGTTGGTCTGCTGGGTGCGATTACCGTTGGCATCGTAAATATAAGTCGTCGTGACACCGCCCAGTGTGAAACTGGTGAGGCGGTCGGCCGTGTCATAGTTGAACGACTGATCGTACTGAGCGGGATTCGGTCCGCCGGTATGGCTATATGCAGTCGGCAGACTAGCGGCGTTGTAGGCCACGGTCCTTATAGTGCCGAGCAGGTCAGTCGGGTACGACGTCAAACGCCCGTCGAGGTCATACGTACGCTGGTAAATCGGTAATGCCGAGTTACCCCAGCGCCAGGACTGTACGTTGCCAGTCGGCGTATAGGTAATGTCGGTAAGCACAAGTACTTCAGCCAAGGCACTCGTGCCACCGCTTCCATCGGACGGATTGACGGTCACGCTGCTCACTCGTCCACCGGCGTCGTAGCGATAGTTCACGCGGGCGCCGCTCGGATAAGTGATGGTCTCGGCTTTTCCAATCGCCGAGCCCGCGCTGCCGTAGCTGTACTGCATCGTGAACTGGGCACTGGTACCTCCAGCACTGACCACCTGGGTCTTGGTGAGCACCCGGCCCTTCAGGTCATGCGTAAAGGTCGTCGAGCCTGACTCGTCAGTAATCCGGGTCAGGTTGCCGGTCTCTGTGGACGGGCCTCCCGGACCGCCATCGTATTCAAATTGCGACGGCGTTCCGGACTGATACTGTGCAAGAATCATCCTGTTTAGCGCGTCGTACTTGAGCGTAGTCGTCTTGCTACGCGCATCGGTGACAGTGAGTACATTGCCCGATTCGTCGAACGTATAAGCCGAATTTTGCGTATCGGGACTGTTTAGCTGACTTTGATTTCCAAGTCCGTCGACGGTATAGGTCGTGACGAGGTTACGCGGGTCCGTCACAGTGGCCAACTGGTCCAAGCCATCGTAACCTTGCTTGGTGACCAGCGTGGCCGAGCCGACGGTTACGTTTTGCTGAGTCCTCCGATTAAGCCCGTCGTAGCTGTACGACGCTGTACGACTCAGCGGACGGGTGACCGTCTTGACATTACCTAGGTTGTCATAAGTAAAAGTCGCAACCGTGTCCTGCGTCTGGGCCGAGGCGCTGCTGCACATGATCGCGACAACACACGCCAACCTGACCCAAGTCATTCTATTCATTGACGATTTCGGCGAGTTGATTGAAGGGCAAAGCTGATTAACGTTGTATATGCTCATTGCGCCGCTCCCGTCACCTTGGTCAGTTGACCAAGAGTGTTGAAGACACGCGCAACCTGCCGAACCAGCGCTCCTGTAGGATCCTTGACCTGTTCAGCGACACGATTTCCCGTGAGGTCGAGCGTATAAGTGATGTTGTTACCCAAGTTATCATTTACCGATGTCAATCGATGTGCTTGGTCATACCCCAAAGTCATCCAGGAACCATCCGGATTAGTCTGCCTTATCAATTGACCTGCCAAGTCGTACTCGAAACTTGTCGTCTCCCGACTGGTCCCATCGGAAACGGTGCGGCTGGCAACTTTGCCGCGAGAGGTATAAGTAAACTCGGTGAAGAGACCACTCGGCTCGACGATCCGTCCGACGTGACCGTTGTCATCGTAATTTGAATAAGACGAAACATGGCCGAGCGCATTCGTGACGAGGGCGAGATTGCCCTTCGCGTCATAGTCGTATGTCGTTTTGTCGACAATATCGGTACGGGGGCCGACAACAGTCGTCGGTTGGCCATGTTCGTTATACGTATAAGTCCAGGTACGCGCCGTGCCGACAGTAGCGGCAGAAGTTCCACTTGCCCCGGTTGTATCGCTTGTCGCCTGCTCGGTGCGGGACAAGACGTTTCCGGCAGCGTCGTAAACATAGGTTGTGATGAGCTTTGGCTCCGCGATTATTGTGGGCAACCGCAGCCCCGCGTGCCAGACTGTCGTTATTGTTCGAGCACTCGTCGTACCGCTCGCTTCCGTTCGGCTTGTCTGGAGATTTCGCGTCAGGTCATAGGTATATTTCGTTACCGATCCATTCCAGTCTGTCATGGTGGCCACATTTCCATTTGCATCGTACGTTCGAGATTTAATCGGACCGCATACGGCGCATGGCGTACTGACGCTCAGATTTTTGTAGGTACCCAGAACGAGAGTAGGAACAAAAGAGCTACTTAGCGTGGTCGGCGCAGCGGGGTCTCCAACGTAGTTCACGACTTGCGCCGAAGACGTCTGAAAATCTGTGGTTGTGTTTACCGTCACATCGATGCGGTTCACACCATTAGCGAGTTTCGAGCCCGAGGCAAAACCGAAACAAGCATAGTTCCAGGTTATGTAACGGCCTCCATTCTCATCAATCAGCCCCGTCATTGCGTTCAGCAAATGTCCATAACCATTCCCTAGCGCCTTTCCCCATCTCGAACAATCGCCACCATTATTGATAAAGGTCAATTCGTTATAGAAGTATCGCCGAGATGCCCCATCAGCATAAGTGACCTTCGTTAGATTGTTAGCGGAACAAGCTCCGCTCGTTGGCGACGACGGATCGCAGCCACCGCCGTTCCCGTCATATTCGTACGCATATGACTGTCCAGCTGGGTCCCTCATCAGAGTAACCCGTCCTTTGACGTCATATTCAAAATGAACCTGACGCCCCCAGTCATCTGTAACGCATAGCAAGCGTCCGGCCGGCTGCACCTCTCCACTCTGAACATAATTGCAAATAGGTGCGTCAAATGGATACCGGCCGACTGAAGTATTATTTGTCGTTCCGTCGCTATATGTCAGCCGCCGTTTGGAACCGACACTTGAAGTAATGCTCAGCAAACTGCCTTTCGTATCGTATTGTTCCACCGTACGCTTCGATGCGTCTTCGTAGCGGAAGCCAACGATCGAATTGTCGGCACCATATATCGAAATGAGTTTGTCATCTGTATCTGCTGCGCCTTTATAGACGCCGCCGGCAAGACTGAATCTATACGATTTCCCATCACCCCTTGTTACATCAAGAGAGCTTGCAGTCGTGAGAACGGTGTTTGGTACCCAGTTACTTTCACAAAATTTAGTGTCATTATCTCGGCGGGTGTAACATTTCATTGCTCCATTCGTAGCAGCATCGACCACCGTCCGAATTGACATATCGTAGGGGGTTCTCCAAGATGCGCCAAATATGTTTGTTTCAGTAGAGTTTCCTAAAGCGCTGTTATACGTTCTCTGGAGCGTCAGATCGCCGCCATTTCGATCCTGGAAATCGGTCTCGACATGCCACATATTTCCATTAGCCGTGTTAATAGGCTCGCCGCAACTATGCCCTCCTTTCGCCGGGCAAGTCGGTCCCAAATTGCTCCCTTTTTGCCCCGCGATGGTCAAAGGTGAAACATTCACGCATTTCCCATCGAAAAACCGCTGCGTCGAACTGCAAACAATTCGGGAACGGACAACTACCCATGCCGAACTTATCGTATTTCCGGCGCACCATGTACCCATGTTCGAACTATAATAAATATAGTAAGATTGGTGTTCGTTTCTTGTTTCTACACCTTCGATGTAAACCACATATGGTCCAGATGTATACCAATCTCTTGTTGGGATCGATCCCATACGGTAGTTGCAAAAATTGGTTCCGTTGTTCTGTGCGGCTGCAGCAACGCCAGCTTGAGCCGCTTCTGCTTCGGTTGCGTAACCCCAGTAACCGGGGGGAGTAGGTCCATTGTAGAAGTAGCCAGAATAACTATACGGCCCGATGTAGGAAGGCGTGCCGGCCGTCGCATGAACTGGCACCAGTATTGACAATGCCGCGCACAAGGCAAGCGCATAACGGCACGAGACGCGAAGATATGCAAAGATCTGTGACATAAGATACGGCGACCTTCTTAAGTTAAAATTTGGACAGGGATTTGCATTTATTGTCCCATAAGTTTCCCTGTGGAAATGTATTGAATTATCACGCGGAAATTGCATTTCGTGCATCTTGCAAAGACAGGAAGAAGCCGCGACGAATCCCGAAACAAGCGATTACGAGCCCTTGGGACAGTTGGCGAACATCAGCCTAGCCAACCGATCGGAAGCCTCCACATGAGGCTTGGCATGCGACGGGTTCACGTGGGAGCTATGCAGCGAACACCTTGTCACGAAGGCCCGCGTTTTCTGACGTTCCTCGGACCCTGAAGGGGAAGAGACGCATCGACCGGCAGAGGGCTGTATCCCTACGAACGTTGCCAAACCGTACCATCGGCCCTCCGCGCAAAGGTCGAACGCGGTAAAATGGCGCACCTGGCACCGCCCTGCCCCGCAGTCCCGATCTTGACCACATGAACGTTCCACGCGAAATCAACGCCGACGCGGCCAAACGCCTCGCGACCGAAAAGCACACCCCGATGATGCAGCAGTACCTGAGCATCAAGGCCGACTACCCCACGATGCTCGTCTTCTACCGGATGGGCGACTTCTACGAGCTGTTCTTCGAGGACGCCGAGAAGGCCGCGCGCATCCTGGGCATCACCCTGACGGCGCGCGGCAGCTCGGGCGGGAATCCGATCAAGATGGCGGGCGTGCCCTTCCACTCGCTCGACCCGTACCTCGCCAAGCTTGTGAAACTGGGCGAGTCGTGCGCGATCTGCGAACAGATCGGCGATCCGGCGCTGAGCAAAGGCCCCGTGGAGCGCAAGGTCGTGCGCGTCGTCACGCCGGGCACGCTGACGGATGCCGACCTGCTCCCCGAGAAGGCCGAGCGCCCCCTGCTCGCCGTGTGCACGGTCGCGAACCGCAAGGTGGTCACGACGGGTCTCGCGTGGATGTCGCTCGCCAGCGGGGGACTCCGGCTGATGGAATTCGCGGGCGACGCCCGCGCGGCCGCCGTACGCCTCGTGCAGGAACTGGAACGCATCGCGCCGGCCGAAGTGCTGCGTGCCGACGGCGGCGCCGACCTGTTCGAGGAAAGCCCGGTCGGTCACACGGCACGCGTGCCGGACTGGCACTTCGACGTCGTGCACGGCCATAAGGCGCTGCTCGACCAGCTCGGCGTCGCCACGCTGTCCGGCTTCGGCGCGGACGGACTCGGCGCCGCGTTCGGCGCGGCCGGCGCGCTGCTGCGCTATGCCCAGTCGACGCAGGGCCGCGGCCTGCAGCACGTGAAGAGCCTCGCGGTCGAATCGGAGAGCGAATTCATCGGCCTCGACGCGTCCACGCGCCGCAACCTCGAGCTGACGGAAACGATCCGCGGCCACGAATCGCCCACGCTGTTCTCGCTGCTGGACGGCTGCCGCACGGCGATGGGCTCGCGCCTGCTGCGCTACTGGCTGCACCACGCGAAGCGCGACCAGCGCGTGGCCCGTTCGCGCCACGAGGCGATCGAAGCGCTGGCCCAGCGCGAGGCGATGCACGACCTCGCGGCCACGCTGGCGCACGTGCCGGACATCGAGCGCATCACGACGCGCATCGCGCTGCTCACGGCGCGTCCGCGCGATCTCGCGAGCCTGCGCGACGGCCTGAAACAGCTGCCCGCGCTGCGCGAGCAGGTGGCACGCTGCTTCATCCCGGGCGACTCGTGTCTGCTGCGCGACATCCACGATGCCATCGCCGTCCCCGAGGCGTGCGCCGACCTCCTGCAACGCGCCATCGCGACGGAGCCGGCCGCGATGGTCCGTGACGGCGGCGTGTTCGCGCGCGGCTTCGACGCGGAGCTCGACGAGCTGCGGGCGCTGTCGGAAAACGCGGGCCAGTTCCTCGTCGACCTGGAAGCGCGCGAGCGCGCCCGCACCGGTATCGCCAACCTGCGCGTCGAGTACAACCGCGTGCACGGCTTCTACATCGAAGTCACGAACGGCCAGGCCGACAAGGTGCCGGACGATTACCGCCGCCGCCAGACCCTCAAGAACTGCGAGCGCTACATCACGCCGGAACTGAAGGCGTTCGAAGATAAAGCCTTGTCCGCGCAGGACCGCGCGCTGGCGCGCGAAAAGCTGCTGTACGAGCTGCTGCTGGCCGACCTCGCGCCGCACATCGTGTGCCTGCAGCGCATCGCGTCCGGCATCGCGCAGCTCGATACGATCACCGCCCTCGCCGCCCACGCCGTGCGCAACAACTGGTGCATGCCGCAGCTGGTCGAGGAGCCGTGCCTGACGATCGTCGAAGGCCGCCACCCGGTGGTGGAAAACCAGATCGAGCGCTTCATCGCGAACGACTGCAAGCTGTCCAACGACCGCCGCCTGCTCCTGATCACGGGCCCGAACATGGGCGGTAAATCGACGTTCATGCGCCAGGTCGCGCTGATCACCTTGCTGGCCTACGTCGGCAGCTACGTGCCGGCGACGAGTGCGACGATCGGCCCGATCGACCGCATCTTCACGCGCATCGGCGCCTCGGACGACCTGGCGAATGGCCGCTCCACGTTCATGGTGGAGATGACGGAATCGGCCACGATCCTGAACGGCGCGACCGAACACTCGCTCGTGCTGATGGACGAAGTGGGCCGCGGCACGTCGACGTTCGACGGCCTCGCGCTCGCGTGGGCCATCGCGCGCCACCTGATCGAGACGAGCCGCAGTTTTACCCTGTTCGCCACACACTACTTCGAACTGACACAGCTGCCGGAACAGCATCCGAGCGCGGTCAACGTGCACCTGTCGGCCGTCGAGCACAAGGACAGCATCGTGTTCCTGCACGCCGTGCAGGACGGTCCCGCATCGCAGAGCTATGGCCTGCAGGTGGCGCAGCTGGCGGGCGTGCCCCCTGGCGTGATCCGCGCCGCGCGCAAGCACCTGGCGCGGCTGGAAGCGCAGGCGCTCGATGCGACGCCGCAGCTCGACCTGTTCGCGCCGGCGCCGTGCGACGAGGCCGAAGCTGGCACCGGGACCACGGCAGGCACCGAGACCGCGGCACCGGTGCAAGCGACCGCCGAGTCGCCGGCGCTGACCCTGCTCGATGCCATCGATCCGGATGCCCTGAGCCCGCGCGAAGCGCTCGAGCGACTGTACGAGCTCAAGCGCCTGGCCTCGGCCTGACGATGCACAGACGCCGCTCGCTTCTCCTGTTCGTCCTCGCCTGCGCGCTCGCGGGCGGCGCCCGCGCGGACGCCCGCGACGACGACACGCACCGTTTCGCCATCATCGGCCACGGTTTTACCGATGGCGGCGAAAAGCGCCTCAAACAGGCGCTCGCCGACAACGACGACAAGGACGTCGCCTTCATGGTCGTCACCGGCATCAAAGGGGCGAACGAACCGTGCACGGACAAGCTGTACCAGAAGCGGCGCGAACTGATCGACGATGCGCGCCGGCCCGTCGTCGTGCTGCCGGCCGGCAGCGACTGGACCGAATGCCGCAACAGCGCCGGCCGCACGAATGCGATCGAGCGCCTGAACCGCATCCGCGAACTGTTCTACGGCGAGCCGAAGACGCTCGGCGCACAGAAGCTTTCCCTCACGCGCCAGTCGATGAGCCCGCGCTTCCGCAGCTATGCGGAGAATGCGCACTGGTCAGTGGGCAAGGTGCTGTATGCGACCGTCAACATGCCGGCCAATAACAATCACTACCTGAACGAAGCGGGACGCAACAACGAGTACGAGGACCGGCTCGTGGCGAACCGGTTCTGGCTGCACCGCCTGTTCGCCATCGCCAAGCGCGACAAGCTGGAAGCGATCGTGCTGTTTTCCGAAGGGGACGTGAAGGCGTTGTCGCAGGCGACGGGCCTGCGCGCCCTGTTGCACAGCGCCGTGCCGGAGAACGACGGCTTCGCGGAGCCGCGCCGGCTGATCTTATCCCTCGCGCAGAAATTCCCGGGCAAGGTCTTGCTCGTCGACGGCACGCGCGTGCGGGCAAAACCCGTGATCGAATGGCGCGGCAATATCGGCCATCTGGCGGCCGGTGCGGATGCGCTGGAAGTGGTGGTGAATCCGGAGACGAAAACCCTGTTCAGGGTCGATCCCCGCAAGACCGAGACGGCAAACGGCGCAAAGAAGGACTGACCCGGCCGCAGCCGGGTCGACGCGCACCGCGTGCGTGGGTGATTACTGCAGCGGCTGGCTGCGGAAGTGGTCGCCCTCTTCGCTGTCGTCGATCTCGCCGTGACCGTGGTCGTGGCCGTGGGCGCCGTGCACATGGCCGTGCGCGATCTCTTCCGGCGTGGCGGCACGCACGTCGATCACGGACAGGTCGAAGCGCAGAGCCATGCCGGCCAGCGGGTGATTGCCGTCCAGGACGACCTTGTCGTCGGCGATTTCGGTGACGGTGAAGATGACCGGCTCTTCGTCGCTGCCCTCGGCCACGCCTTCGAACTGCATGCCGACTTCGATCGGTTCCGGCAGGCGGTTGCGGTCCTCGACCTTGACCAGGTTCGGATCGTAGTCGCCGAACGCGTCTTCCGGCTCGATCTGGATGGTCGACGTGTAACCCACGTCCTTGCCGTCCAGCTCTTCTTCGATCTTCGGCAGCGTGTTCTCGTAGCCGCCGTGCAGGTAGACCATCGGCTGGGCGCCGTCTTCGATCAGGTTGTTCTGGGCGTCGGACAGTTTATAGTTGACCGACACAACCGTGTTCTGGGCAATCTTCATTGCACTTCCTTTCGTGGGTAAGGTTGCGATTATAACCCTACCACCGGTTTGTCCCGGCCGGCGCTGGTTATAATGGCACATGCAAAAATCTCAGCTCCTTGGCAATATTACGCCCGCCCAGTTCCTCCGCGATTACTGGCACAAGAAACCCCTGCTCATCCGCCAGGCGATCCCCAATTTCAAACCGCTGCTCAAGGTCGACAAGCTGGCCGAACTGGCCAAGCTGAACCACGTCGAATCGCGCCTCGTCACGCTGACGGACGGCACCTGGGACATGCAGCACGGCCCGCTGGCCGAACTGCCGCCGAAAACCCAGCGCGAATGGACCATGCTCGTGCAGGGCGTCAACCTGCACGAGCCGAAGGCCGATGCCCTGCTGCGCCAGTTCCGCTTCGTGCCGGACGCGCGCCTGGACGACCTGATGGTCAGCTATGCGACGGACGGCGGCGGCGTGGGTCCTCACTTCGATTCGTACGACGTGTTCCTGCTGCAGGCGCAGGGCAAGCGCCGCTGGCGCATCGGCGCGCAGCAGGACCTCACGCTCGTCGAAGGGCTGCCACTGAAAATCCTCGCCAACTTCGAGCCGGAAGAAGAGTTCGTGCTGGAACCGGGCGACATGCTGTACCTGCCGCCGCATTACGCGCATGACGGCGTGGCCGAGGGCGAATGCATGACGTATTCGATCGGCTTCCGCTCGCCGTCGTTCCAGGAACTGGGCGAAGCCTTCCTGCAGTTCATGGCCGACTCGATCGACCTGCCGGGCCGCTACGCCGACCCGGGCCTGCAGCCGGCCAGGAACCCGGCCGAGATCCCGCGCGACATGCTGGCGACCGTCACGGAGGAACTCAACAAGGTGCGCTGGGACGAGGAAGACGTCACGATCTTCATGGGCGAATACCTGTCGGAGCCGAAGCACAACGTGTTCTTCACGCCGGTCGCGAAGCCGCTGACGGTGGGCCGCTTCATGGAACAGGCCGCCAAGAAGGGCCTCAAACTGTCGCCCAAGACCCTGATGCTCTACCGCGGCAAGCATGTGTTCATCAATGGCGAATCGTTTGCCGTCGGGCGCGCGGACAAGGTCGTGCTGGACGTGCTCGCCAACGAGCGGGCCCTGGGAGGCAACCTGCTGGACCAGGCGTCGGACGACGTGCTGGAAGCGCTGTACACCTGGTACCAGGACGGCTGGATCGAGCTGGGCTGATCATGACCACGCCCCTGCCCTTCGACACGCGCGCCGCGTTCCAGCAGCAGCTGGGCGAGGTGCTGGCGCGGGCAAGGGCGACGCTCGTCATGTTCGACCCGGACTTCACGCTGTTCCGGCTGGGCGCGCCGGACGTGGACGCCGTCCTGCGCCGCTTCCTTCACGCCGGCGGACGCCTGCGCCTCGCGCTGCACGATCCGGCGCACCTGGAGCGGGAGGCACCGCGCTTCCTGCGCCTGCTGCGGGATTATGCCCACGGCATCGAATGCAGGCGCACGCCGCGGGCGCTGCGCGAGCTCACGGATTCGTTCTGCATCGCGGACGACCTGCATATCGTGCGGCGCTTCCACAGCGACCACCTGCGCGGCGAGGCAGCCTTTGACGCACCGCAACAAACCGAGCTGTCGCGCCTGCGTTTTGACGCGGTTTGGGCAGAATCACAGCCTGGTCTGCAGTCCAGTGTTACCGGACTGTAAATACTTGTTTTGGCCTGCTTTTCTCTATGAGAACTAGCGCACGGACAAGCCGTGTCCCATTGCTAGAAGATGAACCTTGCCCGATCTGGCAACTGTTACGTCTTGACACGACTTTTCTATTGCGATTCAGTAAATTTGGCTATAATATCGGGTTAGGAAGGTTCCGTTGTCTGTAGGCACTTTTTCCAAAGTATACAAACAAGAGAATTCCTGACGAGCGATAATTACCGGTAATTATTCATCGCACCACCCTTTTGAATTAATTAAGGAAAAACCATGAAAAAATCTCTGCTGATCGTTTCCCTGCTGGCTGTTGCTCTGGCTGCTTGCTCGAAGAAAGAAGAAGCTCCGGCTGCTGCTCCGGCTGCTCCGGCTGCCGAGACCGCTGCTCCGGCTGCTGCTCCGGCCGCTCCGGCTGCTGACGCTGCCGCTACCCCGGCTGCTCCGGCCGCTGCTGACGCTGCTGCTTCGGCCGCTTCGGCTGCTGCTTCGGCTGCTTCGGCTGCTGCTGACGCCGCTTCGGCTGCTGCTGCTCCGGCTGCTTCGAAGTAATTCGAACCGCTCTAAAGAAACCGGCCTGCGGGCCGGTTTTTTTACGTCCATTGGTTTTGCACGGTTGCGGCAAGCCATAAAAAAAACCGGCCGCATGGGCCGGTTTGTCATTCAGGCGATACCAGGTTATTTCAACTCGTCCGCCAGCAGCTTGAGGATCTTGGCGCCGGTCGGCGACGTTTCCGGCTTGCCGTCGTTCGTCTGGACGGTCACGTCGGTCGTGGACGCGCCCTGTGCCGTCGACACGATCACACGGTATTTCTGCGCTTCCTTGTTCTTGTCCTCGCCACCGAACAGCTTGCTGAAGAAGCCTTCTTTCTTGACGGCGTCCGGATCGACGTAGCGCACGAAATAGATGCCCTGCACGCGGTCGCGGTCTTCCACCGTGAAGCCGACGCGGTCCAGCGCCAGGCCCACGCGGCGCCATGCGCGGTCGAAACCTTCGTCGACGACGACCTTGCTGCCTTCCAGCTTGGCGTGCTGCGGCTCCAGCGGGGCGTTCGTCACGAACGCGGTCGCTTCCTTGACCTTGGTGCCGGTCAGTTGGGCCATCAGGCGGCCCAGGAATTCCGCTTCCAGTTCCGGGTCGTTCGGACGCGCGGTCCAGGTGGCCTGCTCCTTCTGCGGACCGGTCAGCACTTCTTCCGCGCCGCGGTGGCTGATGTAGATCTCGGTCGAACCATCCGGACGACGCTCCAGGCGCGTGCGGAACTTGTCGCGCTCGCCCGTCGAGTAGGCGGAATCGAAGACCTTGCCGATGGTGCGGCGGATGAAGTCCTGCGGGATCTTGGCGCGGTTCTCGGCCCAGTTCGTTTCCATGATGCCAGTCTGCGGCGACTCGGTCTCGACCGTGAAGCCCGCGCCATGCCAGAACTCCAGCAGTTGCGGCCACAGCTGTTCCGGAGTTGCCTTGACGACGAGCCAGCGCTGGTTGCCGTTGCGCTCGATGCGGATGGTGTCGCTGGGCACCTGGCCGATCTGTTCGCCGGACGCGGCCGCAATGGCCGGCGCGGCGCCGCGCTGCTGCTGGAAGCCGGAGGCGGTGGCGATGCCTTTGCCATCCGGCACGGCATAGCGGTTGTCCTTCTGCAGCTGGGTCAGGTCGGGCGGAACGTCCAGCGGTGCCGCTTTCTTGGAAGCCTTGTAGTCCACCTTGTCCGATTCGAACACGGTCGTGCACGCGGCCAGGCTGAACGCGATGGCGGTCAGGGCCACGGTGCGGGCTGCGGTGGAAGTCATCATCTTGCGATTCGTCATATCGTTAAAGCTGGTAATCAAAGGACGCCGGAGGCGCGCAGCGCGGTGCGGACGGTGTCGTGGTATTGCGCGGACAGCGGGGCCAGCGGCAGGCGCAGGCCGGCCGGCATCTTGCCCATTTCGGCCAGCGCCCATTTCACCGGCACCGGGTTCGGCTCGACGAACAGTTTGCTGTGCAGGTCCAGCACGCGGTTGTTGATTTCGATCGCGCGGGCGGCGTCGCCATCCAGCGCGGCCTTGCACATCTCGGCCATCGCGCGCGGTGCCACGTTCGCGGTCACCGAGATGTTGCCGGCGCCGCCGCACAGCATCAGCGCCAGTGCGCTCGCATCGTCGCCCGAGAACACGCCGAACGACTTGCCCTTGCCGGCGAACGAACGGTCGATGTCGCGCAGCAGTTCGATGCCGCGGGCCAGGTTGCCGGTGGCGTCCTTGATGCCGATGATGTTGTCGACGGCGGCCAGGCGCAGCACGGTCTCGTTGCTCATGTCGGCCACGGTGCGGCCCGGCACGTTGTACAGGATCACCGGCAGGTCGGTCGATTCGGCGATCGCCTTGAAGTGGCGATACATGCCTTCCTGCGACGGACGGTTGTAGTACGGGACGACCTGCAGCGACGCGTCGGCGCCGACTTCTTTCGCGTGGCGGGTCAGGGCAATCGCTTCGACCGTCGAATTGCCGCCCGTGCCGGCGATGACCGGAATGCGGCCGGCGATGTGGTCGACGGCCAGCTTGATCAGTTCGCAGTGTTCGTCCGGGCTCACGGTGGCCGACTCGCCGGTCGTGCCGACGATGCAGATTGCGTCCGTACCTTCCGCCACATGCCAGTCGAGGAGTTGGCGCAGGCTGTCCCTGTCCAGACTTCCATCCTCGAACATCGGTGTGACGATTGCTACTATGCTGCCCTTAATCATAATCAGTGGACCGTGCCGTTAATAAATAAATGTCGATTGTAGCGGATAGCCTGACGTTATGGTTCATTCCACACCAGATAAATGGCATGGTTACAGGTTGGTTACATATCGAGCCGGATTGCGCCTGGATCGACCTCCGGCCCCGCCGCGCACAGCCTTTGCACGCGGGCCGGACGGGGCGTTTCGATGATACCGTCCTCGAATGCGAGCACCTTCAAGCCATGGCGCGCGGCGACGTCCAGCAGTTCGCCGGGCGCCAGCAGGAACGCCGGATTGGACGGTTTGCCGAAGCGTTCGTTCCCGAGCGCGAAGGTTTCGTAGACGAGGATCCCATTCGGCGCCAGCGCGCTTGCGAGATGCGCGAACAGGGGCCGGTGCAGGTAGTTCGTGACGACGATGCCGGCGAAGCGCCCCGGCGCAAACGGCCATACGCTGCCCTCCGCTTCGAGGTCGTGATACAGGGTCGTGATGCCCGGTCCGGCCGCCTGCGCGAGGGCTTGTTCGTCGCGGTCGACCGCGAGCACGGGATGGCCGTTGGACGCCAGCAGGCGCGCATGGCGCCCCCCGCCGCAGGCGAGATCGAGCGTCTCGCCGGCTGGAATGACGGGTGCCCAGCGCGCGACCCAGGCGGATGGACGGTCCGTCACGAGTAAGACAGACCCATGACTTCGCGCACGTCGCGCATCGTTTCCTGCGCCAGCTTGCGCGCCTTCTCGCAGCCGTCGGCGACGATGGCGCGCACGAGCGACGGGTCGTCGATGTACTGCTGCGCGCGCTCGTGCATCGGTTCCTGCTCGGCCAGCACGGCTTCCACGACGGGCTGCTTGCATTCGAGGCAGCCGATGCCGGCGCTCGTGCAACCCTTCATGACCCAATCCTTCGTGTTTGCGTCCGAATAGACTTCGTGCAGCTGCCACACGGGGCATTTGAGCGGATCGCCCGCGTCGCTGCGGCGCACGCGCGCGGGGTCGGTCGGCATCGTGCGGATCTTCTTCGTGACGGATGCCGGATCCTCGCGCAGCGAGATCGAGTTGCCGTAGCTCTTGGACATCTTGCGGCCATCGAGGCCCGGCAGGCGCGACGCCTCCGTCAATTTGACTTGCGGCTCGACGAGGATGATCTTGCGGCTGCCTTCCAGGTAGCCGAACAGGCGCTCGCGGTCGATGTTCGACAGGCTGCCCGCCTCGTCCAGCATGGCCTGCGCCTGCTCCAGCGCGGCCGCGTCGCCATCCTGCTGGAACGCGGTGCGCAGTTCCGCATACAGCTTGGCGCGCTTGCTGCCCAGCTTTTTCACGGCATCCAGCGCCTTCTGCTCGAAGCCCGGCTCCTTGCCGTACAGATGGTTAAAACGCCGCGCAATTTCCCGCATCATCTCGATGTGCGGCACCTGGTCCTCGCCCACCGGCACCTGCGTGGCGCGGTAGATCAGCACGTCGGCCGCCTGCAGCAGCGGGTAGCCGAGGAAGCCGTAGGTCGCGAGGTCGCGGTTGGCGAGGTTCTCGATCTGGTCCTTGTACGTCGGCACGCGCTCGAGCCAGCCGAGCGGCGTGGCCATCGACAGCAGCAGATGCAGTTCCGCGTGCTCCGGCACCTTCGACTGGATGAAGATCGTGGCCTGGGCCGGATCGATGCCGGCCGCCAGCCAGTCGATGACCATGTCCCACGTGCTTTTCTCGATGATGGCAGGGTCGTCGTAATGCGTGGTCAGCGCGTGCCAGTCGGCCACGAAGAACAGGCAAGGCAGTTCGGACTGCATGCGGATCCAGTTCTTCAGGGCGCCGTGGTAGTGGCCAAGGTGCATCAGCCCGGTCGGGCGCATGCCGGAAACGACACGGTCGGGAAACATGGCGGTATCAGGTCAGGAGAAAATTCAGGGGGTAGATGATCACGTGCAGCAGCAGGTTCGCGACGATGCCGACCCAGTACAGCCAGTAGCCGATCACGTGCAGGAAGATCAGCGCGAGCAGGATGATGAAGCCGTACGGCTCCAGGCGTGCGAACTGGAACGCCGCCTTGTGCGGCAGGATGGAAAACAGTACGCGGCCGCCGTCCATCGACGGGATCGGCAGCAGGTTGAACGCCATCAGCCACAGGTTCGTCTGCACGCCGGCATTGGCCACGAGGTGCGGGAAGCGTTCCTGCACGCCGAAATATTCCAGGAAGATCCCGATCAGGAGCCAGATCAGCGCCATCAGGAAGTTGGCGCCCGGACCGGACAGGGCGACCCACGCCATGTCGCGTTTCGGATGGCGCATCTGGCCGTAGTTGATCGGCAGCGGTTTCGCGTAGCCGAACACGAAGCCCGACATCAGGTACATCACCACGGGAATGACGATGGTGCCGATCGGATCGATGTGGGCCAGCGGATTGAGGGTGGTACGCCCGGCGGCGTGTGCGGTGTTGTCTCCGAAGCGTTTCGCGACGAACGCCTGGGCGGCGTCGTGCATCGTCAGCGCAAAGAGGACAGGCAGTGCATATACTGCCAGATTGCGTATGAGTTCATCCATAACCTGCGATTCTATCAGAGCGCGCGGACGCGGCGGTCTCGGCCTACAGGCCGAACGCGGCCGGATCGCCCCGGCCTTCGCGTACGAGCTCGGCGTCAGGCCCCGTGAGGTCGACGATGGTGGTGGGTTCGAGCGTGCCGGCGCCGCCGTCGATCACGAGCTCGATCTGCCTGTCGAGGCGTTCGCGCACCTCGTCCGGATCGGACAGCATGTTGTCGTCACCCGGCAGTTGCAGCGTGGTGCCGATCAGGGGTTCGCCCAGTTCTTCCAGCAGCGCGAGCAGGATCGCGTTTTCCGGCACGCGGATGCCGATCGTCTTGCGCGACGGGTGCGACAGGCGCCGCGGCACTTCCTTCGTCGCTTCGAGAATCACCGTGTACGGCCCCGGCGTGACGGCCTTCAGCTGCCGGTATTGCCGGTTGTCGACGCGCGCATACGTGGCGATCTCGGACAGGTCGCGCACGAGCAGCGTGAGGTGGTGCTTCTCGTCGACGCCGCGGATGCGCCGCAGCTTTTCGACGGCCGCCTTGTCGTCGAGGCGGCACACGAGGGCATACGCCGAATCGGTCGGCGCGGCGACGATGCCGCCGCCCTGGATGATCTGCGCGGCCTGGCGGATCAGCCGCGCCTGCGGATTCTGGGGATGGACTTCGAAATATTGCGTCATCGCGCGAGCCCCGACTGGCGCAGGGCCTGGAGTGCAGCGATACGTTCTTCCATCGGCGGGTGCGACGCGAACAGCGCGCCCCAGCCGCTGCCATGACCGGAAATGCCCGACGCGGCCATCGACTGCGGCAGCGCGCCCGGATGCATGCCGGACAGGCGCGCGAGCGCATGCTGCATCGGCAGCGGACTGCCCAGCAGCTGGGCCGAACCGGCGTCCGCGCGGAATTCGCGCTGGCGCGAGAACCACGCGACGATGATCGACGCGACGATGCCGAACAGGATCTCGCACACGAACACGGTGATCGCGTAGCCGAAGCCCGGCCCGCGGTCGCCGCTGCCGCGGCGGAACACGAGGTTGTCGACGAAGAAGCCGACGACGCGCGCGAGGAATACGACGAAGGTGTTCACCACACCCTGGATCAGCGTCAGCGTGACCATGTCACCATTGGCCACGTGGGCGATCTCGTGGCCCAGCACGGCCTCCACTTCCTCGCGGTTCATGTTGGCGAGCAAGCCCGTCGACACCGCGACCAACGCGGAATTTTTAAAGGCGCCCGTCGCGAAGGCATTCGGTTCGCCGTCGTACACGGCCACTTCCGGCATGGCAATGCCCGCGCGCTGCGCGAGATTACCGACGGTGCTGAGCAGCCATGCCTCGGTGGCATTGCCCGGCTGCTCGATGACGCGCGCGCCGGTGGACATCTTGGCCATCGGCTTGCTCATCAACAGGGAAATGATGGAACCCGTGAAGCCCACGACGAGCGAGAACACGAGCAGCGCCCCGACGTTGATGCCCTGCCCGCCGACGGGACGTCCCACGCCGAGGACGTTCAGCACGATCGACAGCACGAGCACGACGGCGAGGTTGGTGGCAAGGAACAGCAGTATGCGCTTCATGGGACGGGTCTCCGGCCGGGTTCAATATCAGTCCGACAAGATAAGGGCAAGATGCCGAAAATTCAAGCGCCGCGCCTCAGAACCAGTCGTGCCAGACTGGCGTAACGCCGCTCGGCAACGGCGGCAACTGGTCGAACTCGACGCGCGACTCCCCCGGCGCATGGAAATCCGTCCCGCGCGATGCAAGAAAACCGTAGCGGCGCGCCACCTCGGCATACGTCGCATACTGGTCCGGCGTATGGCTGCCCGTGACGACTTCGATCGCATTGCCGCCCAGCTGTTTGAACTCGTCGAACAGCGCGCCCTCGGCCGTCGCATCGAAGCGGTAGCGGCCCGGGTGCGCAATCACGGGGATGCCGCCGGCCGCGCGGATCCAGCCCATCGCATCGGCCAGCGTGGCCCAGCGATGCGGCACGTAGCCCGGCTTGCCTTCGGTGAGATAGCGGCGGAATACCTCGGACGTCGTCGAACACGTGCCGAGCTCGCACAGGTAGCGCGCGAAATGGGTGCGCGACAGCAGGTCCGGGTTGCCGACGTATTTCAGCGCCCCCTCGTAGGCATTCGGGATGCCGGCCTTGTCGAGCTGCGCGGCGATCTCGCGCCCGCGCGCATCGCGCCCGTGGCGCGTGGCGGCCAGGCCTTGCACGAGAGTCGGATTGTCTTCGTCGACCCGCAGGCCGACCAGGTGGATGGTCTCGCCGGCCCATGTCACGGAAATTTCCACACCGGACACGAAGCGCATGCCCAGTTCCTCGGCCTTGGCGCGCGCGGCCTTGATGCCGCCGATCTCGTCATGGTCCGTCAGCGCCCACACGTCGACACCGCCCTTGCGGGCATACGCGGCCACGGCGGCGGGTGCGAGCACGCCGTCGGAGACGTTGGAGTGGCAGTGGAGGTCGACTTTCATGGGCAGCATCCGGACAGGGTATCTTTTCGAGATACCATTGTACGCAATGTCAGCCCGCGAGGAACTCCTCGATCATGCGCGCCAGCACCTCGGGTTGATCGTGGTGCAGCATGTGGCCCGCGTCCGGCATCATGCGCGGCGTGACCTTCGCCAGTTGCGCGAGCCGGCGGTCGACCTCGTGGCGCGCCTCTTCCTTCGGGCCCATCCAGCGCCACATGTCCGTGTGCTCGGCCTCGACCCACAACACGGGCGCCGTGATGCGGCGCCAGCACGCGAGCACCTCTTCCACCTGGTACAGCAGCGGCCCCGGCATCTTGTGCGCCGGATCGCCCAGGATTTCCCATTCCCCCTGCGCATTCTGCGCGGCCCAGTGCTGCGCGAGGAAGGCGGCGCGGTCGGCGGGCAGGCGCGGGTTGGTCTTCTGCAGGCGCGTCGCCACATCAATCAGGCTGGCGTAGCCGCGCATGACGGGCGGCGCCTCCACCTCGTCCAGCCACTTCGCGTAGCGGCCCGGCGCCTGTTCGGGGCGCGTCGCGGGCAGTCCGAAACCTTCCAGGTTGATCAGCCTGGCGATGCGTTCCGGCCGCACGCCCGCATACACGCTCACGATGTTGCCGCCCATGCTGTGGCCCAGCAGGTTCACGGGTTCGCCGGGCGAATAATGGTCGAGGATCGCTTCGAGGTCGGCGAAGTAGTCGGGGAACCAGTACGTATCGTTGCCGGAGCGCTCGGTGAGGCCGAAACCACGCCAGTCGTGGGCGATCACGTGCCAGTCGCCCTGCAACGCGTCGACGACGAACTGGAACGAGGCCGACATGTCCATCCAGCCATGCGCCATGAACAGCTTGGGCGCGCCCTCGCGGCCCCAGTGGCGGACATGGGTGCGCAGGCCGCGGATGGTGAGGAATTCGGAGCGGGACGGTGTCATGGCAGTTCCTGTTTGCGGGTTAAATTAGTACGACCGTTCGCATTATAAGCACGAAGCTTGTATTTCTGCTGGCCAGCCCCATCTGGCCTGCTTACGGGCGTGAAGGCGTAAAATACGGGCATCTCAACCTTCCGCGAGCACTCCATGGCGATTTACCAGCTGGGCGAAGATGCGCCCGAGATCGATCCTTCGGCCTATATCGCCGAATCGGCCACGCTGATCGGCAAAGTGACGGTCGAGGCGGATGCCTCGGTATGGTCCGGCGTGACGATCCGCGGCGACAACGAGCGGATCACGATCGGCACCGGCAGCAATGTCCAGGAAGGCACGGTGATGCACACAGACATGGGCTTTCCGCTCGTGCTCGGCAAGAACGTCACCGTCGGCCACCAGGCGATGCTGCACGGCTGCACCGTCGGCGACGGCGCGCTGATCGGCATCCAGGCCGTGGTGCTGAACGGCGCGAAGATCGGCAAGGGCTGCCTCGTGGGAGCCGGCGCTGTCGTTACCGAAGGCAAGGAATTCCCGGACGGTTCGCTGATCCTGGGCGCCCCGGCCAAGGTGGTGCGCACGCTCACGGAAGACGACCTGCTCCGCCTGCAGCGCAGCGCCGAAAGCTATGTCGAGCGCGGCAAACGCTTCAAGGCGGAGCTCAAGAAAATCGGATAAAGAATGACGACTGATACCAGCAAGGACACCCTCCAGAAATTCATCTTCGACAACGCAGCCGTCCGCGGCGAGCTCGTCGAGATCTCCAACGCGTGGCGCGAGATCCAGTCGCGCCACGTCTACCCGAAGGCGGTGCGCGCCTTGCTGGGCGAAATGGTCGCCGCGGCGGCGCTGCTGTCCGCCAATCTCAAGTTCAATGGCTCGATCGTCATGCAGATCCATGGCGATGGCCTGGTGAAGCTGCTCGTCGTCGAGTGCGACGCGAACCTGCGCATGCGCGCCACCGCCAAGCTGAGCGAAGGTGCCGAGGTGCCGGACGACGCGTCCGTCACCCAGTTGCTGAACCAGCATGGCCGCGGCCGTTTCGTGATTACGCTCGACCCGCAGGACAAGGTCCCGGGCCAGCAGCCGTACCAGGGCGTCGTGCCGCTCGTCGGCGAGGACATCGCGACCGTCATCGAAAACTACATGCTGCGCTCGGAACAGATGGACACCAAGCTGTGGCTGGCGGCCGACGAGAACGTTGCGCGCGGCCTGCTGCTGCAAAAGCTGCCGCGCAATTCCAACGTCGAAGGCCAGGTCAAGCAGGCCAGCGAGGAGGAAGACCTCGAGACATGGACCCGCGCCATCATGCTGGGCCAGACGCTGAAGCAGGAAGAACTGCTCACGACCGACGTGGAAACGCTGCTGCGCCGCCTGTTCTGGGAAGAGACGATCCGCGTGTTCGACCCGCTGCATCCGTCATTCCACTGCTCGTGCTCGCGCGAAAAAGTGGGCAACATGCTCAAGATGCTGGGCAAGGAAGAAGTCGAGTCCGCCCTGCACGACCTGGGTGAACTGGGCATCAACTGCGACTTCTGCGGCAAGCACTATGGCTTCGACGCCGTCGACTGCGCGCAATTATTCGCCAGCGACACGACGGTTGACGCCGTGGCGCCTGCCTCCAGTGTCAAGCACTGATCGAGCACGGGGACGTCATTGGCGTCCCCTATCATTTTGATTGGTAATATAAACTACAGCTATTGGTAGATCCTGTTAAGCTTGTCTTCAATGACACGCCAACAGGAGAATTCCATGAGCAACATCAATATCGGCATCAGCACCGAAGACCGCGCAAACATTGCCAACGCCCTGTCGCGCGTCCTCGCGGACAGCTACATGCTGTACCTGAAGACGCACAACTTCCACTGGAACGTGACGGGCCCGATGTTCCAGACGCTGCACATCATGTTCATGGAGCAGTACACGGAACTGTGGAACGCGCTGGACAACATCGCCGAACGCATCCGCGCCCTCGGTCACTTCGCGCCGGGCACCTATGCCCGCTTCGTGGAACTGTCGTCGATCAAGGAAGAAGCCGGCGTGCCGAACGCGCAGGAAATGATCCGCCAGCTCGTCGAAGGCCAGGAAGCGCTGATCCGCACCGTGCGCGAAGCATTCAAGATCGCCGACGATGCCAATGACCAGCCGAGCGCCGGCATGCTGAGCGACCGGATGGAAATCCACGAAAAAAATGCGTGGATGCTGCGTTCGTTCCTCGAGAACGGCCAATCCGCCTGATCCCACCTCTTCTGCCGCAGACGACCCGTGATCACGGGTCGATGCGGCATCCTCTTTATTGCCCATCGGAAGTCAACCGGCAACCCTGTCGGAATTACCTGATTCCGGATGTCCGGCCGGTTCAACTTGCGCTGCATCAATTGGCATAAATCAACGACGCGTTTCAATGGCCTCCAGTGTACGAACCCGTGCACTTATCACCGGGAATGTGTCGCTTTTTCGCGTCCCGTTTTGCAAACTTTTGGAGAACCGGATGAAATCAGTACGTGCCAATGATGCAACTTCCAACGCCAACACAACCACAGTCCAGGGCGCGGGCGCGCCCCGTAAAGTCATCGCCCGTTATCCCATCGCCACGATCGGCTCGCGCACCCGCCGCGGCGGCGAAGTCGTGCTCGCGTCGCAGGGCGAGCCGGCGGACGATTTTCGCATCGCCTGCGTGGGCGACCGGGTGCGTTATCCAGACGGCAGCGAGAGCGTGATCGTGTCGGGCGCCGGACATGCGTCGACGTATGCGAACCGGCCGATCGCCCTCGTGGGCAGCCATATCGCGAACGGCGACTGCATCGTCGCGCGCGCGCAGAGCATCGGCGAGATCGTCGTCGTGGAAGGAGAACCGATTCCGGGCCTGCTGGAACCGGGCTACGCGCCGCCGTCCGCCGTCGGGGCCGCTGCCTGACAGGAGCGACTGTCGGCGTGCGCGGCTGCAATCAGTAGCGGCAGCGGACGCCGGCGGGCGCGGGTATTGAATCAGTTAGGTGCACCGTCGGCCGGACGGTGCAAATCGATAACCTTCATGATGGCCAGCAGACTGTCGAGCCCCATCTCGCCGCGGTTCATCGCGGCGGCGAGCAGGTCGCGCGGCAGTCCGGCCGCGGCGGCCAGGTGCGTGAGGCCCGCGGAACGCGCGACGAGCCTCAGCGCCTCCGTCATGGCCTCGGGATCGCCGGCATCGAACGCGGCGGCGAGATAGCCCGCGACGGCCTCGAGCGTGTCGAGCGCCGGCGGGGAAGAATCCGTGATGGTCATGGCTTGTCCTTCTTGACCTTCGGCGGCGGAGGAGGCGGCGGCTCCGTCATCATGACGGCCGGCTTCTCGTCCTTGCGCAACACCTGCACGAAGATCTCGTTCGACTTGATCATGCCCAGTTCGTAGCGCGCGCGTTCCTCGACGGCGCCGAGACCATCCTTCAGGTCGCGCACTTCCGATTCCAGCTTGGCGTTGCGGGCCTTCAGCTGTTCGGTCTTGGCACGGGAGGCCGCCACCTGGGATTCCAGGTCGGCCACGGTGAGCCAGCCGCCCTTCCCCAGCCACAGGGGATACTGGATCAGCAGCAGCAGGGCTGCCAGGGCAAGGGTGATAAGGCGCATGGATGAATACGGCTGGGCGAAATGACGACGCGGGCCCGGTTTGCCGGGCCCGCGTCGATACTACAGCATTACTTCAGGTTATAGAAAGCATCGCGGCCCGGGTAGCTGGCGATGTCGCCCAGGTCTTCCTCGATGCGCAGCAGCTGGTTGTACTTGGCCATGCGGTCCGAACGCGACAGCGAGCCCGTCTTGATCTGCAGGGCGTTCATGCCGACGGCGATGTCGGCGATGGTCGAGTCTTCGGTCTCGCCCGAACGGTGCGAGATCACGGCCGTGTAGCCGGCGCGCTTGGCCATCTCGATGGCGGCGAAGGTTTCGGTCAGGGTGCCGATCTGGTTGATCTTGATCAGGATCGAGTTGGCGATGCCCTTCTGGATGCCTTCTTTCAGGATCTTGGTGTTGGTGACGAACAGGTCGTCACCCACCAGTTGCACCTTCTTGCCCAGGGCGGCGGTCAGCGTTGCCCAGCCTTCCCAGTCGCCTTCGGCCATGGCGTCCTCGATCGAGACGATCGGGTACTTGTCGCACCAGGTGGCCAGCATGTTGGTGAAGTCCTGGGCCGACAGCTGCAGGCCGCCTTCGCCTTCCAGCACATACTTGCCGTCCTTGTAGAACTCGCTGGCGGCGCAGTCCAGGCCGATGGCGATGTCCTGGCCGGCCACGTAGCCCGCCTGCTCGATCGCTTGCATGATCAGCTTGATGGCTTCTTCATGGTTCGCGACGGACGGAGCAAAGCCGCCTTCGTCGCCGACGGCCGTGTTCAGGCCCTTGCTGTGCAGGATTTTCTTCAGGGTGTGGAACACCTCGGCACCGTAGCGCACGGCTTCCTTGAACGACGGGGCGCCGACCGGGATGATCATGAATTCCTGGATGTCCAGGTTGTTGTCGGCGTGCGCGCCGCCGTTGATGACGTTCATCATCGGCACCGGCATCTGCATCGCGCCCGAACCGCCGAAGTAGCGGTACAGCGGCAGGCCGGCTTCTTCAGCGGCGGCCTTGGCGACGGCCATGGAGACGGCCAGCATCGCGTTGGCGCCCAGGCGGCTCTTGTTCTCGGTGCCATCCAGGTCGATCAGGGTGCGGTCCAGGAATGCCTGTTCGTTGGCGTCCAGGCCCATGATGGCTTCGCTGATCTCGGTGTTGATGTTCTCGCAGGCCTGCAGCACGCCCTTGCCGAAGTAACGCTTCGGATCGCCGTCGCGCAGCTCGATGGCTTCGCGCGAACCGGTCGAGGCGCCCGACGGGACGGCGGCGCGGCCCATCACGCCGGATTCCAGCAGCACATCGCACTCGACGGTCGGATTGCCGCGCGAGTCGATGATTTCGCGGCCGATGATATCAACGATAGCACTCATGGTAATTCAATCTCCAGAAAGTAAAAAAAGCCAAAGCGCGAAACGACGCGCGAAGCCGCTGGGCGCGCCGTTGCTTGATCAGTCGGGGCGTAGTTCGACGGGTAGTCTCCGCGCGCCCCACGTATCATTGAAAATCGGATTCGATAAAGCCGGCCTTCTTGACGATACGGTCGAGGTCGACCAGTGTGGTCAGCAAATCCTTCATGCGGGCGAGCGGCACGGCATTCGGGCCGTCCGACAGCGCGCACGCGGGATTGGGGTGGGTTTCCATGAACAGGCCCGACACGCCCGCCGCGACGGCGGCACGCGCCAGCACGGGCACGTGCTCGCGCTGGCCGCCGGACGACGTCCCCTGCCCGCCCGGCAGCTGCACCGAGTGGGTGGCGTCGAACACGATCGGGCAGTTCGACTCGCGCATGATGGCGAGACTACGCATGTCGGACACGAGGTTGTTGTAGCCGAACGAGACGCCGCGCTCGCACGCCATGAACTGGTCGGGCAGGCCGGCTTCCGCCGCTGCGGCCCTGGCCTTGTCGATCACGTTCTTCATGTCGCCCGGGGCCAGGAACTGGCCCTTCTTGATGTTCACGGGCTTGCCGGAACGGGCGCAGGCGTTGATGAAGTCCGTCTGGCGGCACAGGAAGGCCGGGGTCTGCAGCACGTCGACGACGCTCGCGACGACCGGGATCTCTTCCTCGGTGTGCACGTCGGTCAGGACGGGCACGCCGATTTCCTTGCGCACGTCGGCCAGGATCTCCAGGCCTTTTTCCATGCCGGGACCGCGGAACGATTTGCCGGACGAACGGTTCGCCTTGTCGAACGACGATTTATAGATGAACGGGATACCCAGTGCCGAGGTGATTTCCTTCAGCTGGCCGGCGACGTCCATGGCCATCTGGCGCGACTCGATCACGCAGGTGCCGGCGATCAGGAAGATCGGCTGGTCGAGGCCGACGTCGAATCCGCACAGTTTCATGCTGCATCTCCTTGCAGTGCAGGCGTGAATTTGCTCACATTTTCGGCCTGCTGGTTGCTGTTCGCGGCCTGGTGGGCCAGCGCGGCCTGGATGAACGACGAGAACAGCGGGTGGCCGTTACGCGGCGTCGACTTGAACTCGGGGTGGAATTGCACGCCCATGTACCACGGGTGGACGCTGCGCGGCAGTTCCATGATCTCGCACAGGTCTTCGTTCGGCGTACGCGCCGCGACGACGAGACCCGCAGCTTCGACCTTCGGCAGGTAGTAATTGTTCGCTTCGTAGCGGTGGCGGTGGCGCTCCGTCACGACGTTGCCGTAGATCTCGGCGGCCAAGGTGCCCGGGTTCACGGCGCAGGTCTGCGCGCCCAGGCGCATGGTGCCGCCCAGGTCCGAATTGACGTCGCGCTTCTCGACCTTGCCGTCGTGGTTCTGCCACTCGTTGATCAGGGCGACGACCGGCTGGTCGGTCTCCGGATCGAATTCCGTCGAGTTGGCGTTCGGCAGGCCGGCCATGTGGCGCGCGTATTCGATCAGCGCGACCTGCATGCCCAGGCAGATGCCGAGATACGGGATCTGGTTTTCGCGGGCATAGCGGGCGGCCATGATCTTGCCTTCCACGCCGCGCTTGCCGAAGCCGCCCGGCACGAGGATGGCGTCGTACTTGGCCAGGTTGGCGCAGCCCGTCGACTCGATCTCTTCCGAGTCGATGTATTCGATGTTGACGCGGCTTTCCGTGTGGATGCCGGCGTGGCGCAGCGCTTCCGTCAGCGACTTGTACGACTCGATCAGGTCGACGTACTTGCCGACCATGCCGATCGTGACTTCGTGCTTCGGGTTCTCCAGCGTGTGGATCAGCTTCGTCCACATCGACAGGTCGGCCTTGGGCGCCTCGAGGCCGAGGGCGTCCAGGATGATGTCGTCCAGGCCCTGGTCGTGCAGCACCTGCGGCACTTTATAGATCGTGTCGACGTCCCATACGGAGATGACGGCCTGCTCTTCGACGTTGGCGAACAGCGAGATCTTGGCGCGCTCGTCGTCCGGGATGCGGCGGTCGGCGCGGCACAGCAGCGCGTTCGGCGAAATGCCGATCTCGCGCAGTTTCTGCACCGAGTGCTGCGTCGGCTTGGTTTTCAGTTCGCCGGCGGACGAGATGTACGGCACGAGCGTCAGGTGCACGAACGCGGCGCCCTTGCGGCCCTGGCGCAGCGACAGCTGGCGCGCGGCTTCGAGGAACGGCAGCGACTCGATGTCGCCGACGGTGCCGCCGATCTCGACGAGCGCGACGTCGACGCCTTCGGCGCCGCGGCGGATGTAGTCCTGGATCTCGTTGGTGATGTGCGGGATCACCTGCACGGTCTTGCCGAGGTACTCGCCGCGGCGTTCCTTGCGGATCACCGATTCATAGATCTGGCCGGTCGTGAAGTTGTTCACCTTCTTCATCCGCGTGCTGATGAAGCGCTCGTAGTGGCCCAGGTCCAGGTCGGTCTCGGCGCCGTCGTCGGTGACGAACACTTCGCCGTGCTGGGTGGGGCTCATCGTGCCCGGGTCCACGTTGATGTACGGGTCGAGCTTGAGCATGGTGACTTTGAGACCGCGCGATTCGAGGATCGCGGCGAGGGAGGCGGCCGCGATCCCTTTACCCAGGGAAGACACGACGCCGCCAGTGACGAATACGAATTTGGTCATTGTGCAGAAGGTGCCGAACGGCACGCGCGGGAAATAGAAATTATACCTTAAACCTGCAAATACTTCCTCATTCCATCTTGGCAACATAACCAATTGCCAAGTATGCGCGATTGTGGCTACACTGGGCGCCATGCACGCATCCGACAACAGCCCTGTTCACGAGCCGACCTCGCATGGCCTGTCGTTCTCCGGCAGCGGCGCCGAATATTTCCGCATCTGGATCGTCAACCTGCTGTTGACGGTGGCCACGCTGGGCATCTACTCGGCCTGGGCCAAGACCCGCCGGCTGCAGTATTTTTACCGGAACACCCAGCTCGCCGGCGCCGGCTTCGACTTCCGCGGCGACCCGAAAGCGATCCTGCGCGGGCGCATCCTCGCCGTCGCGCTGCTGGCGACATACCACTATGCGTTCGGCTTTTCGCTCAAGGTGGGCGTCGTCACCGTCGCGCTGCTGCTGGCCGGCCTGCCCTTCATGATGCGGTCGGCGCTGCGCTTCCGCCTCTCGAACACGGTCTACCGCGGCCTGCCGTTCGGCTTCGCGGGCGGCATCAAGGAAGCGTATATCGTGTACTTCGTGCCGGTGGCGATCTTCGTGCTGCCCGGCGCGCTCGTCGCCCTGATGCCCAAGAGTCCCCTGATCGGCGCCATCTTCCTGCTGTACCTGTGCTGGCCGCTGATGCATGGCGCCATGAAAGCGTACCAGCACAAGCACCTGATGGCGGGCGACCAGCATGCCGCGTTCAGCCTCGACACGGCGGGCCTGGCCAAGCCGTACGTGCGTGCGTTCCTGATCGGCCTCGGCGTGATCGTGGTCGTCGGGCTGGGCATCGGCCTCTCGGTGTTCCTGGCGCGCGGCAACAAGCCGACAGCATTCATCGCGTTCATCCCGGCCATCCTCGCCATCGTGGCCATGTATCTCTATGTGCTGCTGATGGGTCCGTACATCCTCGTGCGCATGAACAACCTGGCCTGGTCGGCGACGTCCTTCCCCGGCGTGCGCATCACGTGCGCCATGCGGACCTGGCCCTACCTCCGCCTGCAGACGGTCAACGTGCTGCTGACCGTGCTGACGTTCGGCCTGTTCCGCCCGTTCGCCGTCGTGCGCACGTGGAAATATCGCGTGGCCCACATCACCGTCGACGCGCCGGACGGGTTCGAACAGGCCGTGCTGGCGGCGCGGCGCCCACCCGCGGCGGCGGCCGGCGACGGTATCGCCGACTTCCTCGGCGTGGACCTGTCGTGGTAAGGAACCGGACATGATCGCCGCCCACTTTTTCGATGGCCACGACGCCCGCCTGCAACCGGTGGGCCTGGACGTGCGCAACGACCACCTGCACGTCGATGCGGCGGGGTTCGAGCGCAGTTATCCGCTGGCGGACGTCGTGCTGGCCGAACCGTTCGAACAGGCGCCGCTGGTCCTGCGCCTCGGCGACGCCACCTGCGAGGTGCCGTACGGCCCGGGACGGCAAACGCTGCTGGCCGCGCTCGGCTACCGCAGGAGCGCCGTGGAACGCTGGCAGGCGCGCTGGCCCGCCGCGCTGGCCGCCCTCGTCCTGCTGCTGGCGCTGCTCGGTGCCGGCTTTGTCTGGGGCGTGCCGGCCGCCGCCGAATTCATCTCGGCGCGTCTGCCGGCCTCGGTCGACATCAAGCTCGGCCGCGCCGCACTGGCCGGACTGGAAGCGCAGGGCATGCTGGCGCCGTCGCGCCTCTCGGACGACCGCATCGCCGACGTCGAAGCGCTGCTGCCGCGCGCGCTTCCCCCGCACCCGCGCGTGCCCGTGCGCCTGCTCGTGCGCTCGTCCGATGCGTTGGGCGCCAATGCCCTGGCCCTCCCTGACGGCACGATCATCGTGACCGACGCGATGGTCCGCCTCGCGTTCGACGACCACAACCAACTGGACGACGACGGCAAGGCCGCCCTGCTGGGCGTGATCGGGCACGAGGTCGGCCACATCGAACGGCGCCACGCCACCCGCGCCATGACGGGATCGTCGTTGACGGCCGCCGTGTCGGCCACGCTGTTCGGCGACTTCAGCGCCGTCGCCGCCGGCTTGCCCGCCGTGCTGACGCAGATGCGGTATTCGCGGGCGATGGAACTGGAAGCGGATGACGACGCCGTCTCGGTCCTGCGCCGCAACGGCCTGGAACCGGACGCGCTCGCCGATGCGCTGGAGGCGCTGGAACGGGCGCACCCGGGCGAGGACAAGCTTCCGCGCTGGCTGAAGCGCTCGATGACCTATTTGTCCACGCACCCCGCCACCAATGAACGCATCGCGCGCCTGCGCGGGGCGCGTCCCTAACTCAACTTGTCATTCTCGTCATTGCGCCGGATCAGGCGCGCCGCCCGGTGTTAGCCGGCATGCATCACAGTGTGTCCCGCAGGCAACATTATGATGATAAGGTTTCATCTTTCCGCCCCCCTGAATTCCCGAAAGTAACAAAGTTCGTCTGGCCATAAGTAGAATCGGCATCGGGGACACCGCCTGACGCGGCTCCCGGGCCGCACCACCGGCGGACACAATAATCACGCTTGACCAAGGAAGAATCATATGGGCTTTCTCGCCAACATGAACATCGCGAAACGTCTCGGCGTGGGCTTCGCCCTCGTGCTGGGCCTGACTCTCGTCATCGCGGCCGCCGCCGTCTGGCGCCTGAACACGATCGCGGATGCCACGCGCGCGATGATGGCGGTCCCGCTGGCCAAGGAGCGCATGATGGAAGAATGGCATATGCAAACGTTCGCCGCCGTGCGCCGCACCGCTGCCATCGTCAAGAGCTCGGACCCCAGCCTCGTCGAATTCTTCAAGGCCGACGGCGTCAAGACCGCCAGCCGCTCGACCGAACTGCAGAAGAAGATCGAGGCGCTGGTCGACGGCGCCGAAGAACGCGCGCTGTTCAGCCGCATCGGCGAACTGCGCAAGGCCTATACGTCGTCCAAGGAACGCGCCATCAAGGCCAAGTCCGCCGGCGACACCGCGGAGGCCGAACGCATCCTGAACCAGGAGTACATGCCGACGTCGGAAGCCTACGAAGGCAAGCAGGCCGAGCTGGTCAAGATGCAGCAGAACCGCATCGACACCGTCGCGAAGGAGATCGACGCCGCCAGCCGCAACAGCGCGCGCGCGATCACGATCGTGGCCGGCGTGGCCGTGCTGTTCGGCGCCGTCTGCGCGTGGGTGCTGGCCAATGCCATCGTCCGTCCGATCCGCCAGGCCGTGGACGTGGCCGAGAAAGTGGCCGGCGGCGACCTCACCCAGCACATCGACGCCAGCGGCACGTGCGAGACCGGCGCCCTGCTGCGCGCGCTGCGCCACATGAACGACGGACTCGTCGCGATCGTTTCCCAGGTGCGCAGCGGCACGGACACCATCGCCACCGCATCGGCGGAAATCTCGGCCGGCAACATGGACCTGTCCTCGCGCACCGAACAACAGGCCGGCTCGCTCGGCACGACGGCCAGCACGGTCGAGGAACTGACGGGCACCGTGCGCCAGAACGCGGATAACGCGCGCCAGGCGAGCCAGCTCTCCATCGCCGCGTCGGAAATCGCCACGCAGGGCGGCGCCGTCGTCGACCAGGTCGTGCAGACCATGGGCGCGATCAACGATTCGTCCAAGAAGATCGTGGACATCATCAGCGTCATCGACGGCATCGCCTTCCAGACCAACATCCTCGCGCTGAACGCGGCCGTCGAAGCGGCGCGCGCCGGCGAACAGGGCCGCGGCTTCGCCGTCGTGGCGGGCGAGGTGCGCACGCTGGCGCAGCGTTCGGCCGCGGCCGCGAAAGAGATCAAGGCCCTGATCGTGGATTCGGTCAGCAAGGTCGAGGACGGCACGAAGCTGGTCGATCAGGCCGGCATGACGATGAGCGAAGTGGTCGACAGCATCCGCAAGGTGAGCGACATCGTGGCCGAGATCGCCAGCGCCAGCGGCGAGCAGAGCACCGGCATCGAGCAGGTCAACAAAGCCATCGCCGACATGGATTCGTCCACGCAGCACAATGCCGCCCTCGTCGAGGAATCGGCCGCGGCCGCCACCGCGCTGCGCGACCAGGCCGACAAGCTGGCCGAAGTGGTCAGCCTGTTCCACATCGATGCCAACACCATGACGGCACCGAAGGCCGCGCCTGCATCCGTGCCCGCGCCCACGCGCGCCGTCGTGCCCGTGAAGACGGGCATCCGCAAGCCTGCACCGAAAGCCGCGGCAGCGGCGACCGAGGAGTGGGAAACGTTCTGAAGCCGTCCGTGCGTGCGCGCCGGACTCGGGTATCCTTCTGCTTCCGGACTGGAATGAGGCGAGAGAGGGAAAAATGTCCTACGAGGAACGCGACGACTACGGCATGTACAGGAACAAGCACGGCAAGGGACCGGGCCCGGAACTGATGGGCGCGAACACCCTGATCGGCGACCACGTCCACAACCTGCAGAACGAACACCTGGGCGTCATCAAGGAATTCATGGTGGACATGCGCACGGGTGCCATCGCCTACGCCGTGATGTCGTCCAGCCGCTTCCTCGGGCTGGGCGAAAAGCTCTTCGCCGTGCCCTGGCAGGCGCTGACCTTGGACCCGCAGCACAAGCGCTTCACGATGGACATCCCCAAGGAACGCATCGCCGGCGCGCCCGGTTTCGATACCGACCACTGGCCAGACATGGCCGATACGCGCTGGATGGGCGAGGTGCACGCGTATTACGGCACCTCGCCCGCCTGATTACTTCTTCGGCATCAGGTCGAGCAGAACCGCCGTCTCGGCCTTGATGGTGTTGACGACCGTCGGCTTGAATTCCGGGGCCCGCGGCGCCCAGCACGGCCTTCACCATGCGGGCCAGCGTGGTGCATGATCGTACCGGACGGCATGGAGGCGTCGTCATGGAACGACGGCGCGTAATCCGGCTTCGGGAAGCGCGTGAACAGGCCATCCTTCAGCATCGCGCTTGCCGCGCGTGGCCGCGACCTGATCCCCGTTCTTATACCTTGCGCACGCTGCAGACCGTGTCGAACCACGACTGCATGCCCACCAGCGGCGCCGGATTGACGGGCAGGATGGCGTTGATGTTCACGCCGTTGCCGCGCCCGCCGCGGCGCGCGTCCCACCACACGCCGTTCGTGAGGTCGTCGACGCGCGGCGCCGACGCCAGGCTCTTGCGCATCGCCGCCTGGCCGGTGGCATCCAGCACAGCGTCGCGCGCGCCTGCGCGGCCCTGCGCCGCACGCCCGCCCACCTGCCAGCCCAGGGAGTTCGACACGGCCAGCACCTTCGGATGGATGGCGTCGGTGACGAACACGCGGATGCGCGCGCGTCCCACGACCTCCTCGCGTCCCGCGGGCGCGGCCTTGAAGGCGACGTCGCCCTGGGTGCCCGAGCGGGGGCGGTAGGTCGTCAGTTCGACCATGTCGCCGGACTTCACCCCGATGCGCCGCGCCACCTTCGGATGCATCCACATCGGGTTGTCGTGCACGATCTCGGACAGGTATTTTTGCGACGCCGTGCGGCCCTGCGTGTGCACGTTCCACTTGAACGTCGTCAGGACGAAGCGGTCGTCGGCAAGCCGGTCCAGGCCGGGCACGGGATGGAATGCCGGCATGCCGTCGTCCGCAATGCCCGCCTTCGCCGCGACCTCCGCCACTTCCGGCGCGAGGATCTCGAAGCGGCGCGACGGCGTGGCGAACCCGCGCAGCGGATCGCCCTTCACCATCAGTCCGACGGCGCGTTCCTTGCCGGCCTTGTCCGCCTTGAGGATGCGGCCCGCGTCGTCCACGCGCGTGCCGGCCAGCTGTTCCGCGCCGAGCCTGCGGCGGTACACCTCGTAGGCCTTGGGCTGGCTCCTGTCCACATGCACGCCGTAGTGCTTCATATAGTCGAAGCCCGACGCGAACGTGCGGCCGTCCGGACCTTGCGTCGGCAGCTTCGAACACTGCGTTCGCACGAAGTCCTCGTGCGTACCGAACGCGAAATACTTCGCCTGCTCCGGCGCCAGGCGCCGGCCCACGTCGAACAGGACCTCGGGGAAGGACCGCGCCTCGCCCGGCGGCGCCGTCATCGGCTGGCGCAGCATCACGTAATGCTGCAGCTCGAGGTTGTTGCGGATGTCCATGCCCCATCGTTCGAGATACGTCGCGTCGGGCAGGATCAAGTCGGCCCAGTGCGCCATCTCGGAATACACGATGTCCGAGCAGGCGTGGAACGGGATCAGCTTTTCGTCGGCCAGCACACGGGCGGCCGTCGTGCGGCCCTCCGGCCACGTCATCGGGGACACGATCGTGTAGCTCAGGTAGACGTCGAGCTGCGCGCGGCCCTGCTCCAGGTAGTCGTACACGACCTGGCCCACCTTCATCTTCTGCCACCGGTTCGCCAGCGGCCACTCGGGAGGGTCTTCGAGGTCGGTGCGGATCCTGACTTTCGGCGGCTCGGGCTGCGGCGCGGGATACTTCACCGGCGCCAGCTTCTCCTCCAGCCCGTAGCAATAGCCGCCCGGGCGGCCGACTGAACCGACCAGCGCATTGAGCATCACGACGGCGCGTTCGTTGTTGAAGCCGTTGTAGTGCGCGCCCGTGCCGCGGTTGGTGAAGGCGGCGACGGCGGGACGCGCGCGTGCGAACTCGATCGCGATCCGTTCGATGTCCGCGGCCGGCACGCCCGACTGGACCTGCGCCCACGCCGGCGTGCAATCCTTCAGCCACGCACGCAGTTGCGCTTCGCCGGGCTGCACGAAGTCCTCGACGAAGGCGCGGTCGTGCAGGTTCTCGCGCAGGATCACATGCGCCATCGCGAGCGCGATCGCGCCTTCGGTGCCGGGATGCGGCTGGAACCATTCGTCGCTACGCCCCGCGGTATTCGACATGCGCACGTCGAACGTCACGAGCTTGGCGCCGTGATCGAAGCGCGCCTTCACGACGCGTTGCACCAGATGCAGTCCGCCCTGGTGCGCCTCGTAGAAGTTGGCGCCGAAGTTCAGGAAGTAGCGGCAGCGCTCGGCGTCGATCGATTCCCAGTCGGTCTCGCCCAGGCTCACGTAGTTGGCGGCACGCTTGTTCGACGAGCACAGCGCGCGGTGGTTCAGCAGGACGGGCGAGCCCACTGCATTCAGGAAGCGCGCGAACTCCGCTTCGTAGCGCGAGCGGCCCTGGTGGATCGCCACGCGCTCCGGGTGGCCGGCGGCGATGCTCTTGCGGATGCGCGCCGCGATCTCGTCGTACGCCTCATCCCACGTGATGCGCTTCCACAGGCCCTCGCCCCGCTTGCCCACGCGCCTGAGCGGGTACAGCAGACGCTCGGGATACGTGTTGATCGTGGGACCGCTCTGCCCCTTCGCGCACGTCATGAAGCTGCCGAGGTTCGGATCGAGCGGATTCCCGCGGATCTTGACGACCTTGCCGTCCTCGACGAACCCTTCGATGCCGCACACGGTGGAGCAGTTCAGGCACACGCTTTTCACCGCCGTGGCGGTGCGGTAGTCGACGTGCCGCTTGCGCGCCTTGCCGTCCGCGTCGACGGCGTAGTTCAGCGGCTCGGCGACGGCCGCCGCGGCATCGCCCGGGGCGAGCAGAATGGTCTCGCCGACGGCCAGCGTGGCCAGCGCGCCGAGACCGGACTTGAGGAAACCGCGACGTTCCATCACTTGCCCCCCTTCGGTTTCGCCGTCGCGTTGCCGACGGCGGTGCCGTAGTCGGCGCGCAGCTCCGCCCACGTGTCGATCTCGTACGTGAACGGATCGTGGTTGCGGCCCTTCGGCAGCTTGTTCTCGACGGCGCGCGGCACGACGGTCCCGATGCCGCGGTAATGCACGGCCGGGCGCGTGCCTTCCTGCGGCTTGAGCACGGCCAGATCCTTCCTGTGCTGCGCGTTGAAGCGGCTCACGGCGCTGCCCGGGTCGTTCAGGTCGCCGAACGCGAACACGTCGGCGGGACACGCCTCCACGCACGCCGGCTGCATGCCGGCGTCGAGCCGGTGACTGCAGAAGTCGCACTTGTCCGCGACCTGCGCGACCGGATCGATGTGGATGGCGCCGTACGGGCACGCGGCGATGCAGTCGCGCGACCGGTCGCAGCTGTCCACGTCGATGCGCACGACACCGTCCGCGTCGCGGCGGATCGATTCGGTGGGACACGCCTTCAGGCACGGCGCGTCCTCGCACTGCATGCACAGGGCAGGCAGGAACGCGCGCTTCGGCGTGACCTTGCCGGCGGCGTTCTTGCCGTGGAAGTCGTGGTAATAGACCTTGGTGCGGAACATGCCGAGGTAGACCGAGTTCTCGACCTTGCAGGCGACGGAGCAGGCATGGCAGCCGATGCAGCGCTCGGTGTCGATGGCCAGGCCCCAGTGCGGAGTTTTTTCAGGTGTCATGGCGTGAAGAATAGTGGGCCGCGCGGGCGCGAACCCGCGATGATAAACGATCGCGCCGCGCGCCCCCCTTCACGTCGTGTTATGCCGTGGCCGCGAAGTGGCGGTTCACGCCGCTGAGGATCGCCCGGAACGACGCGGTCATGATGCTGCCGTCCACGCCCACGCCGAACAGCGAACCGCCGCCGTCGACGCGCAGCTCGACATAGCACGCCGCCTGCGCATCGGCGCCGCGGCCCAGCGCGTGCTCGTGGTAATCCATCACCTTGACGTCGAGGTCCAGTGCATTCACGAAGGCGTCGATCGGGCCGTTGCCGATGCCGTGACGGGTCGTGCGCACGCCGTCGATCTCGATGTCCACCTCCAGCCGCGTGCCCTCCTCGCCTTCATTCGACATGGCGTGGCCGCGATAGACGTGACGGCCCGGATCCAGGTACTCGCGGCGGAAGATCGCATGGATGTCGGCGGCGGCCACTTCGCGTCCGCTGCTGTCGGTCGCGTGCTGCACGGCGCGGCTGAATTCGATCTGCAGGCGGCGCGGCAGCACAAAACCGTATTCCTGTTCGAGCAGGTAAGCGATGCCGCCCTTGCCCGACTGGCTGTTCACGCGGATCACGGCATCGTAGCTGCGCCCCAGGTCGGCCGGATCGATGGGCAGGTACGGCACTTCCCAGATCGCGTCGGGCTTCTGCTGCGCGAAGCCCTTCTTGATCGCGTCCTGGTGCGAGCCGGAGAACGCGGTGAACACGAGGTCGCCCGCATACGGATGGCGCGGATGGACGGGCAGCTGGTTGCAGTCCTCGACGCACTGGCGCACCGCGTCGATGTCGGAAAAATCGAGCCCCGGGTGGATGCCCTGCGTGTACAGGTTCAGTGCCAGCGTGACGATGTCCACGTTGCCGGTGCGTTCGCCGTTCCCGAACAGGCAGCCTTCGACGCGGTCCGCGCCCGCCATCACCGCCAGTTCCGCCGACGCGACGGCCGTGCCGCGGTCGTTGTGCGGGTGCACGGACAGGACGATGGCGTCGCGCCGCTCCAGATGGCGGTGCATCCATTCGATCTGGTCGGCATACACGTTCGGCGTGCTGCACTCGACCGTCGACGGCAGGTTGACGATCATCCTGCGATCCGGCGTCGGCTGCCAGGTCGCGGAGACGGCATCGCACACCTCCTTCGCAAAATCCAGTTCCGTCATGCTGAACGTCTCCGGCGAGTACTCGAACACCCATTCGGTGCCGGGCCGCGCGTCGGTCAGTTCCTTGATCAGGCGGGTGCCGTTCAGCGCGATCTGCTTGACGTCTTCCCGGGTCGCGCCGAACACGATGCGGCGGAAGGCCGGCGCGATCGGATTGTAGAGGTGGACGATGGCACGCCGCGCGCCCTGCAGCGAGTCCACGGTGCGGCGGATCAGGTCCTCGCGCGACTGGGTCAGCACCTCGATCGTCACGTCGTCCGGAATGCGGTCTTCCTCGATCAGCTTGCGCACGAAATCGAAATCCGTCTGCGACGCGGAGGGGAACGCGACTTCGATCTCCTTGAAGCCGATGCGCACGAGCTGCTCGAACATGCGCAGCTTGCGCTCCACGCTCATCGGCTCGATCAGGGCCTGGTTCCCGTCGCGCAGGTCGGTGCTCATCCAGATGGGCGGTTGCTCGATGATGCGGTCCGGCCAGGCGCGGGACGTGGTAGGGACGGTCGGGAAACGGCGATACTTTGCTGCGGGGTGCGACAACATGGACGACTCCTTTTCAGGGCTGTGGGAAAACGCGGACGTGACGGGTCCCGCCGCATAGGCGGCACAATGCGACGCGCATGCGGATCACGGAATCCAGACGACGGAAATCAGAGGTGGCGGAAAGGCTGCCCGGCTGCCACGGGGCACGTGGCCAGGCAACCGGACGCTAGTCGAAAGACGGGAGTGAGCATGTGGATGCGAATCCTATTCTGATACTTCGGTGGTACGGCACGGCAGTCGAACTGAGGACGAACTGCGGGGACAGGCGATTCAGGCCAGGTGCGGTAGCACTAGCGCTAGAGGTAGCGCCAGGAAAGTCAGAAATGTGAAGTTCGCGGTGAGCATTCTTTTAATATAAAAAGTTTATGCCGATTGTGTCAAGCAAAACCTAGCAAAAGTCACGACTGCGCGCATCGAGCTTGCCGAGCAGGTGCGACATGTCGACGAGGCGCTTGGCCACGAGGTGCCGCACTTCCCCTTCGCGCTGCCACACGCCGTACACGCCCAGCAACGACGCGTTCAGCACTTCGCGCCGCTGCTGTTCGACGAGCTGCGGCCACACGATCACGTTGATGTTGCCCGTCTCGTCCTCGATGGTCAGGAACAGCACGCCCTTCGCCGTGCCGGGACGCTGGCGCACGGTGACGATGCCGCAGGCGCGCGCGAGCTGGCCATTTTGAAAATCGTGCAGCACGTCGGCCGGCAGGAAGCGCTGCGCCAGCAGCCGGTCGCGCAGCAGCGCCAGCGGATGGCGGCCCAGCGTGAGGCCCTGCGCGCGGTAGTCGCCGACGATCTCCTCGCCCTCCTGCGGCGCGGGCAGCTCGGGCACGTCCTCGACGGGTGCCGTGGGTTTTAACAAATCCTTGTCCGGCACGGCGCCCGCCGCTTCCCACAGCGCCTGGCGGCGGTGGCCCGCGAGCGGTCCGAGCGCATTGCCGGCGGCGAGCACCTGCAAATCGCCGCGATCGAGTCCCGCGCGGCGCGCGAGATCGGCGACGTTCGCGAACGGCCGCAGCGCGCGCGCGAGCTCGATGCGCTCCGCCGCTTCCTGCCCCATCCCGCGCAGCATGTGCAGGCCGAGGCGCACGGCGGGCTGGCCGCGTGCGTGGTCATCCAGATCCTCCAGGGTGGATTCCCAGGAACTGATCGTGATGTCGACGGGCCGCACCTCGATGCCGTGCCGGCGCGCGTCCTGCACGAGTTGCGACGGGCTGTAGAAGCCCATCGGCTGGCTGTTCAGCAGCGCGCACAGGAATGCGGCGGGCTCGTGGCACTTGAGCCAGGAACTGGCATACGCGAGCAGCGCAAAGCTGGCCGCGTGCGATTCGGGGAAGCCGTATTCGCCGAAGCCCTGGATCTGGCTGAAGATCTGTTCCGCGAACGACTGGTCGTAACCCTTGGCCAGCATGCCGCCGACGATGCGCTGGTAGTATTTTTCGAGCCCGCCCTTGCGCTTCCACGCGGCCATCGCGCGGCGCAGCTGGTCCGCCTCGCCCGGGGTAAAACCGGCGGCGAGGATCGCCACCTGCATCACCTGCTCCTGGAAGATCGGCACGCCCAGCGTGCGTTCCAGCGCAACCTTCATGTCCGGGCTCGGATACTTCACGGGTTCCTTCTGCTCGCGCCGCTGCAGGTACGGATGCACCATGCCGCCCTGGATCGGCCCGGGGCGCACGATCGCGACCTGGATCACGAGGTCGTAGAAGGTCTTCGGCTTCATCCGCGGCAGCATGCTCATTTGCGCGCGCGATTCGATCTGGAAGACGCCGACCGTGTCCGCGCGGCGGATCATCGCGTAGGTGGCCGGATCGTCGTGCGGGATGTCCTGCATCTCGAACGTCGTGCCGTGGCGCAGGCCGACCAGTTCGAACCCGCGGCGCAGCATCGACAGCATGCCGAGCGCCAGCACGTCGACCTTCATGAGGCCCAGTTCCTCGAGGTCGTCCTTGTCCCACTGGATCACGCTGCGCTCTTCCATCGTCGCGTTCTCGATGGGGACGAGGCGCGACAGCTGTCCGCGCGCCATCACGAACCCGCCCGGATGCTGCGACAGGTGGCGCGGAAAGCCGAGCAGGCGCTGCGCCAGCGATGCCCATTGCTGCGACAGCGGCGCCTCCGGATCGAGCCCGCTCTCGGCCAGGCGGTTCAGCAGGTCGGCCTTGCTGTCGAACCAGTGGTGCTGCTTGCACACCTTGTCGACGATGGCGAGGTCCACGCCGAGCGCGCGGCCGCTGTCGCGCAGCGCGCTTTTCGGCCGGTAGCTGATGACGACCGCCGCCAGCGCCGCGCGGGTGCGCCCGTACTTGCGGTAGATGTACTGGATGACTTCCTCGCGGCGCTGGTGCTCGAAGTCGACGTCGATGTCGGGCGGCTCGTTCCGCTCCTTCGAGATGAAGCGCTCGAACAGCAGGTTGCCGCGCGCCGGATCGACTTCCGTGATGCCCAGGCAGTAGCACACGGCGGAATTGGCCGCCGAGCCGCGGCCCTGGCACAGGATCTGTTGCGAGCGCGCGTAGCGCACGATGTCGTACACGGTGAGGAAGTAGTGCTCGTAGCGCATCTCGGCGATCAGCGCGAGCTCGTATTCGATCTGCGCCTGGACCTTCGCCGGGATGCCGTCCGTGAAGCGCCGGTGCGCGCCGATCCACGTCTGCTCGCGCAGATAGCTCGCGGCCGTGTGGCCGGCGGGGACCACCTCGTCCGGGTATTCGTAGCGCAGTTCGTCCAACGAGAACGTGCACAGGCGCGCGATGCGGACCGTCTCGTCCAGCGCCGCGCGCGGGTAGATGTTCGCGAGGCGCACGCGCGAGCGCAGATGCTGCTCCGCGTTGGGCGCGAGCTGGTAGCCGCACTGCGCCACGGGCTTGCCGGCGCGGATGGCCGTCATCGTGTCCTGCAGGGGTTTGCGCGAGCGGACATGCATCGTCACGTGGCCGCACGCGACGATGCGCATGCCGTGCTGCCACGCGACTTCCTCGATGGCGGCGCGGTGCGCGTCGTCGAACGCGCGGTGCAGCAGCGTGAGGCCGAGCCACGCGCGGCCGGGGAACGTCTGCGCGAGCCACGCGGCCTGCCGGTGCAGACGGTCGACGTCTTCCGGCAGGTGGCCGGGATACGCGGGCAGCAGGATCGCAAGGCAATCCGGCATGCCGCGCAGGTGCTCGAGGCCTTCGGGCGGTCCATCGAAATCGGACGGATGCAGCCGGTACGTGCCCTTCTCGCTGCGCGTGCGGCCCAGTGTGATCATCTCCGCCAGGTTGCCGTAGCCGTTGCGGTTCTGTGCCAGCAATAACAGGGACAATGCGCGGCTGCCGTCCTCCGGATGCTGCAGATGAAAATGCGCGCCGACGATGAACGGCAGCTTCGCCCGCTTCGCCTCCGCATGCGCGCGCACGACGCCGGCCAGCGAGCACTCGTCCGCCAGCGCCAGCGCCGTGTAGCCCAGCTGCACGGCGCGGTCCACCAGTTCTTCCGCATGCGACGCGCCTTGCAGGAACGAAAAGTTCGACAGGCAAAACAATTCCGCATACGCCGGCAACCCTGCTGCCGCGCCAAGATGAGGATCAAACGCAGGCGGCGACAACCGGGTTGGAGGAAGATCAGGCATGGTTTTTTAGTCAAAATAGTGTATTATGAAATACTGTATATAAACCCAGTATAGCTGACGAACCCGACCTTGCCAAATATGCACACCCACTCCTTGCGCTGCTTCGGTGCCCGCCCGGGTACCGGCAACCCGGCCCTCGTCATCGAGGACGGCGACCACGACCCCGACGCCCGCCTGGCGCTTGCCCGCGCGCGCGACACGACCTGCGTCTTCATCGACGTCGGTAGCGATGGTGCGCTGTCCGTCGATTACTACTACCCGCACAAGCGCAGCCCGCTGTGCCTCCATGCGACGCTGGCCGTGGCGGCCGTGCTGTCCGCACGCGATCCGCACGCCGAGGCGATCGCCGTGCGCACGGCGGTCGAAGGGCAACGCCTGGAACTCGTACGGGGCGGCGAGGATTATTTCGTCCGCCTGTCCGCGCAGCCGGTGGCGGCGCAGGACGTCGGCGCCGACGTGGCCGCCGAACTGCTGGGCGTACCGGCGGCGTCGCTGGGCACGCCGCCGCGCGTGGCGTCGGTCGGCAGTCCCAAGCTGCTCGTCAAGGTGGCGGATACGGACGCGTTATATGACCTCGCGCCCGACCTCGCGCGCATCGCCGCGTGGGGCAAGGAGGCCGGCATCAACGGCATCTACGCGTGGTGCCGCCGGGACGACGGCACGTTCGAGGGCCGCAACTTCAACCACCTCGACCCGCGGCTGGAAGACAGCGCGACGGGCGTCGCGGCGGGTGCGTTGACGGCACTGCTCGGCCTCGGCATCCGGCTGCGCCAGGGCCGCGCAACGGGCGGCGATTGCCTGATCCGCACGCGCAGGGAAGGCGCCGCCATCCTCGTCGGCGGCGCGGTCGAAACCATTTGATTCGCAGGTGTTGTACCCCCCAACCCACTCATCAAGGAGACCGAAATGGAACGGAACGTCGTAGGCTGGTTCGAAATCTATGTGGACGACATGAAGCGCGCCCGCGCTTTCTATGAAACCGTGTTCGAGGCAAAACTGGAGAACCTCGCGCCGGAAGGCGGCGAAGCGCCGGGCGGCCTGGAGATGTGGGCCTTCGCGGGCGACCCGAACGCCGGCGGCGCGGCCGGGTCGATCGTCAAGATGGAAGGCTGCAAGGCCGGCGGCAACAGCACGATCGTCTATTTCAGCTGCGCCGACTGCGCCGTCGAGGCGGCGCGCGCCGCCGCGAACGGCGGGCGCATCTTCAAGGACAAGTTCTCGATCGGGCAGTACGGCCACATCGCCCTCGTCGAAGATACCGAGGGCAACATCATCGGCCTGCACTCGATGAATTGATTCAAGCCTGGGGGGCCATCCAGGCCAGTTCCCAGATATGGCCATCGAGGTCTTCGAACCCGTGGCCATACATGAAGCCGTGATCCTGCGGCGGCCGCGGCGCGCGGCCGCCGGCAGCAACGGCTTTCGCCACCAGCGCATCCACTTCCTCGCGGCTCTCGCAGCTCAGGCACACGAGCACCTCCGTCGCTTCCTTCGCCTGCACGAGGGGCTTGTCGACAAACGTCTTGAAGAACGGTTCCGTGAGCAGCATCGCGTAGATGCTGCCGTCCGCGATCACCATGCACGCGCCGCTCTCGTTGGTGAACTGGGGATTGAACGTATAGCCCAGCGCCTCGAAGAACGCCTTGGATTTGTCCAGGTCCTTGACGGCCAGGTTGACGAAGATCTGCTTGTTCATGATGCCTCCTAGTGTTGGGTGAAAGTGGATGCCACATGCCTACGACGAACGGGGCATCACGAAATCGACAACGTCTTCAAAAAAACTTTTTTTGAACACCGGGGTCAGAGCCCGATTTGACGTTTGTCAGCCGGCCAGGAAGCCGCTCAACTTCGCCAGGTCGATGTTGCCCCCGCTGACGAGAATCCCGACCTTCTTGCCGCGGAGTTCATCCTGCATGCGCCGAGCCGCCGCGAACCCGAGGCAGCCGGTCGGCTCCACGACGATCTTCATGCGCTCGGCAAAGAAGCGCATGCATTGCACCAGCTCGTCGTCGCTGGCCGTCAGGATGTCGTCGACGTCGCGCCGGATGATCGGGAACGTCAGGTTGCCCAGGTGCTGCGTCTGGGCGCCGTCGGCGATGGTCTGCGGGGTGTCGATATGCACGATCGCGCCCGTGCGGAACGATTGCTGGCCGTCGTTGCCCGCTTCCGGTTCCACGCCGTACAGGCGGCAATCCGGCGCCAGCGCGCGCGTGGCCAGCGCGGAGCCGGACAGCAGTCCGCCGCCGCCCAGGCACACGAAGAACGCGTCCAGCGGGCCCACTTCCTCGAACAATTCCTTCGCGGCCGTGCCCTGCCCCGCGATCACGTCCGGGTGGTCGTACGGCGGGATCAAGGTGAGGCCGTGCTTCTGCGCGAGGTCGCGGCCGATCTGCTCGCGGTCTTCGGTGTAGCGGTCGTACATCACGACGTTGCCGCCGTAGCCGCGCGTGGCGGCGACCTTGGCGGCAGGAGCGTCCTGCGGCATCACGATCGTGGCGGGGATGCCGAGCAGTTTTGCCGACAGCGCGATGGCCTGCGCGTGGTTCCCCGACGAGAACGCGACGACGCCGGCGCGGCGCTGCTCGGGCGAGAATTTCATCAGCGCGTTGTAGGCGCCGCGGAACTTGAAGGCGCCCATGCGCTGCATGTTCTCGCACTTGAAAAAGACCTGGGCGCCGAAGGCGTCGTCGACGGTACGCGACGTCAGCACCGGGGTGCGGTTGGCGATGCCGGCGATCCGGGACGCCGCCTGGACGACGTCATCGTAGGTAGGGAGCGAAGGTGTGCTCATCCTGTTTTCCTTTTGGGTTGGTCGATGGGTGGCAGCATTCTAATCCTTCCTTGTTGTACTTATGAGACGTCCAATGGTTGCCTTCATGGAAATTCATTAATATGCAATTTTTCCCTGGAGCCTACCCCTTGAAACTTACAACGATTCGTCAGTCCGTCCTGCTGGGCCTGTACGGCAGCGCGGCACTGGCTCTCGCGCCGGCCGCCTTCGCACAAAATGCCACCGCGCCCGCCGCTTCCGACGCCAACATCCAGAGCGTCAACATCGTCGGCTCGCGCCGCGTCGGCAACACGTCGTCCACCGATACCCCGGTGCCTGTCGACTACATCCCGCTGACGAAGGCCGCCGAGCAGAGCGGCCAGTTCGACCTGGCCCAGACCCTGGCCAATATCTCGCCGTCGTTCAACTCGACGCGCCAGACCGGTGCCGACGGCGCCGACCTGGTCGACTCCGCGGCGCTGCGCGGCCTCGGCTCCGACCAGACCCTCGTGCTCGTGAACGGCAAGCGCCGCCACACGACCGCCCTCGTGAACCTGTTCGGCGCGCGCAACCGCGGCAACACGGGCACGGACATGAATGCGATCCCCGTCCTCGCCATCAAGAACGTGCAGGTGCTGCGCGACGGCGCCGCCGCACAGTACGGCTCGGACGCCATCGCCGGCGTCATCAACGTGGAACTGCGCAAGGACCTGGGCTGCGAAGCCGTTGCCGGTTTCGGCGAATATTCGAAGCACGACGGCAAGAACTGGCTCGCCTCCGCCTACTGCGGCGTGGCCGTGGCGGACGGCGTGCTGGGCATCACGGGCGAATACTACGACCGCGGCCGCTCCAACCGCTCCGACCCGGGCAGCCTGCGCATCATCGGCGACACCAAGTCGAAGAACGAGACCGTCTACCTGAACGGCGAATTCCCGGTCGGCCCGGGCAAGCTGTACGTGACGGCCGGCGCCCAGACGCGCGACGCGTCGTCGGCGGCATGGGCACGCGGCGGCATCGGTTCGGACGACATCCCGTCGCGCAACTCGGCCGCCATGTACCCGGGCGGCTTCGTCCCGTTCATCAACGGCGACATCGACGACCGCTACGGCATCATCGGCTACCGCACCCGCATCGGCGACTGGGCCAGCGATTTTTCGCAGACCTATGGCTACAACCGCATGCGCTACGACATCGCGCACACGCTCAACGCGTCGATCGCGAACCTGGACCTGATCAACGGCGGCAAGGGCATCAGCCCGTCGCAGTTCGACGCCGGCGGCTTCTCGTTCCGCCAGCTGACGACCAACGCCGACTTCAGCCGCTTCTACGACGACATCCTCGGCGGCCTGAACGCCGCGTTCGGCTTCGAATACCGCAAGGAGAATTACCAGATCTTCGCGGGCGAGCCGGGTTCGTACAACGACGTCGACGGCCTGGGCTTCGGCGGCAATGCCGGCAGCCAGGGCTTCCCGGGCTTCCAGCCGGGCGACGCCGCCAACCGCGACCGCCACAGCTCCGCCGCCTACCTCGACTTCGAGGCCGACATCGCCCCGCGCACCAAGCTGCAGGCCGCGGTGCGCCACGAGCGCTACTCCGACTTCGGCTCGACGACGACCGGCAAGCTGGCCGGCGCCTTCAAGGCCACGGACGACCTGCTGCTGCGCGCATCGGCCAGCACGGGCTTCCGCGCACCGTCGCTGCAACAGGTCTACTTCTCGTCGACCTTCACCGACTTCGTCAGCGGCGTGCCGATGGACGTCGTTCTCGCGCCGAACGGCGGCAAGGTCGCCAACGCGGCCGGCATCCCGAAGCTGCATGAAGAGAAATCGAAGAGCTACACGCTGGGCGCGACGTGGACGCCGACGAAAGCCATCTCCGTCACGGCCGACCTGTACCACATCCAGATCGACAACCGCATCGTGCTGTCGGGCCGCTTCGACGCCGACAACTACCCGGCCCTCGGCGCCATCCTGCAGAACCTGGGCGTGGGCCAGGCGCAGTTCTTCGTGAACTCCGTCGACACCCGCACGCGCGGCCTGGACCTGACCGCGTCGCACCGTATGAGCCTGGGCGCCGGCAAGCTGGCCACGTACCTGGCCATGAACTTCAGCAAGACCGAAGTGACGGGCGTGCACGCCCCGGCCGCGCTGGCCGGCTACGAAGACGTGCTGCTGTCCGAACGCGAGCGCCTGTTCATCGAACAGGGCGGCCCGCGCCGCAAGGCCACGCTGGACTTCGACTACCTGCTCGGCCAGCTGGAAACGGACTTCCGCATCATCCACTACGGTCCGCAGACGCTGGGCACGTTCTCCGGTCCGCCAGTGCCGAACCAGTACTACAAGGCGAAGACGTCGGCCGACCTCGCGTTCACGTGGTCGTTCACCGAGAAGACCAAGCTGACCGTCGGCGGCACGAACATCTTCAACGTGCATCCGACCCAGCAGAACCCGGATGAGACGGATAACGGCTTCAAGTACGAAAGCGTGCAGTTCGGCCTGAACGGCGCCGCCTACTTCGCGCGCCTGTCGCACAAGTTCTGATCCTCGCCCCCACGTCGCCCTCGCCCGAGGGCGACGTTCCCCGCCATATCGTTTCCGAGCCGAACTGAACGCATCCTGACGGCATCGTCGCGTAACGCACGCGAAACGAAAAATCGCGTCCGTAAAACCTGTGTTATGTTTCGTACCGCTGATGCATAACAAGGCTGTCGACGGATCGATATGAGCTTCCCCAACGAAACCGTAGTTCCCGACAAGTTTGCAGCCGGCCCGTCAGGCGCCCCCCTGCTGTCGCTCGTCGTCCCGTTCTACAACGAACAGGAGATGATCCCGCACTTCTTCAGCGGCGTGATCCCGGAACTCGAACGCATTCCGAACATCCGTTTCGAGATCCTGTGCGTGAACGACGGCAGCCGCGACCGCACGCTCGACGCCCTCATCGCGTACGCCCACGCGGATGCGCGCGTGCGTGTCGTCGATCTCACGCGTAATTTCGGCAAGGAAGCGGCACTGACGGCCGCCATCTTCGAAGCGCGCGGCGACCTCATCGTGCCGTTCGATGCGGATTTGCAAGATCCGCCCGACGTCATCGGCAAGCTGGTCGAGAAATGGCGCGAGGGATATGACGTCGTGCTGGCGAAGCGGGCCGACCGCGAATCCGATTCGCTGCTGAAGAAATGGACCGCGCAATTCTTCTACCGCATCCACAACGACATGGCCGACTTGCCGATCCCGGAAAATGTCGGCGATTTCCGGCTGTTCACCCGCAACGTCGCCAACGCGTTGAAGACGCTGCCGGAATCGTGCCGCTTCATGAAGGGATTGTTCGCGTGGGTCGGGTTCAAGACGGCCATCGTCGAATACAAGCGTGCGCCCCGCGCGGCGGGCAAGACCAAGTTTTCCGGCTGGAAGCTGTGGAATTTCGCGCTGGAAGGCATCACCAGTTTTTCGACGCTGCCGCTGCGCATCTGGACCTATCTCGGCGTCTGCGTGGCGATCTTCGCGCTGACGCGCGCCGTCTGGCTCGTCATCCGCACGATCCTGTACGGCGTCGACGTGCCCGGCTATGCGTCGCTGGCGACGGCGATCCTGCTGCTCGGCGGCATCCAGCTGATCGGCATCGGCGTCCTTGGCGAATACGTGGGCCGCATCTACCTTGAATCGAAGGGGCGGCCCGTGTACCTCGTGCGCAAGCGCTACGAAAAGGCGATGGTCCATGCCTGAACGCGGCGGCGTGGGCCGCTTCCTGATGTACGCCGCAGTCGGTGCCGCCGGGACGGCCGGGCATTACGCCTTCCTGCTCACGGCCGTCGCGCTGGGCGTGCTCGCGCCCGTGCCGGCGTCCGTCATTGGCGCCCTCGTCGGCGCCGTCATCAATTTCGTGCTGAACGCCGTCGTCACGTTTCGCGGCCATGCGCACGCGCACTTCGCGTGGCGCACGGCCGCGCGCTTCTTCGCGACCACCGGCGTGGCCGCCGCCCTCAACGGCGCCGCGATGGCCGTGCTCGTGAACGGCGTGCGCCTCGACTATCGCCTGGCCCAGGTGCTCGTCACGGGCACGCTGCTGTGCGCCACCTATGTGGTCAACTCGCTATGGACATTTCAAGCCACCAAGGCCCGCTGACGCCGTTCCCGGCGGCCGCTCCGGTCGGACGTGACGTACCGCTGGCCCGCTTCTGGACGCTGGCGCTGCTCGTGACAGGCCTCGCCCTGCTGCTCCGGTTGCCCACGCTGGCCAGCCGCTCGCTGTGGCTGGACGAGACGTACAGCGCGTGGTTCGCCGCCGTCCCGCTGCGCGAACTGTGGACGAGCGTGCCGCTGTACGAGACGCACCCGCCCTTCTACTACACCCTGCTCAAGGGCTGGACCGCCCTGTTCGGCACGCACGAGGCGGCGCTGCGCAGCCTGTCCGTTCTCGCCAGCGTGCTGACGGTGTTCGCGCTGCCCGCCTGTGCACGCTGGGCGCGGCTCGGCGCAAAGGCGGAGCGCGTCGCGCTGCTGGCCGCCCTGTTCCTTGCCGTGAACGCGGCCAGCATCCAGTATGCGCAGCAGGCCAGGCCGTACGCGCTCCAGGCGCTGGCCGGGTCGCTGGCCGTGTTCTTTGCCGGCATGCTCGTGCTGTCCTTCATGCGCCCGGACGCGCGGCGGTGGCGGTGGATCATCGGCCTCGCCGTCAGCGCGGGCCTGACGATGTGGCTGCACAACACGGGCGTGTTCGCCGCACTGGGCCTGTGGACGGGCATGACGGCCGCGCTGCTGGCAGGGACGCCCGGCCCGCGCCGCCCGCAGATCCTGGCCGTGGGCCTGGCGGGCATCGGCGCGCTGCTCGTGTGGTCGCCGTTCATCCCGATGCTCGTCCGGCAGAACGCGGCGATGGCGCACCTGTCGTACTGGATCCGTTTTACGCCCCGTAACGTCACCGCGGCGTGGACCGTCATCAGCGGCGGGCAGGTGCTGCACTATCCCGTCGCGCTGCTCGTGCTGCTGGGGTTTGCCTGGCTGTGGCAGCGGGCACGTGCCCATTTCTGGCTGTTCGCGTGCGTGCTCGCGCTGCCGATTCTCGCGTTGGCCGGCTACAGCCATTTCGTGAAGCCGGTCTTCCTGTCGCGATTGTTCCTGTGGCTCGGGCCGTTGGGGATGGTGTTGACGGCACTGGGCGTCGTCCGCCTGCTGCCGCGCTGGCGGCTGCCTGCCGTCGCCGTCGTGCTGGCGCTATCGGCCCATGCGGTGCTGGGCTTTTATCGCTCGCACACGGAAGACTGGCGCGGGATGCTGGCGCAGGTCGCGCGAGAAAGCCGGCCGGACGACGTCGTGCTCGCGTTCCCGAACGAAGTGCAGATGCCCGTCGCCTATTACATGAAGACGGGACCGGCCGTCGCCTGTCTGCCGGGCCCCTTCCCTGCGCTGCACCTGCCGCGCACGTACACGGGCAATTCCGGCGCGCCGAACGTCGCGCCCGAGGACGTGGCGCGGATCCGGGCGTTGACGGCCGGGCATCCGCGCGTGTGGCTGATCGAGCGGCTGGCGAAGCTGTACGATCCGGACGGGATCGTGATGAAGGAATTGGGAAGCCGCTACCGGCTGGTAAAAACCATCGAAGGGAACGGGGCCAATATCCGCCTGTACGAAGCCGTTACGCCGGGAACGTGACGGTGGCTTCGAGCCCGCCCAGCCGCTTCGACTCGCCCAGCGCCAGGGTCGCGCCATGCCGCTCCGCGATCGACTTGATGATGGCGAGACCGAGTCCGCTGCCTTTCGCGTCGCTGCCCGGCACGCGATAAAAGCGGTCGAACACGCGCTCGCGTTCCGCCGGCGGGATGCCCGGGCCGCTGTCTTCCACGGTCACGGTCACGCCGCGGTTGTCCGCCACCACCGACACGTCGACCGTGCCGCCCTCCGGCGTGTACTTGATCGCATTGTCGATGAGGTTACGCAGCAGGATCATCAACGCGTCCGGCTGCCCCTCCACCTCGGCGCTGTCCGCGCGCGGCAGGCCGAGGTCGATCTGCTTGGCGGCCGCGACGCCGGCCAGTTCCGCGACGGCGCGTTTGGCCGCGCCGGCGACGTCGACCGGCTGGCGCGGCGCGCCGCCCGCGACGCTCGCTTCCTGGCGCGCCAGCACGAGCAGCTGCTCGACCAGTCTCGTCGCCCGTTCGATGCCGGCCGTCAGGCGGGCGACGGCGACGCGTTTCGCGTCCGGGCTGTCCGACCGCTCCAGGCTCTGCACCTGCAGTTTCAGGGCGGCGAGCGGCGTGCGCAGCTCGTGCGCGGCGTCGGCGACGAAATGCTGCTGGGCGTCGAACGCCGTACGCACGCGGCCGAACAGCAGGTTCAGTTCCTGCACGAGCGGGCGCACCTCGTCCGGCAAACCGGCTTCGGACACGGCGGACAGGTCATCCGCCTGGCGCGACGCCACCTGCTTGCGCACGCGCGCGACGGGTTCCAGCGAGCCGCTGACCACCCACCACACGACGAGCATCAGGATCGGCATCATGACGGCGATCGGACCCAGCGTGCGCAGCGCGAGATTGCTGGCCATGCTGCGCCGCACGGCCAGGTCCTGCGCAACCTGCACGGTCTGGTTGTCGGTCTGGATCGAGAAGATGCGGTACGTCGTGCCGTTCGCGCGCACGTTGGAAAAGCCCAGCACGGCGCGCTGCGGCAGGTGCGCGTGCGACGCACTGCGGAACACGCGCACGCCGTCCGGCGACCACACCTGCACGACGAGGTCGTCGTTGCCGCTGATCGGCGTGTCGGCGTTCGCGTCCTCGGTGCTCGTCAGCGGCACGCGCGAACGCAGCGACAGCGCCATCTGCTGCATGTGGTAGTCGAAGATCTGGTCGGCGTCGTTGAGGGCGGTGCGATACGCGATGGACGCCTGCGCGACGGCCGCGATGGTGATCGCCGCCAGCAGGAACCACAGCAATCGCCCGCGCAGGGAGTGCGTGACCCTGACTTTCATGAGGATGCCTTCACGCCTTCGGGACCATGTAGCCCACGCCGCGCACGTTCTGGATCAAGTCGCTGCCCAGCTTCTTGCGCAGGCCGTGGATATAGACCTCGACCGCATTGCTGGACACTTCGTCGCGCCAGCTGTACAGCTTTTCCTCGAGCTGGGCGCGCGACAGCACGGCGCCGGGACGCGCGACGAGCGCTTCCAGCACGGCCCATTCGCGCGCCGACAGCACGACCGGCTGGCCGTCGACCAGCACTTCGCGCGTAGCGGGATTCACGGAGATGTTTTTATATTCGAACACGGGTTCGGCGCGCCCGGCGGCACGCCGCAGCAGCGCGCGGATGCGCGCCAGCAGTTCGTCGAGATCGTAGGGTTTGAGGACGTAGTCGTCCGCGCCGGCATCGAGCCCGGCGATACGCTGGGAGACGGCGTCGCGCGCCGTGGCGACCAGCACCGGGGTGCGGTCCTTGCGGGCACGCATCGCGCGCAACACCTCGAGCCCGTCCTTGCGGGGCAGGCCCAGGTCCAGAACGACGAGGTCGTAGTTCTGGTTCTGCATGAGGGCCGTGTCGGCCATCTCGCCGTCCTTGACCCAGTCGACGGCGTAGTGCTCGGCCCGGAGCAGGTCGAGCACTACTTCGCCGATCATCGTATCGTCTTCCACCAGCAGCAGCCGCATCCAATCCCCCGATTCTCAGAAACCAGTGCCGACATCAGACATTACGATCCATCAGCTGATCGGCACCGGGATGAAGATCTTCTCATCCCCGCGCTGAACCAGCAAGGCCACCGACTTGGCGGACTTCTTCACCACGTCGCGCACCTGTGCCACCGACGCCACCGGCTTGCCGTTCACGGCCAGCACCACGTCGCCCGGCTGCACGCCGGCCACGGCCGCCGCACCGCCCGCATCCTCGACGACGAGACCCGACGCGACGCCGACCTGGCTGCGCTCGGCCGGATCCAGCGGACGCAGGGCCAGGCCCAGCTTGGCGCCGCCGTCGATGCCGGCCAGGTTGTCGCGGCTGGCCGGATCCGCCTTGGCGCTGGCCAGCGTCGCGGTCACCTGCATGTCCTTGCCGTCGCGCCAGACGTCCATCGTCAGCCGGTCGCCCGGCTTGGCGATCGCCACGATGGCCGACAGGTCGCCGCCCGAGATCAGGGACTGGCCGTTGACCTTGCGGATCACGTCGCCCGCCTTGAGGCCGGCCTTCTCGGCCGCGCTGCCGCGCTCCACGTTCGCCACGAGTGCGCCGTCCGGCGACTGCAGCTTGAACGCATCGGCGAAGCTCTGGCCGACGTCCTGCAGGCTGACGCCCAGCTTGGCGTGCTGCACCTTGCCGGTCGCGACGATCTGGTCCTTGATGCGCACGGCGACGTCGATCGGGATCGCGAACGACAGGCCCTGGTAGCCGCCGGTCTGGCTGAAGATCTGCGAGTTGATGCCGACGACCTCGCCGCGCGTGTTGAACAGGGGGCCGCCCGAGTTACCCGGGTTGACCGCGACGTCGGTCTGGATGAACTGCACGCCGTTATTGTCGATGGTGCGGCCTTTCGCGCTCACGACGCCGGCGGTCACGGTCGATTCCAGGCCGAACGGCGAACCGATCGCCAGCACCCATTCGCCGACCTGCAGGTTGCGCGTGTTCCCGAGCGGGACGACGGGCAGGTTTTTCGCATCGATCTTCAGCACGGCGACGTCGGTGCGCGGATCGGAGCCGAGGACTTTCGCGCGGTATTCGCGGCGGTCCTGCATCTTGACCGTGACTTCGTCGGCATCGCGCACCACGTGCGCATTCGTCAGGATGACGCCGTCCGGGCTGACGATAAAGCCCGATCCGGCGCCGTAAACGAGTTCCCCGCGTCCGCCGCCGCGCGGTTGCTGCGGCTGGAAGCGGCGGAAGAATTCGAAGAACGGATCGTCCTCGTCGAACTGCGGCATCTGGCGCTGCGACACCTTCGTCGTGCCGACGACGCGGATGTTCACGACGGCCGGGCCGTTGTGCGAGACGATCTTGGTAAAGTCCGGCAGGGCCGTGCCGACCGGACTGCCCGCGACCGGCGCGGGGCTGGCTGCGACGGGAGCCGGGGTGGCAGCGGGGTTGGGTGCCCCAGTGGCAGCCGCTGCGGCGGCTGCCAAAGCGTTATTGTGTTCGACTGCGATCGCGCCAACCGCGCCGCCAATGACACCGGCCGCGCACAGGGCCAGCGTGAGACGTTTTGCGGTGATGGCAGTAACGTTACCTTGGTTCGGCATCGACGTGCTCCCAGATTGGAAAAAGTGGTTTTGAAAACTGCTCTTTTCGTAGGGAGTATATTGGCGCAGCAGTCTTAGACGTCCCTTAAGGAGGAGAACGCCGGCGTCTGGCCACTTTCGCCACCGAAGCGCGCAGGCTCACGCTGACGGGGAAGGTGCGGGTGACGGGGCGGTTGAAGCCGTAGCACAGGTTGAGCAGCTCGGCGATGCCGTTCTTCGTCATCTCGCGCCAGGGGATGTGCACGGACGTGAGCCGCGGCGCGGAATACGCGGCGGCGGGCGCGTCGTCGTAGCCGATCACGGACACGTCCTGCGGCACGCGGATGCCCGCTTCGTGGAAGTACGACAGCGCGCCCAGCGCCATCTCGTCGTTGGCGCAGAACAGCGCCGTGAAGGGCCGTCCGGACGCTACCAGTTCCATCGCGGCGGCGCGTCCCTCGGCCGAGGAAAAGTCGCGCTCCGAGACCCAGACGTCGTCCGTGGCGATGCCCGCCCCGGCCAGTTCGTCCAGGAAGCCGGCGATGCGGTCGACGTTGTCTGCCGCCGTCGATGGCCCGGCGATGACCGCGATGTCGCGGTGCGCATGATCGAGCAGCGCGCGCGCCGCCAGCCGGCCGCCGAGCTTGTGGTCGACCGTGAAGCACTGGCCGGGCATGCCGTCGAAGCTGTCGTTCAGGGCGACCACGCGCTCGCGCCTGGAGCCCAGCGCGGCGAGGTCCTCCTCGGTGAGCGGCGACGTGAAGAGGACGACGCCGTCGCACCCGCGCTCGATGAGGAAGTTGACGCCGTCGATGGCCTGGCGCCGCTCGTCCTCGCGGCTGACGCCGAACGCCACCATCATGTGCATGCCGGCGCCGCGCAGTTCCGTGTCGATGATCTGCAGGATCGACGTGTAGAAGGTGCCGGACAACAAAGGGATGTACACGCCGATCATGCGCGACGTGCCGTAGAGGAGTGAACGCGCCGCGTGCGACGGCCGGTAGCCGAGTGCCGCGATGGCCTTCTGCACGCGTTCCATCTTGGCCTGCGACACCGATCCCTTGCCGCGCACGACGCGCGATGCGGTGCCCAGGCCGACTCCGGCCATGCGGGCCACGTCCTTGATGGTTGACACTTGTCTCCCCGGTTAGTCTGGTTTTTGGGCCCAAGCATACTGCAAGCCGGGGCATTTATCCACGTTTGCCCGCTACCGCCACGTGAACGTCGCCACGCTGGCCGCCGGCAGCGTGTAGCGGAACGCCTGCGTCCCCACGCGCACCGTGAGCGCGCGCGGCTGCGCCTCGCCGTTCGCCACGAGCAGCGCGTACGAACCGTCCGGATTCACGAAGGCGACGTTGTTCTCCCCGGTCGTGGCGATGCGGTGCGCGCCCGGCAGCACGAAGCGGCTCGCGTGGGCCAGCGCGTAATACTCGACGTTGCGCGTGACGGCGCCGGTGGCCGCGTCGATGGTGACGATGCCGCGGCAATCCTTGCAGCCGCCCAGGTGCGGGCCGTCGCTGGCATCGAGCGCGAGGTTCCAGAACAGGACGCCGCGTGCCCAGTTGCGCGTCGTGTCGATGACGAGCGTCTGCGCGAAGTACTGCAGGTTCTTCGACCAGTCCGGCGCCCAGCGTCCGCCCGAGCACTCGGTGAACCACGTGTCCTTGGCCGGGAACAGGTCGTGCAGCCGGCCCTGCGCGCGCACGTCGCCGCCGTAGCAATGCCATGCGATGCCGCTCACGTACTTCGCGGCGCGCGGGTCGGACAGCACGACGGCCGGCGACTCCGGCTCGTCCCAGTTGTGGTCCCAGTCGAAGATGGCGGTGCCGGGATGCGAACGCGCCAGCAGCGGCCCGAGATGGTCGCGGATGAACGTGGCCCGCTTGTGCGGATCGACGCGCATGCCGGGATAGTTGTCCGGCTCGAAGTGCGGCTCGTTCTGCAGGGTGAGCGCGGAGATCGTCACGCCCTGCTCCCGCATCGCGGCGACGTAGCGGCCCAGGTAGCGCGCGAAGGCGTCGAACGCCTCGGGCTTCAACGTGCCTTTCACGAGGCTGTCGCCCGTCTTCATCCAGCCCGGCGCGCTCCACGGCGACGCCATCACTTTCAGTTGCGGATTGATGGCCAGCGCGGCCTTCACCGTCGGCAGCACGGTGGCTTTCTGCGCATCGATCGAGAAGTGCGTCAGCTGCGGATCGGACTGCCCCGGCGGCATGTCGTCGAAGCTGTAGTGGGTGCGCGAAAAATCGGAGGCGCCGATCGTCAGGCGTGTGAACGACAGGCCGATGCCGTCCCCTTCCCGGCCGAACAGCTGGCGCAGCAACGCATCGCGCCGGGCCGGGTCCAGGTGCTGGATCAGGTCCGCGGAAGCATCCGTGATCGCGGCGCCGAAGCCGGCGATCTCCTGATACTTCGTGGACGGGTCGACGACGATCGTCGGGGCGTCGACGGACGCCTCCAGGCGCGCATCAAGCGCGCGCGCCAGTAATTGCGACTGGTCGCCGGTGGTGATCCAGGCCTGGACCGGCGCCGCGTGGGCCGGGGGGACCAGCGCGACGATCGCGGCCAGCACGGACAGGATAAGACGGGGGTTCTGCATGCGGCTCTCCTCGAATTGGAAACGTTGCCAAACTTGCGGCGCCAACTATAGCAGAAAAGAAAAAGGCGCCGAAGCGCCTTTTATTCGAGGGAGACGACGCGATTACGCGGCGTGTTGTTGCTGGTTCGGTTGTTCCAGCACTTGCACGTTGTCGGTGTTGCCGTTGGCATCGGCGATCGCGATCTTGCGCGGCTTGAATGCTTCGGGCACTTCGCGCACCAGTTCGATGGTCAGGATGCCGTTGTCGAAGCCGGCGCTGACGACCTTCACATGGTTGGCCAGCTGGAAGCGCTGTTCGAAATCGCGCTGGGCGATACCGCGGTGCAGGAAGGTGCGCTGCACGTCATCCTTTTGCTTGCGGCCGGTCACGAGCAGGGTGTCGCGTTCGGAGGTGATCTCGATTTCGTTGCGGGTGAAACCGGCGAGCGCCATCACGATGCGGTATTTGTCTTCCGACACCAGTTCGATGTTGTACGGCGGGTAGCTCGGCGCGCTTTCGGCGCGTTGCTCGAGCAGGTTCACCAGGCGGTCGAAGCCGATTGCGGAACGATACAGGGGGGACAGGTCAAAAGTACGCATGATTCGATATCCTCTAAAAAGTACAAGCGATAAGTTGACGGACCTCATCGTGAGCATCCGTTGGAACCAATCTAATGGCCACCCCACCCCTTTTCAAGTCGTACAAAATATCTTTTTTAAGGCCACATTTAAAATTTTATTTGGATCGCTGCCGAAGGGAATCTGGGTCTATTGCACAGTGCTACACTCGGCCGTTTATGTCTCTTCGCCAGGGTTTCAGCCAATGACCGCTTCCAAGTTTGCTTCGTCCGTTTCAGCCGCCGCACTCGCGCTGGCGCTGGCCTTTCCGGCACATGCCGACGTGCCTGCACCCGTCGACCAGCCCTACCCCGGCACCATCGTACTGAACGTCGATGCGACCGATCTGTCGCAGCAGGTCTTCCGCATGCACATGTCGATCCCCGTGAAGCCCGGTCCGCTCACCCTGCTGTATCCGCAGTGGCTGCCCGCGAACCACGGCCCGAACGGGCCGATCACGCAACTGGCGGGCCTGAAGTTCACGGCGAACGGCAAGCCCGTGGAATGGAAGCGCGACCCGGTGCACGTGTACGCGTTCCACCTGACCGTCCCCGAGGGCGCGACGAGCCTGGAGGCGGAGTACCAGTACCTGTCGCCGCTGGAACCGGGCCAGGGCCGCATCACGATGACGGACGATATCCTCGGCGTGCAATGGATCTCGACGACCCTGTACCCGGCGGGCTACGTCGCGCGCGGCATCAACGTGCAGGCGAATTTGAAGCTGCCCGCGGGCTGGCAGTACGCCACCGCGCTGGAGACGGACAACCGCGCCGGCGACGACGTGCATTTCAAGGCGAGCGACCTGGAGACGCTGATGGATTCCCCGCTGTTCGCGGGCCGCTACAGCAAGCGCTTCGACCTCGACCCGGACGGCAAGGTGCCCGTGCGCCTGAACGTCTTTGCCGACAGCCCGGAAAGCCTGGAGGCGAAGCCCGAGCAGATCGCGGCGCACCGCGCGCTCGTGCAACAAGCGTATAAACTGTATGGTTCGTATCACTACGACCACTACGATTTCCTGTTCGCGCTGTCGGACGAATTCGGCGGCATCGGCCGCGAGCACCACCAGTCCAGCGAGAACGGCGTCAAGCCGGGCTATTTCACCGACTGGGCCAAGAGCGAGGCCGGACGCGAGCTGCTGCCGCACGAATTCACGCACTCGTGGAACGGCAAGTTCCGCCGCCCGGCCGGCCAGAACGTCCCCAACTTCAACACCCCGATGGACAACGAACTGCTGTGGGTGTACGAAGGCCAGACGCAGTACTGGGGCAACGTGCTGGCCGCGCGTTCGGGCCTCGTCTCGGCCACCGGCGCGCGCGACGCGCTGGCCGCGAGCGCGGCGCGCTACGACAGCGTCGCGGGCCGCGCCTGGCGCGCCGTGCAGGACACGGTCTACGACCCGATCCTCAACGCGCGCCGCGGCCTGGGCTGGCCGAACTGGCAGCGCAGCGAGGACTACTACGTCGAGGGCATGCTGATCTGGCTGGACGTCGACACGCGCATCCGCGAACTCTCGGGCGACAAGCGCTCACTGGACGATTTCGCGCGCGCCTTCTACGGCGTGAACAACGGCAGCCACCTGCCCGCCTTCTACACCTTCGACGACGTCGTCGCGACGCTGCAGAAGATCCAGCCGTACGACTGGGCCGGCTTCCTGCGCGCGAAACTGGACGGCCACGGCCCGGGCGCGCCGCTGGACGGCCTGGCCCGCGCCGGCTGGAAGCTGGTCTACACGGACACGCCGACGGACTACCTGAAGGCCGCGGACGACCGCAACAAGGTGCTGGACCTGACGTACTCGCTCGGCTTCACGGTCGCGCAGGACGGCGCCGTGCGCAACGTCGTGTGGGACGGCCTGGGCTTCCGCGCGGGCCTCGCCGCCAACTCCACCGTCATGGCCGTCAACGACCGCGTGTACAAGCCGGAACTCTTGAAGGCCGCCATCAAGGATGCGAAGGACGGCAAGCCCATTCGCATCCTGGTCAGGAAGGGCAGCGTGCTGCGCACGATCTCGCTCGACTACCGCGGCGGCCTGCGCTACCCGCGCCTGGAACGTATCGAGGGCACGAAGGACCGTTTGACGCCGATCTTCTCGGCGCTGAAATAAGTCATCAAACTGTCATATTTGCCCCGTAAGCTGGACCTGCCGACAACAACAAACAGGGGGGCAACATGAAATGGATCCAAAAACTGCGCGCCGCACGGCTGCGGCGCATCTCGCCCTGGCAGGCCGCACTGGCGGACCTGCCGGTGGGACTGGAGAGTTACTGGCGCGCGAGCGCGCCGCGCGAATACGAAGGCATCCGGACGGATGCCTTTTTTTTCGCCCGCGCGGCGGAAGGCCTGCTGCGCTTCTTCGACGCCGTCCGGTACAGCGGCCGGCCCTGCGCCCTGCCGTCGGAAGCGGCGGACTCCGTATGGCACGCGTGGCTGCGCTGGAACCCGGTGTCGCTGGAACGCTTCTGCGTGCGCCACTTCGGCGCGGCGGTGCCGCACGTCGAACGGGCGGCGCTCGCCGGGAACGCCCTGCTGCACACGTTCGCGGCCTGCCGTGAACGCGACGGCATCAGGCCGCGCAGCATGCGCCTGCCCGCGCTGTTCGGCCTGGACGCGCTGCTGCGCATGCCGGGCGGGCATGGATACTGGAGCCGGGCCGGCGAGATCGTCCACGCGCGCCTGAACGAACGCGGCCGGGGCATGTGGCACGCGCAGCCGCATCCGGAACTGGCGCTGGCGGTGCTGGTTGCGGCAGGCGTCGTCGACCGGCACCTGCTGGCCGCCCACCTGGGCCGGCGTGAAGCCGGCGCCGACGGCGGTTCCTGCGGCGGCATGGCCTGCGCCGATGGCGGCGGCGGCGGCGACGGTGGTTGCGACGGCGGCGGCAGCGGTTGCGGCAGCAGCTGCGGTGGCGGCTGCGGCGGCGGCGACTAGGATGCGCGGATGATCGCCGCGAGTTCGTCGGCTACCTGCCGCCCCAACAGGTGGATGTGCCAGCCGTCGACGAAGCCGTGATGCGCCTGCACGGAGAACGGCAGTTGCAGGCCGTCCGGCCCGGCGCGGAAACGGCCCCATGCGAACGACGGGATGTCCGGCGTGGCGATGGATGCCATCGGATGCTGGATCGACGTGAAGTCCAGCCACGGCATGCAGGTGACGAACACCTGGTCCTTCGCGTCGCGCGGCGACATCGTGCGGTATTTGACGTTCAGCTCCGTCATGTTCGACGCCTCTTCCCGCGCCGCCATGCCGCGCGCGACGAATTCGCGCACGTCGTCGGACCAGTCGAACTGCGCGAAATTCAGGTCGCCATGCTGGTTCATCACGGTAAACGACGGCACGAGGCGGTCGATGCGGATGACTTCACCGTCCACGATCCGGTAGCGGAAATTCTCCACCTTCAGCACCGCGCGCAGCACGGCGCACAGCATCACGTGGAACGGCGCCAGGCCCTGCTCTTTGCACCACGGCCGGAAATCCGGCACGTCCAGCGTAAAACACAGGTTGACCGCGGGGCTTTCCATGCGATCGAAGAAATCGAAGCGGTCGCGCCGCCGTTCGAACTCACGCATGCGCGCCTCCCGCGTCGAGGTAGCGCGCGCTCCACGCCGAGATGACGCCGGCCACGTACGCGGCATCCTCGCGCCGCGTGATCAGGTGGTCCATGCCGTCGAGCGAGATAAAGCTCTTCGGATGCTGCGCCAGCTCGAAGATGCGGGTGGCGTTGTCCATGCTGACGGTGTCGTCCTGCGGCGCGTGCATCACGAGCAGCGCGCGGCCGAGGGTCGCGATCTTCTCATGCAGCCGGTGTTGGCCGGCGTCCTCGACGAAGTGCTGGCGGATGTTGAAATCGCGCCCGGCCAGTTTTACCCGTGCCTCGCCCAGTTGCGCGATCGTGTCGAGGTGCTCGCCCAGCAGCGTGTTCACGACGTAGTGCGGATCGCTGGGCGCCGCGATCGTCACGATGGCCTTCGCTTCCGGCACGCGCTGGGCCGCCGCCAGCACGGCCGCGCCGCCCAGGCTGTGGCCGATCAGGAGCTGCGGCGCCGCGAATTTTTCGCGCATGGTGTCGGCGGCCGCGACGAGGTCTTCGACGTTCGAGGAAAAATTGGTGTCGGCAAAATCGCCGTGGCTGGCCCCGAGGCCGGCGAAGTCGAAGCGCAGCACGGCCACGCCCAGGCTCGCGAGGCCGCGCGAGATGAAGGTGGCGGCCAGCACGTCCTTGCTGCAGGTGAAGCAGTGGGCAAAGATGCCGTAGGCGCGCGGCGTGCCGGTGGGGGCGTCCAGCTTGGCGGAGAGCTTGCCGTGGGGGCCAGTAAAGTCGATACGTTCGGTGAGCATGATGGTTCCGTGTTCGTTGCAATGCGCATTGTGGAACAAGCGGGCAATCTTTGCTTGAAATCGCGTTCCGCAGGTGGAAATGCGTGAGCTTTCGGGACCGCGAAGCCGTTATGCTGGAGGCTTACCTGAAGGAGAACGACATGCGCCTCATCATTGCCCTGGTCCTGCCCTGGCTGACCTTTTTCACCATCGGCCGCCCTATCGCCGGCATCATCTGCCTGATCCTGCAGATCACGCTGATCGGCTGGCTGCCGGCCACCATCTGGGCCGTGTATGCGCTCAGCCAGTTCAAGACCGACCAGAAGATCGAACGGGCGTTGCGGCAGCGGGCATGAACGTACCGGGGCGTCTCCTGCCGTTGCTGGTGCTGCTGACCGCCTGCGGGCAGCCCCTGGCGCCGCAGGCACCGTTGGTGCCCGCCTTGGCAACAGGCCTGGATGCGTACCGCACGGCTGCCGCGTCCGGCACTGCCGTCTACGCAATCGACCCGGGCGCCTCGCTGGTGGCCGTGACGGTACGCCGCGGCGGCCTGATGGCCCGGCTCGGGCACGACCACGTCGTGGCCAGCCACACCTTGACCGGCTATGCCGCGCCCGGCATGGGCCGTGCCGACGTCTCGTTCCGCCTCGACCAGCTGACCGTCGACGAACCGCAACTGCTGCGCGACGCGGGCATCGCGACGTCGCCGTCGCCGGAAGCGGTGGAAGGCACGCGCAGGAACATGCTCGGCCCGGTGCTCGACGCCGAGCGCTATCCGGTGGTGACGCTGCATGCCGACTTGCCGGCGGATGGCCGGCTGCGTATCGCCGTCACGCTGCACGGCACGACGCGCCGGCTGGACCTGCCGGCCGCGGTGCGGGTCGACGCGGCGCAGGTGACCGCGAGCGGCACGGCGCACCTGAAGCAGACCGATTTCGGCATCACGCCGTTTTCCGTGGGCGCCGGGCTGCTGGCGGTGCAGGACGAGCTGGAGGTGCGTTTTGACATCGTCGCGCGGCGCTGGAGTCCGCCCTCATGACGCCGAAAAGCGTCATCGGCGCGCTGCTCTGGTCGGCCGGACATATCGTCAATGCGCTGGCCCTGCTGGCGGCCGGCATGTACGTCCTGTTCTGCGTCGCCTGGCTGCACGCACCGCTGCTGGACGTCCTGCGTCTGACCGTCACGATGGTGCTGCCGGTCCTTGGGCTGGCCTGGCTGATCCGCTGGGGCGGCCGGCGCCTGTGGAAACCTGCGCCCGCGCCCTCGCCTGTCAGGCGCGGATTGCTGGCCGTGGCCGGCGTCGCCGTGGTCATCGCCTGCGGTTCGATCGTCCGCACCGGCGTTCGGGACTACCAGTGCAGCGTCGAACGGTCCCGTCACGAGGCCGGCACGCGGAAGGATGGTGCCGAGCGCGTGTGCGCGACCGATCTCGACCGGTACGACATCTCGTTCCAATCGCTTGCGCGGGCCACCCGCAAGCTGGCGTTCACGCCGGTCGACCTGACGCACACGCCCTTCGCGCAGTTCGAGAGCCTGGGCGGCCGGGCCGAATCGGTCACCGACGTTCGCTCGCGCCTGTACCGCGGCTTCCTCATGCCGGACGGGCACCAGGTCACCCTGTTCGAACACGACATGTCCGCCGACGGCAGTCGCAGCTGGCGCGATCCGAAAGACGAGCCGGAACGCATCAACGGCCTGCCGGCCAGGCTCGTCATCATGGAAGCCTCGTCGGGCAATGCGGTCTCGGTGCTGTCCTGGTTCGAAGGCCGGCGCGGCTACCAGCTGTGGATCGATGCCAACGTCGTGCGCGTCCCGTTGCGCGACCGGTTGTTCGCGCTGGCGGCATCGCTGCCGCGCGCCGTGCCGGCATGCCCCAACGAGCCGCCGCGCCCACCGCTGCGTTTCGATGCGAACGGCAATCCTGTCGAGGAGCCGATGCCCCAGGTACTGACGCAGGCGCAGATGGATGCAATGATGGACCGGAGCAAGCGGCCTTGTAAATAACCTCAAACTCGATTCGACAATATGCCTTCCCCGATACAAGACGACATCGCCCAGTCAATCCTGGCAAAGGAAAAACGCAAAGCGGACGCCAAGGCCGTGCTGAATCGGCCGGACTCGATCGTTCCGACGTTTCTTGTCACCATGCTGTTTGTTGGCCTGGGTGTGTATCTGCAGAGCAGCGACAGGTTCGAGGCGCCGGCATGGGTCGTCATACTGCTGATCGCGAGCGTGAGTTCTTCGTTCGCGAATGCGATGGAGCTGTGGAAGACGCGCCGCCGGCTCGATGCCATGATTCTTCTGCAAGACCAGCAGGCGTCCGACCGTTAGCATCACGTTCGTCCGTCACCCGAACAACCCGTGCAAGAACCACTTCGGCCCATCCTCGCCCATGCCGATCCGCTCCCGGTACACCCAGTACAGCGTGTGATCCAGCCCTTCGGCAATGAAGTAGTCGCGCGTTTCCGGCCCCTCCCACCAGCCGGCCTCGATGCGCTCCGGATTCGACGCCATCCGCAACGGTGAGCCATAGAACGGCCGGTGATCGCGCATCAGGAGCGCGATCGGCCGCGCCAGCAGCCACGTGGGACGCGGCAGGCTCAGGACGTCGGGCGGCAGTTGCGCGTTGCGCGCCTTGTCGCTGACCTTCTGCTGCACCGGCACCCAGGCGTTGGCCTGTTCCGGGCGGTAGTCGGCCAGCGGCAGCGGTTGCAGGACGTTTTCCGCGCCCAGGCGCGCGGCCAGCAGTTCCAGCATGCGCATGCGGTCGTCCTCGCTGCCGCCCGGTTCGGGGAACAGCGATGCGTTCGGCGGCGCCATCGGCCGCACCTGCAGCGCTTCCAGCGCGAGGCCGATCACGGGCGCCTCCAGCGTCAGCCGGCCCAGGCGCTCCTTCAGCAGGCGCACGAGGTGCTCGTCGCGCCACGTCGGTTCGGCCAGCACGATCTCGACGTTCGTCGGCGGACGCGCGACCCGGCCCCGTTCGTGTTCCAGCTGCAGCGTGATGCGCTCCACCGCCAGCTGGCGCGCACACAGCCACCCCGTCAGCTGCAGCAGCAGGCATTGCGCGCCCGCCAGCAGCAGGTCGGCGTCGTCGATGCGGTCGTACAGTTCCAGACGCGCGCGGAAGGTTTCCGGCGGAGATATCCATTCGTACAGCTCCGGCACGAGGCCGTAGGCGGCATCGAGCAGGTCGAGCAGCTCGCGCCCGCAGCGCCGCTGCAGGCCGGGGCGCGGCAGGCGGCGCAGGTCGCCCAGCGTGTGGCAGCCGATGCCGTCGAACCACGCCGCGTACGTACGCGCCGGCGGCATCAAAAGCACGGCCAGCCGGTCGAGCCGGCGCAGCAGCGCTTCCATGCGGACAGCGCGTCCCGCGTTCGCGCGCGCCAGCAGCCACGCGCCGCGTGCGGTGGGCGCGCACGCGAGCGAGGCCGTGAAGCCCAGCGCGCGCACGTTGGCGTGCACGCGCCGGCACAGCGCGCGGATGCCGCCGAACAGGCGCAGGCTGGCGCCCACGTCCATCAGCAGGGTCGACTCCTCCCCTTCCGCGACCTGCGGCGTGTACTGCAGCAGGGCCAGCGCCACCGCTTGGCGCGCGTCCGCCTCCAGCGCCGGCGCGCGCTCGTGGATGCGCGCGTCCGGCAGCAGCATCAGCACGCCGCCGCGGCGCATGCCGGTGCGCACGCCCACGTCCTGCGCGTATTGCGACGCCACCAGCACGCGCTCCTGGTCAAGCACGACGCTACCGGTGTCAGTGGACCAGCTCGGTGTAAACACCTCGAGCGGTAACCGGGGCAGGTGCAGTGCGATCCACAGGCGCATGGCGATTGGGCAGGTAAGAGGTCAAGGGAAGGAACAGGGTCGCGTCGCGTTGCGGCCCCCGGCGTTTCACGAAACCGATCCCGATACCGCCCGCCTGCGGCCGCAGGGACAGGCGCAACGGCGCCGGCGAGGCGTCCTGCCCGGCCGCCAGCGGCCGCATCATGAAGAACAGGGTTTCCCCCGCCTGCGCGGCCAGGTGCAGGCGGCGCAGGTTGTCGGCGCGGATGTTGTTCTGCCAAAACAGCAGCGCGCCGCAACTGCCGCTGCGCAGCACCTGTTCCGCCGCCCACAACGCGTCCGCCGTGCGCGTCGCACGCACCCAGATCAATTGCGAAGGCGGCACGCCGAGCGCAGCCAGCGCGAGCGCCTGGGGCGGATGCGGCGGCTGCAGCAGCACGATGCGCCGCTGCGCCACGGCCGCCAGCGCGGGACGCAGCAGGCGCATCTCGCCGATGCCCGGCTGTTGCAGCAGCAGGTCGACGAGCGTCCCCGTCGGCCAGCCGCCGCCCGGCAACTGGGCGGACAGCGTGGGATGGCCGGTATCGATGCAGCGCGTGTCGCTACGCGCCAGCTGCGAGGCAAGCCAGAGCGACGGATGCAAGGCCTCCGGCGCCGCAGATATTGAACCTGAGCAATTCATGTATGATGCGAAGAAATACTGTATAAACATACAGTACTACTCTCATCAGGTTTTGGCAAGGTTAATCTTCTTGAATGTCAGGTTGTGAACAATGCCGAGACTTAAAGTTGCCATCTCGGCGCCCATTTCGTGACAGGATCGAGAATGATGAGGACGGGGCGTGTCCTCCCGATGGAATGCTCAGGCGCCGATGGCCTGGCGCCTGAGATACTGAACAACGGGATCCAGCTCAGGCAGCGGCGGCGCGAATTCGCAAGCCTGCGCTGCCGAAGTCCAAGGGTAGCCCGCGCGCTGGAGCCACGGAAATACCAGACTGGCCGTGCTCGGCGGAAGCACCACCATGGCATGGATGGAAATCACGAGCGCGCTGGCCAAACGCGGCGATCCGGAACTGAACGTCCAGTCGTAGGTGCCGCATCCGACGCGGGTGTTCTTCGTGTCCTTCTCTGTCATTCCGACGAGCCACGCGCACGAGAAAGCATCGGCAGCTTCCGGTGGGCGCGCCAGATAGAAAGAGTAGATGTTCTCGTAGGTCTTGTTGAACTGCGTGACCAGCGTATCGGCGATGGCGCCGCGCCCTTGCGTGACTGTCGGGAACGTGATGTTGCTGCAGCTATTGTCGATGTGGAGCGATGCATCGGATGTGAAAACGCGGTCCAGCAAACAGGGGCGATTTTCATCCTTGGCATGAAAGTAGTGTCGCAGGACGACTTCGGGCGCAAGCAAGGGGGAAGGGGACATGGTGCATCCGGTATGATGGAAATACATGCTGCATGGTCATACAGCATGATTCCCATCGGGTTTTGGCAAGCTTAATCGTCTTGAATGCCTACGCAATCAAAACGCATGCCGTATCCCCACATCGACCGCTCCGTTCCCCGATCCCCCTTCGATGGCGCTGCCCACCGTATAGCTGGCGCCATGCCGGTTCACGATGTGCGCGATCGAGGTGTACAGCTCGGTCCGGCGCGACAGCGCATAGCGGTAGCCCAGCGCATACTGGCTCGCATCCTGGTCGAGCGCGCCGCGGTCGTCCTTGTGGATCCACGACACCATCCACGTGTGCGGGCCCGTCGGGATCGTCGCGCCGAGCAGCACGTCGCGGCTGTCGCTCGATGCAACCGGCGTGCCGGGCCGGCCGTACGGGTTCGCCGTGTTGCGCAGCAGGGAACTGTTCAGGCCCTTGGCGACGCCGTACGCGACGTGCGCCTTCACGACGCCGAAGTCGTAGACCGCGGCCAGCACCGTGTTCTTCGCGCTGCCCGCATTTTTGATTGCCGCGGTGTCGTTGTTGCGGTTGTGGTAGCCGAGCCGCACGCGCAGCGGGCCGCTGGTGTAGTCGAGCGCACCGCCGAACTGGCGCCCGGCCGTACTGTCCCCCGTCACTTCGCCGGCGCCATACACCAGTTCCGCGCTCACGCCGCCGATGGCGGGCGACACGTATTTCAGCGAGTTGTCCATGCGGCTGGCCGAGTTGCCGGTCGGGGCCATCAGGTTCTTCGTATCGCCCGCGTAGCCGGACGCGAACGGATCGGCCATCACCACCGTCAGGTATTGCGGCGTGTACTGGCGGCCCGCCGTCAGCGTGCCGAAGCCGCCCTGCAGCCCCGCATACGCCTGGCGCCCGAACAGCAGCCCGCCCTGCCCCAGCGCGCCGGTGTCGGCCTGGAAGCCGCTCTCCAGCAAAAAGATGGCGGCGAGGCCGTTCCCCAGTTCCTCGCGCCCCTTGAAGCCGAGCCGCGAGCCGGCGCCCACGCCGCTCGTGAGCTTGGTGACGTCGCCGCCGCTGCCGCCCGTTTCCCGGACGAGCGCGACGTCGACCAGGCCATACACGCTGACCGATGCGCCATCCGCGGCGACGGCATTCATGCAGAGCGCGCCCAGCGCGCCGGCACACAGGATTGTTTTCATCGTTGTCCCTTTCTCGTTGTGGTTATTCGTGGTTCGCGGCCGGCGCATACCCGCCGCCGCCCGGCGTCTCGACGACGAACACGTCGCCCGGCTGCACGTCCGTCGTCGCCACGAAGCCGAGTTCCTCGACCCTGCCGCCGGCGCGCACGACGTAGTTGCGGCCGCACTTGCCGGGCTCTCCGCCCGCCATGCCGAACGGCGGGACGATGCGGTTGTTCGACAGGATCGAGGCCGTCATCGGCGCGAGGAAGCGGATCCTGCGCACGCCGCCATTGCCGCCATGCCAGCGTCCGCGGCCACCGGAGTCCTGCGCGATCTCGTAGCTGTCCAGGCGCACCGGATAGCGCCATTCGAGCACCTCCGGATCCGTCAGGCGCGAGTTCGTCATGTTGGTCTGGACGACGTCGGTGCCATTGAAACCCTCGCCCGCACCCGAGCCGCCCGCGATGGTTTCATAGTACTGGTAGTCCGCATTCCCGAACGTGAAGTTGTTCATCGTGCCGGGCGACGACGCCTGCACGCCGAGCGCGCCGTACAGGGCGTTCGTGATGCAGCTCGACGTCTCCACGTTGCCGGAGACGACGGCGGCCGGGTAGCACGGGTTGAGCATGGAGCCTGCCGGGATGATCACGTTCAGCGGCTTCAGGCAGCCGGCATTGAGCGGAATGTCGTTGTCGACGAGCGTGCGGAACACGTACAGCACGGCCGCCATGCAGATCGAGCTCGGGGCATTGAAATTATTGTCGAGCTGGGGCGACGTGCCGGTGAAGTCGATGTCGGCCGTGCGCGCCGCGTGGTCGACGCGGATCGCCACCTTGATCACGGCGCCGTTGTCCAGTCGGTACGTGTAGCTGCCGTCCTTGAGCGCGCGGATGACGCGGCGCACGGCTTCCTCGGCGTTGTCCTGCACGTGCCGCATGTAGGCCTGCACGACGTCGAGCCCGAACTGGTCCACCATCTTCAGCAGTTCCTCGACGCCCTTCTGGTTCGCGGCCACCTGCGCCTGCAGGTCGGCGATGTTCTGCGCCACGTTGCGGCAGGGGTAGTCGCCCGACAGCAGCAGCGCCGTCGTCTCGCGTTCCAGGAAGCGTCCTTCGCGCACCAGCTGGAAGTTGTCGATCAGGACGCCCTCTTCCTCGACCCTGCGGCTGTCCGCCGGCATCGAGCCGGGCGCGATGCCGCCCACGTCCGCATGGTGGCCGCGCGACGCGACGTAGAACAGGATGTCCTTGCCCGCGCGGTCGAACACGGGCGTGATCACGGTGATGTCCGGCAGGTGCGTGCCGCCGTGGTATGGGTCGTTGAGCATGTAGACGTCGCCCGCCCGCATGCGGCCGCGGTTCGCTTCGATCACGGTGCGGATGCTCGCGCCCATCGATCCCAGGTGGACGGGGATGTGCGGCGCGTTGGCGATCAGGTTGCCCTCGGCATCGAACAGCGCGCACGAGAAATCCAGGCGCTCCTTGATGTTCACCGACACCGCCGTGTTCTGCAGCCGCAGGCCCATCTGCTCGGCGATGCTCATGAACAGGTTGTTGAAGACTTCGAGCATGACCGGATCGGCCTCGGTGCCGATGGCCTTGCGGCGCGCGCGCGGCGCCACACGCTGAAGCACGAGGTTGTCGTCCGCCGTGACTTCCGCGATCCAGCCCGGTTCGACCACGTTGGTGCCGTTCGCCTCGACGATGATCGCGGGTCCCGCGATGCGGTCGCCGGGCCGCGTCTGCGCGCGCAGGTACAGCGCGCTGTCGTGCCACTGGCCGCCCGAATACACCGGCACCGTCTCGTGCGGCGCCAGCTGCGTGGCGCGCGGTGCGGGGTCGAAGGCGGGGCCGGCCCCCGCATCGGTGTCGCCGATCGCTTCCACCGAGATCGCCTCGACGACGATCGCCTTGTCCGGCATGAGGAACGAATAACGCTTGCGATACGCTTCCTCGAACTGCGCCTGCATCGCGGCCACGCTGCCGTGCTGCACGATGATGACGGAGTCCGTGCCCTCGTAGCGCAGGTGCGCCCGTTCGACGACGCGCACCGCGTCCGCCGCGATGCCCTGCGCGCCCAGTTCCGCTGCCGCTTCGTCGGCGAGCGCGTCGAGCGCCGCGCGCAGCCCGCCGTCGGACAGCGCCGTTTCCATGGTCCGCTCGCGCATCGCGGTCTGGCTCGCGAGGCCCATGCCGTACGCGGACAGCACGCCGGCGAACGGGTGGGCGAAGATGCGGGTCATGCCGAGGGCGTCGGCCACCAGGCACGCGTGCTGGCCGCCGGCGCCGCCGAACGTGGCCAGCGTGTATTCCGTCACGTCGTGGCCGCGCTGCACCGAGATGAACTTGATCGCATTGGCCATGCTGCCCACCGCGATTTCGAGGAAGCCTTCGGCCACCTCTTCCGGCGTGCGGCGCTGGCCCGTCTCGCGTTCGATGCGCGCGGCGATCTCCGAGAACTTTTCGCGCACGATGGCGGCGTCGAGCGGCTCGTCCGCGTGCGGGCCGAACACCTTGGGGAAATGCGCGGGCTGGATCTTGCCGAGCATGACGTTGCAGTCGGTGACCGTGAGCGGACCGCCGCGGCGGTAGCTGGCCGGACCGGGATTCGCGCCCGCGCTGTCCGGGCCGACGCGCAGGCGGCTGCCGTCGAAATGCAGGATCGAGCCGCCGCCCGCCGCCACCGTATGGATGCTCATCATCGGCGCGCGCATCCGCACGCCGGCCACCTGCGTCTCGAATTCGCGTTCCAGTTCGCCCGCGTAGTGCGACACGTCGGTGGACGTGCCGCCCATGTCGAAGCCGATCAGTTTTTCGAAGCCGGCCTTGCGCGCCGTGCCGACCATGCCGACGATGCCGCCGGCGGGGCCGGACAGGATCGAGTCCTTGCCCTGGAAGCGGTGCGCCCCCGTCAGGCCGCCATTGCTCTGCATGAAGAGCAGGCGCACGCCTTCCATCTCGGCCGCGACCTGGTCGACGTAGCGGCGCAGGATCGGCGACAGGTACGCATCGACGACCGTCGTGTCGCCGCGCGAGACGAGCTTCATCATCGGGCTGACCTGGTGCGAGACGGACACCTGGGCGAAGCCGGTTTCCGTGGCGATGGCGGCGATCGCGCGCTCATGGCCCGGATAGCGGTAGCCGTGCATCAGCACGATCGCCACCGAGCGGAAGCCGTCCGCGTACAGGTCCGCCAGCTGCGCACGCACGGCCGCCGTATCGAGCGGTTCGACGACGTCGCCGTGCGCGCCGACGCGTTCATCCACTTCGACGACGCGCTCGTACAGCAGCTGCGGCAGCACGGGATGGCGGTCGAACAGGCGCGGACGGTTCTGGTAGGCGATGCGCAGCGCGTCCCTGAACCCTTTGGTGATCAGCAACGCGGTGCGCTCACCCTTGCGCTCCAGCAGGGCGTTCGTCGCGACCGTCGTGCCCATCTTGACGGCTTCCACGAGGTCGGGCGTGATCGGTGCGTCGGGCGCGATGCCGAGCAGGCGGCGGATGCCGGCGACGGCGGCGTCGCGGTACTGCTCGGGATTTTCGGACAGCAGCTTGGCCGTCACCAGCGCGCCGTCCGGCTTGCGCGCGACGATGTCGGTGAACGTGCCGCCGCGGTCGATCCAGAACTGCCAGCGCTGGCGCGGCGTGTTGTCGTGGTTGGTCTGTGGGTACATGGTCTTGCCTCTTCAAAAATCGGGGCGCGCGCAGGCACAGCGGTGCCCTCGCGCGCCGCGCGCAATATCGTCGTGTGTGAAATCAGGGAAGGATCAGGATTCGAGGCGCTTGCCGCGGGTCTCGGGCAGGGTCAGCGCGGCCAGGACCATGATCCCGTAGGCGCCGGCCGCGAACAGGCCGATGGCGTGGCCCAGCGGGAGCGTCTGGCCGACCGCGCCGATCGCGAACGGGAACAGCGAACCGATCGCGCGGCCCATGCTGTAGCAGAAGCCCTGGCCGGAACCGCGCATGCGGGTCGGGAACAGTTCGGTGAGGAACGCGCCCATGCCGCTGAAGACGCCGGAGACGAGGAAGCCGAGCGGGAAGCCGAGCAGCAGCATCACGTTGTCCGTCACGGGCAGCCGGGTGTAGGCCAGCGCGATCGCCAGCGAGCCGGCGGCGAACAGGATGAAGTTGCGCTTGCGGCCCAGGCGGTCCGTCAGGTAGGCGCTGACGATGTAGCCGACGTACGAGCCGGCGATGACCATCGCCAGGTAGCCGCCGGTGCCCAGCACCGTCAGGTGGCGCTCCGTCTTCAGGAACGTGGGCAGCCAGGTCGTGATCGCGTAGTAGCCGCCCTGCGCGCCGGTCGTCAGCAGCACGGCGCGCAACGTCGTCGACAGCATGCGCGGCGAGAAGATCTCGGTGAACTTCGCCTGCTCCGCTTGTGCGCCGCGGCGCTGCTCGGCCAGGAACACGTCCGGCTCTTCCACGAAGCGGCGGATGTAGATGACGAAGATGGCGGGGAGGATCCCCAGCAGGAACAGCGAGCGCCACGCCAGTTCGGCCGGCAGCAGCGAGAACATCAGCGCGTACAGCAGCGCCGAGACGCCCCAGCCCAGCGCCCATCCGGCCTGCACCATGCCGACCGCCTTGCCGCGGTCCTTCGCGCGGATGACCTCACCCATCAGGATCGCGCCGGCTGTCCATTCGCCCCCCATGCCGAAGCCCATCAGGCCGCGCAGCACGAGCAGCTGGTTGAAGGTCTGGGCAAAGCCGCTCAGCACCGTGAACAGCGCGAACCACAGGATCGTGATCTGCAGCGTCTTCACGCGGCCGATGCGGTCCGACAGGATGCCGGCCAGCCAGCCGCCCAGCGACGACGTGAGCAGCGTGACGGTGCCGATCAGGCCGGCGTCGCCTTTCGACAGGCCCCAGGTCGCGATCAGCGTGGGGATGACGAAGCTGAGGAATTGCGTGTCCATCGCGTCCAGCGCATAACCGACCTTGCAGCCGATGAATGTGCGGCGTTCCGTTTTCGTGAGTTGGCGCAGCCAGCCGAAATGGCTTGTGTCCACGCGCTCCTGCGCGAGTTCTTGTGTGTTCATGTCGTCTCCGTTTGGTTTGTTTTTACAACGTCGCCAGCGATGCATTCGGGATGTCTGTCACCAGCATGTAGCCCGGGCGATGGGTGATCACGAACGGCAGGCGCGCCGCCCGGATCGCCTCCTGCGGCGTGACGCCGCAGGCCCAGAACACCGGCACCTCGTCCGCCATGACCTCGACGGCGTCGCCGTAGTCGGGCCGCGCGAGGTCGGCGATGCCGATCAGGCGCGGGTCGCCCAGGTGCACCGGCGCGCCGTGGATCGCGGGGTAGCGGCTGGTGATCTGGATCGCACGGATCGCGTCCTTCGCCTTCAAAGGCCGCATGGACACGACCATGTTTCCGCCGAACGGCCCCGCCGCCGCGTTCGGGATGTTCGTGCGGTACATGGCGATGTTCCGGTCCTGCTCGATGTGGCGCAGCGGGATGCCGGCGGCCAGCAGCATCTCCTCGAACGAGAACGAGCAGCCGATCGCGAACGCGACCAGGTCGTCGCGCCACAGGCCTTCCAGCGCTACCGGCGCTTCCGCCAGCTCGCCGTCGCGGTACACGTAATAGCCCGGGACGTCGGTGCGCAGGTCGAGGTCCGCGCCCAGCGCCGGCACGCTCCACGCACCCGGCTCGCCGACCGCGAGCAGCGGACAGGCTTTCGGGTTGCGCTGGGCGAAGCGGAGGAAATCATGGGCCTGCGCGTCCGGCAGGATGACGAGATTGGCCTGGGCATAGCCGCCGCAGACGCCGGCGGTCGGCTTGCGGAATTCGCCCGCGCGGACCAGGTGACGGAACTGGATCGGTTTCATCGATTTCTCTGCTCGTAATGACTTGGAACAAGCATAGTTGCGTCCTCCTCATTTCACCAAATCACTTATTTTTATCGCATGTGTTAAATTTTTCTAAACACCTCTTTAAACCGTTCCTCTTTTGCTTAAAGTATTCTTTACGCCATGAACACGCGCTTCCTCGAAACCCTGATCACCCTCGCCCAGCTGCGCAGTGTCCGCGCGACGGCCCGTGCCATGCATGCGACGCCGGCGGCGATCTCGTTGCGGATCAAGGCGCTGGAAGAAGAACTGCAGACGGAACTCATCGACCGCAGCACGCGCGAATTCCGGCTGACGCCGAACGCGGACTACCTGTTGAACCACGCGAAGGCCGTGGTGGACGCGACCCGGCGCCTGCGCGAGGCGGCGCGCACGGAAAGCGCGGTGCGGGGCCGGCTGCGGCTGGGGGTGATCGAGACGGTGGTGCACAGCTGGCTCGCGCATTCCGTGCGCCAGCTGAACGCCAGTTTCCCGGAGCTGGAAATCGATCTCGTCGTGGACATGAGCACGACGCTGGAAAAACGTTTACTGGCGGGAGAGCTCGACCTGGTGGTCGGCATCGAGGGCGTGAACAGCAGCGAGATCACGTCCGAGCCGCTGGCCGTGTACCCGGTGCGCTGGATCGCGCGGGCCGGATTGCTGCCGGCGCAGCGCGAGGGCCTGGCCCAGCGCCTGCTGCAGTTCCCGATCCTGACGTTCGGCCGCGGCACGCAGCCGCACCGGATGCTGGAAGACATCGTCACCCGGCTCGCCAACCTGAGCGCGGTGCCGCTGGAGCAGACGCGGATCACCTGCTCGCCGTCCGTCGCGGCCATCATCCAGTTGATCCGCAACGGCTTCGGCGTGGCCGCGATTCCCTGGCTGTTCGTCAGCAGCCACCTGGAGAACGGCGAATTCGTGGAAGTGCCGCTGCAGCCGGTGCCGCCGCCGATCATCGTGTCGATGAGCCGCCGCACGAACGCGCCGGTGGCGGTGCATGCGGCGGCATCCGCCGTGCGCGCGGCCTGCGCGGAGTATTGCGCGCAGGTGGACGAGCGGTATATCGAGAGCCTGGGCTGAGTCGACGGCATTACCGCCGCGGCGGTGGAACTCATCCTGTATCCGCTCACGCATTCCTGAGGAGCGGACGACGCTTTTACTGCTGGCGCTTTTTCTCTTCTTTTTTTACTTTTTTATCCGCCTTTTTTTCCTTGGCAGTTTTGGCCGGTTCTTTCTTTGTGGACTTTTTTGCGTCTTGACTCTTACTCATTGTATTCTCCGGATTTAATGGATCGAGCAGCCACGTAGCGTAGGCAATGGTTGAATGGCAATAGCGACGTCGCCTTCCGGATCTTCCTCGGTTTTACACTGTATCCATGCAAGCACTTCGGCAATACTGGCCAGGCCGCTGTGCAAGGAAGCGCGGGCTGCGTAATAGTCGGACAGGTCCCCACCGTCGGGCACGGGCACGGCGGTCACCGACTGGCCCAGTGCGAGGATTTTCGTTTCGAGTTCTTTCAGATCGAACGTCAGCGCGGCATGCAGCACTTCCATGGCCGCCACTGCGTCATCCATATCGTAGGAGATATCGTTCATTGTAGTTCCAGCCTTGTGGTTGTCGAATGATGCGCGGGCCGGGCAACTCGGTGCGTGGAAAGCCGGATAACGGAAAAGAATGGGGCCGCCAGAAAAGGCATGCGCGAGGCGGGCAATCATCCGGCTTCCCGCAAACATAAGATACAGCAATAATCAAAAGCGCGTCGCAATCGATAATCCGGCCACGCCGGCCCCCAAAAAAATAAATCGGAAATGATTAGGTGAACAGGGAAAAGTCCTGTATCTTTCTTCTGGCACTGCATCAAGTCGTCGTTATTGTTGGCCTTTCTCTCCCGTCCCGCCTCCGCTGGTCCTGTTTGATTTCCTTCGTTACACTCCCTTGGTCGAAAGTGCGTTTCGGGCGTTTTGCCCATGCATGTAAAAAGGATTAAAAATGACTACTCAAACCGGCACCGTGAAATGGTTCAATGACTCCAAGGGCTTCGGCTTCATTACGCCCGACGCAGGCGGCGGCGACCTGTTCGCCCATTTCCAGGACATCCAATCGGAAGGCTTCAAGAGCCTGGCGGAGAACCAGCGCGTTTCGTTCGTGCGCTCGACCGGCCCCAAAGGCGAAAAAGCGGGAAATATCCGCGCGATTTAATCAGCCAAACTGATCATCGGGACGCACCACGCAGATAGCGTGGGCGTCGCCACAAAAAAACGGATTCACGGTAGACGTGAGTCCGTTTTTTTCATGAAGGATGCCTCGCGCGCAAACGCCACCAGCCGCTCCCGCACCCAGCGCTGCGCCGCGTCGCGATGGTTGCGGTTATGCCAGGCCATGTGGATGGCGAAGCCGGGCACGGGCAGCGGCGGCACGCGGACGCGGACGTTGCGACCCCTGCCCTCCACCATGCGGGCCGGCACGAGGGCGACGAGGTCGGAACGTTCGACCAGGTCAAGCACGGAGTGGAACGTCGACGCCGACACGACGACGCGGCGGCGCAGGCCCTGCGCGTCGAGTACCTCGTCGACCGGCGTCGTGAAACTGCCGCCGCGCGGCGAGACCATCACGTGTTCGAGTTCGCAAAAGCGCTGCGTAGCGAGCGGGCGGCGCAGCGCCGGGTGGCCACGCCGCGCGATGAAGACGTAGCGCTCTTCGAACAGCGGACGCGAACGGAGCGACTCCGCGATGCCTTCCGGCGTCAGCACCGCGAGGTCGATCTCGCCCTTTTCCATCTGCGCTTCCAGGCGCGCGGCATCGGCCGGACGCAGGGCGATGCGCAGGCCGGGTGCTGCGCGGCGCAGCGCGAGCGTGAAGTCGAGCAGCAGGGCCGATTGCACGTAGTCCGAGCACGCCACGTGGACCGTGAACTCGTCGCGCGCAGGGTCGAAGGCGCGGGCCGACGTCACCACGTCGCGCAGCTGCGCGAGGGCCGCCGCCAGCGGCGCCTGCAGGCCCAGGGCCAGCGGCGTGGGCGTCATGCCGCGGTGGCTCGGCACGAACAGCGGATCGCCCAGCATCTCGCGCAGGCGCGCCAGCTGGGCGCTCAGCGCGGGCTGGCTCAGGTTCAGGCGCTGCGCGGCGCGGCTCACGCTGCGTTCGGCCAGCAGCGCGTCCAGCGTCACGAGCAGGTTGAAATCGATGCGCTTGATATCCATTTTTTGGATACTACCCCAAAAGCCGGCTGGCATTCCCGACCGTGGTTTTCGCGCCCAGAATGGTCTCCATCGTCAACAAGGAGAACAACGATGAAGACTGTTTTGGTGGTGCACGCCCACCCCGACCCGCACTCCCTCACCGCGCAGATGGCGGCCGCCGCGCGCGCCGAACTGCGCGCCCAGGGCCATGAAGTGATCCAGTCCGACCTGTATGCGCTGGGCTGGAAGGCCGTCTACGACGAACACGATTTCCCCGACCGCCTGAACCCCGAGCGCCTGTCGTTCGTGGACGAATCGGGCCACGCGTTCAGCACCGGCACGCAGCCGGACGACGTGCGCGCCGAACAGGCCAAGCTGATGGCGGCGGATGCCGTCGTCTTCCAGTTCCCGCTGTGGTGGTTCGGCATGCCGGCCATCATGAAGGGCTGGATCGAGCGCGTGTACGCCTTCGGCCTCGCCTACGGTTACCAGGGCGCCGGCAACCGCCACCGCTACGGCGAGGGCGGCCTCGCGGGCAAACGCGCGATGCTGTCCGTGACGACGGGCGGACCGGCCGCCGACTACGGCCCGCGCGGCATCAACGGCCAGCTCGACGAACTGCTGTTCCCCATCACGCACGGCGTCCTGTTCTACCCCGGCATGGAGGTACTGCCCACGTATGCCGTGCACGGCGCGGGCCGCATCGATGCCGAGGGTGTCGAACGCGCGAAGGCCGGCCTGGCGGCACGCATGCGCACCCTGTTCACCGATGCGCCGATTCCCTATCGCCCGCAGAACGGCGGCGACTTCCCCGACCGGCACGTGCTGGCGGACGACGTCGCGCCCGGCGTCACCGGATTGCGCGCCCACCTGCGCTGAGACGGTCCCTGTCGTGGGACAATGGTCAAAATCACCACGACAGGAGACCCAATGAAAAAGACGCTGGCCGGCTTGCTGCTGTCCGCCCTGGCCTGGTCGGCCCAGGGCGCCGATATCGTCCTCGATGCGCCGCTGCCGCGGATCGTGCACAAGGACGGGCGCCATGCGCTGCTGGTGGACGGCAAGCCGTTCTTCATGCTGGGCGCGCAGGTGAACAATTCCAGCGCCTGGCCCGCGCAGATGCCGCTGGTCTGGCCGGCCATCGACAGGCTGGGCGCCAATACGCTGGAAGTGCCCATCGCGTGGGAACAGATCGAAACAAAGCCGGGCACCTTCGACTTCAGCTACCTCGACCTGCTGCTCGCGCAGGCGCGCACCCATAACGTGCGCCTCGTGCTGCTGTGGTTCGGCGCGTGGAAGAACAATGGACCGAGCTATACCCCCGCATGGATCAAGCTGGACAACGCCCGCTATCCGCGCGTCGTCGATGCGAAGGGCGAGCTGCGCGATTCGCTGTCGCCGATCTTCCCAGCCACGCTGGAGGCCGACCGCACCGCGTTCGTCGCGCTGATGCGCCACATCCGCGAGAAGGACCCGCAACGCACGGTCATCATGGTCCAGATCGAGAACGAGACGGGCACCTACGGCAGCGCGCGCGACCACTCGCCGCAAGCAAATAAACTGTTCGCCGGCCCGGTGCCCGCGCCGCTGCTGAAGGCGCGCGGACGCACGGGCGGCACGTGGACGGAAGTCTTCGGCAAGGAAGCCGACGAAGCCTTCCACGCCTGGTACATCGCCCGCTTCGCCGACGAGGTGGCCGCCGCCGGCAAGGCGGAGCTGGACCTGCCCATGTACGTCAACGTGGCGCTGCGCGATCCGTTCAAGCAGCAGGAGCCGACGTCGTACTCGGCCGGCGGCCCCACCGACAACGTGATCGACGTGTGGAAGGCCGGCGCGCCGCACATCGACGCGATCGGCCCGGACATCTATTTTCCCGAGACGCCGAAATACCATGCGGTGCTGAAACTGTACGACCGCCCGGACAATCCGCTGTTCGTCCCCGAGACGGGCCATACCTTCGCCTACGCGCGCTACCTGTTCGACGTGATGGGCCGGCGCGGCATCGGCTTTGCGCCGTTCGGCGTCGACTTCACGAAGGAAGCGAACGACCCGGCCGCGATCCCGAAAAGCGCGTGGGACATGCTGGAGCCGTTCGCCAGCAACTACCGCCTCGTCGCGCCCATCATGCGCATCTGGGCGCGGCAGGCGTTCGAGGGCAACGTCTGGGGCGCGAGCGAACCGGATGACCGCAAGCCCGTCGACCTGGACCTCGGCAACTGGAAGGCGCGCGTCCACTACGACAAGGGCACGTTCGGCGCGTCCGACTGGGCGTGGATGAAGCCGCGCCCCGCGAATCCGCTGGGACCGGAAGGGGGCGTGCTGGTCGCGGCGCTGGGCCCGGACGAATACCTGGTCACGGGCCGCATGGCACGCATCGATTTCACGGCGCCCGAGGGCAGCGGCCGGCGCGCCCTGCTCGCGCGCGTGGAGGAAGGCCGCTACGACGACGCGGGCAACTGGGTGCTGCACCACGTATGGAACGGCGACCAGACGGATTACGGGTTAAATTTCACCACGGTGCCGCGCGTGCTCCGGATCAGACTCGGGAGCTATCCGGCCCGCCAGCCGTGAAAGGAACCGTTCCATGACCACGACCATGCACAAGATCGCCCTGATCCTGTTCGTGCTCGCCCTGCTGCACACGTTCGCCACCCGCCTCTTCGAAGGCCTGGCGCACCGCCATCCGCGCCACGCCGGGCTATTCCACCTGCTCGGCGAGGTGGAGGTCGTCTTCGGCTTCTGGGCCTTCGTGCTGATGCTCGCGCTGGCCTTCGTCGACGGCAGCGCCGCCGCCATCGACTACGCCGAATCGCGCCATTACACGGAGCCGCTGTTCGTGTTCGTCGTGATGGTGGTGGCCGCGTCGCGCCCCGTGCTGGAGGCGGCGCGCGCGCTCGTGCGCCTGCTCGCACGGCTGCTGCCGCTGCGCACGGAAGTCGCGCAGACGTGGCTGGGCCTCGCGCTCGTGCCGCTGGCCGGCTCATTGATCACGGAACCGGCCGCGATGACGATCGCCGCGCTGATGCTGGCCCCGTCCGTGTTCCGTCCCGGGATGCCGGAATGGCTGAAATACGGGGCGCTGGGCGTCCTGTTCGTCAACGTGTCGATCGGAGGCACCCTGACGTCCTACGCCGCGCCGCCCGTGCTGATGGTGGCCGGGACGTGGGGCTGGGACAGCGTCCACATGCTGGCGCACTTCGGCTGGCGCGCCGCCATCGCCGTGCTGGTCAACGCCAGCGTCGTGACTTATTTGCTGCGCCCGCACCTGCGCCCGTTCGACGTGTCGATCGAGGGCGAGGCGCCCGTGCGCATGCCGGTCCTTGTCACGCTCACCCACCTGGGCGTGCTGACGGCGATCGTGCTGCTGGCCCACCATCCCGTGCTGTTCATCGGCATTTTCTTACTGTTCCTCGGCATCACCCAGGCCTACCCGCGCTACCAGGACCCGCTGCTCGTGAAGGAAGGCCTGCTGGTCGGCTTCTTCCTCGCCGGCCTCGTCGTGCTGGGCGGGATGCAACAATGGTGGCTGCAGCCCATCGTCGCGAAGCTGGAACCCACCGCCCTGTTCTTCGGCGCGCTGGGCCTCACCGCGATCACGGACAACGCCGCGCTGACCTACCTCGGCTCGCTGATCGCCGGGCTCTCCGAGCAGGCGAAGTACATGCTGGTCGCGGGCGCGGTGGCGGGCGGCGGCCTGACCGTCATCGCCAACGCGCCGAACCCGGCCGGCGTCGCCCTGCTGCGGCGCGGCTTCAACGACGAGTCGATCGGGGCCGTGGGCCTGCTGCTGGGTGCGCTGGCGCCCACTTGTGCGGCGGCCGTGTTGTTCTTGTTGTGAGCCAGGAAGTTGCGTATTTACAACGCAGCATCATCGGGCCGGCACCCATCCGGTGCAAACATTCCGTCTTGCACCATGCCTTGCACCAAGCCCGCGCAAATATTGCACAGGTGGAAATGCCGTCCTTTTGTTGACAAAATATCTGTGTTCTACTTTTCCGACTGCGTCCATCCCGCCAACGCATCGGAAAGTCGACCTTGAAGAATGCATCCTCATTGACACGCCGGTTCGGCGTTTTGCTGTCCACGTTTTTCATCGGTTTCGCCATCTTCGGCACCGTGGCCTTCCACACGTTGCGAACCCTCAAGGTCGGCGGGCCCTTGTACGACCACATCGTCCAGAACAAGGACCTGGTGGCGGACGTGCTGCCGCCGCCCGAATACATCATCGAATCCTACCTGGTCACGCTGCAGCTCGCGCAGGCCGGACAAGACCAGCGCACCGCCCTGGTCGAGCGCCTGAAAGCCTTGCGGGACGACTACGAGACACGCCACCGCTACTGGAAGGCCGCCGGGCTCGATCCCGAGCTGGGCGACTTCATGCTGGCACAGGCGTATGCGCCGGCGCAGGCCTTCTACGATCTCGCGTTCAGGAAGCTGGTGCCGGCGCTGGCGGGCGGCGACGGGGACCAGGTGGCGGCCATCATGCGCGACCTGAACGGCTTGTATGACCAGCACCGCAAGGCCATCGACCAGGTCGTGAAACTTGCGACAGCACGCAGCGATGCCGACGAGACGGCGGCCGCGCGCCGCATCGACCATGCGCAGCTGGTGATGCTGGCCGTGCTGGCGACCTCGCTCGGCACCAGCCTGGCCGTGGCCTGGTTCATCCTGAAAACCGTGCGGCGGCGCCTTGGCGGCGATCCCGACTACGCGGCCGAGATCTGCCGGCAGGTCGCGGCGGGACGCCTCGACATCGAGGTCGAGGTGGAGGACGTGGACAAGGCGGGCGACAGCCTGCTGGCCTCGATCCGCACGATGCACGGCACGCTGGCCGGCATGGTGGGCGGCATCAAGGACGCGGCGGACAACCTGTCGGCCGGCACGACCCAGATCTCGGCGGGCAATCGCGACCTGGCCGAACGCACCGAGCGCCAGACCGCCTCGCTGGAGCAGGTGAGCCGCGTGATGGCCGCGCTGACGGTGACCGTGCAATCCAACGCCTCGGCGGCCGAAGAAGCCAACCAGCTGGCGCTGCGCACGTCGACCGTCGCGGCGAGCGGCGGCAGCGCGGTCGACGACGTGGTGCGCACGATGGAGCTGATCAATTCCTCGTCCGCGCGCATCGTGGACATCATCGGCGTCATCGACGGCATCGCATTCCAGACCAATATCCTCGCGCTCAACGCGGCCGTCGAGGCGGCGCGCGCCGGCGAACAGGGACGGGGCTTTGCCGTCGTCGCCGGCGAGGTGCGCACGCTGGCCCAGCGTTCGGCCGCGGCCGCGAGAGAGATCAAGGCCCTGATCGACGAGTCGGTCGAGCGCATGCAGGCAGGCAGCCACATGGTGGGACAGGCCGGCAGCACGATGAGCGACGTGGTCGGCAGCGTGCGCCAGGTGAGCGACCTCATCGCCCGCATCAGCACGGCCAGCCGCGAGCAGAGTGCCGACATCCTGCAAGTCCACGCCAGCATCGGACAGATGGAATCCGTCGCCGAGCAGAACGCGGCGCTGGTCGAGGAGGCCGCGAGCGCAGCGGCGTCGCTGCAGGAGCAGACCGAGGCTCTGAATGGGGCGGTGCGCAATTTCCGCTTGCATGCCTGAGCGCCGGCGCCACTTGTGCGGCGGCTCTGTTGTTCTTGTTGTAACTTATACCTTGAAGCGGGACCCTCCACGTCCCGCAGCGAGGGAAACATGGACAACGACCTGCTGGTCAGCAAGACGGGCACCATCGAGCGATGCTGCAAGCGTGCCCGCGACGAATACGAGAAAGATCCCACCACCTTCGTCGGCGACATCACGCGCCAGGACGCGGCCACGTTGAACGTGATCCGCGCCTGGGAAGCGGCCGTCGAGATGGGAGATTATGTGCTGGCCGACCGCGGCCTGGGTCCGGCCCACGACGAGCGCGAGGTCATCACCCTGCTGGCGGATCACGGCTGGATCGAGCCGGCATTGGCCGAAGACCTCAAGCGCACGGGCGAATTCTGCCGCGCCGAATGGGATCACCAGGCCGCGCCGCTGCCCGCGCTGGTGACCATCATCAAGCGGGGCCTGGACGATTTCGACGTGTATGCACGTGCGCTGCTGGCGGGTGCGGCAGAGGATGATCCGGAACCGGATGCTGTCTAACTGGTATCATGCGCCCTTTCTGAACCAAGCACCAGACACCACAAGAACATGAGCCAACCGACCAACCTGCCATCCTTCTGGAGCCGGCTGTCCCTTGCCTTCGGCGCCTTCTTCAAGACCCTGGGCGACGCCGAGTTCGCCGCGCGCGTGCGCGACGACCAGGTCGGCCCGATCGCCGCACCTGCTCCCGCACCGGCACCCGCGCCTGAACCGAAGCCCGCGCCGGCACCGGCCCCGCTGCGCATCGCCACGCCGGACGCCGCCCTGCAGCTGCTGGGCCTCCTGCAGCGCGAAGCGCGCCTGATCGACTTCGCCAACGAGAACATCACGGTCTACGCGGATGCCGACATCGGCGCCGCCGCCCGCCTCGTCCACGAAGGCTGCGCGCGCGTGCTGCGCGAGCACTTCACCATCGAGCCCGTGCGCGGCGAACTGGAAGGCACGCGCATCACGCTGCCGGAAGGCTTCGACGCCGCCAGCGTGCGCCTGACCGGCAACGTCGTCGGCAAGGCCCCGTTCACGGGCACCCTGTCGCACCGCGGCTGGCGCGCACGCGACGTGCGTCTGCCGCAGCTGGCGGATAAACACGACGCCAGCGTCATCGCCCCGGCGGAGGTGGAACTGTGAGCGACATCCAGACCAACGACGCCCGCTACGCCATCGGCATCGACCTCGGCACGACGCACAGCGCGCTGTCGTACGTCGACCTGCAGGCCAGCGACGGCGAAAAGGCCGACCAGGGCGTGCTGGGCATCCCGCAGCTGAGCGCGCCGGGCACCGTCGAGGCGCTGCCGCTGCTGCCGTCGTTCCTGTACCTGCCGCACCCGGACGAACTGGCGCCGGGCGAACTGGCGCTGCCGTGGACGAATGGGCAGGCCGCGCCCGTCGTGGGCGAGATGGCTCGCGCGCGCGGCGCCGCCACGCCGATCCGCCTGGTCTCGTCGGCCAAGAGCTGGCTGAGCCACCCGAGCGTGGACCGCCGCGCCGCCATCCTGCCGACCGATGCGCCGGAAGAAGTCGAGCGCGTGTCGCCGCTGGCCGCATCGACCCGCTACCTCGAGCACCTGAAAGCCGCGTGGAACGCCACGCATCCGGACGCGCCGTTCGAACGGCAAGCCGTCACCGTGACGATCCCGGCCTCGTTCGACCCGGCCGCGCGCGAACTGACGGCGGAAGCCGCAAAGAGCGCCGGCTACGGCAACCCCACCCTGCTGGAAGAACCGCAGGCCGCGCTGTACAGCTGGATCGAAGGCAGCGGCGGCGGCTGGCGCAAGCAAGTGAAAGCGGGCGACATCGTGCTGGTCGTGGACGTCGGCGGCGGCACGAGCGACTTTTCGCTGATCGCCATCCTCGAACGCGACGGCAACCTGGAACCGCACCGTGTCGCCGTCGGCGACCACATCCTGCTGGGCGGCGACAACATGGACCTCGCGCTGGCCCACCTCGTCGCGCGCAAGCTCCAGGCGAACGGCACGCAGCTGGACGCCTGGCAGATGCGCGCCCTCACCTATGCCTGCCGCGGCGCCAAGGAACACCTGCTGGCCGACGCCAACGCGACCACGTGGCCCATCGTCGTGCCGAGCCGCGGCTCGAAGCTGATCGGCGGTTCGATCCGCACGGAGCTCACGCGCGACGAAGTCACCACGTTCATCACGGACGGCTTCTTCCCACGCGTGGAAGCCTCCGCGCGCCCGGCCGTGCGCACCCGCGCGGGCCTGACGCAAGTGGGCCTGCCGTATGCGCAGGACGCCGCCATCACGCGCCACCTGGCCGCCTTCCTCGGCCGCCAGGCCGGTGCGACGGCGGAGCTGGAAGGCTTCAACGGCAAGGTGAATGCCGAGCACACCTTCCTGCACCCGAGCGCCGTGCTGTTCAACGGCGGCGTGTTCAAGTCCGACATCCTCGCCAAGCGCGTGATGGACACCATCAACGACTGGCTGTACATGGAAGGCGCGGAACCGGCCCGCATGCTGGAAGGCGCGGACCTGGATCTGGCCGTCGCACGCGGCGCCGCCTACTACGGCTATGCGCGCCGCGGCGGCGGCGTGCGCATCCGCGGCGGCACGGCCCGCTCGTACTACGTCGGCGTCGAGTCGGCCATGCCCGCGATCCCCGGCTTCGAGCCGCCGCTGGAAGCGCTGTGCGTGGCGCCGTTCGGCATGGAAGAAGGCAGCGAGCTGGAACTGCCGGGCCAGGAATTCGGCCTCGTCGTGGGCGAGCCCGTGCACTTCCGCTTCTTCGGCTCCACCGTGCGCCGCCAGGACCAGATCGGCACCGTGCTGGAGTCGTGGAGCCCGGACGAGCTGCAGGAATTGAACGAGATCCAGGCGACGCTGCCGGCGGAAGGCCGCACGCCGGGCGACGTCGTGCAGGTGAAACTGCATGCCGTCGCGACGGAAGCGGGCACGCTGGAACTGGTGGCCGTGGCCCGTGAAGGCCAGCGCTGGAAGGTCGAGTTCGACGTCCGCAGCACCGAGCAGTGACCCGCACGCCAGCAGCCCTCGTCGGCATCGACCTCGGCACCACCAATACGGTGCTGGCCCATGCCGACGCCGGGTCCGAACAGGTCGCCACCTTCGCCATCCCGCAACTGGTGGCACCGGGCGAAGTGGGCATGGCGCCGCTGCTGCCGTCGAGCCGCTACCATCCGCTCGAAGGCGAACTGGCGGCGGATGCGCTGCAGTTGCCCTGGTCGCAGCCGGACGTCGGCGGCGTGGATCGCGTTGCCATCGGGCGTCTCGCAAGGAGCCTGGGGGCGGCGTCGCCGGGGCGGCTGGTCGCCTCCGCGAAAAGCTGGCTGTCGCATCCCGGCGTGGACCGCACCGCGCCCATCCTGCCGTGGGGCGCGCCGGACGACGTGCCGAAAGTGTCGCCGCTGGCCGCCAGCGCCAGCTATCTGGCGCATTTGCGCGCGGCATGGAATACGCAGTACCCCGCAAGGCCGCTGGAACGGCAGCAGATCGTCCTCACGATCCCCGCTTCGTTCGACGAAGGCGCGCGTGCCCTGACGCTGGAAGCGGCGCGTCTCGCCGGCCTGCCGGACGTGCGCCTGCTCGAAGAACCGCAGGCCGCGCTGTACGACTGGCTGCAGCGCCATCGGACGACCCTCTCCGCCGACCTCGCGGATGCGAAGCTCGTGCTCGTGGCCGACGTGGGCGGCGGCACCACCGACTTCACGCTCGTCAAAGTCGAACTGAAGGACGGTGAACCATCCTTGTCGCGCATCGGCGTGGGCAACCACCTGATCCTCGGCGGCGACAACATGGACCTCGCCCTGGCCCACCTGGCCGAATCGCGCCTGGGCGAAAGCCAGCGCCTGTCGGCCGGCCGGCTCGCGCAACTGACGGAACGGTGCCGCGCCGCGAAGGAGCAGTTGCTCGCGCCGGACGCGCCGGATGAAACGACCGTCACCCTGCTGGGCAGCGGCTCGCGCCTCATCGGCGCCAGCCGCTCGGCGGCGATCGCGAAGGCCGACGTCGAACGCATCGTGCTGGACGGTTTTTTCCCTTTTAACGACAAGCAGGAAGGGCCGCAGCGCGCCCGCGCCGGCATCGTCGAATTCGGCCTGCCGTATGCGAGCGACCCGGCCATCACGCGCCATCTGGCGGGCTTCCTGCGCCAGCACGCGCAGGCGGCGCGCGAAGCGCTGGGCATGAAAGATGACGGCCGCCTGCCCGTCCCCGATACGCTGCTGCTGAACGGCGGCGTGTTCCGCGGAGAAGCGCTGGCGCGGCGGCTGGCCGACGTGCTGTCCGCGTGGCGCAGAGACTCCATCCGCGTGCTGCACAATGCCGATCCGGACATCGCCGTCGCGCGCGGCGCCGTCGCCTATTCGCTCGCGCGGGCCGGACTCGCGCCCGCCATCGAGAGCGGTTCCGCGCGCAGCTACTATTTGATCCTGGAAGAAGGCGAACGTCTGCGCGCGGTCTGCGTACTGCCGCGCGGCGCCCGCGCCGGCGCAGAGATCACGCTGGCCGAACGCAGCTTTGCGCTGCGCGTGGGACGGCCCGTGCGCTTCCACCTCGTGTCCGCCATCGCCGATACGGCCGCGGCGGGTGATCTCGTCGACCTCGATCCCGCCGACGTCGTGCGCCTGCCCGCGATCGCCACCGTGCTGCACGCGCAGGATGCGAAGACGGCGTCGATTCCCGTACAACTGGCGGCCGCGCTGTCCGAGCTGGGCACGCTGGAGATGTTCTGCGTGGCCGAGGATGGCAGCGGCCAGCGCTGGCGCCTCGAATTCCAGCTGCGCGGCGAAGAAGAGGTGCCGGAATTCGTGCATCCACGGATCGACGAAGCCATCAGGCGCATCGACCGCATCTTCGGCGCGCGCAACCAGCAGGTGGAGGCGCGCGAAGTGCGCCAGCTGCGCGGCGCGCTCGAGCACGTGCTGGGCGGCCGCGAACGGTGGGAGACGCCCCTGCTGCGCCGCCTGTTCGACGCCCTGATGGAACGCGCGAAAGGCCGGCGCCGCTCGGCCGAGCACGAGCGCGTGTGGCTGAACCTGGCCGGCTGGTGCCTGCGGCCCGGCTTCGGCGATCCGCTCGACGACTGGCGCATCCAGCAGCTGTGGGCCCTGTTCCCGGCCGGCGCGCAATACGTCAAGGACACCCAGGTGCGCGCCGAATGGTGGACCTTGTGGCGGCGCGTGGCCGGGGGACTCTCGACGGAAGCGCAGCTGCGCCTGCTCGACGACTTCGCGTTCAACCTGCAGGCCGACCCGGGCGACCGCGCGAAGCGTCCCGCCACGCTCGTCGACGGCAGCGAGGACGACATGCTGCGCCTGGGCGCGTCGCTGGAACGCATCCCGGCCGCGTACAAGGCCGAGATCGGGGACTGGATGGTGGGCCGCATCATGGGCATCCCCGTCACGCCCAAGCCCGATGCGAAGGCGGCGGCCACGTACGCACGCTACCTGTGGGCGCTCGCGCGCGTGGGCGCACGCACGCCGCTGCACGGCAGCGCGCACGAAGTGGCGCCGCCGGAGGCCGCCGGGCGCTGGCTCACGGCACTCATGCAGCTGGACTGGAAGCGGATCGAACCGGCCGGCTTCGCCGCCGCCCACCTCGCGCGCAGGACGGGCGACCGCACGCGCGACATCGACGACGACCTGCGGGCGCAAGTGCTGCTGAAGCTCGCGTCCGCGGGGGCGCCGGCCAGCTGGTCCGCGCAGGTGCGCGACGTCGTCGAACTGGACCAGGAAAGCAGCACGCGCATGTTCGGCGATGCGCTGCCGCCGGGACTGAAACTGCTGCGTTGAGACGGCGCGTCCGCGTCCAGCACGAAGCCGGCTTTTCGGGCATGATCGCTTCTCCCCACCGAGTCACAGAAGGAGAAGTGCAATGTCCGACCCCACGAACCCGTTCACGTCCCCCTATGTCCCGCCCCGGGTCTGGTCCCCGGCGACGCCTTCGGGCGGCGCCTTCGCCAGCATCAACCGCCCCGTCGCGGGCAAGACCCACGAGCTGGAACTGCCGGTGGGTAAGCATCCGCTGCAACTGTATTCGCTGGGCACGCCGAACGGGCAAAAGGTCACGATCATGCTCGAGGAGCTGCTGGCCGCCGGTCACACGGGGGCGGAATACGACGCCTGGCTCATCCGCATCAACGAAGGCGCCCAGTTCGGCAGCGGCTTCGTCGGGATCAATCCGAACTCCAAGATCCCGGCCCTCGTCGACCGCAGCGGGCAAGAGCCCGTGCGCGTGTTCGAATCGGGCTCGATCCTCGTCTACCTGGCGGAAAAATTCGGCAGCGCCTTCCTGCCCAGGGACGTTCCCGCCCGCACCGAGACCTTCAACTGGCTGATGTGGCAGATGGGATCGGCGCCCTTCGTCGGCGGCGGCTTCGGCCATTTCTATGCGTACGCGCCGGAAAAGCTGGAATACCCGATCAACCGCTATGCGATGGAAACGAAGCGCCAGCTGGACGTGCTCGACCGCCTGCTGGCCGAGCGCCGCTTCGTCGCGGGCGACGAGTACACGATCGCCGACATGGCGATCTGGCCGTGGTACGGCGGCCTCGTGCTGGGCGAGCTGTACGATGCCGGCGAATTCCTCGCCGTGCACCAGTACCAGCAGGTGCGCCGCTGGGCGGACGAGGTCGGCGCGCGCCCGGCCGTGATCCGCGGCCGCAAGGTCAACCGCGTGCGCGGCAAGCCGGAAGAGCAGGTGCTGGAGCGGCACGACTCTTCCGACCTGGACTGAACGTTATCCGCCATCCTCCTCCGCCGGCGCCGGGCCGGCGGCAAGTCTTGCCCGTCTTCTAGCGGGCGCACGGCAATGCGGATTGGGGCTAGGATCGGACCGTCGGCGCGTACCGCGTTCGCGCACGATTGAGCGGACGCAAACGCGTACCAGGCGGCCCATTTACCCTGAATGGATACCGCACCGACAGCCTGCAATCATCGACATCAGGAGGACGAGAGATGAGCTACGCAGATCGCGACAAATACGGCATGTACAAGGACACCGGACGACATGCCGGCCCCGGCCCGGCGCTGATGGGCGCCGACACCCTGATCGGCGACAGCGTCGTCAACGCTGCCGACGAAGACCTGGGCGACATCAAGGAAATCATGCTCGACATGCAGACCGGCCAGGTCGCCTACGCCGTGCTGTCCTTCGGCGGCTTCCTGGGCATGGGCGACAAGCTGTTCGCCGTGCCCTGGCAGGCCCTGCACCTGGACACCGTCAACAAGCGCTTCGTGCTCGACATCGAGAAGGAACGCCTGCAGACCGCCCCCGGCTTCGACAAGGATGCCTGGCCCGACATGGCTGATGCGCAATGGGCCCAGCACATCCACAGCTTCTATGGCACCGACCCGATGCGTTCCGGCGCCCCCAGCATGGGACCGAACGTGGCGATGCGCGGCATGGTCGGCGGCGGCGCGGGCGCCAGCACGGGCGCCGGTGCCGGCATGGGCTCGATGGGCGCCGGGCATGCGGGTTCGTCCGACATGGGCACGGGCGCGGGCAGTGCCATGCCCGGTGGCGGCGTCGCTGGCGGTGCCGGCGGGAGTCTCGACCCACGGCCCGGTACGGCCGGCAGCGACACGGACCTGAGCAAGATCCGCGGCAGCAACCTCGGCTGACGCTGGACCACGCACCATCGGCCCGCCAAAGGCCGGTGGTGCGGCTGGCGACACACGTCGTTACAACTTGTAACGTCAATAGTGCATCGTTTTTCCATGCAATCTGGCAGACTGACGGGATGCAATATTTACTAATCAGCCACTTTGTGTCGCACCTGCATGTAACACGGATGTCATTGAAGCATGCTAATTCTTAACAAAAGCTTTACGAAACTTTACAGCACCGCCCGTTCTACCCCGGCCATTCGCCCTCTACAATTTTGACATGAAAATCTCGAGTGAACAGACGCTGAAACTGGACAGCTGGGGTGGCCGCGCACAGCCGGGCGGGTTCGACACGGACTGGCTCGCGGACACCGTCGCCCGCACGGCGCTGGTCGACCGCGCGCGGCTGGCGCGTGCCGACAGGATCCTGTTCATCGCCCACCTGGCGCTGGGCGATTTCACTTACCTGCAAAGCTGCTTCACGGCCTTCGCGCGTGCCTTCCCGCACATCAAGATCGACCTGTGGGTCGACGAGCGCCGCCGCACGCGCCGGGCCGCGGACTGGCCGCACCTGAAAAAATACGCGCTGTACGACTGGCTGGCCGAGTGCCCCTGCTTCGACAAGGTCTACGACGAAACCTACAGCCCCGCGCTGTACAAGGCCTCGCTGCAGGAAGCGCAGCGGCAGGATTATCCGATCGTCGTGTCGCTCGCCGTGCTGGACCGGCACAAGTACGCGGGCCTGGCCCGCAAGATCAGCCCGCACGGCTTCGTCGTGGGCCAGAAGAAGCGCGTGCGGTCCTACGACCTGCCGAAGCACCTCGCCTACCGCAAGCTGGACGCCTTCATTCCCGCGTACAGCGCGGCATCGCATCCCGACCAGCACATCAGCGACATCTACGCCGACTGGTTCACGCAGCTGTTCGGCATCACGATCCCGCCGGCCGCCCGCTATCCCGTACTGTCGATCCCCGACCGGTGGATGAATTACGCGCGCGGCCAGTTCGCGGCCTGGGGATTCGGCGGCACCGGGGGCGCCACGCCCAAGGTCGTGTTCCTGAATGCGTATTCGAAATCGGTCGAACGCTCGTGGCCGCTGGAACGGGTCATCGAACTGATCCGCACCATGCAGCAGGACGCCTCGTGGCGCGACGCCGGCTTCATCGTCAACGTCGTCCCGGAAGACCTGGCGCGTGCCCGCGCCCTGTTCGCCGGCCACGACCTCGCGCGCACCCATCTGTTCAGTGCCGAAGACAATTTCTTCCAGCTACCGGCCATCCTCAGCCTGTGCAAGCTGATCGTCTCCGTCGAGACGGCCGTCATGCATTTGGCGAACGCGGTGCACGTCCCCGTGATCGCGCTGATGCGTCAAAAGAATCCGGAATGGACGCCCATCGACAAGCACAACAGCACCGTCGTCACCGTGGTGCGGCGCGACGACTGGGTCGACAAGATCGGCGTGGATGAAGTGATGGCCGCGCTGGCCTGGCAAGCGCTGTAAAACTGCTCAGGAGGTGATGGGCGCGGCCAGCGCTTCCGCCGTGCCCTTGGCCGCGATGCGCTGCAGCGTCCGCTCCAGCATGGCCGTGTCCGGGTAAATGCGTACGCTCGTCACCTTGCCCCAGCGGACCTCGATCAGGTTGACGCCCTCGGCGGACGTCTGCACGCCATCCGTGCCGTAATTCGTTTCGGTCCAGATCGCCTCGACCTGCGTGCGCCATGGCCAGCCCGACACCCGGACCTCGTGCACGGTGAAGCGGATGCCCTGCAGCAGGCGCAACAGGCGTTCGTACCACGCGCGGATGGCCTCCGGCGTGCGGCGCGTGCCCGACAGCGCATGCGTGCCGACGAAGTAATGCACGGCGTCCGGCGCGAGCTCGTCCGTGATGGCATCGATGCTTCCCGCGCTGAGACCGGCGAATGCGTTGGTGATCCTGCGTCGGACGATGGCGTGGTACATGAGATTCCCCCGTTTAGCCTGTCTGTTCGTCCCGGCCGAACGATTCCCAGGCCGGCAGCGCGAATTCCCTGCGTTCGCGCGTATAAAACCACGCCATCACCAAGCCGACCGCCGCACCCGCGCCGCCGGACCTGAGCGCCACGCCCGGGATGTCCACCTCCTGATGCGACCACACGAGCAGCCACATGAACACGCCCCAGGCGCACGTGAACCACGTGCCGTAGATGAGGGCAATGTGGGCAAAGCCGAGGAAATGCGGCGGGCGGACGCGGACGCCGCATTTCCACAGCAGCCGGAACAGCAGCGGCTCGGTGTGGCGACGCGACAGGCCGCGCGCCGACAGCATGGCGAGGGAACGGTCCAGTTGGGCTCGAAAATGCATAGGGCGCCACCTTATCAAATGCGTCGCCGAAAAAATGCGTGCATTGTCACGAAGACACCATTTGCATGCGCCGGGCGATGGGCGTAAGATAGTTAGGTAGCCTACCTATATTCATCATGCCCCATTACGACCAACACGTCGAGCGCCTGTCCCAAGACCTGCGCACGGCCCTCAAAGGGCTCGTGCGCCAGATGCGGCGCGACACCGGGCGCCAGGAGCAAGGCCTGTCGCTGATGCAGGCGATGCTCCTGCACCAGATCCACGAGCACCCCGGCATCGGCGTGGCCGAGCTGGCGCGCATGCAGCAGGTGCGCAGCCCGACGATGAGCGGCCAGGTCAAGGCACTGGAAGCGGCCGGCCTCGTCGAACGCGCCGCACAGGAACAGGACAGGCGCCGCAGTGGCCTGCACGTCAGCCCCGCCGGCCACACCGCCCTGCGCCGGCTGCGCGACCGCCGTCACGACTGGCTGTCGCAACGCATCGCCCGCCTGTCGCCCGACCAGATGGCCGCGCTCGCCGGCGCCATCGACGCCCTCAACTTCCTCGCCGATCATGAAGATTGAATCCCCCACGATTGCCGACGCCCGCGAAATCCGCGCCGTCTACCTCGCCCTGATGGCCGTGCTGGGCCTCGGGGCGCTCGACCAGAGCATCGTCGCCACCGCCCTGCCCCGCATCGTGGGCGACCTGGGCGGCATGAATCATTTGTCGTGGGTCGTGACGGCGTACGTGCTCGCCTCCACCGCCACGATGCCGTTGTACGGCAAGCTGGCCGACCAGTACGGCCGGCGTCCGATGATCTTCACGGCACTGGCAACGTTCCTGCTGGGCTCCGTGCTGTGCGGCTTCGCGCAGAGCATGACGCAGCTGATCGCATTCCGCGCCATCCAGGGCATGGGCTCCGGCGGCTTCATGCCGCTGGCGCAGATCATCATCGGCGACCTCGTGCCGCCGCAGGAACGGGCGCGCCGCCAGGGCTCGATCGCGATCGTGTTCGCCGTCACCAGCATGCTCGGGCCCGTGCTGGGCGGGATGATGACGGACCTGCTGTCGTGGCACTGGATCTTCTTCATCAACCTGCCCGTCGGCGCCGTCGCGTTCTACGCCATCGCGCGCTCGCTGCGCAAGCCCGTGCAGACGCACGCGCATCGCATCGACTACCTCGGCTCCGTGCTGCTCACCGTGACCATCACCGCGCTGCTCCTGATCCTCGCGCTGGGCGGCACGGAATGGGCGTGGGATTCGGTGCAGGTGCAGGTGTGCGCGGCATTGACGGTCGTGCCGGGCGGCTGGCTGGTGGTGCACCTGCGCCGCGCGGAAGAACCCGTGCTGCCGCCGGACCTGTTCCACAGCCGCGTCTTCAACATCGCCAGCATCGTGATGGCGCTGACGTTCATGGGCCTGATGGGCGCGAGCGTGTTCTTCCCGCTGTTCTTCCAGCTCGTGATGGGCAGCAGTCCCGCGCATTCGGGCATGATGACGGTGGCGATGATGGTCGGGATGATCGCGTCCTCCACGTTGAACGGCCGCGTGCTGTCGCGCTCGGGCAAGTACAAGGCCGTGCAGGTGGCGGGATTGTCGGCGGCGGTGCTGGCGTTCGCCGTCCTCGCATGGGGCATGGCCACGGCGCGCGGCTACTGGATCATCGAGCCCGCCATCTTCATGCTGGGCGCGGGCCTGGGCCTCGTGATGCCCAACATGACGATCGCCGTGCAGAACGCGCTGCCCGTCCCGCGCCGCGGCGTGGGCACGGCGATGCTGACGTTCTTCCGCTCGCTCGGCGGCCTGCTCGGCGTGACGGGCTCCGGCGCCATCCTCGCGCACCAGGTGCACGCACACGGCATCGCCGACGTCGCGCGCGCGGCGAGTGCGCTGCCCGCCGCGCAGGCGCTGACCGTGGACGTGTACCGCCACGCCATCGCCAACATCTTCGGCGCGGGCGCGCTGATCGTGCTGGCGGGGCTCGTCGCGCTGCTGTTCCTGCCGGAATTGCCGCTGGCGGGGCACACCGCGCAGGCCGAGCGATGAGCCGCCACATGCCGGCGAGCCGCGCGCCGTGCTATCGTTGCCGCTCCATTTCCACACCACGAAGGGAGACGCGATGATCAACAAGAACACGATTTGCCTGTGGTACGACAACGACGCCCTCGACGCGGCGACGTTCTACGCGCAGACGTTTCCCGACAGCTCGGTGGGCGCCGTCCACCGCGCGCCGGGCGATTATCCGGCCGGCCAGGAAGGCAGTGTCCTGACGGTGGAGTTCACGGTGATGGGCATCCCGTGCCTCGGCCTGAACGGCGGCCCGGGCGTGCAGCACACGGATGCGTTCTCGTTCCAGGTCTCGACCGAGGACCAGGAAGAGACGGACCGGCTGTGGAATGCGATCGTCGGCAACGGCGGGCAGGAAAGCGCATGCGGCTGGTGCAAGGACCGGTGGGGCGTGTCGTGGCAGATCACGCCGCGCGTGCTGATGGAAGCGTTTACGGGCACCGACCGGGCCGCGGCAAGGCGCGCGTTCAACGCGATGATGGAGATGAAGAAGATCGACGTCGCGGCGATCGAGGCTGCGCGGCGCGGCTGACCGGTCAGGCGGGCACCAGCGCGGGGGCCGGCACGGAACGCCCGGCCGGTTGGCCCGGGCCGCGCACGCAGTCCAGCGCCAGCAGCGGCGCGACGTCGCCGTCCTCGCGGTCGAGCGCCGCCATCACGGTGTCCGCCGGTGCATACAGGCGCGTGACGATGCGGGCCTGGTTGCGGCCCAGCGCCTTGCCCTGATACAGCGCCCAGTCGGCCAGGCGCACGGCGCACTGCCAGTCGAACGCGGTGCCGGCGCCCGGCAGCGCGAGGATGCCCGCAGTGAGCGTCACCGGGATTGCGCACGTGCCCACGTCGACGGGCTTGCCGCCGATCGCGTCCAGGATGCGCTCCGCCATGCCGGCGACGCTGGCCGGGTCCATGGCGGGCGCATGGATCATGAATTCCTCGCCGCCCCAGCGCACGACCATGTCGGTGTCGCGCACGGCCGCCGCGAGCCGGCGCGCGACGTCGACGAGGACCGCGTCGCCCGCGCCGTGGCCCCAGCGGTCGTTGATGCTTTTAAAATGGTCGACGTCCATCAGGACGAAGCAGTCGACGGCGTCCGGCACCGGGTGGCGGCGGTCGTCCTCGCGGAGGCTCATCCGGCGCGTCAGCGCGCGCCGGTTGTGCAGGCCCGTCAGGGGGTCGTGCGTCGAACCGAATTCAAGCTGCGTGTTCAATTCCTTCAGGCGCGCGTTGCTGCGCGCCGCGCGCCGGTACAGGACCGTGACGACGGCGCCTGCCAGCACGGTCAGCACGGCGCCAAACGTCGTCGCCAGCTGCACGGTGCGGCGGTTGCTCAGCTCCACGTCCTTCAGGCGGCTCTCCCGCCGAAGCAGCGCGATCTGCTGGCTGCGGCGGTGCGCGTCGAATTCTTCCTGCAGCGCGGAGACTGCGCGGTCGCGCGCGGCGCGCGCGGTCTGCTGCAGCAGCGACTGCCGTTCGCGCACGATCGCCAGCGCCTGCTGGAACTGGCCGGCGCGTTCCAGCATACGGCCCTTTTCGTCCAGCATCTCCGCGACGTCCACGATCGCCTTTTCCTTGCGCAGATCGGCGATGACGCCGTCGACCCAGGGCAGCCCCTCCTTGATGCGCCCCTGCCCCATCAGCGCGAAGCCGAGGTTGGCGCGGGCCATCAGGATCATGTCCCGATTGCCGCCCTGCTCCGATACGGCGAGCGCCTTGCGCGACTCGGCTTGCGCGCGAACATAGTCGTGCTGCCGCAGATAGTAGTCCGCGATATTGCCGCGGACCGCCGCTTCCGTGCCCCGCATCCCCCCCCGCACAGCCGTCGCCAGCGTATCCTCCAACGCGGCGATGCCTTCGCGCTCGCGCCCGCTCTGCATCAGGGCGATGGCGCGCGTGAACTGCAGCGAGGAAAGCGGACCCAGCGATATTTTCCGCTCCGCCAATCCCAGTTCGGCGTTGTCGATGGCCTTGGCAAGATTTTCGGCACCGATGTACATCTTGGCGATCCGGGAATACAGCAAGGCGCGGAGCCCGCTGTTGGCCGGATCGCCCGGCTGCGCGTGCAGGCCGCGCAGGGCCCGCAGGCCGCGCTGATAAGCCGCCAACGATTCGGCGAACCGCCCGCGCTTGCTGAAGATATCGCCCTGCAGCCGTTCGACCGCCATCGTGAACAGCGCCTGCCGGTCTTGCGGCGCCCGCGCCAGGATCTCGTCCAACAGCGCCTGCGCATCGTCCAGCCGGCGGGCTTGGAGCAATTTGCGCACCTCGGCCAGCCTGGCCCGCGCCGCGCCCGCCGCGTCGCCGCGCGCCTCCGCCAGTTGCCGCGATTCGCGCTCCATCGCATAGACCTCGTCCATCTGCCCCAGGTCATCCCTGACCCAGATTTCCGTGCGCAACAAATGTTGCCTTGCTTCATAAGACGCGTCCGGCCCGAGAGCACGGCGCGCGGCCTGTACCCGGTCGAGGGCCGCGACGAGAGACTCCTGCGCCAGCGACCGGACCTTGTCCATTTCCGCCCGGACGTCGCCGGCGGGCTGTTCGGCGTGCGCGACCACGCCGAGCGCGTTGGCGATCACGAACAAGAAAGCAATGAAGCGATGAAATAAAGTCATAGAATTAGTGGCGGCCGGAATGCCGATACCTCGCCCCTCCATGAAGGCTCCAGATGTTATTTTCCTCAACGAAATAGATCTTTCGTTCGTGCGCAAGGCACTCAAGCGTGGCTCGGGTCATGCGCGCATCAGCGTGTACGGTGTGCCGATGCCGGTGTCGCGCGCGCCGGCCTGCCTCGTGCGCTTCACCGGTTGGCCCGGGCCGCGCACGCAGTCCAGCGCCAGCAGCGGCGCGACGTCGCCGTCCTCGCGGTCGAGCGCCGCCATCACGGTGTCCGCCGGCGCATACAGGCGGGTGACGATGCGCGCCTGGTTGCGGCCCTGCGCCTTGCCCTGATACAGCGCCCAGTCGGCCAGGCGCATGGCGGCCTGCCAGTCGAACGCCGTGCCGGCGCCCGGCAGCGCGACAATGCCCGCGGTGAGGGTCACCGGAATCGTGCCGGTGCCGGCGTCGACGGGTTGCGAACCGATCGCTTCCAGGATCCGCTGCGCCATGTCGGCGACGCTGGCCGGGTCCATGGCGGGCGCATGGATCATGAATTCCTCGCCGCCCCAGCGCACGACCATGTCGGTGTCGCGCACGGCCGCCGCGAGCCGGCGCGCGACGTCGACGAGGACCGCGTCGCCCGCGCCGTGGCCCCAGCGGTCGTTGATGCTCTTGAAATGGTCGATGTCCATCAGGACGAAGCAGTCGACGGCGTTCCGCACGGCGTGGCGGCGGTCGTCGCGGCGGGTGCTCATCCGGTTCGTCAGCGCGCGCCGGTTGTGCAGGCCCGTCAGCGCGTCGTGCGTGGAACCGAATTCAAGCTGCGTGTTCAATTCCTTCAGGCGCGCATTGCTGCGCGCCGCGCGCCGGTACAGGACCGTGACGACGGCGCCCGCCAGCACGGTCAGCACGGCGCCAAACGTCGTCGCGAGCTGCACGGTGCGGCGGTTGCTCAGCTCCACATCCTTCAGGCGGTTCTCGCGCTGCAGCAGGACGATCTGCTGGCTGCGGCGTTGCGCGTCGAATTCTTCCTGCAGCGCGGCGACTGCGCGGTCGCGCGCGGCCCGCGAACTTTGCTGCTGCAACGCCTGCTGCTCGCGCACGATCGCCAGCGCCTGCTGGAACTGGCCGGCGCGCTCCAGCATGCGGCCCTTCTCGTCCAGCATCGCCTCGAGGTCCACGTTCAACTTACCCTTGCGCAGTTGGGCGATGACGCCATCGACCCAGGGCAGACCCTCCTTGATGCGCCCCTGTCCCATCAGGGCGAAGCCGAGGTTGGCTTGGGCCATCTGGATCGTGTTCCGCCTGCCGCCCTTCTCCGATACGACAAGGGCCTTGCGCGACTCGGCTTCCGCGCGGACGTAGTCGCGGTGCCGCAGATAGTAGTCGGCGATATTGCCGCGAATCGTCGCTTCCATGTTTACCAGGTCGCCGCGCACCGTCGTCGCCAGCGCATTCTCCAGCGCGGCGATGCCTTCGCGGTCGCGTCCGGACCTGATCAGGGCGATGGCGCGCGTCAACTGCAGCGTGGCGCGCTGACCCAGCGACATGTTCCGCTCTACCAATCCGCGATCGGCATTGTCGATGGCCTTGGCGGGATTGTCGGCATTGATGTACATCTTTGCGATGCGGGAGTACATCATGGCGCGGCGCCCGCTGTTGGCCGCATCGCCCGGCAGTGCGCTCAGGCCGCGCAGATAAGCCGCCAGCGACTCTGCGAACCGCCCGCGCAAACTGAAGATATCGCCGCGCAGCCGTTCGGCGGACATCGTCAACAGCACCGGCCATTCTTGCGGCGCCTGCGCCAGGATCTTGCCCAGCAGCGCCTGCGCGTCATCCAGCCGGTGGGCGTCGACCAGTTTGCGCACTTCGGCCAGCCTGGCCCGCGCCACGCCCGCCGCGTCGCGGTGGGCCTGCGCCAGTTGCAACGACTCGCGTTCCAGCGCATAGACCGCGTCCTTCTCCCCGAGATCGTCCCTCACCCAGATTTCCGTACGCAACAGTTTCTGCCGTGCTTCGTAGGGCGCGTCCGGCCCGAGGTTGCGGCGCGCGGCCTGCACCCGGTCGAGGGCCGCGTGGAGGGACTCCTGTGCGAGCTCCCAGACCTTGTCGACTTCCACCTGGACGGCGGCGACGGGTTGTCCGGCATGCGCGGCGGGGCCGAGCGCGGTGGCGATCACGAACAGGAGTGAAACCAGACGACGAGGAAAAGGCATAGGATATGCGCCAGCAGGCGAGTCAATACATCTTGACGCCATTATGGCTGCAAAGTTATCTTTCCTCAACGAAATGTAACTTAACTCACAACAATCTTGCCGATCAGGCACGCGCGATCGCGTGCAAGGCATGGCCGACGGCATCGCGCATGGCTACCGGCACCGGCCTTTCCACCGGCTGGCGCGGGCCATGCACGCTCTCCAGTGCCAGCAGCGCGGCGACGTCTTCGCCGTCGCAGTCGAGCGCCGCCATCACGGTGTCCGCCGGCGTGTACAGGCGGGTGACGATGCGCGCCTGGTTGCGGCCCTGCGCCTTGCCCTGGTACAGCGCCCAGTCGGCCAGGCGCACGGCACACGGCCAGTCGAACGCGGTGCCGGCGCCCGGCAGCGCGACGATGCCCGCGGTGAGCGTCACCGGGATCGTGCATGTGCCCACGTCGACGGGCTTGCCGCCGATCGCGTCCAGGATGCGCTCCGCCATGCCGGCGACGCTGGCCGGGTCCATGGCGGGCGCGTGGATCATGAATTCCTCGCCGCCCCAGCGCACGACCATGTCGGTGTCGCGCACGGCCGCCGCGAGCCGGCGCGCGACGTCGACGAGGACCGCGTCGCCCGCGCCGTGGCCCCAGCGGTCGTTGATGCTTTTAAAATGGTCGACATCCATCAGCACGAAGCAGTCGACGGCGTCCCGCACCGGGTGGCGGCGGTCGTCCTTGCGGACGCTCATCCGGTTCGTCAGCGAGCGCCGGTTGTGCAGGCCCGTCAGCGCGTCGTGCGTCGAACCGAATTCGAGCTGCGTGTTCAATTCCTTCAGGCGCGCATTGCTGCGCGCCGCGCGCCGGTACAGGACCGTGACGACGGCGCCCGCCAGCACCGTCAGCACGGCGGCGAACGTCGTCGCCAGCTGCACGGTGCGGCGGTTGTTCAGCTCCGCATCCTTCAGCCGGTTCTCGCGCTGCAGCAGGACGATCTGCTGGCTGCGGCGGCGCGCGTCGAATTCCTCCTGCAGCGTTGCGATCGCGCGGTCGCGCGCGACCCGGGCGCTCTGCTGCTGCAGCGACTGCTGCTCGCGCACGATCGCCAGCGCCTGCTGGTACTGGCCCGCGCGTTCCAGCATGCGTCCCTTTTCGTCCAGCATCGCCTCGAGGTCCCCGGTGAGCTGGTCCTTGCGCAGGTGCGCGATGACGCCGTCGACCCAGGGCAGGCCGTCGGCTATGCGCCCCTGCCCCATCAGGGAGAAACCGAGATTGGCGCGCGCCATCTGGATGACGTTCTGGTCGCTGCCCTTCTCCGACACGGCGAGGGCCTTGCGCGACTCCGCTTCGGCGCGGATGTAGTCATGGTGCTGCAGATAATAGTCCGCGATATTGCCGCGGGCTGCCGCTTCCATGCCCTGCAATCCCGCGCGCACCGCCGTCGCCAGCGCATGCTCGAACGCCGTGATGCCTTCACGGTCGCGGCCGATCCTGACCAGCGCGATGGCACGGGTGAACTGCAGCGAGGCGAGCGACCGCAGCGACATCTTCTGTTCCGCCAGCCCCAGGTCGGCGCTGTCGATCGCCTTGGCGGGATTGTCCGCATTGACGTACACCTGGGCGATCCGGGCATACATCACGGCGCGCCTGCCGCTTTCGCCGGGCTGGCCCTGCAACAGGCGGAGCCCGCGCAGATAGGCCGCCAGCGCCTCGTCGAAGCGGGCACGCAGGTTGAAAATATCGCCCTGCGTCCGCTCGGCCGACACCTTGAACATCAAGGACGTGTCCTTCGGGGCCCGCGCCACGATCCTGTCCAGGAGCGCCTGCGCATCGTCCAGCCTGTGGGCTTCGAGCAGTTCGCGCGCCTGCGCCAGCGTGGCCAACGCCGCGCCCGCCGCGTCGCCACGGGCTTGCGCCAGTTGCATCGATTCGCGTTCCAGCGTGTAGGCCGCGTCCTGCTGGCCCAGGTCTTCCCGCAGCCAGACTTCCGTGCGCAACAGCGCCTGCCTGGCTTCGTAAGGCGCATCCGCTCCCAGGTCGCGGCGTGCAGCCTGTACCCGGTCGAGCGCCGCACGCGGGGAGTCCTGCGCGAGTTCCCGGATCGCTGCCACTTCCGCCTTTGGATTGACGGCAAATTCACCGGCATGCGCGCCCGGCCCGAGCGCCGTGGCGGTCGCGATCAGGAGGGAGACAAGGCGGTGAGGGAGAGACATGACGATGCGCCGGCAGGAAATCAATACGTCTGTTGAAGCCATTATGGGCTCAACTTTGACTTTCCTCAACGAAACAATCTGGGCGATGCGCTAGCGCAACATTACGCAAATGTTCGCGCATAACATCAATGTTACGTAACAGTGGAACGCGGCACTCGACAGATATACATTTCGATATCGGTTCACACCAAAAAGTTATTGGCTTCTGAACAATTCCTGCACTACATTGATCCTCGCTCGGCGTAGATCCAGTTCGGCCGGACACTCTGTTATCGCAAACATTTTCCACTCACCTATCATGTACGGAGCCCTTCCGATGGCATGACCTTTCCAAGGTAGATTCCATGCAAAAAGATAAGACCAAACAAATTGGTCAAGCAGGAGACTTATCGAGAAGCATCAAGCGCACCGCCCTGTGCGGCGCCCTGATGCTCGCCGCGGCAATGCCGGCCGCGGCACAGACCACCACCACATCGCCCGACGCGCGTACGGACGCGGACGCCCGCGCCCGCAGCCTGGTCGGGCAAATGACGCTGGACGAGAAGATCGACCAGCTGCTGAACGTCGCGCCCGCCCTGCCCCGCCTCGGCATCCCCGCCTATAACTGGTGGACCGAATCGCTGCACGGCGCGCTGGGACCGCTGCCCACCACGAACTTCCCGGAACCCATCGGCCTCGCCGCGACGTTCGATGCGCCGCTCGTGCACAAGGTCGCGTCCGCGATCAGCACGGAAGTGCGCGCGCTGCACACGCTGGGCCGCCAGACGGGCCACCTGGGCAGGATCGGCACAGGCCTCGACACGTGGTCGCCGAACATCAACATCTTCCGCGATCCGCGCTGGGGCCGCGGCCAGGAGACCTATGGCGAGGACCCGTACCTGACGGCGCAGCTGGGTGTCGCGTTCATCCAGGGCATCCAGGGACCGAACCCGGACCTGCCGGACGTCGTCGCCACGCCGAAGCACTTCGCCGTGCACAGCGGGCCGGAATCGACGCGCCACGTGGCCGACGTGTTCGTGTCGCGCCACGACCTCGAGGACACGTATTTGCCCGCCTTCCGCGCCGCCATCGTCGATGCGAAGGCCGGGTCGATCATGTGCGCCTACAACCGCGTCAACGGCCAGCCGGCGTGCGGCAGCGACCTGCTGCTGAAGGAGCACCTGCGCGGCGCGTGGGGCTTCAAAGGCTACGTCGTGTCCGACTGCGACGCCGTCACCGACATCGACGAGCACCACAAGTACGCACCCGATGCCGCCGCGGCCGCGGCCGTCGCGCTGAAGGCCGGCACGGACAACGAGTGCAACACGAAGACCCTGGGCGATGCGAAAGGCCTGGGCGAGCGCTACCGCGAAGCGTGGAAGCGCGGCCTGATCTCCATGAACGACATCGACACGGCGCTCGTCCGGTTATTCTCCGCGCGCTACCGCAACGGCGACCTGGCGGGCCTCGCGCAGCGCAAGCCGAACCAGACGCCGGTGAATGCGATCGACACGCCCGCGCACCGCGACCTCGCGCTGCAGGCCGCAAACAAGAGCCTCGTGCTGCTGAAGAACGACGGCACGCTGCCGCTGAAGGCCGGCGTCAAGGTCGCGGTGATCGGTCCGCTGGCCGACGCTACGCGCGTCCTGCGCGGGAATTATTCGTCGACGCAGTCCGCACCGCCGGTCTCCGTCGTCGACGGCCTGCGCCGCGTGCTGCCGCAGGCGCGCGTGACGCTCGTGCCGGCCGCCGCGTCGATCACGGACGGCGACCCGGTCCCGACCAGCGCGCTGCGCACGCCCGACGGCAAGCCGGGCCTGCGCGCGGAGTACATCAACGGCACCGACACGAAACCGGTCCTCGTCCGCACGGAACCGGGCCTGGAATCGCACGCGCTCCAGTTCAAGGACGTCGCGGACAAGCACAAGGTCGTGTGGACCGGCGCACTCGTCGCGCCGGAGACGGGCACGTACCGCCTGGGCGTGACCGGCGTGAAGGGCGAACTGACGGTCGGCGGCAAGCCGGCCGTGCAGGCGTCGGCCTATTCGCAATGGGGCGAACCGCTGAAGCTCGTCGACGTGCGCCTCGAAAAGGGTCAACGTTATCCGCTGCGCTTCCAGGCCGAGACGGGATCCACGGGCGTGCCCGGCCTGTTCTGGAAACGGATCTCGACGGCTCCCGAGCAGGACCTGCAGGCCGGCACGAAGGATGCCGACGTGATCGTCGCGGTCGTCGGCCTGACGTCGGACCTGGAAGGCGAGGAGATGGCCATCAAGGTCGAGGGCTTCGCCGGCGGCGATAAAACGTCGCTGGACCTGCCGGCCGAGCAGCGCGCGCTGCTGGAGCGGGCGAAGGCGCTGGGCAAGCCGCTCGTCGTCGTCGTGATGAATGGCAGCGCCATCGACCTGTCGTGGGCGAAGGACAATGCGGCCGCGATCCTGGAAGCGTGGTATCCGGGCCAGTCCGGCGGCGCCGCCATCGCCGACGTGCTCACCGGCCGCACCGATCCGGGTGGACGCCTGCCCCTCACCTTCTACCGCAGCATCAAGGACCTGCCGCCGTTCGACGATTACTCGATGCAGGGCCGCACCTACCGCTATTACACGGGCACGCCCGTGTATCCGTTCGGCGCGGGTCTCTCGTACACGACGTTCGGCTATGCCCCGCTGCGCATCGAACCGGTGGGCGGCGCGCCGGAGAACGGCATCGTCGTCACGACGGAAGTCGTCAACACGGGCAAGCGCGACGGCGACGAGGTGGCGCAGCTGTACCTGACGCCGCCGGCGTTCGAGGGCGCGCCGCGCGTGGCGCTGCGCGGCTTCCAGCGCGTGCCGCTGAAGGCCGGCGAACGGCGCAAGATCAGCTTTACCCTGTCGCCGCGCGACCTCAGTTTCGTCACGCGCGACGGCGTTCGCCAACTGACGCCCGGCCAGTACAGGCTGAGCGTGGGTTCCGGCCAGCCGGGCACCGGCGTGGCACAGCAGGACAGCACGCTGACCTTGAAGCAGACCGTCGTGCTGGCGCAATAACCATAACAAAGGAGACTACATGATGAAGACCAGACTGTTGATTGCCACCGTCATCGCCTACGCGCTCGCGGCCCCCGTCCACGCGCAGAACGACAAGATGACGCCCATCGCAACGCCCGCACAGCCGGACGCCATCGTGCTGAACACCGGCCCGCTGCCGGGCGCCAAGGCGCAGGAGAGCTGGCACAGCCAGTACGGCAGCGTCTTCGCGCGCAACGTCACGGTCGCGACGCTGACGCCGTTCCTGCCCGACCCCGCGAAGGCGACGGGCGCCGCCGTGATCGTCGCACCGGGCGGCGGCTTCCGGACGCTGTCGATGAACAACGAGGGCTGGGACGTGGCGAAGGCGCTGGCCGACAAGGGCGTCGCCGCGTTCGTGCTGAAGTACCGCCTGAACCAGACCCCGCAGGACATGGATGCGTTCGCGGACGAGATGGCGAAGATGTTCTCGGGCGCTTCGCGCCCGAACCGTCCGCCGACGGATAATCCGGCCGTCACGCTGGCGCCGCAGATCGCCGACGCGCGCGCCGCGTTCGCGCTCGTGCGTGCGCGGGCGGGCGCGTGGCACGTGGACCCGGACCGCATCGGCATGCTGGGCTTTTCCGCCGGCGCGATGCTGACGATGGCGACGACGCTGTACGGCCAGGACGCGAAGCCCGCGTTCATCGGCGACATCTACGGACCGCTCGCCGCCGTCAAGGTGCCGGCCGACGCCCCGCCGCTGTTCGTCGGGCTGGCGGCCGACGACCCGCTGTTCGGCAACGCCGGCTTCGGCCTCGTCGACAGCTGGCGCACGGCCAGGCGGCCCGTCGAATTCCACCTGTTCGAACAGGGCGGGCACGGATTCGGCATGTACCAGAAGACGACCACCAGCACCGGGTGGTTCGATGCGTTCTCGCGGTGGCTCGGGATGCACGGCTACCTGAAGCCGAAGGCGTAATCGACAAGGGCCGCTTCGATGAACTGAACCCCAAAAGTTGGACACTAACTTTTGGGGTTCAGTTCATTCCAAGCGGCCCTTTTTTTACTGTACCGCCGTCAGCGCCACATCGAACACGAGTCCCGCATTCGGCGGAATCGCGCCCTTTCCGCTCGCGCCGTAACCCAGGCTGGACGGAATCAGCAACGTCCGTTTGCCGCCCACCTTCATGCCCGTCACGCCCTGTTCGAAGCCGGCGATCACCTGGTTTTGTCCCAGCACGAACGAGAACGAGCCCGAGTCGAACTGCGTACCCTTGTGGTCCGCCGCGGTATCGCTGTACAGCCAGCCCGTATAGGTCACGGTCGCGGTCTTGCCGGTGGCGGCCGCGGTGCCGGTTCCCGGCACGACGTCCGTCGCGCTGAACTGGGCCGGATTGGCCACGGCGATGGTACTGGACGACGAACCGCCGCCACCGCCGCCGCCGCAACCGGCGAGGCTCAGGACGGCGACGAGGATGGCGGCGCAGGCGCCAACGGAAGGCTTCAATTGCATGGGTTCCCCGGTTATGACAAGTTCAAGGTTGACGATCTGAGCAGGCGCATTCGCAACAGATTGCCCGTCAATACAAAATAATTCGCGAAGGCAATTATATCGCGGCGTACACTGAATCGGTCGCGTCGGATCGACGACGCCGGATGACGAAAGATGCCCATGATTAGCCTCACGAAATTTTTTGAAGACGTCAAACTGCCCACGATTTCCGCAGTAGCGCACGCCCTGATCGAAACGCTCGACGACGACGACGCGTCCGCCAAGAAGGTGGCGGCGATCATCGCGCGCGACCCGGCCCTGACGGCCAAGCTGATGCGCCTGGCGAACAGCGCCCGCTTCGGTTCGCGCCGCAACGTCAGCTCGCTCGACGACGCGATCTCGCTCGCGGGCATGGCCCATATCCGCACGCTGGCGCTGGCCACGTGCTTCTCCGACGCGTTCCCGTCGCTGCCCGGCCTGGATTCCGACGAGTTCTGGAAAAGCAGCATGGCCTGCGCCGGTTACGCGAAATGGCTCGCGGGCGGCATCGGCCTCGACGGCAGCGAAGGCTGGCTGGCCGGCATGATGCTGCGCCTGGGCGAGCTGCTGATCTACCAGGTGGCCCCGACGACCTTCGCCGAGATCGAACAACTGCCGCACCTGCCGGGCGGCCGCTGGGAACGCGAGGAGCGCCTGCTGGGCCTGTCGGAAGGCCAGATCACGGCCGAACTGGGCCGGCGCTGGAACTTCCCCGACAAGATCGTGCACGCGCTGGAAAACTCATCCGACCCGATGGCGGCGCACCCGTTCTGCCAGCTGGGCGGCATCATCCACCTGGCCAGCCTGCTGGCCGACACGCCCAGCGACGACCCGGCGATCCTCGACACCCTGCCGGCCGAAGTGGTCGACACGCTGCGCCTGTCGCGCGAGTGGATGACGGTGCGCTTCCCGTCTCACGCATCGTTCTCCGCCGAGCCCTGAGCGATCGTGTAGCATGGTCGGATCTGCAAGGAGCCGACCATGTCCTACCAGTCCACCCTCGAATTCAACACGTTCGGCCGCGGCAGCCGCGACATTACCGCGGCCGTCGCCGACGTCGTCGCCCGCTCGGGCATCCGCTGCGGCCTCGCGCACGTGTTCGTCCAGCACACGAGCTGTTCGCTACTGATCACGGAAAACGCCGATCCGGACGTGCGGCACGACCTGGAGACGCTCATCCGGCGCCTCGTGCCGGATGGCGATCCCGCGTACCGCCACGACACCGAAGGGCCGGACGACATGGCGGCACATGGGCGGGCGATGCTGACGTCCACGTTCGTCACGGTGCCCGTTGGCGACGGGCGGTTGATGCTCGGGACGTGGCAGGGGATGTATTTGTGGGAGCATCGGGTAGCCGAGCATCGGCGTAACGTGGTCGTTACGGTGATGGGAGACTGAGTCGAGGCATTCCGGTGAGATTGTGAGGAATTTTTGCGGGTGCAAACCGGTATCCTGCATGCTCGTCAACAACACGCACCGACCATGCGATTCCGTTCAGCGACCTTCGGCGCCATCGCGCTCTGCGCCTCACTGGCTTCCCACGCAAATGCGACCGATGACGCAAGCGGCGCCGCAGTCGCAGGCAAATTCGTCGCCGCGCTCCGGCACCAGCGCTTCCAGGAGGCCGCCGTCCTGTTCTCACCGGAAGTGACGAAGGATACCGCGGCGACCGCGCAGACTCTGAAGCGGATCGATGAGACTGTCGGCGGATTCTCGACGATGCAGCAGATGGCACAGACGCTGGAAGGAAAAACCATCCGGCTGCAAGTGCCGCCGCGGAAAAACGTCCTGTTCGGCGTCCAGAAGTCCGTCCAGTTCCGTTACGCCTCCACCGCCGGCGACGGCAAGCCCGTGTATTACGAAGTCGATCTCACGGCGGACGACAAGCCGCCACGGGTCCTGTGGCTTGGGCTGCATTTTCCGGCAGCGGATGCGCAATCGGCTCAACGCGCGAACCGTCTTGTCGCTGCCATCGCCCGCTGATGTCCGCGCCGTCCGGATTCGAATGGGCGATCGCGCACTGGAACGACTGGCCCATGGTATGCCTGGCACTGTCGGCGCTTCTTGCCCTTCTGTCGCGACGCTGGATGGACGCCGCCTGGTCCGCATGTTTCGCCGTCTTCCTGCTGTTCGACAAGGTCCTGCCGACCGCAGTCCCGTGGCAATTGAAATACGCGTTCCTGCTGGTCGGCGTGCTACTGATCGCCTCCCAGGTTGCTGGAACGTACCGTCGGTACAAGCACAGCCTGGACGCACGGCACTGATGGCATCATGAGCAAACTCGCAGCGCGCATCGACGCGCTGAAGGCGGAATCGGCCACCGTCGAAGAATGGGATGGCGACACGCAGGACGACATCCACGAAACGATTTCCGGATTCGCCCGCCTGCTCGTGCTGGCGGGCGCACGTCCGGACTGACTGGCCCTGTTCCGGCCCGCGTCACCGGACAGCGAATTCCTCAGTCCTCGAACCGCAACGGGTCGAACGTGTCGAGCAGGCCGTGCAGGCCCTTGTACAGATCGGCCATGGCGCGCACGTCGCTGCCCGACCTGTCGAGCAGATGTGCCAGGGCCGGCGACAACGGCTGGGGCAACTGGTCCAGGGCGCTCCACTGATACCCCGCACAGCCATCGCCGATGCGCGGTACGAACTCCTGGGGTACGACGGCGACGTAGTTGTGCTGCACGAAAAATCGCGCATCGAAAAACGGCGTCAGCCGGCTCAACGCGAGATCGCCGTCGTACGCGCAGCGCTCGACGATCGTGTTGATCGCGACCTGCAACGGCGACTGTCCGGCGAGGACGTCCGCGGTCCACGTCGCCCACTCGAGCCCCGCGCCGTCCGCGCCGGCGCACTGCCGGACGAGCACGCGTCCGGTGTCCTCGGCCAGGACGATCGCGCAAGCGGAAACGCCCTGCCAGCGTCCACGCGCCGGCACGACCCAGCTCGGTCGCCTGACGAGATCGGAGCCGGCCCCCGACGTGCCTTGAAAAATCACCATCTTTACCTCGCCTTGGCTGTCCAGCAACGACACGCACGAGGTCCGTCTGCACTTGCTTGCGGTACGTCTCGGTTCATTGTTAACTGGTATTGCTTAACATTATTTCAACGTAGGATCATTCCTACACAATGTTAATCATCCATGAGTTCGGTTTAACGGTCGAGCGATTTCGGCGGCAAGTGCAGTTTCCCAACAGATCATTTTGTAACGGTTGCGGCGCTGCAACAATATGGAGCGTCCGCGACAGGACGTGCCGCGCCCCACTCCGGTATCATGCGAGGATGAAAGCAATTCCTACCCTACCGTTCGTCATTGGCGTCGCCGGCGGAAGCGGCAGCGGCAAGTCGACGGTGACCCAGCAGGTGCTGGCGTCGTTCGGCACCGAGATGGTCTCGGTCGTGATGCAGGACGATTACTACCGCGACCAGTCCCACCTGTCGCCGGAAGTCCGCCGCAAGCAGAATTACGACCATCCGCAGGCCTTCGACTGGCCGCTGCTGGTCCAGCACGTCCAGGCGCTGCGCAATGGCGAAGCGATCGAGATGCCGGAGTACGACTTCACGATCGACAACCGCTCCACGAAAACCATCCCCGTCAAACCGGCCCCGGTCATCGTGATCGAGGGCCTGTTCGCGTTGTACGACGCCGACCTGCGCGACATGATGTCGCTGAAGATCTTCGTCGACACGGCCGCCGACGTCCGCTTCATCCGCCGCATGCAGCGCGATATCGCGGAACGCGGCCGCACGACGGACAGCATCGTCAGCCAATACCTGGAAACGGTCCGCCCGATGCACAAGCAGTTCATCGAGCCGACCAAGCGCTACGCCGACGTCATCCTGCCCCACGGCGCGAACGACCCGGCGGTCGACGTCATCACCACCAAGGTGGCGAGCGTCATCGGCAACTTGAAGCGGCCCTGATCCCTGGCGCGGCGGTGGCAGCCGGCTTCCTGAAAGCCAGCAGGTTGCCGCCGAGGACCAGCGCGACGCCGCCGAAGGCCGGCAACGTCCAGTGATAGCCCTCGAGCACGGTCGACACGCTCAACGCCACGACGGGAAACAGCACCGTCGAGTAGGCCGCGCGGTCCGGCCCGATGCGGCCGACCAGCACCAGGTACGCCGTAAATGCGATGACGGAGCCGGGGACGGCAAGGTAGAACAGTGCGCCCAGGTAGCGCGGGCTGGCGTCCAGCGTGAACGGCATGTCCAGCAGCCACGCGCCGCAGCCGACGATGGTCGAGCCGATCAGCATGGCCCAGGTGTTGGTCAGCAGCGGCGCCAGGCCGAGCGACTGCATGCGGCTCGACAGCAGATTCCCCGTCGAGAAGCACACGGTGCCCAGCAGCGACAGGCCCAGGCCCAGCAGCATGCCGTGGTCGTTCCAGTGGCCCTGCATCTGCGGCAGGAACAGCAGCGCGATGCCGGACAGGCCAAGCAGGGAACCGACCAGCACCTGGCGCCGGATCGGGCGCCCCATGAACAGGCGCAGGTTGACCGCGTTCCAGATCGGCGCCGTCGAAAACACCACGGCCACGAGGCCGCTGGGCACCCACTGGCTGGCGTAATAAAAGCACAGGAAATTACAGCAGAACAGGGCCACGCCCTGGGCCAGCAGATAGCGCCACGCCTGGCGCGGCGGCCACGCGGGGCGGCGCGTGGCGAGCAGGAACAGGAACAGCACGGCGGCGGCGATCCAGAAACGGTAGGCGATCGACACCGGCGCCGGGACGACGCCGAGCTGGAACTTGATCGCGATCCAGGTGGTGCCCCAGATGACGACGGTGAGCAGGTAGAGAAAGATATTCATGCTGCCATGATGGGTGCGGCCGGCGGTGCGGACTTGTCTGGTCTTGCGCATTTTCGGCACCCTGTCAGTACAGGCCGCGGAAGAATGCTAGACTTTTTCGCATGCACGCCCACCCCGCTCCCCGCCCCTCTTCCGTCGCGCACGCCGTCTTCGACACCATGTGCGGCACCGATGCCACCCTCGAACGTTTCGTGTGGCTGGGCGACGGCATGGCGGCGGCGATCTGGCAGCGCGACACCCATGAAGCGCTGACCGTGTATGACCGGCCCGGCCACCATACCCTCTCCTGCTACCTGGGCGGCGGCTACCGCACGGAGCGCAGCGGCATGCACCGGCAGTACGGCGCGCCGCAGCGCCTGTGCACGCTGCCGGACGATCACGAATCGGAATGGGTCGTGCGCGACCATCTGCGCCTGCTGCACGTGTACTTCATGCCGGAGCATTTCACGCGCCGGGCCGTGGTGGAGCTGGACCGCGAGCCGCGCGAGATCACGCTGGCCGACCGCACCTATTTCGAAAACCCCGCCTTGCTGCGGCTATGCCAGTCGCTGATCGCGACGCCGTGGGAAGGCGCGGACGACCTGCTGCGCGCCAACGAGATCACCCACGACACACTGAGCGAACTGCTGCGCGCGCAAGGCGTGCCGCGGCGCGACCTGCGGCTCAAGGGCGGCCTCGCGCCGCTGCTGCGCCGCCGCCTGGCCGAGTACATCGACGCCAACCTGGCGCAGCCCATCACGCTCGGCACGCTGGCGCAGGTGGCCTGCCTGTCGGAGTTCCACCTCGCGCGCATGTTCCGCGTCTCGTTCGGCATGCCGCCGTCGGCCTGGATCGCCCAGCGCCGCCTCGAGCTGGCCCGGACCCTGCTGAGGACCACCGCCCTGCCCCTGCAGCAGGTCGCCGACCTGTGCGGCTATGCCGACCTGTCGCACTTCGGCCATCGCTTCCGGGCCGCGACGGGGACGTCGCCGCGGCGCTATCGGCAGGCCATGACGATCACAGCGACACCCCGATCGTCAGCGTGACGACATACCCATTGACCGGATCCCCGCTCACGGACGCCATCTGCAGCGACGTGCCGTCGCTGAACACGTTGTCCGTCGCATAGCTCATCGAGGCCAGGTTGCGCGAACTGGTGCTGTACGCCGTCGTCGCATAGGCTTCGTTCAGGGTCGCCATCGGGAACGTGAACTGCGAGGTCTTGACGCGGTTGGCGGCGCTCGTTGCCTTCGCGAGGCTCGGGTACACCTCGAAGTGGATGTGCGGCATGCGGCCCGAATAGCAGCCCGGGAAGATCGTCGTGAACGTCACGGTGCCCGTGCTGTCCGCCTCCTGCACGCCGCGCAGGTAGTTCTCGCTCGTCAGGCCGCTCGCGTACATCGAGTAATTGCCGTCGCGGTCGCAATGCCACAGGTAGACCGCGGCGCCGGCCGCGCTGGCGCAGCTCGCGCCGACGTTCACGATCTGCAGCTTCAGGGTCGTCGGGATGCCGGCCGCCGTCTTGCTGCCGGGGGCAACGCTCGTGCGGATGTCGCTGCGGACGATGCCGGACAGCGCCAGCGCGTTCGCGATGCCGTTGCCGTTGCTGTTGGTACCGTCGCCCGGGTACGGCCCGCCCGTTTCCTCGGGGATGACGGAACAGGTGCCGGTCGTGGTGGTGGTCGTGGTGCCGGTGCTGCCCGTGGACGACGTCGTCGTTGACGCGGCCGTGTCGCCGGACGCACCGCCGCCGCCGCCGCAACCCGCGAGCGGCACGGCGGCCGCGGACGCGAACAGCCAGCGCAACGACTGGCGCCGGCTGGTCTGGGTGGCGAGCATGCGCTCGAGGTCTTCGGCAAGGCTGTGGTGTGAGTGATCCATGTGTCCCCCTGGGTTACGGAAGGCGCATTGTCGGACGGGGAAACGTTAAGCGCGGTCAACGGTCGTAAAGCTGTGTAAAGACGCTGCATTTCGCGCCGCCCAGCCGCATTTCGCGCCGCGCTCGCGCCATGTCGTCGCATGGGCACACGGGCACCTGGGAGCGCTGGCACAGTGGCGTCAACTTAACGCACTTGATGGAGCCGACCATGCTGATCCAGATCCTGACCCACACCCCGCTCTACGTCTGGGCGATCCTCGCCTTCCTCGTCTACCGCGGCATGGCCGCCATGCGCGACCGCGACGTGGAAGTCCGCAAGCTCGTCATGATTCCGGCCGTGATGCTGGTGCTGTCGCTGCAGGACGTGAGCGCGAAATTCGGTCTCGAAGGCTGGGCGTTCGCCGCGTGGGCGGCAGCCGCCGCCGGCATGGCGCTGGTGGCGGGACTGGCCGGTTCGGAACGCATCGCGGCGAGCACCGTGCCGGGCCATGTGCGCGTGCGCGGCAGCCGCCTGCCGCTCGTCATGATGATGGCCGTGTTCTTCACGAAGTACGTGGCCTCCGTGACGGTGGCCGTCGCGCCGCAACTGCGTCAGGACACGCTGTTCGCCTGCGCCGTGTGCGGCCTGTTCGGCGTCTTCAACGGCTGGTTCATCGGCCGGCTGGTGGCCGACCTGGCATCCGTCCGCATGCTGCCGGCCGGCCCGGCGGTGGTGGCGTAAGGCTCAGTACCCGCTCAGTATCCGATCCCGCGCGCCATCATGGCCGCGAAGATCGGGATCAGCGCGAACACGTGGATCTCCAGCAGCATGGTCCGGCGCAGCGCACTCACCTCGTCCAGCGCCGGCACGAACGCCGCATCCGCCTTCGCCCGTTTTTGCCAGGCGAGGATGCGCAGCGTGGGCTTGATCGAGATGAGGCCCACGGCGGCGAACGCGGCGATCTTGGCCCAGAACATCGGGTTGTGCATGTAGAACCCGGCGCCCTTCGCGCCGTACATCACGCGCAGGAAGCCGACGACCAGGATCGCCAGCGCCATCACGCCATAGGCCATGTCGAAGCGCCCCAGCAGGCGCACGGTCTGCGGCGACATCGCGGCGGGCCGCATCAGCGCCAGTTCGGCGGCCAGTGCGGACGCGATGCCGAATACGATCAGGTGATGGACGATGGCGAGTACGAGGTCGGTCATGGCGAAATCGCTGGCGTGATTGGGTAACGCCACTGTAGCAGAACCGACTCAGCGCAGCATCGACTCCCACACCTTCTGCAGGCGCTTGGACGACACCGGCATCGGCGTGCGCAGCTCCTGCGCGAACAGCGACACGCGCAGTTCTTCCAGCATCCAGCGGAACTCGATCATGCGCGGGTCGAGGTTCTTCAGCGGCTGGTTCTTCACCGTGCGCTGGAACTGCGTGGCCGCCGTCTGCCACTCCGCCATCAGCTGCGCGTCGCGCGCCGGATTGCCGCGCAGTTTTTCCAGGCGCACGTTCATCGCTTTCAGATAACGCGGGAAGTGCGCCAGCTGGCTGTACTCCGTCTCGGCGATGAAGCGCTTGTGGACGAGGCCCTGCAACTGCGCCTGCATGTCGCTCGCGACGGCCGGCGGCAGGCCTTGCAGGCGCTTGGGCAGGCCGTGGAACTCCGCGAGGATCTGGCCGGCGAGGCGCGCCGTCTCGTTGATCAGGAGGCCGATGCGGCCCTTGCCCTCGTCCTTGCGCTTGTTGAACGATGCGGCATCAATCGGCAGCGGGTCCTGCAGGCAGGCGATCTCGATGGCCTTGTTGACGATCTGCTCGCGCAGTTCTTCCGGCGTACCCACCGACATGAACTGCATGCCCATCTGCTGCAGGCCCGGCACGTTCTTTTCCGCGAATTTCAACTGATCCTTGAACTGCAGCGCGAACAGGCGGCGCAGGCCGACGCGGTGCGTGCGCGCCGCCACGTTCGGGTCGTCGAACACTTCCAGGTCGCAGTGCGTGCCCTTGTCGACGAGCGCGGGGAAGCCGATCAGCGTGATCTTGCCCTGCGTGATCTCCAGCAGTTCCGGCAGTTCGCCGAACGTCCAGCCGGTGATGTTCGTATGGGCGGTCGGCGCGGCCGGTGCGGCCGGTGCGGGCTTGCCCTTGGCAGGCGCCGGTGCGGCCTGCGCAGCCAACGGCTTCGCAGCCGGCTGGCCTGCGGCCGGCGTCGTCTCCGCCATCCGCTGGAAGCTCTGGCGCGCCTGGCCGCCCAACTCCGCCTGCAAGGTGGCGAGATTGCGGCCCATGTCGAGCTGGCGGCCGTGTTCGTCGACCACCTTGAAGTTCATGAAGAGGTGGGCCGGCAGGGTCTCCAGCTTGAAGTCCGTCGTCATCACGCGCACGCCCGTCTGCGCGTGGATGTCCGCGATGAGCGCGTCGATCAGGTCGCCGCGGCCGAAGCGCACGGGATCTTCGTTACGCTCGAAGAAGCGCGCGGCGTACTCCGGCAGCGGCACGCAGTGGCGGCGCAGCTTTTGCGGCAGGGACTTCAGAAGCAGCTGCACTTTTTCCTTCAGCATGCCCGGCACGAGCCAGTCCGCGCGCTCGCGCGGGATCTGGTTCAGCGCGAACAGCGGCACGGTCAGGGTCACGCCGTCGCGCGGGCTGCCCGGTTCGAAATGGTACGACAGGCCCATCTCGATGCCGGTCACGTTCATCGTCTTCGGGAACAGCTCCGTCGTGACGCCCGCCGCTTCGTGGCGCATCAGTTCTTCGCGGTTCAGGTACAGCAGCTTCGGATTGTCGCGCGACGCGTCCTTGTACCACTTCTCGAAGCCCGCGCCGTTCACGACGTCCGACGGGATCTCGTTGTCGTAGAACGCATGGATCAGCTGGTCGTCCACGAGCACGTCCAGGCGGCGCGACTTGTGTTCCAGGTTCTCGATTTCCTTGATCAGCTTGTGGTTGTGGGCGAAGAACGGAGAACGGGTCTCGTAATCGCCCGCCACGAGCGCGTCGCGGATGAAGATCTCGCGCGCATCAAGCGGGTTGTGCTGCGCATAGTTGATGCGGCGCTGGCTGTAGACGACGATGCCGTACAAGGTGGCGCGCTCGCTCGCGGTGACTTGCGCCGTGCGCTTTTCCCAGCGCGGCTCGCCCCACGATTTTTTCAGCAGGTGGCCGCCGATCTTCTCCACCCACTCCGGCTGGATCTGGGCGATGCAGCGCGCGTACAGGCGCGTCGTCTCGACCAGTTCCGCCGCCATGATCCATTTACCCGCCTTCTTGCTGAGGGTGGAACCGGGCCAGATGTGGAACTTGATGCCCCGCGCGCCGAGATAGGCGCCGGAATCGTCTTCCATCTTGTAGCCGATATTGCCCAGCAAACCAGTCAGCAGCGCCATGTGCAGCTGCTCGTACGTGGCCGGGGCATCGTTCAGGCGCCAGCCCTGCTCCTTCACGATCGTGAGCAGTTGCGAATGCACGTCGCGCCACTCGCGCAGGCGCACCTGCGACAGGAAATTCTCGCGGCAGTTGTCCTGCAGCTGGCGGTTCGTCTTCTTGTGCTCGATGGCCTGCTCGAACCAGCGCCAGATCTTCAGGAAGCTCAGGAACTCGCTCTTCTCGTCCGCGAACTTCTTGTGCTTCTCGTCGGCCTGCTGCTGGTATTCCATCGGCCGGTCGCGCGGGTCCTGCACCGACAGCGCGGACGCGATGATCAGCATCTCGGTCAGGCACACGTTGTCGACGGCGGCCAGGATCATGCGGCCCACGCGCGGGTCGAGCGGCAGCTTGGCCAGCTTGCGGCCCATCGCCGTGAGTTCGTTGGCGTCGTCGACGGCGCCCAGTTCCTGCAGCAGCTGGTAACCGTCGGCGATGGCGCGGCCCTGCGGCGGTTCGACGAACGGGAAGGTCTCCACGTCGGTCAGGTGCAGGGACTTCATGCGCAGGATGACGGCCGCCAGCGACGAACGCAGGATTTCCGGGTCCGTGAATTTCGGCCGCTGCAGGAAATCGTCTTCCTCATATAAACGGATGCAGACGCCGTCCGCGACGCGGCCGCAGCGGCCTGCGCGCTGGTTGGCGGCGGCCTGCGAGATCGCCTCGATCTGCAGCTGCTCGACCTTGTTGCGGTAGCTGTAGCGTTTTACGCGCGCCAGACCGGCATCGACGACGTAGCGGATGCCGGGCACCGTCAGCGACGTCTCGGCCACGTTCGTCGCGAGGACGATGCGGCGCGCGTTCGTCGTGCGGAACACGCGGTCCTGTTCTTCGACGGACAGGCGCGCGAACAGCGGCAGGATTTCCACGTGCGGCGGATGGTGTTTTCGCAGCGCTTCGGCGCAGTCGCGGATCTCGCGCTCGCCGGGCAGGAATACGAGCACGTCGCCCTGGCCCAGGCGGCACAATTCGTCGACGCCGTCGACGACGGCATCCATCAGGTCGCGCTTGTCGCGCGCGGCCTGCGCTTTCGACATCGACTTGCCGTCGGCGGCGGGGGCGAATTCCTGGTCGCGTTCGACGGGGCGGTAGCGCACCTCGACCTTGTACAGGCGGCCCGACACTTCGATGACGGGCGCGGGCTTGTCAAGCGTGCCGAAATGGCGCGCGAAGCGGTCGGCGTCGATCGTCGCGGACGTGATGATCACCTTCAGGTCCGGCCGGCGCGGCAGGATCTCTTTCAGGTAGCCGAGCAGGAAGTCGATGTTCAGGCTGCGCTCGTGCGCCTCGTCGATGATGATCGTGTCGTAGGCCTTGAGCAGCGGGTCGGTCTGCGTTTCGGCCAGCAGGATACCGTCCGTCATCAGCTTGACCCAGGCGCCCGGCGACAGCGTGTCGTTGAAGCGAACCTTGTAGCCCACGTGCTCGCCCAGCGGCGAACCCAGTTCGTACGCAATGCGTTTCGCGGTCGACGACGCGGCGATGCGGCGCGGCTGCGTGTGGCCGATCATGCCCTTTTCGCCGCGGCCCAGTTCCAGGCAGATCTTCGGCAGCTGCGTCGTCTTGCCCGAGCCGGTTTCGCCGGACACGATCACCACCTGGTTCTCCATCAGCGCCTTCGCGATTTCGGCGCGGCGGCCGGAGACGGGGAGGTCTTCGGGGAAGGTGATCGGGGGGAGCGGATTGCGCACCGACTCTTTGCGCGCGGGGCGCTCCTCGCGTGGACGCTGGCCGCCTTCGCGCGGCTTGGCCGGGCGCTCCTGGGCAGGAGCCTCTGCACGCGGCGCGCGCACCTGCGCCTGCGCGAGCGCGTTCGCGAGCGCGCCCTCGCGCGCAGGCGGGCGCGGGCCGCGACGGGCGTCGCCGCGCGGTTGCGAAGAACGGTCGGGGGAGGCGGCGCGCGCCGGCTTCGGCGCAGGCTTGTTACTCTGTTCAGACATTGATTTTTACGAGGATTTGGTGCGCAAGTCGCGCAGCGAATTATAATGCGGCAAATGGAAAACCCTACCCAATTCGTCCAGTGGCTGCGCTCCGTCGCGCCGTATATTCACGCATTCGGCGGCAAGACCTTCGTCGTCGCTTTCCCCGGTGAACTGGTGTCGGCCGGCGCCCTGCCCGTGCTGGCGCAGGACCTGTCGCTGCTGGTCGGACTCGGCATCCGCGTCGTGCTGGTGCACGGCTCGCGGCCGCAGGTGGCCGAACAGCTGGCATTGCGTAACGTCGCGGGCCGCTTCCACAACGGCGTGCGCGTCACCGACATCGCCGCGATGGAATGCGCCAAGGAGGCCGCCGGCGAACTGCGCCTGGACATCGAGGCCGCGTTCAGCCAGGGCTTGCCCAACACGCCGATGTCGAATGCGCACATCAGCATCGTCTCCGGCAACTTCGTCACCGCGCGCCCGCTGGGCGTGATCGATGGCGTCGACCACGAACTGACCGGTGTCACGCGCAAGGTCGCCGCCGCCAAGATCCAGCCCATCCTGGAGACCGAGGACAACATCGTCCTGCTGTCGCCGCTGGGCTTCTCGCCGACCGGCGAGGTGTTCAACCTGACGATGGAAGACGTGGCGGTATCCGCCGCGATCGCCCTGCACGCCGAAAAGCTCATCTTCATCACGGAAACGCCGCTGATGAAGGACGCCGGCGGCGGGGACATCCGCGAACTGTCGTCGCACCAGGCCGAAGCCGTGCTGCAGGCGGGCTTCCTGCCGAATGACGCGTCGTTCTACCTGCAGCACGCGATCAAGGCCTGCAACAGCGGTGTCGACCGCGCCCACATCATCCCGTACTCGACGGACGGCTCGGCGCTGCTGGAACTGTTCACCCACGACGGCGTGGGCACCATGATCACGCACGACAACCTGGAGAGCCTCCGCCAGGCCTCAATTGAGGACGTCGGCGGAATTATCAAGCTCATCGAACCGCTGGAAGCGGACGGCACGCTGGTGAAGCGTCCGCGCGAGCTGATCGAACGCGAAATCGAACAGTTCTCCGTGATCGAGCACGACGGCGTCATCTTCGGCTGCGCCGCGCTGTACCCGTTCCCGGAATCGAAGATGGCGGAAATGGCCTGCCTGACGGTGAGCCCGGACGCGCAGACGCAGGGTGACGGCGAGCGCATTTTAAAACACATGGAAAACCGCGCCCGCGCGGCCGGGATGTCCAAGCTGTTCGTGCTGACCACGCGGACGTCGCACTGGTTCAAGAAGCGCGGCTTCGTGCCGGCCACCGTGGATGACCTGCCCAAGGATCGGGCGCATATGTACAACTGGCAACGCAGGTCGCAAATCCTGATCAAGCAACTCTGACGGCCGCGTCGCTTTATAATCACGTTTTCCGATACCGAACCAGGAGCAAGAACATGGCCCGCACCGTCCACTGCATCAAACTGAACAAGGAAGCCGAAGGCCTGGCCTTCCCGCCGTACCCGGGCGAGCTGGGCAAGCGCATCTATGAAAACGTGTCGAAGGAAGCCTGGGATGGCTGGCTGAAACACCAGACGATGCTGATCAACGAAAACCGCCTGAACATGGCCGACGCGCGCGCCCGCAAATACCTGGCCACGCAAATGGAACGCCATTTCTTCGGCGAAGGCGCCGACGAGGCTGCCGGCTACGTACCGCCGACCGCTTGATCGATCAAAGGGCAGCGTGGCTGCCCTTTTTTACATCTGCCGGCACTGGCGCAGTTCGCACCGCGCCATGAAAACCTTGCCACTGTCGCACCGCATGCGATAGACCTCGACAGGCCCCGGCTCCGTGATGAGCCCGGCGCCCTGCCCGCCCGTACACCCTTGCTGCTTCGCCATCTTCTCGACGGTCGCCGACGACACGCCCGTACGGAACGGAATCGTCTCGACGGCAGGCGCCGCGTCGGCAACGGGGGCCGCGGCCGGAGTCGGCGGCGGCGTCTGCTTGTGGAACATGGCGCAGCCGCCCAGCATCGCGACGGCCGCGCACACGAGCGCCAGGCGTTGCATGATCAGAACGTCAGCTTCTTGACGCCGTCGCCCGTGCCCAGCAGGCAGACGTCGGCGCCGCGGCGGGCGAACAGGCCGACGGCGATCACGCCGACGATCTGGTTGATTTCCGATTCCAGCGCCACCGCATCCGTGATCGCTAGGGCCGCCACGTCCAGGATGTAGCCGCCGTTGTCGGTGACGAAGGCGTCCGTGCTGCCCGGCTTCGTGCGCAGGCGCGGCTGGCCACCCAGCGCGGTCAGCTTGCGGCTGACGGCGTTCGCGGCCATCGGCACCACTTCGACCGGCAGGGGGAAACGCCCAAGCGTCTCGACGAGCTTGGAGCCGTCCGCGATGCACACGAACTTGCCCGAGACCGAGGCGACGATCTTTTCGCGCGTCAGCGCCGCGCCGCCGCCCTTGATCATGGCGCCGGTGGCGTTGATCTCGTCGGCGCCGTCGACGTAGACGGAGATCGATTCGACGTCGTTCAGGTCGAACACCTCGATGCCGTGGCCGCGCAGGCGCGTCGCCGTCGCTTCCGAAGACGCCACGGCGCCCTTGATGCGCGACTTGATCTTGCCGAGTTCGTCGATGAAGAAGTTGGCGGTGGAGCCGGTGCCGACGCCGATGATTTCGCCGTCGACCACGTATTCGATGGCGGCGCGCGCCACTGCCTGCTTAAGTTCGTCCTGAGTCATGATGTTGGAAGGAGGTGAAGAAGAATCCGACATTTTAGCGGATTCGCATGTCGCACCGAAAATCATGCCGGTTCAGCATATAATCTTGCAACCAAAGAAACACCAGCCGACGACCTATGCTCCGGACCCTGACCACCCTGCTGCTCGCCTTCGCCCTCGCGCACTCCGCGACGGCCGCCGACTTCACGCCGTCCGCCCCGCCCGGCCCCTACCGCGTCGGCCTCCACGTCCGCCAGCAGTACGACCGGGCGCGCGTCTACCAGCATCCGCGCAATCCCGTCACGGCGCAGGCGACGAGCGGCGACCGTGCGCGTCCGCTGCAGACGCTGATCTGGTATCCGGCCATCGGCACGGGCGGCGCGCTGACCTACCGCGACTACGTGACGACCGTGGCGACGGAAGAGGAATTCAGCCGCATGCCGGACCAGGTGCGCCGCGCCACCGACGCGCTCGTCGACACGCGGTCGCCGCAAGTCCAGCGCGACCTGGCCAGCCCCATGCGTGCCCTGCGGGACGCGCCCGAACGTCCGGGTAAATTCCCCGTCGTGATCTACGCGCCGAGCCACAGCGCCTATGCCATCGAGAACGCCGACCTGTGCGAATACCTCGCAAGCCACGGCTACATCGTGATCGCGACGCCGTCGCTGGGCCCGCGCTCGCATGCGATGTCGGCCGACCTGGAAGGCGCCGAGGCGCAGGCCGGCGACATCGGCTTCCTCGTCGGCTACGCGCAGACGCTGGCGCAGGCGGACGCGAACCGCATCGCCGTCGTCGGCCACAGCTGGGGCAGCCTCGCAAGCGTGCTGGCCGCGAGCCGCGACGACCGCATCCGCGCCCTCGTCACGCTGGAAGGCTCGCTGCGCGCCGCCTACGACTACATCAACGGCGGCCCGCGCGCCGCGAAGTACGTCACGCCGGAGCGCCTGGGCATCCCGCTGCTGTTCATGACGCGCCTGCAGGACGAAGGCGCCATCGGCTCCGCACTGCTGGCGCGCATGCGCTATGCCGACGTCTACCTCGCCACGCTGGACGCCGCGAGCCACATGGATTTCTCGTCGTGGTCGCTGCGCATGGCGCCGGACGCCGCCTTCGGCAAGCGCACGCGCGCGCAATCGGCCCAGGCCTATGGCGCGATGGCGCGCATGGTGGAACGCTTCCTCGACGCCCGCCTGCGCAACGACGCCCCCGCGCGCCGCCAGCTGGACGACGCCCTCGCCGCGAACCGTCCGCCGGCCGGCTTCGTCTCGTTCGCGCTGCGCGGTGCCGCGGGTGCGCCGCCGACGCTGGACACGTTCCTCGAGCAACTGGGCCAGCAAGGCTTCGAGCACATCGCCGCCATCTACGACCGCCTGCACGCGCAGAATCCCGACCTCGCCCTCGACCCGCTGCAAGCCCACGACTGGGGCATGAAGCTGCTGCGCGAACGGCGCACGGCCGACGCCATGCAGGTGTTCCGGCTGGGCGTGAAGCTGTACCCGGAACGCTTCGACTTCCTCTACGACGGCCTCGGCCAGGCGTACGAGGCGGCCGGCGAGCGCGACGCCGCCATCGCGAATTACCGGCAGGCACTGGCGCTGGAGCCGGGACAGGCGCACGCGCGCGAGCGGCTGGGGGCACTGGGCGCACCGGGCGCACAATAATGGTTATTTGACGAGATCGGAGACCGACATGAAGCGCGTGACCGGCATCGGCGGCATCTTCTTCCAGGCGAACGACCCGGCCGCGCTGGGCGCCTGGTACAAGCGCCACCTGGGCATCGACGTGCAGCCGTGGGGCGGCGCCACGTTCGACTGGACAGATCCTACGGGCACGACCGCCTGGTCCGTGTTCCCCGCCGACAGCGGCCAGTTCGCACCGGGCCGGGCTCCTTTCATGATCAACTATCGCGTCGACAACCTCGCCGCCCTGCTGCAAGCCCTGCGCGACGAAGGCTGCAACGTGCTCGACAGGACGGACGACGGCGAATACGGCAAGTTCGGCTGGGTCATCGATCCCGAAGGCAACAAGGTCGAGCTGTGGGAACCGCCGGCCAAGTGAACTTATTTCACTCGCTGGACCTTGTTGTCGATGCCGGACAGGTCTTGCTCGGGTTCCCCGGCCGACCTCCATTGCACCTTCTGCTGGGTGCCCCCGACAACGAGTTTTCCCTTGGGGGCAACCTCGACATTGACCGTATTGTTTGCGCCGCCGATTTCCGCGCTGGCGCAGGTCCCTGTCGTGGTCACGATATGATCCGAGCCTTCCACGACAAGGTGCCGGCCATTGCATGGGAAGTCCCGCTTGTGGCCATTTCCCGATACGAGAATTTGCTTTGCGTCGGCAACGACGGGGCCCACGCCTTCTGCTGCATAAGCCAATCCCGATACAGCAACCACACCCGCAAGCCCACAGTTCATCAATAATTTCACACGTTTCTCCAATCGTTGAGTATGACGGTCGAAATCTAACGTAAATATATGTCTGTGGGCGCACAGATCATGAACCGAGAACTACTGGAGCATTCCATGCCGCTTTCCCCTTACCTCGACGCCGTTCCACAACTTGCCGAGCGCGTCTACGTGCATGCCTCGGCGCAGGTCATCGGCAGCGTCCGCCTCGGCGCGGACAGCTCGATCTGGTGCAACGCCGTCCTGCGCGGCGACGTCAACGACATCGTCATCGGCCGGTGCACCAACATCCAGGACCTGACGATGGGCCACGTGTCCCACAAGACACCCGCCAAACCGGATGGCTCGCCGCTCGTCATCGGCGACTACGTCACCGTCGGCCACGGCGTCATCCTGCATGGCAGCCGGATCGGGAACGACTGCCTCATCGGCATGGGCACCATCGTGATGGACGACGTGGTCGTCGAAGACCGCGTCATGGTCGGCGCCGGCAGCCTCGTCCCGCCGAACAAGACGCTGGAAAGCGGCTTCCTGTACGTCGGCCGGCCCGTCGTCAGGGTGCGGACGCTCACCGAGGCCGAGATCGCGTACCTGCGCTACTCGGCCGAGCACTATGTGCGGGTCAAGGACAATTACCTGAACGGCTCGACTGGGTAATTCCGACAGTCAACCGTGCGCCCGCCGCCTCGTCCGCCCTGTAGCGTTATGTCCCATGAACGCACGCTACCGGCCGATCACGCGCCTGGGCCTCGGCGGCACCGGGCTCGGCGACATGTACCACGCGACGAGCGACGCGGCCGCCCATGCGACCGTCGATGCCGCCTGGGATGCGGGCATCCGCTACTTCGACACGGCGCCGCACTACGGTGCCGGCCTGTCCGAACACCGCTTCGGCCAGGCCCTGCGCCGGCGCCCGCGCGACGAGTACACGCTGTCGACCAAGGTCGGGCGCCTGCTCGTGCCGCATCATCCGGGCGAGATCCAGGCACCGTTCGTGGGCGCGCTGCCGTTCAGGCGCGTGCTCGACTACACGGCCGACGGCGTGCGCCGCGCCGTCGAGGACAGCCTGCAGCGGCTGGCACTGGGCCACGTCGACATCGTCTACGTGCACGATCTGTCGCCCGACCTGCTCGGCAACCAGTTCGAGCACCATTACCGCATCGCGGCCAGTCCCGGCGGCGCGTTCGAGGGCATGGTGAAGCTGCGCGACGAAGGCACGATCAAGGCGTGGGGTCTCGGTGTGAACACGGTCGAGCCATGCCTGCGCGCGCTGCGCCAGTCCGATCCCGACGTGTTCCTGCTGGCCGGCCGCTACACGCTGATGGAGACGACGCCGCTGGCCGAGTTGTTTCCGCTGTGCGCCGCGCGCGGCGCGCACGTCGTGCTGGGCGGGCCGTTCAATTCCGGTTTCCTCGCGGGCGGCGAGCACTACGACTACCGGCCGGCCACGCCGGAGCAGCACGCCCACCGCGACCGGCTGCGCCAGGTGGCGGCGCGGCATGGCGTCGACCTGGCCGCGGCCGCGCTGCAGTTCGGCCTGGCGCATCCGGCCGTCGCCGCGACGATCCCCGGCGCCAGCAGCCAGGAACACCTGCGGCGCAATGCGACGCTGATGCACGTCGAGATTCCGGCCGCCTTCTGGGAAGACCTGCGGGCCGGGGGCCTCGTACCGCCGGAGGCGCCGCTGCCCGCGCGCAAGCCGGTGTCCTGAGGCGGGCATGTCGAAATCTGCAAAATCGAAAAAACATTGATTCAATATTTAATACGAAACGGTATCCGGTCGCCCTGTTATCAAGAGGTTCATTCACTGTTTCGTAAATGCTGAGTCTTCACACCAATTTCGTGTCGCTGTCGGCGCACAAGGCCCTGGGTCGCACCCAGACCGCGCTGTCGACCGCGATGACGCGCCTGTCGACCGGCTACCGCATCAACTCGGCGATGGACGACGCCGCCGGCCTGCAGATCGCCACCCGCCTGAAAGGCCAGAGCAGCGGCATGGCCGTGGCCATGCGCAATACGCAGAACTCGATCTCGTTGCTGCAGACCGCGGACGGCGCGCTGAACGAAGTCAACGACATCCTCATCCGCATGAAGGACCTGGCGACCCAGGCCGCCGACAATTCATCGTCCAGCACCGACAGGGACGCCCTGCAGGCGGAATACGACTCGCTCACGGACGAACTGTCGAACATCTTCAGCAACACCAGGTTCGGCGGCGCCACGCTGCTGAACACTTCCACGACGACGGGCGGACAACTCGGGGATCCGGCAGGTCTGTCGTTCCAGATCGGCGCGGCCAGTACGGAAACCATGCACGCCGACCTCTCGGCCCGACTGCGCGACGTCGACACCCTGCTGCAGGCCGCGACGTCCAGTACTGTCGTGGCGGTCAGCGGCGGCAATACCACCGTCACGGCTACCCCCCGCTTCGCGGGCGACGGTTCGCCGCTCGACTCCACACCGGGCCACACCCTCGCCGACATCGTCATCCCCACGACGACCAACGTCCCCGACGGCTTCGGCGGCACGATCACGGTGCACAGCACGACGACGTACTTCGCCAACGCGGCCTGGGCCATCGGCAGCCTGGGTGACGCCATCGACGCCGTCTCGGCGCTGCGGTCCGGACTGGGCGCGCTCGCGAACCGCCTGGACCACGTCTACAACAACCTGTCGAACGTCTCGGCCAATACGCAGGCGGCCACCGGCCGCATCATGGACGTCGATTTCGCGACGGAGACGTCGGTCATGGCGACGAACCAGATGTTGATGCAATCCGGCACCGCCATGCTGAAGCAGACCAACAACATGTCGTCGATGGTCATGGCGCTGCTGCAGCTGGCGTAATCAGTCCGGCGCCAAACACCCGTACATCCGCGCCCCTTCCCGGTCGCCATTCCAGATCTGGTGCACGACGGCACTGCCGTCATGCTGGCGCGCGAGGCAGAACCTCGCCTCGTAGCTGGAGGCCGCGCGGCCCTTGCCCGGCCGAGCCTCGATGCGCAGGCTGTAGATCCGTCCCGGGGCCAGGGGCGCGGGCGTCGTGCGCGGCAGCGACGCCACCCTGCCGCCATACGGCACGCACATGCCGAACGTGAGGGGGAACGTGCGTTCCTTCGGCATCGTCATCCTCCACACGGGGCGGGCGCCCTCCCACACGACGATCGACTGGAACTCCGGCGTGCCGAGGCGTTCCTCGCGCGGGGTGATGGTGAAGCACGGGCCGCCGCGCGGGCCTTCGCGCACCTCGGCCTCGCCCACGCGGGCGTACGCCGGCGCGGCCAGCAGGCAGGCACACAGCAGCATGGGGATGCGACAGGCAACGGACATGACCGCCTCGCGAAATGAACGCAAGGCGAAAGCCTACGACGGCACTGTTGTTAAATTTTGAGGCTACGCAAGCTCAGGAGGAGATAGACGTTACCATTCGCGCGAAGCGGCGCGCGCCGCCGTGCGGCAGGTTGTCCGGGTCGCGCGGATCGGCAAGGAAGCGGGCCAGCACCCGTTCGTACAGCTCGAGCTGGTGTGCATGACGGCGCTGGCGCATGATGCGCGGGTTGCGCATGTGTTTCAGCGCAAAATAATCCGCGAGCAGGTCGCCCTGGGCTTCCATGTTGTAGTCGGACAGCAGGGCATCGGGACGCAGTTCGTAGCGGTACGACAGGCCGATGCGGAAGGCGCCGCGCAACCGGACCGGGTAGCCGAGCTGGTGCTGCCACACGTGCACCATCTCGTGCATGAACCAGTGGATCGTGTGCGGATCGCCCGCGGCATAGTCGGGCAGGAAGCAGGAGGGATGAAAATAAATGCTGCCGTTGGGCGTCATGGCGCAGTTTTTCGGCTGCACCAGCGGCAGGTAGCGGCGCCCGTGCACGCGCACGCGCGTAACGTCGATGGCGTCGCCGAACAGCAGCGACGCCATGCGCATCTCGCCCGGGGTCAGGCCCCGGGACAGGCGCCGCCGCATGTCGGGCTCAGGCCGCCTTCAGCGCCGAAGCGGCTTTCGCCAGCTCGGTGATCAGGCCCCAGTCGCCGGCCTTCATCGCGTCCGCCGGGGTCAGCCAGGAGCCGCCCACGCACGCGACGTTCTTCAGCGCGAGGAATTGCGGCGCCGTCTCGATCGAGATGCCGCCCGTCGGGCAGAACGTCACGTCCGGCAGCGGGCCGCCGATGCCCTTCAGCATGCCGACGCCGCCCGCCGGCACGGCCGGGAACAGTTTCAGCTGCTTGAAGCCGGCTTCGCGCGCGACCATCACTTCGGACGGGGTCATGCAGCCCGGCAGCAGCGGCAGGCCGCTTTTCTTCGCAGCCTCGATCAGCGCCGGCGTCAGGCCCGGCGACACGCCGAATACGGCGCCCGCATCGCGCGACGCGGCGAATTCTTCCGGCTGCGTCAGGGTGCCGACGCCGACGATCGCGCCTTCCACTTCGGACATCGCGCGGATCGCGTCCAGGCCGTGTTTAGTCCGCAGCGTGACTTCGAGCACGCGGATGCCGCCGGCGACGAGGGCCTTGGCGAGGGGAACGGCATGGTCCGGGTCGTCGATCGCGATCACGGGGATCACGACGGCGGATTTCATGATGTCCAGCAGGGTCATTTCGTTACTCATCGTTGTGCTCACTTTGCTTATTTCGATTTGCGGAACAGGAAGTCTTCGTCGGAACCCGGCATGATCTCGCCGCTGTCGGTGCCTTCGTGCAGGGGTACGGTCGTGTCGGCCGGGGACGGCAGCGGGAAGTGGGCGGCGCCCTCTTCGGCCGCGCTGACGGACTTGCGGAACATGTCGAACAGTTCGCGGCCCATGCCGATGTGGCTGGAGCTCAGGTCAGCGGTCGCCTGCTTGCGCGCCGCCCACACATCGGCCGGGACCAGGGCTTCCAGCGTACCCTGCGTCGCGTCGACGCGGATGATGTCGCCGTCGCGCACGAGGCCCAGCGGACCGCCGGCCAGGATTTCCGGCGACACGTGGATCGCGGCCGGGACCTTGCCCGATGCGCCCGACATGCGGCCGTCGGTGACCATCGCGACGTGGTAGCCGCTGTCCTGCAGGTTGGCCAGTGCCGGCGTCAGCGCGTGCAGTTCCGGCATGCCGTTGGCACGCGGGCCCTGGAAGCGGATCACGGCGACGAAGTCGCGGTTCAGCTTGCCGGCCTTGTAGGCGTGCATGAAATCTTCCTGCGAATCGAACGTCAGCGCGGGCGCCTCGACGATGTGGTGCTCTTTCTTGACGGCCGAGATCTTCATCACGGCGCGGCCCAGGTTGCCCTGCACCAGCACCATGCCGCCGTTGTCGCTGAACGCGTTCGAGACCGGGCGCAGCACCGACTCGTCGCCGCTCTTCTCTGGCACGTCCTTCCAGACGACCTTGTCGCCGTCCAGGAACGGTTCCTTGCAGTGCGCGCGCAGGCCGTGGCCGAGAATGGTGTTGACGTCGTCGTGCGCGAGGCCCGCGTCCAGCAGTTCGCGGATCACGAAGCCCGGGCCGCCGGCGGCCTGGAAGTAGTTAACGTCGGCTTCGCCGTTTGGGTAGATGCGCGTCAGCGACGGCACGACCTTCGACAGCTCGTCGAAATCGTTCCAGTCGATCACGATGCCGGCCGCGCGCGCGATGGCGACGAGGTGCAGCGTGTGGTTCGTGGAACCGCCCGTCGCGTGCAGCGCGACGATGGCGTTGACGATGCTCTTTTCGTCGACGATGTGGCCGATCGGCATGTAGTCGCCGCCCTGCTGCGAGATCTTGACGGCATGCTGGGCAGCGGCGCGGGTCAGCGCGTCGCGCAGCGGCGTGCCCGGCGTGATGAACGCGGCGCCCGGCAGGTGCAGGCCCATCATTTCCATCAGCATCTGGTTGCTGTTAGCGGTACCGTAGAAGGTACAGGTACCGGCGCCGTGGTACGACGCGGCCTCGCCTTCCAGCAGTTCTTCGCGGGTCGCCTCGCCTTTCGCGTAGCGCTGGCGGATCGCAGCCTTTTCCTTGTTCGACAGGCCCGACGTCATCGGACCGCCCGGCACGAAGATGCCGGGGATGTGGCCGAAGTGCAGCGCGCCGATCAGCAGGCCCGGCACGATCTTGTCGCAGATGCCGAGATACAGGCTGGCGTCGAACATGTTGTGCGACAGCGCGATGGCGGTCGACATGGCGATGGTGTCGCGCGAGAACAGCGACAGTTCCATGCCCGGCTGGCCCTGCGTGACGCCGTCGCACATGGCGGGCACGCCGCCGGCGAACTGGGCCACGGCGCCGACTTCGCGCACGGCATCCTTGATCACTTTCGGGAAGTATTCGAACGGCTGGTGCGCCGACAGCATGTCGTTGTACGAGGACACGATCGCGACGGACGGCTGCTTGTACTCGCGCAGCTTGAGCTTGTCGTTGGCCGGGAAGGCGGCGAAGCCGTGCGCGAGGTTCGTGCACGACAGCGCGCTACGCTGCACGCCCTTGATGCGCGCGGCATCGAGATGCGCCAGGTAGGCCTGGCGCGAAGGCCGGCTACGCTTGATGATCCGGTTGGTGACCTGTTCTACTACGGGGTGCAGCGCCATGATCTGTTCCTTGTGAATTAGATTTCTGAAATTTTACTACGAAATGCGGATTGCCGCCCACTATTCAATGGCCTCGGGGAATTGAACACGGGGGACTCGCTCTGCGTAGCGAATTTGTGTAGTGAATTTACGCCTGCTTCCTGTATGATTCGATAACCTGCACAAAATGACATCATACCGTCCATCACCATGCGCCAACCACCCCTGACCAGCACCACCAGTTACCAGGCCCTCCAGACCCACGCCCAGGACGCCCGGCAATGGCAGATGCGCGACCTGTTCGCGCAAGACCCGCAGCGCTTCGAACGTCTCTCGGCGGAAGCGGCCGGAGTGTTCCTAGACTATTCAAAAAACCGCCTGGACGGGCGCACGCTTGCACTGCTGGCAAACCTGGCGCGCGAGCGCGGCGTCGAGCAGTTGCGCGACGCGATGTTCGCCGGCGACAAGATCAACCTGACGGAAAACCGTGCCGTCCTGCACACCGCCCTGCGCGCGCCGAAGGACAAGCAGATCACCGTCGACGGCCAGGACATCACGGCCGACGTGCACGACGTTCTCGCCCGCATCAAGACGTTCAGCGACGCCGTCCGCAGCGGCCAGTGGCGCGGCCACACCGGCAAGGAAATCACGGACATCGTCAACATCGGCATCGGCGGTTCCGACCTCGGCCCGAAGATGGTCTGCCTGGCGCTGCGCCAGTTCGCGCATCCGCGCCTGACCATGCACTTCGTCTCCAACGTCGACGGCCACGACATGGACGCCGCGCTGGCGCGCGTGAATCCGGAAACGACGCTGTTCATCATCGCCTCGAAGACGTTCACGACGGCCGAGACCATGATGAACGCGAACACGGCGCGCAGCTGGTTCCTCAAGCACGCGTCGGAAGAAGCCCTCGCCAGGCACTTCGTCGCGGTGTCGACCAACGTCGAAGCCATCAAGAAGTTCGGCATCGACCCGGACAACATGTTCCCGTTCTGGGACTGGGTCGGCGGCCGCTACTCCGTCTGGTCGGCCATCGGCCTGCCCGTCGCGCTGTGCGTCGGCTACGGCTATTTCGCCGACTTCCTCGCGGGCGCGCACGCGCTGGACGAGCACTTCCGCACCGCGCCCATCGAGCAGAACCTGCCGATGATCCTGGCGCTCGTCGGCTTCTGGAACCGCGAATTCCTCGGCTGCCCGTCGGTGTCGATCGCGCCGTACCACCAGGACCTGAACCGCTTCCCCGCGTACCTGCAGCAGCTCGACATGGAAAGCAACGGCAAGCGCGTCACGCGCGCCGGCGACGTCATCACGGACTACGCGACCGGCCCGGTGATCTGGGGCGACGTGGGCACGAACGGCCAGCACGCGTACTTCCAGCTGCTGCACCAGGGCACGGACGTCACGCCGATGGACTTCATCGCCGCGCTGCGTCCGGCGCACGAATTCCACAACCACCACGCCGCGCTGCTCGCGAACTGCTTCGCGCAGTCGGAAGCCTTCATGAAGGGCAAGACGGCCGATGAGGTGCGCCAGGACCTGGCAGGCCAGGACCCGGCGGAGATCGAGCGCCTCGTCCCGCACAAGACCTTCCCGGGCAACCGTCCCAGCAACACGATCCTGATGGAATACCTGACCCCGGCCACGCTGGGCGCCCTGATCGCGCTGTACGAGCACAAGGTGTTCGTGCAGGGCGCGCTGTGGGACGTGAACAGCTACGACCAGTGGGGTGTGGAACTGGGCAAGGTCCTGGCCAAGAAGATCGAGGCGGAACTGAACGGCGAAGCACAACCGGCGCAGCACGACGGTTCGACCAACGGCCTGATCGCCCGCGCCAGGGCAGCCGTCTGAGGAGCGTTTCATGAAGACCGAAAAATTCCACATCGTGCATGACGAACCGATGCTGGTCGGCGAATCCGCCGTCTGGCATGCGGTCGAATCCGCGCTGTACTGGGTCGACATCGACGGCAAGTCGGTGCACCGCCTGCATCCGTCGAGCGGCAAGTATTCGCGCTGGAACACGGCGACGGAGCCGTCCGCGATCGCCGTCGACCAGGACAACAATCTCGTGCTGGCCACGCGCGCCGGTTTCGTCTACCTGAACACGACGACGGGCGACATCGACGACATCGTGCCGGCGCCGTACGACACGTCCATCGTCCGCTTCAACGACGGCCGCACTGACCCGGCGGGCCGCTTCTGGGTCGGCACGATGTACGAGCCGCGCGACCAGCCCAAGGCCGAGATGTACGTGCTGGACAAGGGCGAACTGCGCCTGGCCTGGGCCGGTGGCATGACGAACTCGAACGGCCTGTCGTTCAGCCCGGACGGCAAGACCATGTACCACTCGGACACGACGAGCCACCGCGTGGACGCCTACGACTACGACGTGAAAACGGGCACGGCGTCGAACCGCCGCAACCTCGTCACCTTCTCCGACGACAAGAAGGCGGCCGACTACGGCGGCCGTCCGGACGGCGCGGCGGTGGACAGCGAAGGCAATTACTGGTCCGCGATGTTCGAAGGCGGCCGCATCGTCAAGCTGTCGCCGACCGGTGAACTGCTGCAGGAAATCGAGCTGCCGGTGCGCTGCCCGACGTCCGTCGCGTTCGGCGGGCCCGACCTGCGCACGCTGTTCGTCACCAGCGCCAGCAAGGGCCGCTCGAATGACGAGCTGGCGAAGTATCCGCACAGCGGTAAAGTACTGGCGTTTACCGTCGACGTCCCCGGCGTCGAGCAGGCCGAATACCGCGGTTGACTCAAGGGTGGGCACGACGTGCCCGCCCTCCTCTTCTCTCGCGCCCACGCCGCCACGGATGTGGCACCATTACCTTCGACTACACTCGACTTCGTAGTAAAATTTCTTGCGCTATCGATATTCGTGTAGTAAATTTACAGCATTTCACTCCTCGACAGACACCATGGCACTTTCCGATTTCGATCTCGTTTTCTTCGGCGGCAGCGGCGACCTCGCGATGCGCAAGCTGTTGCCGGCGATGTATGCCCGTGACGTGTGCAACGACCTGCCCGCGACGGCGCGCATCATCTGCGTCGGCCGTGACGAGATGTCGCAGGAAGCGTTCATCGACATGGTGGAAACCAACGCGAAATCGCACGTGAAGGAAAACGTCGATGCTAGCGCGTGGCAGACGTTCCTGGACCGCATCACCTACGTCGCCGTCGACGCCGGCAACGTGGCGACCTATGCGGCGCTGGCGGAAGCGCTGCGCAAGGATACGTCGCTCACGCGCGTGTACTACCTGGCGACGCCGCCGCAACTGTTCGCGACGATCTGCGAGAACCTGGCCGCCGTGGGCCTGGCCACGCCGAATTCGCGCGTCGTGCTGGAAAAGCCGCTGGGCCGCGACCTCGCGTCGGCCAAGCAGATCAACAAGGACGTCGGCAAGGTCTTCGCCGAATCGCAGATCTACCGGATCGACCACTACCTCGGCAAGGAAACCGTGCAGAACCTGCTGGCCCTGCGCTTCGGTAACATCCTGTTCGAGCCGCTGTGGCGCCGCGAGTGGATCTCCGACGTGCAGATCACCATCGCGGAAAAGATCGGCGTGGGCAACCGCCTGGGCTATTACGACAACTCGGGCGCCCTGCGCGACATGCTGCAGAACCACCTGCTGCAGCTGCTGTGTATCGTCGCGATGGAACCGCCGACGTCGATCGCGCCGGACGCCGTGCGCGACGCCAAGCTGCAGGTCCTGCGCTCGCTGAAGCGCTTCACGCCGACGACGCTGTCGCAGAACATCGTGCGCGGCCAGTACCGCGGCGGCTACGTCGACGGCCAGGCCGTGCCGGGCTACCGCGACGAACCGGGCGCGCCCAAGCAATCGAAGACGGAAACCTTCGTCGCGATGAAGGCCGAGATCGACACGTGGCGCTGGGCCGGCGTGCCGTTCTACCTGCGCACCGGCAAGCGCATGGCCGACCGCCTCGCGGAGATCGTCGTGCGCTTCAAGACGATCCCGCACTCGATCTTCAACCAGCCGACGTCGAGCTTCCAGCCGAACAGCCTCGTGATCCGCCTGCAGCCGGACGAAGGCCTGTCGATGAACCTGATGGCCAAGACGCCGGGCGACTCCATGCGCCTGAAGCAGGCCGAACTCGAACTCGATTTCCGCGAACAGTTCAAGTCCCCGCGCATGGAAGCGTACGAGCGCCTGCTGCTGGACGTCCTGCGCGGCCAGCTGACCCTGTTCATGCGCGGCGACGAACTGGAAGCCGCGTGGGAATGGGTCGAGCCGATCCTCGAATACTGGGAGCAGGACGACACGACGCCGGTCCCGTACACGTCCGGCACGTGGGGCCCCGCCGCCGCATCCGCGCTGATCGGCCGCGACGGCCTGCAGTGGCGCGAAGAGGCGCTGCCCGAAGACTGAAGGAAGACACCGTGCTGCTCGATTCGATCCGTACCCAGCTCGACTCGCTGTCCAAGTCCGAGCGCAAGGTGGCGCTCGCCGTGCTGGCCGCGCCCAGCGCCACCGTGAGCCAGAACATCACGGCGCTGGCGCGCAGCGCGCAGGTGTCCGAGCCGACCGTCGTGCGCTTTTGCCGCACGCTCGGCTACGACGGCTGGCACGAGTTCAAGCTGAAGCTCGCGCAAGGCCTCGCCCTGGCGCTGCCCGGCGCCAGCGAGCAGCCGGCGCAGGACGACCTGGCCGCGGACCTCGTCAACAAGATCTGCAGCCGCTCGATCAATACCCTGCTCGACCTGCGCAACAACCTGAAGCCGGAACTGATCCAGAAGGCGCTCGACATCCTGTCGCGCGCCAACAAGATCGAGTTCTACGGCCAGGGCACGTCGGGCTTCGTCGCGGCCGACGCGCAGCACAAATTCTTCCGCTCGGGCGTCCCGACCGTCGCGTACACCGACCCCGCGATCCACGCCATCGCGGCCGCGCTGCTGCGCGAGGGCGACGCCCTGGTCGCGATCTCCCAGCGCGGCAACAACCCGTCGCTCACGCGCTCCGCCAAACTGGCGCGCCGCGGCGGCGCCGAAGTGATCGTGCTGGCCCCGTCCGGCACGCCGCTCGCGGACATGGCGAGTTTACTCATCCCCATCGACCTCGTGTTCGCGATCGACCCGTACACGCCGATCTCCGCGCGCCTCGCGTACCTCGTCGTCATCGACGTGCTCGCGGTCGGCCTCGCGCTGCAGCGCGGTCCGGAATTCCGCAAGAAGATGCAGAACGCGCAGAAGGCGCTGCAGGAATTCGACCTGCAGTTCGATTCGTTCATCGGCTGACATCTTTACAAACAGCCAACCGAAGCCTAAAGTCGAGCTATTTGAACATGGCTCGACACATGATCTTCAGCGTTTCGAAGTGCCTGCTCGCTGCCGCCGTCCTGGCTGGCGCGGCATTGTCAGGAACCGCGTCCGCGGCGTGCAGCAAACCGGGATATCCGAGGCAATCCGTAAGGCTCAACGAGCAGGGCGTGACCGAGCTCGCGTTCCTCATCCGCCCGGACGGTACCGTCGAACGTTCCATCATCCGAGTGTCCACCGGGTTCCCCGACCTGGACCGGGCGGCGCAGGAAGCCCTGGCAAAGTGCGTGTTCAAGCCGGCGACGGTCAAGGGCGAGCCGGTACAGGCATGGCTGCCCGTGATCTACAGCTGGAGCATCGTCGGCGACGCCGACATGCTCGGCGCGAAGCGCCTCGCGGCGGTGGTGGCCCAACAGGGCGACCTCCAGGCGTTGTATCGCCTGAGCCTCCTGATGTCGACAACCGCCAAGTTCGACGACGACCGCAAGAGCGCCCTCGCCCTGCTGAAAAGCGCTGCCGGGCGAGGCGTTGCGCCCGCACAGTTCGCACTGGGCCGGCGTTACGAGAAAGGGGACGGCGTCATGGCGAACCCCGAAGAAGCCATGCGCTGGTACCAGCGGGCCGCGGCCCAGGACGACGTCCTTGCGCTCCAGCGCCTGCGCACCGGCATCCTGGCTGACTAGCCCCATGACTTCCCCGGTATTCTTCGACACCGCAGAAGACTTCCGCGCCTGGCTCGCGGCCCACGCGCACGAAGCGAAAGAACTGCTCGTGGGCTTTCACAAAGTCGGCACGGGCAAGCCGTGCATGACGTGGTCCGAATCCGTCGACCAGGCGCTGTGCTACGGCTGGATCGACGGCGTGCGCAAGCGCGTGGACGACGCCACCTACACCATCCGCTTCACGCCGCGCAAGGCCGGCTCGATCTGGAGTGCGGTGAACATCGACAAGATCGCGAAGCTGCGCGAACAGGGCCTCATCACGCCGGCCGGCGAAGCGGCGTTCGCGCAGCGTTCGGAAGACCGCTCGCGCGTGTATTCGCACGAGCGCGCGACGCCCGCCGAACTGTCGCCCGAGGACCTCGTCCGCTTCCGGCGCCACAAGGCCGCGTGGGCGTTTTTCGAAGCGTGCCCGCCTGGCGCCCGCAAGCGCATGATCCACGTCGTGACGAGCGCCAAGAAGCCGGAGACGCGCGCCGCGCGGCTCGATCGGCTGATCGCCGCGTGCGCGGAAGGCCGGCGGCTCGACGTGTGGACCCCGGAAAAAAATCAGTAGCCGACCGTGAACCGCGCGCGCACATGCGCCGGCTTCTCGATCTCGTCGACCAGCGCGACGGCGTAGTCTTCGTACGAGATCGTGCTGCCCTTCTCGCTCACCAGCAGCTCGTCCTTGGCGAGGCGGAACTTGCCGGTGCGCTCGCCCGGCACGAACAGCGCGGACGGCGAGATGAACGTCCAATCGAGATCGCTCACGCCGCGCAGCGCGTCCAGGAAATCGGCGCCTTTCGTCGCCTCGTCCTTGTACGCGGCCGGGAAATCGGGCTGGTCGACGAGGCGCTGGCCCGGTGCGACGAACAGGCTGCCGGCGCCGCCCACGACGAGATAACGTTTTACGCCCGAAGCGCGCACGGCGCCGACCAGCGCGGCCGGGTCGGTATCGAGAAAGCGCACGGAACTGACCACGGCATCGTGGCCCTTCAGCACCTCGGCCAGGCCGGCCGGATCGGCGACGTCGCCGCGCGCCGCCGTCACGCGGGCGCGTGCCGGGACTTTCGACGGATCGCGGACGATGGCCGTGACCTGGTGGTTGCGCGAAACGAGTTCGTTCAGGATGCGCGTGCCGACGTTGCCGGTGGCGCCAATGAGAGCGATGCGTGCCATGGAATTCCTTTGGTCTGTGGTTGAGGATAGGTCTGTAAACGAGACCGTCGAATCATCTTATGCTAACCTGCATCTGCCGCACAAGAAGTCAGCGCGGCATGATCAGGTCAGCGAAAACTGACCATTACCCGTGAACACGCCATGTCCAAGACCACCCTGCTCGCCACCGACCGCCCCTTCGACCAACCCTGCCCCATCCGCGACGTGCTGGACCGCATTGGCGACCAGTGGAGCCTCCTCGTGCTCGACGCGCTCGAAGGCGGCACGAAGCGTTTCAACGAATTGATGCGCGCACTGGGCGACATCTCCAAGCAGATGCTGTCGCAGACCCTGAAGCGCCTGGAGGAAGACGGCTTCGTGCGCCGCACCGTGTACCCGGAAGTGCCGCCCCGGGTCGAGTACGACCTCACGCCTCTCGGTCTGTCGTTCCTCGTGCCGATGCGGGGTCTCGTCGCGTGGGCCGACGAGCATCATCGGCATGTGTGCGACGCGCGAGCACAGTATCGGACCAGCATGCCGTAACGAAAAATATCTCCTGGCTTGGTTTTTATTTATAATAAACAATAACCTCACACAAACCAGGAGACAAGATTGGGCAAAGCAGGTCATCAACAGGTCAACCCTACCCGGCGCCGCGTGCTCGGCACGCTGGGCCTCGCGGCCGCCGCGACCGGCATGCCCGGTCTCGCCGGCGCAACCGTCGTGGCGCGCACGGATGGCGACAAGGAACAACTGGCGCTATGGTACGAGCGCCCCGCGGGTCCATGGGTCGAGGCCCTCCCCATCGGCAACGGCCGGCTCGGCGCGATGGTGTACGGTCGCCCGCTGCAGGAGCGCCTGCAACTGAACGAAGACACGCTGTGGGCCGGCGGTCCGTACCGCTTCGACAATCCCGAATTCAAGTCGGCGCTGCCGCGCGTGCGCGCGCTGATCGACGAGGGCCGCTTCATCGAGGCGCGCGACCTGGTGGCGAAATCGATGATCTCGAAGCCGGCCACGCAGATGCCGTACGGGGCCGCCGGCGACCTGCTGCTGGACTTCCATGGACTCACGCCGGCGACGTCGTATCGCCGCTCGCTCGACCTCGACACCGCCATCGCCACGACGCGCTTCACGAGCGGCGGCGCGCGCCACGTGCGCGAGGTGTTCGCGAGCGCGCCCGACCAGGTGATCGTGCTGCACCTGCAGGCAAGCGGCGGCGGCACCCTTTCCTTCGACGTCGGCTACCGCCATCCGCGCCAGGTCGATTACGGCAAGGCCAATTACGACGGCAAGTCCGCCGATGACCCGTCGGCCGCCACGGGCGCGCCCTGGGACGTGAAGGAAGACCTGGAAGAATCGAAGCGGCCGGCCAGCCTGGCGATCCGCGCGGACGGTCCGCGCGCCCTGCTCGTCGAAGGCGGCAACGCGGACGCCGCCGGCGTCAAGGGCGTGCTGCGCTACGCCGTGCGCGTGCAGGCACTGGGCGACGGCAAGGTCGATGTCGAAGGCGGCCGCCTGCGCGTGCGCGGCGCGCGCGAGGTCACGCTGCTCATCGGCGCCGCCACCAGCTTCGTCAACTTCCGCGACACCAGCGGCGACCCCGTGCAGGCCGTGCGCACGCGCATGGAGGCCGCCGCGCGCAAGCCGTATGCACGCCTGCGCGCCGATCACGTCAAGGCGCACCGTGCGCTGTTCTCGCGCCTGTCGCTGCGCCTCGGCCGCGCGGACGCCGGCGCCGCCGTCCCAACCGATGCACGCATCGCCGCCGTCCCGCAGACGGACGACGCCGCGCTCGCGGGGCTGTCCGCGCTGTACCTCCAGTACGGCCGCTATCTGCTGATCTCGTCGTCGCGGCCGGGCAGCCAGCCCGCCAATCTGCAGGGCATCTGGAACGAGGGCATCTATCCGCCGTGGGGCGGCAAATACACCATCAACATCAACACGGAGATGAACTACTGGCCGGCGGAAGCGGCCAACCTGGGCGAGTGCGTGGAGCCGGTCGTGAAGATGGTCGAGGAACTGGCCGTCAACGGCGCCGACGTCGCGCGCGACAGCTATGGCGCCCGCGGCTGGGTCGCGCACCACAACACCGACCTGTGGCGCGCGGCGGCGCCCATCGACGGCCCGAACTGGGGCATGTGGCCCTGCGGCGGCGCGTGGATGTGCAAGACGCTGTGGGACCACTACGAGTACACCCCGGATGATGCGTACCTGGCCCGCATCTACCCGCTGCTGAAGGGCGCCTCGCAGTTCTTCGTCGACGTACTCGTCGAGGATAAGCAAGGGCGCGGCCTCGTGACGTCGCCGTCGATCTCGCCGGAAAACACGCACCATCCGGACGTGGCCGTGTGCGCGGGTCCGGCGATGGACCGCCAGATCGTGCGCGACCTGTTCGCGTGGACGCTCGCGGCGCACGAAAAGCTGCGCGACCCGGACGCGGACTTCCGCAAGGCGGTGGAAGCGAAACGGGCACGCCTGGCGCCGGACCGCGTCGGCGCGCAGGGACAGTTACAGGAATGGCTGGAGGACTGGGATGGCCAGGCGCCGGAACAGCATCACCGTCACGTGTCGCACCTGTACGCCATCTATCCCAGCGAACAGATCAACGTGCGCGACACGCCGGATCTGATCGCGGCTGCCAAGACGACGCTGAACACGCGCGGCGACTTGTCGACCGGCTGGGCCACGGCATGGCGCCTGGCGCTGTGGACGCGCATGGGCGAAGGCGAGCGCGCCTACAGCATCCTGCGCGGCCTGCTGGGCCGGGAGCGCACCTACCCGAACATGTTCGACTCGCACCCGCCATTCCAGATCGACGGCAATTTCGGCGGCGCGGCCGCCATCCTGGAAATGCTCGTGCAGTCGTGGGGCGGCGAGATCCGCATCCTGCCCGCGCTGCCGCGCGCGTGGCCGGAAGGTGCCGTCCACGGCGTGCGCGCCCGCGGCGGCATCGAGGTCGACCTGGACTGGGCCGGCGGCCGCGCCACGCGCGTCGCGCTGCGCGGCAAGCCGGGACAGGCGGCAAAGGTGCGGATCGGCGAGCGCCTGGTGGCCGTCAAGCTCGACGCGTCCGGGCGCGCACGCGTCGCGCTCACTTAGTTGACCGCTCCCTCCGCCACCGGCACCGGGGCGGCCGCGCGGCGCCGCGCCAGCAGCACGATCAGCGCGGCGACGCCGCACGCCGCCGCCGCCGTGTAGACGGCCGGCGAATACGTGAACGCGATCGTGCGGATGCGGCCCGCGCCGTAGGCCGCCACGGCCGCGCCGAGCTGGTGGCCCGCGAAGACCCAGCCGAAGATCATCGGTGCGCGCTTGCCCCAGGCCTGCGCGGCCAGCTTCACGGTGGGCGGCACGGTCGCGATCCAGTCGAGGCCATAGAACATGGCGAACAGCGTCAGGCCCGTGAGCGTGAAGTCGGCCGACGGCAGCCACGCCAGCGACAGCCCGCGCATGCCGTAGTACCAGCACAGCAGGTAGCGGCTGTCGTAGCGGTCGGACAGCCAGCCGGACAGGATCGTGCCCACGAGGTCGAACGTGCCCATCATCGCCAGCACCGACGCGGCCGGGACGGCGCCCAGGCCCGCATCGCCGCACAGCGAAATGAAGTGGGTCTGGATCAGGCCATTCGTCGACAGGCCGCAGATGAAGAAGCTCCCGAACAGCACCCAGAACACGCGATCGGCGCGCACGCTGGCCAGCGTCGTGAACGGAGTGCGGATCGAGACCGGTGCGCGCGCCGGCACGACAGGCTTTACGGACGTGTCGCCGCCGTAGGGTGCGAGACCCAGTTCCTGCGGATGGTCGCGCACGAACAGCAGCGCCAGAATCGCCACGAGCGCGCAGCTGGCCATCACGGGCAGCAGCGCCATGCGCCAGCCGCCATGCTCGATCAGCCACGTGCCGACCGGGAGGAACACGAGCTGTCCCGTCGCCGAGCTGGCGGTCAACAATCCCATCACGAGGCCGCGGCGCTGCTCGAACCACCGGTTGGCGACGACGGCGTTGAGGACCAGCGCCGTCATGCCGGACCCGACGCCCAGCATCACGCCCAGCAGCAGCACGAGCTGCCAGAAGTCCGTCATCTGGCGCACGAGACCGAGGCCGGCCGCGATCACCGCCAGCGCCGTCACCATCACGTTGCGCAGGCCGAAGCGCTCCATCAGCAGCGCGGAAAAGGGTCCCATCAGGCCGAACAGGGCGAAGCGCACGGCGAGCGCCGACGAGATCTGGTCGACGCTCCAGCCGAATTCCTGGCTCAGGGGTTTGAGCAGCGCACCCGGCAGGCCGAGGGCGGCGGACGACGACAGGGCCGTCAGGAACGTGATGGCGGCGACGAGCCAGCCGTAATGCAGGCCGCGGCGGCCCATCCACCGGGCGAGGGATGTGGAAAGCATGGGAGTCCTTAGTCGAGAAGACGGGCCGTGGCCGCGTCGAGGATGCGGTGGGCGTACGCGTCGTCGCCGACGGACCGCGCCAGCACGAGCGCGCCGACCATCGTGGCGAATGCGGCCAGAGCGTCGTCCGGCGTCGCGTCCGGGTCATTCCTGCGCATGGCATCACCGAGGATGTCGACGAAGGTCCTGACGCCCGCCTCGAAGTGGCGCGGCAGTTCGGGGCCGTGGCGGGACGCGTCCGGGCCGAGCGAAGCGATGACGCAGCCTGAACCCGGGCGGCCGCGGTGCCCCGGCGTCAGGTAGCGGCGCACGAGGGCCTGGTAGGCGCTCTCCCCCGCATCCGCCGCCGCGCGCCGCCAGCCGTTGATGCCGGTTTCCAGCGCGCGGTCGCAGGCCTGGGCGATCAGGTCGTCCTTGGACTTGAACTGTTTATAGAACGCGCCGTGCGTGAGGCCGGCCGCGGCCATCAGCTCGGCGAGGCCGACGCCGTCGAAGCCCCGTTCGCGGAACAGGCGGCCGGCCGCGTCGATGACGGCCTGGCGGTTTTCCTCCGCCTGGATTCGATTGACTCGCATGGTTTCCTCCAATATGGATGTCAATCATAATCCATTTTCCAAAATAGATGTCAATCACAATCTATTTTTACTGCCGTAAAATACGTACTTTCGACAACGCAGCATCGTCCGCCATGCACATCAATCCCGAACGCAGTACCCGCCCCGACTATGACCTGCTGGTACGCCAGGTCGTCAGCGTCCTCGAGGGCGAGCGCGACCTCACCGCCAACGCGGCGCAATTCTCGGCGCTCGTCTACGACACGCTCGCCGACCTGAACTGGGCCGGTTTTTACCTCACCGTGCCCGCGAAATTGGGCAATGGCGAAGACCTGCTCGTCGGCCCGTTCCAGGGCAAGCCGGCGTGCGCCCGCATCCCGTTCGGCCGCGGCGTGTGCGGCACGACGGCCGTCAAGCGCGAAACCATCGTCGTGCCGGACGTGCACGCGTTCCCGGGCCACATCGCGTGCGATTCGGCGTCGAATTCGGAAATCGTGATCCCGCTCGTCAAGAACGGGAAGCTGGTGGGCGTGTTCGATATCGACAGCCCGTCGCTCGACCGCTTTTCCGACGAGGACAAGGCCGGGCTGGAAGCCATGGTGGCGGCGTTTCTCGAGGCGACCGACTGCTGATTCCGTATACAATAACCGCCTGACCTTTCTCTCCCCCCGCATCATGAACCAACTCGAACAGCTCAAGCAGTACACCACCGTGGTGGTCGACACCGGCGACTTCCAATCGATCAAGGCCTCCGCACCGCAGGACGCGACGACGAATCCGTCGCTGATCCTGAAGGCCGTCCAGAAGCCGGAATACCGTCCGCTGCTGGAAAAGACCATCGCCGACTTCCCGAACGCGTCGACCGAGGAAATCGTCGACCGCCTGCTGATCGCGTTCGGCACCGAGATCCTGAAGTTCGTGCCGGGCCGCGTCTCGACCGAAATCGACGCCGCCCTGTCGTTCGACACGGAAGCCACCGTCGCCAAGGGCCGCGAACTGATCGCCCTGTACGAAGCGGCCGGCATCAAGCGCGAGCGCGTGCTGATCAAGATCGCATCGACGTGGGAAGGCATCCGCGCCGCCGAGATCCTGGAACAGGACGGCATCCGCTGCAACCTCACGCTGCTGTTCTCGCTGTGCCAGGCCGTCGCCTGCGCCGAAGCGGGCGTGCAACTGATCTCGCCGTTCGTCGGCCGCATCTACGACTGGTACAAGAAATCCACGGGCACCGACTACCAGGGCGCGGACGACCCGGGCGTGCAGTCGGTCAAGCGCATCTACCAGTACTACCGCAAGTTCGGCTACAAGACCGAGGTGATGGGCGCGAGCTTCCGCAACACGTCACAGATCCTGGAACTGGCCGGCTGCGACCTGCTGACGATCTCGCCGGACCTGCTGCAGAAGCTGGCCGACACGGAAGGCGCCGTCGAGCGCAAGCTGGTGGCGGACGCGAATGCCGACATCGAAAAGATCGCACTCGACGAAAAGACGTTCCGCTTCATGCTGAACGAAGACGCGATGGCGACCGAGAAGCTGGCCGAAGGCATCCGCGCGTTCTGCGCCGACTCCGGCAAGCTGAAGAAGATGATCGAAGAAATGCGCTGATCCATTCGGACCGCACAAACGAGAAGGCAGCCCGCGGGCTGCCTTTTTTTATCGCGCGAGCATCAGGCGCGGCGTCTCGACCGTCTCGAGACGGAATACGCTGACCAGCTGCCCCAGCGCGGCCGCCTGTTCCTGCAGGCTCTGGGCCGTATGGGCCGCCTGCTGCACGAGCCCCGCGTTCTGCTGGGTCACCGTATCCATCTGCGTGATGGCCTGGTTCACCTGCTCGATGCCGGCGCTCTGTTCGCGGCTCGCGTGGCTGATCTCGGCCATGATCGCGTGCATGCGCTGCACGCTGCCCAGCACCTCGGTCATCGTCGCACCCGCTTCCGTGACGAGCAGGTTGCCCGCCTCGACCTGCCGCACGGAGCTGCCGATGAGTTCCTTGATTTCCTTCGCGGCGGCGGCCGAACGCTGGGCGAGATTGCGCACTTCCGTCGCGACGACGGCGAAGCCGCGCCCCTGCTCGCCCGCGCGCGCCGCTTCCACGGCCGCGTTCAGCGCCAGGATGTTCGTCTGGAACGCGATGCCGTCGATGACGGCGATGATGTCGACGATCTTCTGCGACGACGCGTGGATCGAGCCCATCGTGTCGACGACGCGCGCCACGGCCGCGCTGCCCTTCTGGGCGACGCCGGCCGCCGTATCGGCCAGCGCGTTCGCCTGGCCCGCGTGGTCCGCGTTCTGCTTCACGGTCGACGTCAGCTCCTCCATCGACGCGGCCGTCTCTTGCAGCGAGCTCGCCTGCTGCTCCGTGCGCGACGACAGGTCGAGGTTGCCGCTGGCGATTTCGTCGGACGCCTGCGAGATCGTCGCGGTCGCGCCGCGCACGTCGCCGACGATCTTCGCCAGGTTGTCGCGCATGGATTTCATCGCATACAACAGGCTCGACGCATCGCCGGCACGCGTGTCGACCCGCACCGCCAGGTCGCCGGCGGCGATGCGCGCGACGATCTCCGTGGCGTAGTCCGGCTCGCCGCCGAGGCGGCGCATCAGCCAGCGCGTGAGCAGCATGGCGCCGGCGGCGCCCAGCACGACACTGCCCAGCACCAGCGATACGATCCACATGCGCGATGCCGTGTAGCGCGCATTGCCCTCGACCGCCGCGGCGCGGCCGCCTTCCGTGTACATGTCGACGATCTTGTCGACGTGGCCCCGCAGCGCGACGATCAGCTTGTTCGACTCGCCGCGGATCAGCTTCTTGGCCAGGTCGGCGTCGCCGGCACGGGCCGCCGCCCGGATCCTGGCGTCTTCCGCCATGTAGCGGTCCCACATGTCCAGCCACTGCGCGTACATCTGTTTTTCCTCGGGCGATTCGAGCAGTTTCACGTAATCGTCCTGCATTTTATGGAGGTCATCCAGGTCTTTCGCGATAACCTTGTCGTATTTATCCATTTCCGCTTGTTCGGTGGAAATGATGTATTGCAATTCGCGCGTGCGAATACGCGCAATCTGCGATTTTATGTCCTCGATAACCCGAATACCGGGCATCCAGTGCGCCGACAATTTCATCGACGTGTCATTAACTTGTGCTAATTGCCATATTGCGACACTGCCAACCAGCGCGGTTAGCGCAAGCACAGCGGCAAATGCAATTCCCAATTTAGTAGCGAGGCGCAAGCTTGATATATATCTCATGTTGACCGTTTGAATATGTTGACCTGCATGTTACAATGTTTCCGTACGTCAACCATGATAAACGACATGAGTTGTCTACACATCCCTATTCTTCACTCTTGTCGATTTTTTGCGACACCTCGCTCTTAGTTTCAGAACGTAACATTTCTGCATAAGGATAGTTAAAAAACGCAAATTAGATTGCGAAAAGACACAGGCATCTTTTAGAATTTAAAAACTTACCCTAAGGCAACTTTTGGAGTTCTTGACATGCTTACATCCATTTCCCGAATTGGCAAAATCGTATTTGCCAACGCTGCAATAGACTGGAATACCGACCTGGATTCCATTCTTGAAATCCTATTGAAACATTTTGATAGTTTTAATGGGAACGGCTTTTGCGCGCATCCAAATGAGGTGCAATTGCGCACCGAATTGGGGCGCGTTCCGGTATTGGCCCATTTCACCGAAGGATTACTCGGCCTGCGCACGCATGGTGCAGTGATTCATAATCTCGGTCTCGCCGGCCTGCCGGAAGAACGCCGCAACGCGGCCCTGTACGCGCTGACGCTGATGCTCGGCTATCCCACCTCGACGGACCAGCGCACCGGCCGCGTCGCGTGGGACGTGCGCGCCAGGCCCGCCGCGGAAGGCGGCAGCCGCTTCACGACGTTTTCCGAGCGCGTCGGCAATGCCGACATGCACACGGATTCGTCGTTCTACCCGATGCCCGAAGAGCAGTTCGTCCTGTACGTGGTGCATGCCGCGCGCTGCGACGGCGGCAAGTCGCTGCTGGTCGACGGCGACGACATCTACGACGCGCTGCAGCGCACGGAGGAAGGCCGCGCCGCGTTCGACCTGCTGTGCACCACGCCGGTGCCGTTCCGCGTCCCGGCCGTGTACGCGGCGGGCGAGGAAACCGTCGAGGTCCACGTGGCCCCGGTGTTCGGACCGGTCACGCGCGCCGCGTCGCGCTACAGCGTGAAGCCGCCGCCGCGCTTTGCGATGCGCTGGCGCTACGACTCGATCCTGAAGGGACTCGACGCCCGCCCGGACCTGGCCACGCCGGCCCTGTGCGACGCGCTGGCGCTGATGAACGAGGTGGTCGAGAAAGGCGCCGCGCGCTTCGAGGAACAGCTGCCGGACGATACGCTGATGCTGGTCGATAACCACCACATGCTGCACGGCCGCACCACGTACACGGACGAGCGCCGCCACCTGATCCGCATCCGCATCTCGGATGCGCCGAACGCCGAGCGCATCGGCCCGTCGGGAGTGGCCAGGGACTGATATGACAGAAACTGTTCTGACCCGCGGCACCATGTCCGGTGCCGCGGCGCACTCTCCTGCCGACGGCCTGCCCGCGGCGCGCCGCCGCTGGGCGATGCTGGCCCTGATGACGGGCGTATCGATGGCGTCGCTGGACACGGCGATCGCCAACACGGCCCTGCCCGAGCTGGCCCGGCACCTGCACGCAGGCGCCGCCGCCTCCGTGTGGATCGTCAACATTTATCAGTTGGCCATGGTCGCCACGCTGCTGCCGTTCGCGGCGCTGGGCGAGCGCGTCGGCTACCGGCGCGTCGCCACGGCCGGGCTGGCGCTGTTCACGGTCGCATCCCTGTTATGTGCGCTGGCGTGGAACCTGCCGCTGCTCGTGGGTGCGCGCCTGCTGCAGGGCCTCGGCGCCGCCGCCCTGATGGGCGTGACGACGGCGATGATGCGCGCCATCTATCCGGCGCACCTGCAGGGCCAGGGCTTCGGCCTGAATGCCCTTGTCGTGGCGGTGGCGTTCGCCGTCGGGCCCACGCTCGCCTCTCTGATCCTGGCGCTGGCGTCGTGGCCGTGGCTGTTCGCCATCAACGTCCCCATCGGCGCCGCCGCGTTCGTGCTCGCGCGCCGCGTCCTGCCCGACAACGCGCGCGGCACGCACGGCTTCGACGCCGGCGCCGCGCTGTGCAACGTGGGCGCGTTCGGCTTCCTGATCCTGTTGCTGGGCGATGCCGCGCATGGCGTGTCGCCCGTCCGCCTGGGCCTGGAAGCGTTGGCGACCATCGCGTGCTTCGCGCTGCTGCTGCGGCGCCAGCGCGGGCATGCGGCGCCGATCCTGCCGACCGACCTGCTGGCGCGGCCGCTGTTCGCGCTGTCGGCGCTGACGGCCGTGTGCACGTTCGCCGTGCAGAGCCTCGCATTTGTCGCCCTGCCCTTCCACTTCGAGCAGGTGCTCGGCCGTTCGCCCGTCGAGACGGGCTTCCTGCTGACGCCCTGGCCGGTGCTGGTCGGGATCATGGGCCCGATCTCCGGCCGTTTGTCCGACCGCTACGAGTCCGGGCTGCTGGCGGGGATCGGCCTGCTGATCCTGTGCGCCGGCATGGCGGCGCTGCTGTGGATGCCGGACGCGCCGTCCTCGTTCGCCATCGCATGGCGCATGGCCGTATGCGGCATCGGCTTCGGCCTGTTCCAGGCGCCGAACATGAAGGCGATCATGGGCAGCGCGCCGCGCGAACGGGCCGGCGGCGCGAGCGGCATCGTGGCCACGGCGCGCCTGACGGGCCAGGCCTGCGGCGCCGCGCTGGTGGCGGGCTGCCTCGTGCTGTCGGAGCACCATGGCACCACGTATGCCCTCGCCGCGGCGGCGGCCATCGCGCTGCTGGGGGCGGGGATCAGCTTTGCGCGGCTGCACCCGCGTACGAAAGGCTGACGAGGGGCCGGGATCACTGCGTGAACGCGATCAGTTCGATGTTCAGTTCACGCATCCCGGCCGGGGCATAGATCGCGATCGCTTCCGCTTTCAACGCATTGTCGTAAAGGCCGTTTCTGGTCGACACCGAGAAGTAATACGTATCGGGACGGACCGGCACGGCGGCGGGCACCTGCGGCATGTGCGTCAGCGCGATGCCGGGAAGGGCCGACGCGACGATGCGTTCGATATCGTCGGGCGATCCGATCTTGAACCGGATCGGTACGGCGGACACCAGTTCGAGCGCCGGCATGTCCGCGCTCACGGCAAGGCAAAGCTGCGTATCCTGGGTCAGCTTCGACGCATCGAGCGCACCCCTGAAGTGCGTCCGGCGGCTGTCCTCGGCAATGAGCGGAATGGTGAAGTACCTGGCCGAGATGACGGTATCGACGAGGTCCCGGATCACCGCATCGAGCTGGGCGAACGTGACGCCGGGATCCGCGTGCTCGTAGGCGGGCAGATCGGACGTTGCGTACCTGTCCGAAAACGTCATCAGGCCGCCCGCAAGCGCGAGCAGCTTCTCGTACAGCGCTTCCGGATGCTGTACGCGGGAACGCGCGCAGTGCTGCAGGGACGCGCTTGCAGTGCTGATGATGTTCAGCATCCACCAGGACGTGATGTCGCCGGCGTGAACCTCGAAGGTGGACGCATTCGTCTTCCGGTGCGCGGCGTGAAGCGACACGATCTTCGCGGTCAATGCACTCGCCAGGCCGTCGAGCAGTTGCTGGAGCGGACGGGCAGCACTGATCGCCACGCACGGCGGGACAAACGCCGGATCGACCTCGAAACCGCCACGCGGATCGCGATGGATGCGCAGCACGGGAAAACTGACGTGGCCATCGCGCGGCTCGGCATGCGAAACGAGCCGGACCCGCTTCTTCAGGAACGGCACGTCGATCGGCACCGCGTCGCTGAACAGGTCGGAGGTTTCCGACGCGGCCAACGCGTAACGACCGCCCTCCTCCGCATTCGCACCGTGCGGCCGCATGGTCGGAAGCGCGGCATGCATCGTGAACGTATTGATCTCCTGGGGCAGTTGGGTCAGGTCGACCGGGACCGGCAACAAGTCCGTCGCGGGTGCCTCGTAGACCGCCCCGTCCGGGAAGATCAGCGACATGGCCTGGGCTTCGAGCAGATTGTGGCCCAACGCATCCATATTCCACTCCAGCAGGCGGGCGCCCCAGAAGTTCGGATTGAGCGCCGACGCCATCCTGAGCAACCGCGTCTCGTGGTACAGGTCCTGCCTCTGGAAATGCTGGGGTCCCAGCGTCAACCCTTCGGACCACAAGATCTTCGCGCCCAAGCTCATCGTTGCCTCCTCGTTCAAAATTCGCTCGAGAAAGCATGGCGGGCATTGCGCATCGGTCTGTTGAGAGGGCGCAACTTTATTCTCAGCAAGAGGGGAATAATGGCGGCTTTAAAGGAAACCAGCATGCAGAGTTTCACGCCAGGTTTGTTCGACCGTCTGGATGCCGATGACGACGCCTCTCACGCGTGGAAGGAGAGTATTACACGCGACCTGGAAGCGCTCCTCAACACCCGTTCCGCCTTGCTGCCCGATACGCTGGCCGGCTATCCCGAAGTCAGCGGATCCATCGTGAACTACGGCCTGATCGATTTCGCCGGCATGTGCATGACGAGCGACACGGACCAGAAACGCATCTGCACCGCGGTCCGGCTGGCGATCGAGCGGCACGAACCGAGGCTGCACAAGGTGACGGCGACGCTGCAGCCCAGGAAAGGCGCCATCAACCGGGTCGACTTCGTGATCACCGCACAACCGAAGAACGCGCCGGTAGCCGATCCGATGCTTTTCAACGCCGTGTTCCAGCCATCGCTCCAACGCTATTCGATCCAGAGCGTGCGTAACGCTCCTTAGGGCACACATCATGGACGAACTGTTTGCGCAATACGAACGCGAGCTCGTCACCATGCGGCAGCTGTGCCGCGAATACGCCGAGCGCTATCCGAAGGTCGCGGCCAAGCTGCAGCTCGGCGGCGAGGCGTGCGACGATCCGCATGTCGAACGCCTGATCCAGTCCGTCGCCCTGCTGTGCGCGCGGGTGTCGAAGCGGCTGGACGACGCGTATCCGCAATTTACGGAGGCGCTGCTCAATCTCCTGTTTCCGCATTATCTGAGGCCGTTTCCGTCGTGCGCGATCGCGCGCTTCCTCCCGGCCGCCGCCGGCGGCACCGGGACAATACCGCGCGGGACGCTGCTCGAATCGGCACCGGTCCGCGGCGTGCACTGCAGATTCCAGACCGCATACGATGTCGCGCCAGCCCCCGTCGCCATCACGTCCGCCCGCTTCGATGCGGTGATCCGCGCGCCGTCGCCGACCTGGGTCGCGCCGGGCGTGACGGCGGCGATCGGCATCGAATTCGCGGCCCCAGTTCCAGCCGGCACACCCGCGCCCATGCGGATTTATCTCGACGGCGACGCGTCGTTCTGCGCGGCGCTGCGCGATGCGCTGTTCATGCGCACGGCGTCGGCTTACGTCCAGGAGGGCGCGAACGGGGCCTGGATACCGCTCGCCACGATACCGGTCGCGGCGGTCGGGTTTGGCGATGACGACGCCCTGATCCCGTTCGACGCCCGCTCGCACCGTGCCTACCGGCTCCTCGCGGAGTATTTCGCCTTCCCGGAAAAATTCAACTTCGTCGACATCGACGTTGCCGCGCTCCGCGCGCGGCTGCCATCGGACTGCACCGGCTTCACGCTGCACCTGGCGCTGGCGGGCATCGCACCGGGATCGGACCAGGCAAGGATGCTCGCCGGCCTGTCGGCACAAAGCCTGCTCACCGGCTGCACCCCGGTCGTCAATCTGTTCAGGCAGCCGGGCGTCCCGGTCGGGTACACGCAGCGCACCGCGGAATACTCGGTCCTTGCCCACCCAGCGCATGCATCCGGGTACGAAGTGTATTCGGTCGACAGGGTCCACATGGTGCGGCAGCGCGGCAAGGACATCGCGCCCATCGAATTCCGCCCCTTCTATGCGCTGCGCCATGGCGAGGGCGATGCGCACAAGGGCCGCTACTGGATACTGCGCCATGACGACACGCTGGCGGTCACCAGTCCGGGCCATGAAAAAGTCATCGCGCTCGTCGATACCCACGGCGAGCCGCTCGAGGTCGAGCAGACGACGCTGTCGATCGACCTCACCTGCACCAACCGCGACCTGCCCTGCCTGTTGAAATGCGGGTCGAGCGACGGCGACCTGGCGATACCGGGCGCGGCGCAGGGCGGGAGGATACGCTTCCTGCGCAGGCCCACGCGTCCCCATCGCCTGGCGAACGGCCAAGGCGCCCACTGGCGCCTCATCTCGCACCTGACGCTGAACCACCGCGCCCTGGCGCTGGAAGGGGCCGACGGCCTGCGCGAGATGCTGGCGCTGTACGACGTCACCGGCTCCGCGGTCTCGCGGCGCCAGATCGCCGGCGTCGTCGGGCTCGACCATGCCGAGACGACGGCGTGGATCAGGCACAAGCGCGGGGCGTCCCTGGCGCATGGGACCGAAGTGCGCCTGACGATCGACGAAGAGGCCTTCGTCGGCGCCGGCCTGCACCTGTTCGTGCAGGTCATCGACCAGTTCTTCGCGCTGTACGTCCAGATGAACGGTTTTATCGAGCTGGTGATCCTGTCACACCAAACCGGAGAGGAGCTGTTCCGATGCAAGCCACGAAGCGGGAGCATGCCGCTGTCATGATCGAACGCCTGCTCGCGGCGCCGTACCGGTACCGCTTCGCACAACTGCTGAACATCCTGGTACGGATGCTGCGCCGACAGGGCATTCCGTACGCCCAGGCGTTCAACCATGTGCTGCGCTTTCGCAACAGCGTGTCGCTGGCGTTTCCGGCAAGCGAGATCGAAAGCATGCAGGTCGAACCAGGCGACGCTGCCGGGGCACCTCGCATCCACATCACCTCCGCATTCATCGGATTGTTGGGCGCGAACGGCACGTTGCCGCTGCATGACACCGAACGGGCAGCCGGCAGGACGGGCGCGGCCGCCGACGAAAGCTGGAAGCCGTTCATCGACCTGTTTTCGAACCGGGCCATCGGCCTGTTCTACGAGGCGTGGGGAAAATACCGCGTCGAGCATGGCCTGGACACGCGCGCCCGGGACGATCTGCTTCCGCTCCTGGCCGCGTTGGGCGGTCTTCGGCCCACGAGTTTCGGCCCGGCCCGCCCTTTCTCATCGATTCCGGCGGAAGTCGCCGCCTTCTACGCCGGCTTGCTCAGGACACGCCCCATTGCCGCTTCGACCGTGGAACGTGTTCTCGGCGAGTACTTTGGCGTTCCCGTGCGTGTCGAAGAATTCGTCGGCGCCTGGGATCCGATACCGGCCAGGGTCCGCAGCACGCTTGGCGTCACCGATCCCACCCTCGGCCATGGCGCCGCGCTGGGTGGGCGCACGTGGCGGAACGACTTGCGAGTCCGCCTGCATATCGGCCCCCTGGATGAGGAACAGGCGAATGCGTTCCTGCCGCATGGGCGGGCTCACGCGGCATTGAGAGAAATGGCCAGCCTGTTTGCCGTGCCCGCCGTCCAGTATGAAGTCAGGCTTTTGCTGAGCAAGCCATGTCTCAAGCCGCTGACCTTGAGGACCAAAGGGCAGGATCGGCGCCGTCTTGGATGGAATTCATTCCTGACTGGTACGGAAGGCAAGGCGAGCCGGCCGGAGATCCGGGCGGCCCTTCAGCTTCTTGCTGCCAATCAAAGTTAGCGGCCATCCGGTTGAGTACCTTAACCGGCGGAAATCATATATCTGATAAAACCATCGGAGGCGATGCATGGATCGGAGCCAAGCGATCGCGGCAGGCGCTGCCCTGTCGGTGTTCAGTCTCGATGCGCAGCACGACCGCTTGATGCGTCTGGAATTCCCTCGGGGCGACGGGCCTGATCCCATCCTCCTGCCGAACCGATTGAGCGCACGCGAAGAAATCTGCCGCTGCTTTCGCTATGAGGTCGAACTCCTGTCGGACGACGCACGGATTCCCTTGAAGGCGATGATGGGCAGGATGGTGACGATTTCCATCGTGCGCGAAGACGGCTCGCTGCGCTACTTCAACGGCTACGTCACCGAGTTCCGTTTCCTGCGCGCCGACGGCGGTTTCGCGTTCTATCGCATGGTGCTCGAGCCCTGGCTGGCCTTCGCCCGGCTGCGCAAGGACAACGTGTCGTTCCACGGCAAGAGCGTCCTCGAATTGACCGAACTGACTTTTGCCCATTACCGCCAGGCCGACTGGCATGCGGCCATCGTCGGCGACTATCCGCGCATGACCTGCGCCAACCAGTACGACGAGACCGACTACAACCACCTGCACCGCCGCTGGGAAGATCTCGGGCTGCACTACTGGTACGAGCACCGGGCCGATGGGCATACGCTCTGGCTCAGCGACAGGAGCACGCTCGCGCAACCCATCGATCCGTCCGGGATCGACGATTCCGGAGAGATTCCGTTCCGCGACAAGGCCGGTTCGCTCGAAGACGACGGCATCCGGGAATGGAGCCCCGTGCGGCGGATCGGTTCCGGCCAGACGACCCTGGCCAGCTTCGATTACAAGAATCCGGTGGCGCAGCGGTCGACCGCCGAGTCCCTGAACAACCAGGGCGACGTCTTTCCATACGAGATCTACGAAAACACGGGCTCGTATGGCTTCCGCACCCACGACGAGGGCGAACGGATCGCGCAGCAGCGCATGGGCGAGCGTGACGCGAACACCCAGTATTTCGAAGCCCGGGGCAACGATCGTACTGCCCAGCCAGGGCGCTGCTTCAAGCTCGGCGGCCATTTCAGCGCCGAACTGCGCGTTCCCAAGCGCGGCGAGCCGGCCCAGCCCAGCATACGCGACCGCGACTACCTGATCCTGAGCGTCGACCACGAAGCCAGCAACAACTACCAGGCCGGGCCGGGCGCGCCGTCACATTACGAGAATTCGTTCCAGTGCGTGCGCAAGGATATCCAGTGGCGTCCGGGCCGGCACTACAACAGCAAGCCCTGCACTTATCCCGGCATCCAGACCGCCATCGTGGTCGGGCCTGATGGGTCGGAGATCCACACCGATGGCTACGGGCGGGTCAAGGTCCAGTTTCATTGGGACAGGCTGGGCAATTATGACGAGAACAGTTCGCCCTGGCTTCGGGTCATGTCGCCGGGGGCCGGGAGCGAGTTCGGGCATATTCGCTTGCCGCGGGTTGGTGAGGAAGTGGCGGTGGTTTATCTCGACGGGAACATCGATCATCCGGTGATTCTTGGGGCGTTGTACAACTTTACGCACATGCCGCCCTGGCAGTTGCCTGAGCAGCAGGCCTTGAGCGGGCTGCGCAGCCGTGAACTGCAGTCCGGAGAAGGCAGCGGACGCGGTAATCATCTGGTGCTCGACGATACTCCGGGCAAGATTCAGGCGCAGTTGAAGAGCGATCATCAGTGTAGTCAGTTGTCGCTTGGCCATATTACCCGCGTCGAAGACACGTCCGGCCGAAGCGATCCTCGTGGCGAAGGATGGGAACTGGCCACAAATGCGTGGGGCGTGGCGCGCGCTGGCCAAGGCATGCTCATCACCACAGAGGTGCGGCCGAATGCTGCCTCTCATATCAAAGATATGGGAGAGACGACGCAACGGTTGACGGCAGCGGCAGAATTGCAGCAGCAACTTGTCGCGATGGCCCAGCACTATGGCGCCCAAGAGAAGCAGGAACCTCAGCAAGAAGACGCCGTTCAGGACCTCAAATCCCAAAACCAGGGCATCCGGGGTGGTGGCAAGAGAGCGTTTCCAGAATTGGCCGAGCCACATCTTGTCGTCGCAAGCCCTGCGGGCATCGAACTCACCTCGGCACAATCTACCCACATTGCCAGCGGTCGCCACACGGCTATCACCAGCGGCAAAAGTCTATCGATTGCCTGCACTGAAGGATTATTTGCGAGCATCGGCAAGACATTCCGCTTATTCGTGCACAAGGCCGGGATGAAGCTGATTGCCGCTGGCGGCAAGGTCTCCGTACAAGCGCAGGACGATGATGTCGAGGTTATCGCCAACAAAGTACTTGCGCTCCTGAGCGAGTCGGATTGGGTCAACATCAGGGGCAAGAAAGGCATAAGACTGCATGGTGCCAATCACATGCTCGAGATTAGCGATCAAACGCAGTTCTTCACTTCATCACCTGTTCTTTTCCACGGCAATCTTGAAACCTTGCCTTCGAAAAAGATCTCTGCTGCGCCTGAACAGAAAAGACAGCCTTTCACGGTCGCGCCCATCACCAGTGCAGCTGTAGAAACTGAGCACCACCTTGAAAGCTCCTTCGCATTTGATCAGCTCGCGCAGGTCGCGGAAAATTTTACGCACGCCGAATTCGTCATGCTTTTGGCACCTATATTTGGCTACGATATCCCTGCAGAAACCTATATCAAGCTGTACCAAGAACTAAAAAACGGCTCGATCAAACAACCGGTTATAAAGGTAATGAAGAGTTGCCACTATCCTGCCTCATTCGACAACGAGACACGTGAAATCTTGGTACATCAGGCAGCTGCTGATCGCGCTGCAGCGGACAACGACAACTCATGGGAACTGCTGACCGCATTAATACATGAATTCGGCCACTACATTGACTTAGTGCTACGCAACGATTTGGCCGAGAAAAATCCAGATGGCACTTCTACACTTGCGCCAGATACAGAAGGCGATGAGGGTGCAAAATTCGCATACAACATCTCGTTTTTTAACTTTTCCAATAGCAGCTCAACAACATACGCAAGTTATCGCTCGCCCATTTTTAATGGCGATCTTAAAGTCGATTACCATGCGGTACAGCAAATTATACAAAAATCGCAAAATGAGGATGCGCAACATAACGAAGGCAAGGACGGCAATATTGAGTTTTTTGGCGCAGGCATGGGCGAACACAATAACGAACGACCAACTTCATCGTTCGGCCATCAATCGATTGAACGTGCTTTAGTTGATGTTTCCCGAAATTTCAGAGACGAAGACATACTTAAACAGATTTATTTCGGAAACTGGTTACGTGATTACTCGCAATTACTAGATCCTTCTATCGTTCGAAAACCTGAAGGACCTAGAAATTTTCCTGCGACGTTCTCTCGTCAAGAGCTAACAGATCTGATAGACATTTTTGCCGAAGACGAATTTGTCAATAAACCAAAGCAAAAATCCATATTCAAAGTAACTCCTTCCATACTGGGAGTTTACCGACCTGTAGAACATATTGACAATCCAACCAATAGCTCTCCCAACGCACCGGATCCGCATACTATCGACAAGGATTTTCAACCAAAAGCTTCCATTGAATATACTTCTATCGAACCACAAACATCAATGAAGAGGTATATCCATTTTTCAGCCGAATACATGTCTAGGGAAATAAACAAGGCACTAACCGCAGGTCCAGGGCCAGAGGGATATAGGCACTTTGGCGCAGCACTACATGTACTTGAAGATTATTTTGCGCACAGCAATTTCGTCGAACTTAGCTTAAGAAAAGTGGGCCACGAGCATGTTCTCCCGTGGACATCGCCCGCACCTGGAAAGCATAGCCTTCCTGTTGTTACAGGGATGTTTGACTCTGATGACGTGATCGCCAGTACGGCAGGAACTATAGCAGACATATTATTCAAGGTTGAATGGAAATTTAAGCCAATCGAATCTGGTGAGCGCACGAAATCAGATCGAATCCTACTTATATTACTTCGCGCGCATAGTGACAAACGTGTATTACAAACTTATGAAGATTACTTAAAAATAAGGGACAATCTCGCAAAAATCCCAGGATATAAATACATAGGAGCAATTCCTTACTACACTGTCGGTTTGATCTCCAACATTAACAACTTCGTTTACAGCACCTTGCTTCACCTCGTTGGAAATAGCGTTGATGATCAACAAATTTTCCGCGCAGGCGACCCCAATACAAACGGGTCGACAAATCCAACGCATTCTCAACTGGCAAAAGATCATGATAATCATCCATTCCATACAATAGCTGCGAAATTAGCGAAAGAAGCTGTGAAAGCGGTTGGATCAGCCATTGCAGCCCATTGGTGGGAAGGAAATACAAAAGCCGACCCTGCACTTATCGCTCGAGGTTTTTTGACTCATCCCTTCGATACAAATTGGCAAGACAAAATAGTTGCAGACTGGGCAGAAAAGCATCCGCAAGAGGTGAAACGGGGGGAATCTGCAACTGAATGGGAAGCGATAGAAAAAGCGCATAAAAAAGAAGTACTTGACTCCATAAATAGAGCCAAGGAAATAAATCAAGAAACTTGGGACTACATCAATAAAAACTTCTCAACACTTTTCAACGAAAAAAATCAAATCAAAAAATGAAGAAAGTTTATCTTAGTGGACCAGTAATTGCCCTATCGCTATTTACCGCCATTGCTAACAGCCAACCGGCAGATCAATTACCCATCACGAAAAAAGAACCTACAATGTTAGATAGGTGGAACGAAGTCCAGCGCCAAGCAGCAATAGCAACGGGGGCTATAACTACTTATCCAACACCCCGGCGTGTAAAAAGAAATGCAAAGCCAGAAATTATAATAAAAGGTTCACATATATTTTTCGACGGAAAACCTCTAGAATTTGGTCGACCATTAGAGGAATGGAAAAACATACTTAATAGAAGACCACGTTGTGACAAGACCGGGATTGAATGGTGCGTATGGGAAGATTTAGGATTAGAAGTTTCCACAAGAGCGAAAAGCAACTTTGGCGTCAGCACCATTAATATTAAAATAAGCATACCCGATGATTTACTTGAGGAAACAAGAATCTCATACCCTGACGGAACGACTCATAACACACCAAAGGCCGACTGGTTAGCTCACCACCCTTTCACTGGCTATTTAGAGATAGATGGATTCGGAATTGATAAAGAAACGAAGTTCTGGGAACTTCAGTCGAGCGTCGACAACCGTCGAAATCTGAGGTGCGGAATAAGAAGCTGCGAGTTCCCCAGCGGAATATTCGGCCCAGGCAGCATGTTCGACTTACATCTAAATGGCAGGAGCGAATCATCAACAATTGAAGAGATAAAGATTTATGCCACGTCTTATTAATCCTCACATCTGAATTTGAGGATCAAGGCACTGATATCAGAGAAATCATTTTAACTTAAATAATTAAGTAACGCTTAAATTGCAGTCACGAACCAATCAAGCTCGCACGGCAATCTTTAGCGATCAACGGATAGAACCGACAAATGAAGCATCAAGGCCGAGGCGTCAGACGCCGCAATGACAAAACCGGCTAGGGCGCCAAGTCATCAGCGCATCCTCGGGCATAACCGTGATGGATGTGGCCGCAGCACTTCAAGACGACATGACGCATTGCCCAAGTGCAAAGGCAACTTCGCAATCAAACCTGATGGAACCGGCCCCCGACATGAAGGTCAGCCGTACGCCTATGATGGGGAAACGGGAACGTTGACGGTGCAAGCAGGCACAGTAGTGCTGACGCTAAAATTGCAGCCTGGCGATGCAGCCGGCGACGAGACAGTACCGGCGGAGCGCTCTGCGTGCAAAATCACAGGGACGTTATTCAAACATGGGACGACCAAAGGAGGAGGCTATGAGCATCAGGGCAGCTATGCGCATCCACATGTACTGACATCGATGCTGTATTCCATTGTGAAAATTGCGACAACTGCGAAATGGAGTTAAACATGCGTGCAAACAAACGGATCGTGTTATTTGCATGCGGTATCACTTTGATGTCAGCAGCATCGCTCATCGCTTGCTCAAAGAAATATGCCTACAAGGAGAACGCTGTGCCAGAAGACGTCGATTTAAGCGTAAGATTAAAAAAATTATTCAAAGAAACCAAGCTGGTTTGTTTTGGCCGATATGCACTTACTGTGCCCAAAGAAGCGCAGGTAACGTGGGGCGAGCCTGCTTTCCCTACATACATCTATCTCTACCGAGGCAATTGGGAGACGGTTAAAAATTTGGTTGATCAAGACATTGCGAAACTAAAACGCGCAGACAAAACTATGAAAGTCACCTACAACGGCCCTGGACCGATAGAAAATAGTTGGCAATTTCGCTTTTATGATAGCGAAGCCGCAAAAGAGCTTAACCTTCATTTCTTCAATACATATATAAGCAAAGGAGAATACATTTTCCTTTTGCGAGGTGGGGTGACTCCGGACTCAGCGCAGTCCGAGGACCAAGCGGTAGCGATAGAAACCAGCCGAGCAAAAACTCTGCGCTTGCGAACAGAAGATGATGTCCCGCATGAAGAAGGTTATTGCATCGAACACGGCTTCATGACCAGTTCCTTTTATGGCGACCAAGAAATGATCAGCGCTGGCATTTACCTTCCTAGCCTGCCCGACGTGACCTTTTCGATCAGCTCAAACAAGGACGCGTACTCCGACTATCCCAAGGAAGAGTTCGCGCGCATGAAGGTCGAAGAACTTTCTTTGCTGGCACGAATCCGCCAGGCACAGAAACAACAGGGGAGCAATTATCCGGACCGGACACTCTTGCGCGAAGGGAAACGGAACGTGCAACACTGGCAAGGCGAAGAATCCCTCATCCGCAGGATCGATGGTACCCACGATTTCGAATGGGGATTCGTGGGCACGCCGAAAGATGTTGCCAACCCGTCTGAGTTTGGCGTTGCCATGTTCACCAAGGTCGAACACAACACAGTAGGCGCCGCCAAGGCCGCGTCGCTCAATGACGATGAAGCGGTGGCACTGTGGGACAAACTACTCTCGGGCCTGAAATTCCGCGTTAAGGTTCCTGGTGCGCCGGACGGATCATACTATTTAACGCCAGCTAAAACCGCCACTGACACATTGGATAAATAATGAAGCACCAAGGTCGAGGCGTCATTCGCCTCAACGACAAAACCGACCACGGCGGTCAAGTCATCAGCACATCCTCGGGCACAACCGCGATGGGTGTGGTCGCAGCACTTCAAGACGACATGACGCATTGCCCCAAATGCAAAGGCAACTTCGCAATCAAACCTGATGGAGCCGGCGCACGACACGAAGGTAAGCCGTATGCCTATGATGGGGACATGACGGAATGCGGCGCACGGCTGATAACATCATTGTGAATCAGGTCGCTAACGCCGCGTCATCGGTCATGCCGTTAATTCCATAACACGTTGGAACTCTACGCTCGCCCCGCCCGCAACCCCTCCAGGTACGGATCAATCACACACTTCCCCAACGCCAGCAAATCGAAATCCTCCGGATCGAACATCCAGTTGCGAATCAACCCATCGATCATGGTCCACAACCCCAGCGCGACCTGAGTGGGATTGACGTCGCGCGAAATCAGTCCCTTGTCGATGGCGAGGCCGATACGGCGTTCGAACCGGCTCTTCCAGTTGGCCAGGTTGTGCTGACGCCGCTGGCGCACCGCGTCCATCTCGCCCACGAATTCCACCTTCAGCGTGGCGATCTCGAACACGCGCCGCGCGCCCGGATCATTCACCGTCCGGTGCAGCACCGCCAGCATATGGTTGCGCAGGTCGACGAGCGGGTCGTCCGACTCCACCTGGTCCAACACCTGCATCTCCGCCTCCAGCGGCAGGATCGCCCGCTCCATCATCGCGTTGAACAACGCACCCTTGTCGTCAAAGTGCCAATAAATGGCGCCGCGCGTCACACCGGCCGCGGTTGCGATATGCTGCAACGTTGTACGAGAAACACCCTGTTCGACGAACAATTTTTCTGCAGCATCCAAGATGCTGTCGCGGGTCGCTGCCGCCTCTTCTTTTGTTCTGCGGGCCATCCGCCTGACTCTCCGTTTTTATAGGTAGGAAACATTAAACATACACTCGTGATAGTATATCGGGGTTTTCCCAAAAGTCAGTAGTAAAACCGCCTGTCGTGCCGAAGAAGTGTGGCTGGACGGTTTTATTCTTTTTTCCACAAGAAGGAAGCATTGAATGCGCTCTGCCAACTCCTCCTCCCTCACCGTGACCAGGATCGCCGCGTGCACCCTGGTCGCCGTGGCCATGCTGTCGGCCTGCGGCTCCAAGGATAACGCCCAGGCCGGTCCCGGCGCCGCCGGCGCCAAGATGCCGCCCCCGCAGGTCGGCGTCATCACCACGAAGATCCAGCCGGTCGCACTCGAGACCGAACTGCCGGCCCGCGTCGAGGCGATCCGCACGGCCGAAGTGCGCGCCCGCGTCAACGGCGTCGTGCTGAAGCGCCTGTTCACCGAGGGCAGCGTGGTCAAGCAGGGCCAGTCGCTGTTCCAGATCGATCCCGAGCCTTACCAGGCCCAGTTGAACGCTGCCCAGGCCGCACTCGGCCGCGCCCAGGCGAACCTGACCTCCACCGCCGCCACGGTCGAGCGCTACAAGCCGCTCGTCGAAGCGCAGGCCGTCAGCAAGCAGGAATTCACGAACGCCGTCGCCGCCCAGAAGCAGGCCGAGGCGGACGTCAATTCGGCCAAGGCCCAAGTGCGCATTGCGAAGATCAACGCCGACTACGCGAACGTGTATGCCCCGATCTCGGGCCGCATCGGCCGCGCGCTCGTGACGGAAGGCGCGCTCGTCTCCGCCACGGAAGCGACGCAGATGGCGCTGATCCAGCAGACCGACAACGTCTACCTGAACATCACCCAATCCGCCGCCGAACTGCAGCGCCTGCGCAAGAATGCCGGCGACAAGGGCCTCGGCGGCAGCGTACCCGTGACCGTCGTCGCGGACGACGGCACCGTGCTGCCGACCAAGGGCAAGCTGCTGTTCTCGGACATCACCGTCGACCCGACGAGCGGCCAGGTCACCTTGCGCGCCCAGGCGGCGAACCTGGACAACGCCCTGCTGCCGGGCCAGTACGTGCGCGTGCGCCTGGCGCAGGCCGAGCTGCCGAACGGCATTCTGGTGCCGCAGCAGGCCGTCACCCGCGGCGGCCCGAACGGCGATACGCTGACCGTGATCGGCCCGGACAACAAGCCGACCCCGCGCACGGTGAAAATCGGTTCGCAGAACGGCGAGAACTGGGTCGTCACGGATGGCCTGAAGGAAGGCGAGCGCGTGATGGTGGACGGCTTCCAGAAGCTGCAGATGCTGCCGCCGGGTACGCCGGTGCAGCCGGTGCCGTGGACGCCGGCCGGCACTCCGGCAGCCCCGGCAGCACCCGGTGCGCAGGCCTCCGCCGCGCCGGCTCGCCAGTAAGAAGGCAAGGCTAGATAAACAGGAACCACAATGGCACGTTTTTTTATTGACCGCCCCATCTTTGCCTGGGTGATCGCGCTGTTCATCATGGTGCTTGGCGGCGTCGCCATCAAGCAGCTGCCGATCGCGCAATATCCCACCGTGGCGCCGCCGTCGATCGTCGTCAGCGTCGCCTACCCGGGCGCTTCCGCGCAAACGCTGGAAGATTCCGTCATCTCCGTCATCGAGCGCGAGATGAACGGTGCCGAAGGCATGATCTATATGGAGTCGACCAGCCAGGCCAACGGCACCGGCTCCATCACGATCAGCTTCGAGACCGGCACCAATCCCGACCTGGCCCAGGTCGACGTCCAGAACCGCCTCGCGCGCGCGACCCCGCGCCTGCCCGCCGCGGTGACGCAGCAGGGCGTGCGCGTCGACAAGGCCCGTTCGAACTTCCTGCTGTTCACGATCCTCTCGTCCGACGACCCGACCTGGGACACCGTCGCGCTGGGCGACTACGCGTCGCGCAACGTGCTGCCCGAGATCCAGCGGATCAAGGGCGTCGGCCAGGCGCAGCTGTTCGGTACCGAGAAGGCGATGCGCATCTGGATCGATCCGGCCAAGCTGGTCGGCTTCAACCTGTCGCCGGATGACGTCAACACGGCGATCCGCCAGCAGAACGCCCAGGTGGCGTCCGGCACGATCGGCGACCTGCCCGTGGCCAAGGGCCAGCAGATCACCGCGACCGTCGTCGTCACGGGCCAGCTGGCCACCGTCGAGCAGTTCGGCAACATCGTGCTGCGCGCGAATCCGGACGGCTCCACCGTGCGCCTGAAGGACGTCGCCCGCATCGAGATCGGCGGCCAGGCGTACGCCACGTCGACCCGTTTGAACGGCAAGCCGTCGACCGGTATCGGCGTGCAGCTGTCGCCGACCGGTAACGCGCTGGAAACCGCGAAGCTGATCAAGGCACGCATGAATCAGCTGCAGAAGTACTTCCCGAAAGGCATGAAGTACTCGATCCCCTACGACAGCACGAAATTCATCCAGATCTCGATCAGCCAGGTGGTGGAAACCCTGATCGAGGCCGTGATCCTCGTGTTCATCGTGATGTACGTGTTCCTGCAGAACTTCCGCTACACGATCATCCCGACCATCGTCGTCCCGGTCGCCCTGCTGGGCTCCTTCGCGACCCTGCTCGCGATGGGCTTCTCGATCAACGTGCTCACCATGTTCGGCATGGTGCTCGTGATCGGTATCGTCGTCGACGATGCGATCGTGGTGGTGGAGAACGTCGAACGCATCATGTCCGAGGAAGGCCTGCCCCCGCTGCAGGCGACACGCAAGGCGATGGGCCAGATCTCCGGCGCCATCATCGGCGTGACGGTCGTGCTGATGTCCGTGTTCGTGCCGCTGGCGTTCTTCGCCGGCGCGGTCGGCAACATCTACCGCCAGTTCTCGATCGTCATGGTGTCGTCGATCGGCTTCTCGGCATTCATGGCGCTGTCGCTGACGCCGGCGCTGTGCGCGCACCTGCTGAAGCCCGTGGAAGCGGGCCACCACATGGAGAAGAAAGGCTTCTTCGGCTGGTTCAACCGCACGTTCACGACGGGCGCCAAGCGCTACGAAGGCATCGTCGCCAAGATCCTCAAGCGTTCGGGCCGCGCTCTCGTCGTGTTCGTCCTGCTGGTCGGCATCGTCGGCCTGATGTTCGCACGCCTGCCGAACTCGTTCCTGCCGAACGAGGACCAGGGCTACATCATCGCCAACATCCAGCTGCCGCCGGGCGCCACCGCCGAGCGCACCAACGTCGTGCTGCACGCGATGGAAGACTACGTGCTGAAGCAGCCGGAAGTGGCCGACATGGTCGCGGTGACGGGCTTCTCGTTCACGGGCCAGGGCCAGAACATGGGCCTCGCGTTCATCCCGCTGAAATCGTGGGACGAGCGTAAGGGCCAGGGCCAGAGCGCCCAGGACCTCGCGGGCCGCATCACGGGGCACATGATGGCGCTGCGCGATTCGTTCATCTTCGTCGTGAGCCCGCCGCCGATCCCGGAACTGGGCCGCGGCACGGGCTTCTCGTTCCGCCTGCAGGACCGCGGCGGCCTCGGTCACGCCGCCCTGCTCCAGGCGCGTAACCAGCTGCTGGGCATGGCGATGCAGAGCAAGGTGCTGACGGGCATCCGTCCGGAAGGCCTGGAAGACGCGCCGCAGCTGAAGCTGAATATCGACCGCGACAAGGCGCAGGCCCTGGGCGTGACGTTCGGTGCCATCAACACGGCCCTGTCGACGTCGCTCGGTTCCGCGTACGTGAACGATTTCCCGAACGCCGGCCGCCTGCAGCGCGTGATCGTGCAGGCCGACGCGCCGGAGCGCATGCAGCCGGAAGACCTCCTGCGCATCAACGCCCTGAACACGAAGGGCCAGCCGGTGCCGCTGTCCGCGTTCGCGACGACGCAGTGGATCACGGGTCCGATGCAGACGTCGCGCTACAACGGTTACTCGTCGATGAGCATCACGGGCGACGCCGCGCCGGGCTATTCGACCGGCCAGGCGCTGGACGAGATGCAGGCGCTGGCCGCCAAGCTGCCGGCCGGCTTCGCGTATGAATGGACCGGCCAGTCGCGCGAAGAGATCCTCGCCGGTTCGACCGTGTTCGTGCTGATCGGCTTCGCGCTGCTGGCCGTGTTCCTGGCCCTCGCCGCGCTGTACGAGAGCTGGTCGATCCCGGTCGCCGTGCTGCTCGTCGTGCCGCTGGGCGTCCTTGGTTCGCTGATGGCGGCGTCGATGCGCGGGCTGCAGAACGACGTGTACTTCAAGGTCGGCCTGATCACCATCATCGGCCTGGCCGCGAAGAACGCGATCCTGATCGTGGAATTCGCGAAGGACCTGCAGGCGCAGGGCAAGTCGCCGTTCGAAGCGGCGCTGCAGGCGGCGCACCTGCGCTTCCGTCCGATCATCATGACGTCGCTCGCGTTCATCCTCGGCGTGCTGCCGCTGGTGGTCGCCAGCGGCGCCGGCGCCGCGTCGCAGCGCGCGATCGGTACCGGCGTGATGGGCGGCATGCTGACGGCGACGGCACTGGGCGTATTCTTCGTGCCCGTGTTCTTCGTGGTCATCCGCGGATTCTTCAAGGGCAGCGAACGCCAGCGCAAGAAGTACGCGCACGAAGAAGAAAACACTGTCATCGACTCGAAAATCTGATGAGCACCATGAAACGACTTACTCCCCTGGCCCTCGCCCTCGTGCTGGCCGGCTGCGTGAACCTGGCGCCCAAGTACGAGCGCCCGGCGGCGCCGGTGGCGGGCGCCTTCCCGACCGTGGAAGGCACCGTCAACAGCGGCAACGCCGCCGTCGCGAACGAGGCACCGGCCGCCATCGCGTGGCAGCGCTTCTTCACCGATCCGCGCCTGCAGCAGCTGATCACGGCGGCCCTGGCCAACAACCGCGACCTGCGCGTCGCTATCCTCAACATCGAGGCGGCCCGGGCGCAATACCAGATCCAGCGCTCGAACCAGTTCCCGGCCATTAACGCCGGCATCACGGGCCAGCGCCAGACGACGGGCAAGGACCAGCCGATCAGCAGCGTGTACCAGGCCGGCCTCTCGGTGTCCGCGTTCGAGCTGGACTTCTTCAGCCGCGTGCGCAACCTGTCCGACGCCGCGCTGGCGCAATTCCTCGCCACCGAGGAAGCGCGCAAGACGGCGCAGATCAGCCTGATCGCGCAGGTCGGCAACACGTACCTGACGTTCCTCGCGGACGAGGAATTGCTGGCCCTGACGCAGCAGACGCTCAAGACGCGCGAGGAATCGCTGCGCCTGACGAACCTGCGCTTCGAGAACGGCGTCTCGTCCAAGCTCGACCTGCAGCAGGCCGTGTCGCTCGTCGAACAGGCGCGCACCACGCTGGCCCAGGCCCAGCGCCAGCGCGCGCAGGACCTGAACCTGCTGACGCTCCTGATCGGCCAGCCGATCCCGGACAACCTGCCGGCCGGCGCCACGCTCGCGACGACGAACCTGCCGGACCTGCCGGCCGGGATGCCGTCCGACCTGCTGGCCGTCCGTCCGGACATCCGTTCGGCCGAGCAGCAGCTGATCGCCGCCAACGCCAACATCGGCGCGGCGCGCGCGAACTACTTCCCGCACATCACGCTGACGGGCAGCGCGGGCACGGCCAGCTCCGAGCTCTCGGGCCTGTTCAAGAGCGGCACATTCGGCTGGACCTTTGCACCGCAGGCGATCCTGCCGCTGTTCGACTTCGGCCGCACCCGCGCCGGCGTCGAAAGCGCCCGTGCCCAGCGCGACATCGCCGTCGCGCAGTACGAACGGTCGATCCAGACCGCGTTCCGCGAAGTGGCGGACGCGCTGGCCGGCCAGGCCACGTACAGCGAACAGCTGCGCGCCCAGCAGGCGGTGGCGGCCGCCGAGACGGACCGCTTCAACCTGTCCGACCTGCGCTACCGCAACGGCACCGCGAGCTACCTGGACCTGCTGGACGCCCAGCGCTCGCTCTTCACCGCGCAGCAGCAGGCCATCCAGGCCAACCTGCTGCGCCTGCAGAACCAGGTCACGCTGTACCGCGTGCTGGGTGGCGGCTGGAGCGAGGCGGGGCCGGCGACGGCAGCCCGCTGATCTTCCGCGCGGAATCATTTCCGCGCGCCATTGCACGATCCCGACCGGGGCCGGCCGCGATTTCGGTATCATGAAATCGCAGGCCGGCCCCGGTTCTACATTGCATGCACGGGCGGCCCCGGCAGCCGTCGCCGGACGGCGTCCGCCAGGACCGCAACGCGCGCCGAGCCCGGCCTGTCCGGCACGGTCGCCCCTTGCGCCGCGCCCCACGCCATGCGACATTTTTTTCGTGCACATTGGAAAGCCATCGTCGCCATCGTCCTGCTCGTGCTGCTGGCGCTGGTGACCGTGAACCCCGGCGCCGCCATGCCGGAGCCGCCGCTGGCCATGCGCCTGCGCGCGCACGTGACGGCACTCGCGGCCGGCGCGCCGGATGCCACCGCGCGCCGTGCCGACGCCGCGGCCTATATCGACGGCGTGCTGCAGGCGGCCGGCTACGCCGTGCGGGACCGCGGCGGCGCGGACCACCGGCACCGCATCGAAGCCGTCCTCACCGGCGTGGCCCCCGGGGAGAAAGCGGCGCGCACGTTCATCGTCGGCGCCCGCTACGATGGCGCGCCCGGCGCCGATCCCGAAACCGTGGGCACTGCGGCGGCCGTGCTGGAACTGGCGCGGCTGCTCTCAAGCGTGCGTCCGAGCAGCGGCACCGAGATCCGCTTCGTGTTCTTCCTCACGCCGAAAGCCGCCGTTCCCCCGCCGGCCGCAGCAAACCTGGACGACCTGGCCGACGCGCCCGACGAGCGTTCGGGCAGCTTCATCGCGTACGTCGGCAGCCTCGCATCGTCGCGCCAGGTGCAGGATGCGCTGTCGGCGTTCCAGAGCGTCGCGGCCGGGCCGGCGCACGGCCTGGCGACGCCGGCCTACATGCAGGGCGTGACCCTGTCCGACCGCGCCGGCTGGCATCACTCCGGCGCCGGCCTGCCCGCCCTCGTGCTCACGGACACCTCGTTCACGCGCTTCCCGTACCGCCAGGCGGAAGAGGATGGGCAGAACCGCGCACCGGACGCGGACGAACCACCCGAGCAGGTCATCTTTGCCGGCATGGCGCGCGTGGTGAGCGGCCTCGCGCGCACGCTCACGGCGCTTGCCGCGGGACAGCGCGGGTAAGACCCGGGCCGCCCGCCACCGTGGCGCCCACCGTGGCCTGTCGCTGCGCGCGCGGATACAGCCAGCCGAAGATGACCGTTGCCGCCGCGGCGCCGGCCAGCTGGGCCAGCACATAGCCCGGCACGTCCGCGAGCCGGATGCCGGCGCACGTGCCGGTCGCCGCGCGGGCCAGCGTGAGGGCGGGATTGGCGAACGACGACGACGCCGTGAACCAGTACCCCGCCACGATGAACAGGGCCGCCGCATACGGCGTCACGTGAGGACGCGTGCGCGCGCAGCCGATGATCGTGGCCAGCAGGCCGAACGTGGCGACGCCTTCGCTCCACCACAGCGCCGCGCCCGTGCGCGCCTGCGTCGCGGCCGCGAACACGGGTTCGCCGAACATCCCGTGCGCGATCGCCACGCCGGCGAATGCGCCGGCCACCTGCGCCGCGACGTAAGGCAGCACGAGCGCGCCCGGCAGGTTGCGCTGCCATGCTTCGGACAGGGTGACGACGGGATTCAGGTGCGCGCCCGACACGGCGCCGAACGCCAGGATCAGGACGACGAGGCCGCAGCCGGAGGCGATCGAATTGACGAGTAGCGCGATGGCCGCATTGCCGCCCGCCAGCCGGTCGCCCATGACGGCGGACCCGACGACGACGGCCAGCAGCAAGGCGGTGCCGAGCCCCTCGGCGACGAGGCGGCGGAACAGTTGGTCGAAGTGCTTCATGGCACGTATTGTGGGGGAGCGCCCCGCCCCGGAGTACCGCCGTTCCGGTCTGTTCAGCCGATACGAAGACGCAGGGCCGGCCTATGCAGGCTGGCGGATCAAGGGTGGAATGACGTCGAGGAGGTCGGACATCGATACGGGTTTGGACAGGAAGCGCACGCCCGGCGGCATCGTGCCGGCCTCGATGGGATTGCCCGAGATCACGAGCGCCGGCAGCTCCGGCTGCAGGCCGCGCAGGGCGTGGATCACTTCGATGCCGTTCATGCCCGGCATGCGGAAGTCCGTGATGAGCAGGTCGATCGGGCCGGCTGCGCCGAGGCGCACGGCGTCGCGCCCGTTATCGGCGACGGACACGCGATAGCCGGCGACGCTCAGGTAGCGTTCGAATATGTACAGGATGGCTTCTTCGTCATCCACGACCAGGATGCGCGGCGGTGCGGATGGCATCGGCCAGCTTGCCTTTCATTGAAACTTATGCAAGGCAGACTGTATCACACGGCCTGGAGGAAACCCGACACGTTTCCCCCCGGTCATCCCAGGCGCTATCTAGGACGGTACAAGGCGCACAGCTTGTGCCCGTCCGGATCGCGCACATAGGCCAGGTACAGCGGCCCGAGGCTGCTCTCGCGCAGGCCCGGCGGCGCCTCGATCGACGTGCCGCCCTGCGCGACCGCCGTATCGTGGAAGGCGTGGACCTGTTCGGGCGACGCGCATTTGAAGCCGATCGTGGCGCCGTTCGCGCAGGTTGCCTCGGCGCCGTCGATCGGTTCGGAGATGCAGAACGAGCCGCCGTCGTGGCGGTAGAACAGCCGCCGCTGGCCCGTCAGGTTCGTGTTGGGGAACGGTTCGCCCACGCCGAGGACGCCCAGCACGGCGTCGTAGAAACGTTTGGAACGATCGAGGTCGTTGGAACCGATCATGATATGACTGAACATGCGTATCCTTTCTAGAGAAGTTCAACGTCCGGCAGGTTGGCCAGCACCTTGTCCCACGTATCGTAGCATTCCAGCGTCTCGACGACGACAGCCAGCGGCTCGGCCCAGATCTCCGGCAGCATGCGTTCCTCGCGCGTGCGCGTCGCGAACGCGAGCTTTTCTACGGGCGGTTCGAAGCGCGCGTCGACGCCGGGCTTGTTGCCCCGCGCATCGATGCGATACCAGCCATGGTCCTTCAGGTACACGGCGTTCAGGCCGTGCAGGCAGTACGGCGCCCCGCTGTCGCCGACCGACAGGCGCTGGTAGCACAGCCCCGCCGGGATGCCGTTCGCGCGCAGCAGCGCGGCGAGCAGATGGCTCTTCGCATAGCAATAGCCCGTGCGGTGGCGCAGCGCGTCGGACGCCTTGCACGTGACGGGGTTCGCTTTGAAATCGACGCTGTGGCGAATTTCGTCGCGCACGAATTCGAAGCAGGCGCGCACGACGTCCGTTTCGGACGCGGCGCCTTCGGCCAGCCGGCGCGCGGTGGCGAGGACTTCCGGCGTGTCGAAGTCGATGTAGGTGCTGGCGGCGAGATAGCGTTGCATGAAAGGTCTCCCGTCATCCGAACCTGCCTGCCAGGCCCGCCGCGAGCACGAGAGCAATGGCGCAGAACAGGCCGATCTGCAGACGCCGGTTCGTGGCGGTGGCAAGGGTTGCGCAAAGCCCCAGTACGAGGGGGAAGAAAGCCAGTGTCGGAAACGTCATGGTGTGTGCGTGTGTCGAAGCCGACACCTTAGCAGACCATGACGTTTGCAAAATGCGTACTTTGTCACTCGGCCAGGAACATCTCCTGCAGGTCGTTGAGGAAGCGCTGCCCCAGTTCCGTCGGCCGGATCACGCGGAAATCGCGGTAGATCAGGCCCTTCGACTCGGCCGCGTTCAATGCCTTCTCGATCGCATTGATCGGCATGCCCGTGCGCTCGCCGAACAGGTTCGGGTCGAACCCTTCCGTCAGGCGCAGCGTGTTCAGCATGAACTCGAAGCCCAGGTCGGCGCGCGCGATCTCGTGCTCCTCCGCGACGGCATTGCCCTTCCCCGCCGCTTCCATGAACGACGCGGGCTGCTTGTAGCGCGCCTGGCGCAGCACGCGGTGCGGGAACGACAGCTTCGAATGCGCGCCCGCGCCGATGCCGAGGTAGTCGCCGAACTGCCAGTAGTTCAGGTTGTGGCGCGCGCGATGGCCCGGCTTCGCATACGCCGACACCTCGTAGTGCTCATAGCCGGCGGCGGCCGTGCGCTCCGCGATCATGTCCTGGATGTCGGCGGTATCGTCGTCGCCGGGCAGCTCCGGCGGGTACTTCGCGAACACCGTGTTCGGTTCCATCGTCAGGTGGTACAGCGACAAATGCGGCGGAGAGAACGACAGCGCCGTGTCGATGTCGGCCTGCGCCTCGGCCAGCGTCTGCCCCGGCAGCGCATACATCAGGTCGAGGTTGAAGTTGTCGAAGTTCGCCTGGGCGATCCCGACGGCCCGGATGGCTTCCTCGGCGTCGTGGATGCGGCCAAGCGCCTGCAAATGCCTGCTGTTGAAGCTCTGGATGCCGATCGACAGGCGGTTGATGCCGCTGGCGCGGAAGGACTTGAACTTCTCGGCCTCGAACGTGCCGGGATTCGCTTCCATCGTGATCTCGGCATCGAGATCGAGGGGCAGCAGGGTGCGGAGGTCGGACATCAGCCGGTCCAGCCCCGCCGCCGAGATCAGGCTCGGCGTGCCGCCGCCGATGAACACCGTGTGGATCTTGCGGCCCCAGATCAGCGGCAGCGATTGTTCCAGGTCGGCGCGCAGCGCGTCCACGTAGGCCTGTTCCGGAATCGGTTCTTTCGACTCGTGCGAATTGAAGTCGCAGTACGGGCATTTGCGCACGCACCACGGCCAGTGGATGTACAGCGCCAGAGGCGGCAGCGCCGTCAGGTTCAGCGCGCCCGGTTGCAGGTATTGCAGCGCGGCAGACGCCGCGTTGCGAGGCGTGGCCGCCGGCCCGACGGGCTTGATCGGAATCATTTCAGCTTCCCGAGCTTGTCGACGAGCGCGCGCAACGCCTGGCCGCGGTGCGAGACGGCGTTCTTTTCGTGCGGTTCCAGTTCCGCGGCCGTGCGGCCGAAGTCCGGCAGCAGGAAGTGCGGATCGTAGCCGAAGCCGTGCGACCCGCGCGGCGCGTCGACGATCCGGCCGCGCCAGACGCCGTCCGCGATCACGGGTTGCGGATCGTCGGCGTGGCGCACGTACACGAGCACGCAGTAGTAATAAGCCGATTTGTCGGTGTGCGCCGCCAGGTCGGCGATCAGTTTGTCGTTGTTGCGGGCGTCCGACTTCGGCTCGCCGGCAAAGCGCGCGGAATACACGCCCGGCGCGCCGCCGAGGGCGTTCACGCACACGCCGGAATCGTCGGCAAGGGCCGGCAGGCCGGTGAGGCGCGCCGCGTGGCGGGCCTTCTGCAGGGCGTTCTCGACGAAGGTGCCGAACGGCTCTTCCGCTTCGGGGACGTTGAACTCGCCCTGCGGATGCAGTTCGAAGCCGATCGGGCCAAGTAACTGGGCGAATTCCTTGAGCTTGCCCGCATTGTTGGAGGCAAGGATGAGGCGTTGGGTCATTGCTGTCTCGGTCTGGACGAAGAACTGCGTATTTTACCGCTCATCCCGTACCGCGCGCAGCCGGCCGCGCGCTAGGCCCGCGGAAACACCATGCTCGCCTCGAAGCCCGGATCCGCGCGACGCAGCGCGAGCGTGCCCTCGTGCAGCTGGGTGATGGCGGTGACGATGGACAGGCCCAGGCCATTGCCCGGCAGGTGGCGGCTCTGGTCCACGCGATAGAAGCGGCGCGTGAGCTTGTCCATGTCTTCGAGCGGCACGCCCTGGCCATAATCGCGCACGGTCAATGCCGGCGCGCCGTCCACGGTGGCCACTTCGACATCGACCCGGCCGCCGTTGCGGCCGTACTTGATGGCGTTGTCGATCAGGCTGGCCAGCGCGCTGGCCAGCAGGTCGCGGTCGCCGCGGATGATCGTGGGCGTGCCCGTGAAGCACAGCGCGACACCCTGCTCTTCCGCGGCCGCCTCGTACAGTTCCGTCATGTCGTGCGCGATGGCGGCCAGGTCGAGTTTTTCGAAGGTGCCCGCGCGCACGCCGGATTCCAGCGCGGCGATCTGCAGGAGCTTGTCGAACAGCGAGATGACGCTGTCGATGTCCTCGATGGCCAGGCGCGCGTCCGCGACGAGCGCGTGGGGGTCGGCCGAGGCCTGCAGCGCGCGGTCCAGGCGCGAACGCACGCGCGACAGCGGCGTGCGCAGGTCGTGCGCGATCGAGTTGGACACATGGCGCACGCCTTCCATCAGGGCCTCGATGCGGTCGAGCATGCGGTTGATGTCGTCGGCGAGGCGCGCGAATTCGTCGTTGCCCATCACGACGATACGGCTGGACAGCTCGCCCGCCGCGATGCGCGCCGTCGTGCGGCGGATGCGGCCGATGCGCGCTTCCAGGCGCGAACGGAAGATCTGGGCGCCGAAGAACGCGAGCAGGATCGACACGGCGCCGCTGACCAGCAGCGCGCGCTCGACGACGCTGCGGATGGCGTCGAGCTCGATCAGGTCGCGGCCGACGACGAGCCGGCTGCCGTCGTCCAGCCGCGTCGCGATCAGGCGCACGGAGACGGGCGCGCCGTTCCGGTCCATCTGGCCGAACGCCAGGTCGCCGGAGGCCGGCAGATCGCCATACCAGCGTCCCAGGTTGCCGGCCAGGACATGCCCTTTGGCGTCGACGAGACCCACCACTTCCGTGTCGGTGTCGATCAGGTCGTGCAGCTGGGCGTCGATCTCGCGCACGAGGCCCATGCGGCCGTCGCGGACCCACGCATCGGCCAGGTGCGTTTCCACGGCCATGATCTTGTTGTCGATCGAGTGCTCGAACACGCCCACCGTGCCGAAGTAGACGATCGCGGACAGGGTCGCCATCGACGCGGCCAGCAGCACGCCGTAGCCGACCGCCAGGCGGAACGCGATCGAGCCGCGCAGGCCGAACCGGGTGCTAGCGGGCGGACGGGCCATAGGTCGGCGCGGCGCTCAGCACATAGCCGGCACCGCGCACCGTGTGGATCAGGGCCGGGTTGAAATCCTTGTCGATCTTGCTGCGCAGGCGGCTGATCTGCACGTCGATGACGTTCGTCTGCGGATCGAAATGGTATTCCCACACGCCTTCCAGCAGCATCGTGCGGGTGACGATCTGGCCTTCGTGGCGCATGAGGTATTCGAGCAGGCGGAATTCGCGCGGCTGCAGGTTGATCGTCGTGCCCTGGCGCGTGACGCGCATCGTGCGCACGTCCAGCTGCAGGTCGGCCACCTGCAGCGCGGCGGCCTCGCGCGACCAGGAATTGCGGCGGCTGAGGTTTTCCACGCGCGCCAGCAGTTCCGACATGACGAACGGCTTGGTGAGATAGTCGTCGCTGCCCGCGCGCAGGCCGCGCACGCGTTCGTCGACGCTGTTCAGCGCGGACAGGATCAGCACCGGCGTGCCGTCGCCGCGGGCGCGCATCTGTTCGAGGATGCCCAGGCCGTCGACCTGGCCGGGCAGCATGCGGTCGAGGACGACGACGTCCCAGCGCGTCTCCTGCAGGCGACGGTTGCCCGCCTCGCCATTCGTTTCCGCCTGCACGGCATAGCCGGCCGCGCGCAATCCGCTGCAGAGGTAGTCGCGGGTTTCGGTATCGTCTTCGATCACGAGGCAGTTCGGCATGGTTCGGCTCTTGGAGTTGAGTGGACTATAACATGGAGGCAAAACGTACCATCACGGCCACGAGATGGTCGATCCACGCGTGCGTGCTTGGGATGGGATGGCGCTGCAGTGCAGTATAGGCGAGTGGCGGACCCCAAAAAATTACGATCGAGTAATGTCAACACAGCGTCACATTACTAAATCGTAATGGCGGTATTGATGCGCTGCAACGTAGAATCCGAGCGTTTTCATTTCATGGAGCTCCCTTTCATGGGCACTTGTTCGAGTGGCAGTTGTTGCCGGCTGAATGCCGGTCCCGCCCCGGCAAGATAACGCAGGTCCTTCCTCCTGCCGTCATCTCGCCCCAGGGGGGATGATGGTATCCACGACACACGAATCACCAAGCGCGAATGAAAGGTATGCCGTTCACCGACGGAGATACCGATGTTTCGTTGTTCCCTGTTTTACTTTGCCGCGTGCCTGACGGCTGCGGCACCATGCGCCCGTGCCGACGAGGCCTGGAATGCGCACGTCCAGGCCACGTACGTGTGGCAGGCCAAACCCGCTTTCGACGCCGCGTACAGCGGCCCGGCCAGCCTCGCCCCGTGGCGCGAGACGGGCTATTCGTTCAGCGCCACCGCCGCCTTCGGCGTCCGTCCGTGGGCGGGCGCGGAACTGTATGTTGATCCGGAAGTCGTGCAGGGCAAGACGATGTCCGGCCTGCACGGCTTCGGCGGCATGACCAATGGCGAGCAGCAGAAGACGAGCGGCACGAGCCCGACCTTCTATCGCGCCCGGCTGTTCCTGCGCCAGACGTGGAACCTCGGTGGCGAGATGCAGGCCGTCGCCTCCGACATGAACCAGCTCGCGGGCAGCGTGGCCAGCCGCCGCGTCGTGCTCACGGCCGGCAACCTGGCCGTGTCCGATGTCTTCGACGCGAACAGCCAGGCGCACGACGCCCGCAGCCAGTTCCTGAACTGGGCCCTCGTCGCGCACGGCGCCTGGGATTTCGCGGCCGACGCGCGCGGCTACACGTGGGGCGCGGCGCTCGAGTACTACGATGGCGACTGGGCCGTGCGCGCGGGGCGTTTCCTGCTGCCGGCCGAATCGAACGGCCTGCCGCTCGACCCGCGCATCTTCAGGCACCATGGCGACCAGGTCGAGCTGGAACACCATCACGCGTGGCTCGGCCAGCCGGGCACCGTGCGCGTGCTGGCCTTCCGCGACCGCGCCCGCATGGGATCGTTCCGCGATGCGCTGGCAGCCGCCGAACCAGCCCAAGCGCCGGATGTCGGCGCCGTACGGCGCGAGCGCAGCAAGACGGGCTTCGGCCTGAGCCTGGACCAGGCATTGACCGGGCATGCCGCCATGTTCGCGCGCACCAGCCGCAACGACGGGCAGTCGGAAACCTATGCGTTCGCCGAGATCGAACGGTCGTTGTCCGTGGGCGCCACGCTGCGGGTCCGCGGCAGCGACACGCTGGGCGTCGCGGTGGTCCGCAACGGTTTGTCGCAGGCGCACCGCGACTACCTGGCGGCCGGCGGCATCGGCGCCTTCATCGGCGACGGCCGGCTGGACTACCGCCCCGAGCAGATCGCGGAAACGTACTACAGGATCGGGCTGGGCCGGTACGCCGCCCTGTCGCTGGACTGGCAGCACGTCACCAACCCGGCCTATAACGGCGCGCGCGGTCCGGTGAACGTGGCCGGCGTGCGGCTGCACGGGCAATACTGAGGAGACGAGACATGTTCGAACTGTTCACCCCGGGCCGCACCGGCCGCTCGTTCCTCACGACGACCCCGAACCGCTGGGACTGGGCGCTGCTGCCCCTCGTCCTCGCCGTGCTCGCGCTGGCCGCGTACGGCGCGATGCAGATGACGCGGCCGTTCGTGCTGGGCCAGCCGACGCCGATCTCGCTCGATCCGGCGGTCCTGCCCTACTACCTGCTGCGCACGATCCTGCGCATGTTCAGCGCGTTAGGTGCCGCGCTGCTGTTCACGTTCGCGTTCGCGGTCGTCGCCACGCGCTGGAAGAGCGCGGAAAAGATCATGGTGCCGCTGCTGGACGTGCTGCAGTCGGTGCCGATCCTGGGCTTCCAGGCCATCGCGATCACGCCCTTCATCGCCCTGTTCCCGGGCAACCTGTTCGGCGTCGAGTGCGCCGCCATCTTCGCGATCTTCACGTCGCAGGCGTGGAACATGGCGTTCAGCCTGTACCAGTCGATGAAGACGATCCCGCCCGAACTGGCGGAAGCGGCGCGCGTGTTCCGCCTGTCGGCCTGGCAGCGCTTCTGGCGCCTGGAACTGCCGTTCGCGATGCCGGCGCTGCTGTGGAACATGATGATGTCGATGTCCGGCGGCTGGTTCCTGCTCGTGGCGGCCGAGGCGATCTCGGTGGCGGGCCAGGACATCAAGCTGCCCGGCATCGGCGCCTACATCGCCGTCGCCATCGAGCGGAAGAACGGCGGCGCCATCGCCTGGGCCATTGCCGCCATGTTCACCGGCATCCTGCTGTACGACCAGCTGTTCTTCCGTCCCCTGCTGGCGTGGGCGGATAAATTCCGCTTCGAGGAATCGCAGGGCGAGATCGCGCAGCAGTCGTGGGTGCTGGACTGGGGCCGCCGCAGTGTGTGGATCCGCGCGCTGACCGACCGCATGTGGGGGCTGCTGGCGCGCACGTTGGGCTGGTTCGGCACGCCCGAACCCGTCGAGGCGCCGCCGCGGGCGTCCCGCTTTGCGCTGTCCGCGCGCACGATCGACGGGATCGTCCTCGCGCTCGCACTGCTGGGCGCGTGGCGCTTCCTCCTGTTCATCCACGCCGAAGTGGGTTGGGGAGAAACGCTGCGCGTCGTGGGCCTGGGCGGCATCACGCTCGTGCGCGTTCAGTTGCTGATCGTGCTGGCGTCGCTGTTCTGGGTACCGGCCGCCGTCTGGATCGGCCTGCGTCCGGTGTACGCGCAGAAGGTGCAGGCGCTGGCGCAATTCCTGGCCGCGTTTCCCGTCAACCTGATCTATCCGCTGGTCGTGTACGTCGTCGTGCACCTGCACCTGAACCTGAACATCTGGCTCAGCCCGTTGATGGTGTTCGGCACCCAGTGGTACATCCTGTTCAACGTGGTCGCGGGCGCATCCACGCTGCCGAACGAGTTGCGCCTCGCGGCCGACAACCTGGGCCTGACGGGCTGGCTGAAATGGAAGCGCGTGTACCTGCCGGCCGTGTTCCCGAGCTTCGTCACGGGCGCGATCACGGCCAGCGGCGGCTCGTGGAATGCGAGCATCGTGGCGGAGTACGTCACGTGGGGCAGGACGTCGCTCGTGGCCGATGGCCTGGGCAGCTACATCAAGCAGATGACGGATGCCGGCGACTTCCACCGCGTCGCCCTCGGCATCGGGGTCATGTGCGTATTCGTCATGGTATTGAACCGCTTCTTCTGGCGCCGGCTGTACCTGCTCGCCGAAGACCGCAGCCGCTGATAGGAGAATAAAAATGACCGACAAACTGATCGAACTGCAGGCCGTGCAAAAGGCCTTCCGCAGCGCCGACGGCGCCCCGCGCACCGTGCTCGAAGGCGTCGACTTCACGCTGGCGGACGGCGAGATCGTCGCGCTGCTGGGCAAATCCGGCTCCGGCAAGTCGACGCTGCTGCGCATCGTGGCGGGCCTCGTCCCGGCCGATGCGGGCAAGGTCGAATACCGCGGACGTCCCATCCGCGGGCCGCTGTCCGGCGTGGCGATGGTCTTTCAATCGTTCGCGCTGTTTCCGTGGCTGACGGTGCAGCAGAACGTGGAGCTGGGCCTGGAAGCGCAGGGTGTACCGCCGACCGTGCGGCGCGAGCGGGCGGACGCGATGCTCGACCTGATCGGCCTTTCCGGCTTCGGCAGCGCGCTGCCGCGGGAGCTGTCGGGCGGCATGCGCCAGCGCGTGGGCATCGCGCGCGCGCTCGTCACGCACCCGGACGTGCTGCTGATGGACGAAGCCTTCTCCGCGCTCGACGTGCTGACGGGCGAGACGCTGCGGGGCGACATCCTCGACCTGTGGGACGGCAAGCGGATTCCCACGCGCGGCATCCTGATCGTCTCGCACAACATCGAGGAAGCCGTCATGATGGCGGACCGCATCATCATCCTGTCGAGCGATCCGGGCCGCGTGCGCCACGAGATCCGCATCGACCTGCCGCGCCCGCGCAATGCGGACGCGCCGGCAGTGCGCGCCCTCGTCGACGAAGTCTATGGCCTGATGACGATGCGTCCCGCCGCCGCGCCCGCGACGGCGCGCCCGGCCACCATCGACTACCGCGTGCCGGACACGGACGTGGGCCGCATGGAAAGCGTGCTGGACCTGCTGGCGAGCGCCCCGTACGACGGCCGCGCCGACCTGCCGCAACTGTCGGAAGACACCGAGCTGCCGGACGAGGAACTGTTCCCGACCTATGAGGCATTGAACCTGCTGGGCCTTGCGCACGTCGAGCGCGGCGACATCGCGCTGACGGGGCTGGGCCTGCGCTACGCCCAGGCCGACCAGGCACTGCGCCAGGCGCTGTTCGGCCAGCAGCTCCTGAAAAACGTGCCGCTCGCCGCGCGCATCCGCCGCCAGCTGGAAGACGAGCCGGGCGGCGCGCTGCCGGAAGACCCGTTCATCGACCTGCTGGAAGACACGCTGGAAGCGGACCTGGCCAAGCGCATGCTCGAAGTGGCGATCGAGTGGGGCCGCTACGGCGAGCTCTATGAATACGACTATCACACGGGCCGGCTGAAACTGCCGGGCACGGGGAACACGAAGGAGTGACATGGGCACCGACACCCTCGACCGCAAGGTCGCGCTGACCGTGGCGCTGCTGGCGTCCTTCATGGGCGTCTGCAAGATCAAGGACGACAACATCGTGCAGGCGATGCAGCAGGCGCAGGCCGACAAGATCGACCACTGGGCCTTCTACCAGGCCCGCAACCTGCGCCAGGAACAGGCGCATACGACGCTCCTGCAACTGCGCCTCGCGGCGGCGGGCCGCCCCGCCAGCGAGCAGCCAGGCTACACCGCTGCGATCACGGAACTGGAAAAACTGGAACACGACCAGGCGCAGAAGAAGAACGAGGTGCTGGCGCAGGCGAAACAGGACCAGGACACGTACGACGCGCTGAACTACCGCGACGACCAGTTCGACCTGTCCGACGCGGCGCTGGCACTGGCACTGTCGCTGCTGGCCGTCACCACATTGACGCGCCAGCGCTGGCTGTATCTCGCGGCCCTGGTGCCGACGGCGGTCGGCGTGTTTTATGGCGTGGCCGGGTTGGCGGGGTTGCCGTTTCACCCGGCGTGGTTGACAGGTTTGTTATCCTGATCAAGCCGTCAGGCCGAGCGCCTGCTTCTGCAGCGTGACCAGTTCGCGGATGCCCTGCTCCGCCAGGTCGAGCAGACGGTTCATGCCCGCGCGATCGAACGCCTCGCCCTCGGCCGTGCCCTGCACTTCGACGAAGTGCCCGGCCTCCGTCATCACGACGTTCATGTCGGTGTCGCAGCCGGAATCCTCGATGTAGTCCAGGTCCAGCACGGGCACGCCGCCCACGACGCCCACCGAGATCGCGGCGACGAAGTGCTTGACCGGCACGGCCGGGACCAGGCCCGCCGCCACGAGCTTCGAGAACGCGTCATAGGCCGCCACCATCGCGCCCGTGATCGACGCCGTGCGCGTGCCGCCGTCGGCCTGGATCACGTCGCAATCCAGGTGCAGGGTGCGTTCGCCGAACGCTTCCAGGTCGAACGCGGCGCGCAGCGAGCGGCCGATCAGGCGCTGGATTTCCTGCGTGCGGCCGGACTGCTTGCCGCGCGCCGCCTCGCGGTCCATGCGCGAGTGCGTGGAGCGCGGCAGCATGCCGTATTCCGCCGTCAGCCAGCCCTGCCCTTTGCCCTTCAGGAAGCCCGGCACTTTTTCCTCGATGCTGGCGGTGCAGATCACCTTCGTGTCGCCGCATTCGATCAGCACGGAACCTTCGGCGTGCTTCGTGTACTGGCGGGTGATGCGGATGGCGCGCAGCTGGTCGACGGCACGGCCGCTGGGGCGGAGGGTTTGGGTCATGGATTTCCTTTGCGTGAGTGGTTGGTTATTTCAGAATCTGCGACGACTTCTCGATCGCATCGCGGATCTCGGCGATGGCCTTCTCGATGTCGTCCTCGTCGAACGGGTCGTCCGGAGCGGGCGTGGCGGCCGGGGCATCGATGCGGCTCGTCACCTCGCCCTCGGGCACCATCTGCGTCGACACGACGCTCGGGTCGCTTGCCCCCGCCGGCGCGCCCGCGCCCTGCCACTGGATGGCGAGCGCCGTCGTATTGTCGCCGCGGCTGCCGGCGATCGTGGTCGCCATCGCGATCATCTCCGGCACGGCCTGCGTGATGGCCTGCGCGGACAGGCGGTGCGCGATCTCGGTGTCGGGAAGCATGGACCACAGGCCGTCGGAGCACAGCAGCAGGATATCGCCCGGTTCCAGGCTGGCCGCGCGCGACAGTTCGACCTTCGGCGGCGTCGACGCGCCGAGGCAGTTGTACAGCTTGTTGCGGTCCGGGTGCGTGGCGCGCTCGCTCGCATCGGCCTGCCCTTTCGCGATCAGGTACTCGATGTGCGAATGGTCGCGCGTGCGCCCGAGGACCTGGCCGCGGCGCAGCCAGTACAGGCGCGAATCGCCGCAATGGGCCCAGACGGCGCTGTTGTGCTGCACGAGGCAGGCGACGATCGTCGTGCGCGGACTGTCCGGCATCGCCTTGTCGCGCGTATAGCGCATGATGTCGTCGTGGGCCTGCTGCAGGGCCTCCTGCAGGAACCGCTCGGGCTTGCGCACGTACGGCGCCGCCTGCGCCTTGAAGCGCGTGGCGATGCTTTGCAGGGCGATCGTGGCCGCGATCTCGCCGCGCAAATGGCCGCCCATGCCGTCCGCCAGCACGAGCAGCAGCGCGTCGCGCGTGTACAGGTAGCCCATGCGGTCCTGGTTGAGTTTGCGGCCGCCGATGTGGCTTTGCTGGTAGACGGAGAATTGCATGATGGTTCCTCAGGCGCGTCCGCGGCCGAAGCCGATGCGTTCGACGAGGCCGCGCCAGCCGGAGGCCGGCACCGCTTCCCCGGTGTCGGGCGGCAGCGCCGCCGGCGTCGCGGGGAGGCCCGCCTGCAGCACCTTCTGCACGGCGAACACGCTCTGCGGCCGCGCCAGCGGATCGAGACTCAGGCACGCCTTCACCATCGCCACGAGGCCCGGCGTGTAGGCGCCTTCCAGTTTCGCGAACTGCCCGTCCATCGTGTCGGCTGTGCGGCGCTGGTCGGCCGGCTGCGGCGGCGCGCCCGCCATGCACGCGAACATGGCGGCGCCGATGCTGTAGATGTCCGTCCACGGGCCCAGCGCGCTGCCCTTCGCGTACAGCTCGGGCGCCGCGAAGCCGGGGGTGTACATGGGCGCCAGCGTGGGCGCGTCGGTGTGGATGGTCTGGCGCGCGGCGCCGAAGTCGAGCAGCATGGGCGAGCCATCCGTGCGCAAATAGATGTTGGCCGGCTTGAGGTCGAGGTGCAGCAGCTTGTTCGCATGGACGTCGCGCAGGCCGGCGCAGACGCCGTTGAAGACCTGGCGGATGAACGGTTCGCCGGCGCGGCTGCCTTTCGCGACCAGGCGCGCGGCGACTTCCTGCAGCGAGTGGCCGGATTCGTAGGCCATCACCATATAAACCGTGTCGTTGGCACGGAAAAAATTTAACACCCGCACGACGTTCGGATGGACGATGCGCGCGAGCGCCCGCCCCTCCTCGAAAAAGCATTTCAGGCCGATGCGGAAAACGGGCAGGTTGGCCTTCGCGATCACGGGCGCCAGCTCGCCCGGCGCCCGCAGCGCCAGGGCGCTGGGCAGGTATTCCTTGATCGCCACGGCATTGCCGTCGGCATCATATGCAAGATAAACAATACTGAACCCGCCGGACGCAATTTTCTTTACAATGCGATATCCGCCAATTTCCAGCCCATCGGGCAGGGGAGCATTATTCTGGGCAGCCATTTGGGAAAGTATTCCTTGCTAAACACGGCGATTGTGTGGATAAATCACCGCTTTGTAAAGAATAAGGGAATCTCGCAAAACCACAGCGCGCGGCGCCACCCGCACCGTGCTGCGGCCGGCGAAGCAGATTCCGGAAATCGGGGACTCCATTGAGCATTTCTAGCATGACAGGTTATGCGGTCGCCACAAGCGAAGGCGCTGCCGGCACCCTGACGATCGAGATCAAGAGCGTCAATTCACGCTTTCTCGACCTCCAGTTCCGCATCAACGACGAGCTGCGCGCACTCGAACCGGACCTGCGCTCCGCCATCATGGCCGCCATCACGCGCGGCAAGGTCGAGGTGCGGCTGTCGTTCGGACGCAAGGCCACGACCGGCTCCCAGGCCCTGAACCACACGCTGCTGGCCGACCTCGCCCGGCTGCAGACCGAGGTCACGCGCCACTTCGTGTCCGCACCGCTGATGACGGTGGCGGAACTGCTGCGCTGGCCGGGCGTGATCGAGGAAGCGCAGATCGGCCAGGAGTCGCTGCAGGCCGACGTCGCCGCCCTCGCCGCGAAAACGATTGCCGCCTTCGTCGACAGCCGCAAGCGCGAAGGCGCGGCGCTGGAAGCGATGCTGGTCTCGCGTATCGAGGCGATGGAAGCCATCGTCAAGCGCATTACCCCGTTGATCCCGCAGGTCATCGCCCAGTTCCAGCAAAAGGCCATCGAACGCATGCAGGACGCGCTGGGCCTGGCCGGCCACGGCAACCCGCAAGTGCTCACGCGCCAGGAAGTCTTCGAACGGATCCGCCAGGAAGTCACGCTGTACGGCATCCGCATCGACGTCTCGGAAGAATTGTCGCGCCTGACCGCGCACCTGAACGAGACCCGCCACATCCTCAAGAAGGGCGGCCAGGTCGGCAAGCGCCTCGACTTCATGATGCAGGAACTGAACCGCGAAGCGAATACGCTGGGCGCCAAGGCTTCCGTCAAGGAGCTGGCCGATGCGTCGATGGAGCTCAAGCTGCTCATCGAGCAGATGCGGGAACAGGTTCAGAATCTGGAATAATCGCGATCATCCAGGTCGTGTCGAACGCGCGGGCGGGGATCACCTGCCCGCGCGTTCTATGCATTACCATCGAACTAACACGTAACAAAGGAACCCACCATGCTCACCAACGCTTTCTCCGGCAGCCTGTTCGTCGTCGCCGCCCCGTCCGGCGCCGGCAAGTCGACCCTGGTCAATGCGCTGCTGGCTCAGGAACCGGGCATCAAGCTGTCGATCTCGACCACGACGCGCCCGCCGCGCCCGGGCGAACAGGACGGCCGCGAATACCACTTCACCACCGCCGAGGATTTCGTCGCCCGCGCCGACCGCGGCGAATTCCTGGAATGGGCCGAGGTGCATGGCAATTACTACGGCACGAGCCGCCTGACGGTGGAACAGGAAATGAAGACGGGCACGGACATCCTGCTGGAAATCGACTGGCAGGGCGCGCGCCAGGTGAAAAAGCAGTTCCCGGACGCGGCCGGCATCTTCATCCTGCCGCCGTCGATCGCGGCGCTGGAAGAGCGCCTGCACAAGCGCGGCACGGACGAGCCGCACATCATCACGCGGCGCCTGCTGGCCGCCGGGGGCGAGATCGCTCACGCTCCCGAGTTCGAGTATGCTATCATCAACGAAGAGTTCAACGTCGCCCTGTCCGAGCTGCAGGCGATTGTCAAAGCGACACGTTCGCGCTTCGCCCAACAGGCAGCCCGCAACGCCTCGCTGTTTGCCCAACTGGGAATCCACGTTCAACAGCAGTCCTGACCGTCCCGCTACGGCTCGCATTTAATTTGATCAGTCGGGGTCAGAGCCCAATCGAGAAATTCGGGCTCTGACCCCGAGTATGTAAACTTCCCGGAGTATTAATATGGCCCGCATCACCATCGAAGATTGCCTGAAAAACGTCCCGAACCGTTTCCAGCTGACCCTGGCCGCGACCTACCGCGCCCGCCAGCTGCTGCAAGGCCACACCCCGAAAGTCGAAGCCAAGGACAAGCCGACCGTCGTCGCGCTGCGTGAAATCGCCGCCGGCAAAGTCGGTCTGGAAATGCTGAAAAAAGTCCCGATGTAATTCGGGCGGTGCCTGAGCCTATGTGGTCAATGAATCAGCCCGTGATTCTGTTATGCTGTTTCCATACTGCGGCTGATTGTCATTACGTATGAGCTTATCCCCACCGGATTCCGTCCACTCGGGCACCAACAACAAGGCGAGCCGGCCCGGCCGGCCCGCCAACAAACCGCAGGAAGCCGAACCGGCGCCCGCTCCCGGCGTCGCGTCGATCACGCACCTGGCCGGCAAGCTGGCCGAATACCTCACCCCCGTCGAACTCAAGCGCGTCAAGGAAGCCTACCGCTTCTCGGACGAGATGCACCTCGGTCAGGTCCGCAAGTCGGGCGAGCCGTACATCTCGCACCCGATCGCCGTGGCCGAGATCTGCGCCGACTGGAAGCTGGACGCCCAGGCGATCATGGCCGCGCTGCTGCACGACGTGATCGAGGACCAGGACGTCAAGAAGGAAGAGCTGCTGGAGCGCTTCGGCCCGCAGGTCGCCGACCTCGTCGACGGCCTGTCGAAGCTGGAAAAGATCGAGTTCCAGAGCGTCGTCGAGGCGCAGGCGGAAAACTTCCGCAAGATGCTGCTGGCGATGGCGTCGGACGTGCGCGTCATCCTGATCAAGCTCGCCGACCGCCTGCACAACATGCGCACGCTGGGCGTGATGGCGCCGGCCAAGAAACGCCGCATCGCGGGCGAGACGATGGAAGTCTACGTCCCGATCGCGCACCGTCTCGGCCTGAACGATATCTACCGCGAACTGCAGGACCTGTCGTTCTCGCACCTGTACCCGCTGCGCTACCGCACGCTGTCGAAGGCGATCAAGGCCGCGCGCGGCAACCGCCGCGAAGTGGTCAAGAAGATCCTCGACGCGGTCAAGAACCAGCTGGCCGCGGCCGGCCTTCCGGCCGAAGTCTACGGCCGCGAAAAGACCCTGTTCGGCATCTATAAAAAGATGCGCAACAAGCACCTGTCGTTCTCGCAGGTGCTGGACGTGTACGGTTTCCGCGTCGTCGTCGACACGGTCCCGAACTGCTACGTGGCGCTCGGCGCCCTGCACGCGCTGTACAAGCCCATGCCCGGCAAGTTCAAGGACTACATCGCGATCCGCAAGATCAACGGCTACCAGTCGCTGCACACCACCCTGATCGGCCCGTACGGCACCCCGGTCGAATTCCAGATCCGCACCCAGGAAATGCACCGCACCGCGGAATCCGGCGTGGCCGCGCACTGGCTGTACAAGACGGGCGACCAGAACATGACGGACCTGCAGCAGCGCACCCACGCGTGGCTGCAGTCGCTGCTCGACATCCAGCAGCAGACGGGCGACTCCGCCGAATTCCTCGAACACGTGAAGGTCGACCTGTTCCCGGATTCCGTCTACGTGTTCACGCCGAAGTCGAAGATCATCGCCCTGCCGCGCGGCGCGACGCCGCTGGACTTCGCCTACAGCATCCACACCGGCATCGGCGACCACACGGTGGGCGTCAAGATCAACCACGAACCCGCGTCGCTGCGCACGGAACTGCACAACGGCGACATCGTCGAGATCGAGACCGATCCCGATTCGCGCCCCAGCCCGACGTGGCTCTCCTTCGTCCGCACGGGCAAGGCGCGCTCGGCGATCCGCCACCACCTGCGGACCATCAACCTGAACGAATCCGTCGAGCTCGGCCAGGAACTGCTGGGCCAGGCGCTGGCCCAGCTGGGCATCAAGGCCGAACTGACGCCGGCGACGATCGAACGCCTGCTGGCCGAGTCGTCGGCCAAGTCGATGGACGAGGTGTATGCGGACATCGGCATCGGCAAGCGCATGCCCGCGCTCGTGGCGCGCCACATCGTGAGCCTGCTGGGCGGCGACGTCACGTCCGTCCCCGCGCAGCCGAGCCACGGCGCCGAGCTGGATCCGGTGACGATCTACGGCAGCGAAGGCGTGGCCGTGCAGCTGGCTCCGTGCTGCCAGCCGATCCCGGGCGACCACATCATCGGCCAGCTGCGCCGCGACCAGGGTCTCGTCGTGCACACGGCCGACTGCTCGCAGGCGAACCGCCTGCGCCTGAAGGAACCCGACCGCTGGATCCCGGTCCAGTGGGGCAGCGAACTGAACCGCCGCTTCGACTGCCGCATCCGCCTGTTGATCAACAACGAAAAGGGCATCCTGGCCCGCGTCGCCGCCGAGATCGGCGAGTCCGACGCCAACATCACGTATGTCGGCATGGACGAGGACGACGAACACATGCTGACCCAGCTGCGCTTCACGATCCAGGTCAAGGATCGCGTGCACCTGGCGCACCTGATCCGCAACCTGCGCCGCGTGGCCGGCGTCAATCGCGTGGAGCGCGAGCGGGCGTAACGGCCGGGGCGGCGCCGGGACGCGAATCCCCACGCAGTTCGAGTATCCGGTCGAAAGCGGCGCACGCGCCGGCGCACGCGTCCGCGATCTCGGCCGGCGTGCGCACGCCGGCACGCAGTGCCCGCATGAAGACGCGCCAGCGGGGGCCGGGCCCGGCCTCATCGCCTTTCAGGTAGCGCAGCCGGTGCGGCGCCAGGCGCTCGCGCAGGCGTTCGTACAGCACGGTGCCGCCCAGTTGCGAGCCTTCGACGACGTAGTGCACGCCCCAGCGGTAGGCGGGGCTGGCCGCTGCCGGCCACGCGTCGCCGCCGGGCGCGACCGGGGGTGCGCGTCCCGCATCGGCAAGATCGGCGTCGATCCGGGCCAGCCTCGCAGCCAGGTCGGGCTGCGGACCATCCGCGAATCCGGCCAGCCAGGCATGCAGGGGCACGAGCCACGTCCGCACCAGGACGAGGTGGGCGACGTAGTCGTGCAGGGAGGCGTCGGGGGCGCCGATCGGCAGGCCTGCGTCGAGTGCCGCGTGGCGGCTGGCGGTGGCTGCGCGCAGGGCGGTCAGGGGGTCGGCTTCGAACGCAACGTCGGTGGAGCGGTTCATGGGATGCGGGAAGCTGAAACCGCCATCTTATCAGCCGCTGCGACATCGCGCCGCGCGCCGTCCACCGGCTCAGTCCGCGATCGGCGCCGGATACTCAACGCTCAGGATTTCCAGTTCATCATTACCCTGCGGCGTATGCAACGTGACCACGTCGCCTTCGCGCGCCTTGGTGAGCGCGCGCGCCACCGGCGAGACCCAGCTGATCTTGCCCTTCAGCGGGTCGAGTTCGTCGATGCCGACGATGGTGACCGTATGCTCTTCGCCCGCCTTGTTGACATAGGTGACGGTGGCGCCGAAGAACACCTGGTCGTTGCCGTAATGGACGGACGGGTCCACGACGAAGGCGGAATCCAGGCGCTTGGTGAGGAAGCGGATGCGCCGGTCGATCTCGCGCAGGCGGCGCTTGCCGTAGATGTAGTCGCCGTTTTCCGAGCGGTCGCCGTTGGACGCGGCCCAGTGCACGACGCGCACGACTTCCGGACGGTCGACGTCGATCAGCTGCAGCAGCTCGTCCTTGATGGCCTTGTGGCCGGCCGGGGTGATGTAATTCTTGGACCCGGCGGGAATCGCCTGGGCAAGCGCCAGGGCCTCGTCATCGTCGTCGTTATCCGACTCTTTTACAAATGCCTTGTTCATGCGCCTATTGTAGCGCCTTCGGCAACACGCGCGCGCCCTGTCCTGTGCAGGTTTTCCCGTATCATGGCGCCATGACACGAGCCCTTCCACGCAGCCGGATGTTCGCGCCGCTGGTGTACCTGGCGGCCATGGTCTTGCTCGTCGAGGAATGGTGCTGGGATACCGGCATGCGCCTGGGGCGGGCACTCGCGCGCTGGCCCGCGCTGGCGGCTCTGGAAGCCCGCGTGCGTACGCTGCCGCCGTATGCCGCCCTGTGCGCCTTCGTGCTGCCCGGCCTGCTGCTGTTTCCGGTCAAGCTGCTGGCCCTGCTCGCCATCGCCCACGGACATGCACTGTCCGGCATCGCGACCATCGTCGTGGCGAAGGTGGGCGGTGCGGCCGTCGTGGCGCGGATCTATGTGCTGACCTTGCCGACCCTGCTGGCGGTCGGCTGGTTCGCGCGCTGCCACGGCTGGTTCATGGGCGCCAAGACCCGTTGCCTCGACTACTGGCGCGCGAGCCACGCCTGCCACCTGGCCAGCCGGGCGGCGCGCGGCCTGCGGGTCGGCTGCAGGCGGCTGCGGCGCCGGCTGCGCACGCGTCCAGTGAACGCAGCCGGCCGCCACGCCAGCCGCGTCAGACGCGTGCTGCGCCGGTTCGTGGTCCAGTGGCGTGCGCGCCGGCGCCAACCGACAGACCGATGACATGACCATGAGTCCAGACACGTCCTCCCCTGCCCCCGTCCTCGCGCCCGCGATGCAGGCGTCCACCACGGAAATCTATCTGTTCGACGCGGACACGCTGCGCCTCGTCGACGTCAACCAGGCCGCACGCCGCAACCTCGGCCATGAGCTCAAGGCGTTGTGCGGCATGACGCCGCTCGACCTGGCACCCCAGCTCGACCGTGCCGAGCTCGTCGGGCTGCTGGCCTCGCTGGGCCAGGAGATCGGCGACCAGGTGAGCCTGCGCACGCGCCATCGCCGTGCCGACGGGACCACGTATCCGATCAAGCTGTGCTTCCTGCGCATCGTGCGCGACGGCCGGTCGCTGATCCTCGCGATCGGCGACGACCTGTCGCTGGAGCTGGCGGCCGGCATGGCGCTCGAGCAATACGAGGCGCGCTTCAACGCCGTCGTCAACCACACGCCCGGGCTCGTCTACCAGTTCGTGCTGCACGCGGACGGCACGATGGCCTACCCGTACCTGAGCGAGGGCTGCACGGCGCTGCTGGGCCTGTCGGTGTCGGAACTGCAGCAGGATCCCGGGCGCTTTTTGCGCCTGATCCTGCCGGAAGACCGCAAGGGCTACCAGGATGCGATGGAGGCGTCGAAGTCGGCGCTGGCCGCGTGGAACTGGGAAGGCCGCATCTGCGTGGCCGCGTGGAACGACGTCAAGTGGATCAGCCTGCGCGCGACGCCGCTGCCTCTGGACGGCGGCGGGGTCCAGTGGGACGGCATCATGACGAATGTCACCGCGAGCAAGCTGGAACAGGAGGAAACCCGGCGGTCGCGTGCGCGCCTGGCCGAGCTGACGGACCACATCCAGCAGGTGAAGGAACAGGAACGGGCCCGCATCGCGCGCGAGATCCACGACGACCTGGGCGGCAATCTCACGGCGATCAAGATGGCGCTGTCCATGCTCGCGGCGCGCCTGCCGGACGATCCGGCCCTGCGCGACAAGGCGGATTACCTGGACGACCTCGTCGACCGCACGATCGAGGCCGTGCACCGCATTTCGCTGGACTTGCGGCCCAGCACGCTCGACCTGGGGCTGGTCGCCGCGCTCGAATGGCAGGCGCGCGAATTCGAGAAGCAGATGGGTATCGCGTGCGTGTTCCGCAGCGCCGACAAGGAAATCGACCTCGATCCGGACCAGGCGGCCGCGCTGTTCCGCATCTTCCAGGAAGCGCTGACGAATATCGCGAAACACGCCGGCGCCACGCGCGTGACGGTCAGCATGCGCCGCCAGCGCCAGCACCTGACGCTCAGCATCTGCGATAATGGCCGCGGCATCACGCCCGCCGACCGTCTCAAGCCCCAGTCGTTCGGCCTGCGCGGCATGAGCGAACGCGCCCGGGCGCTGGGCGGCACGCTCAGCCTGGCGCAGGCGCCCGGAGGCGGCACGATGGTCGTCGTCAAGATCAGGCTGGCCGCCCCTGCGGCCGGACGCAGCGAATCCACCCGAGCATGACAGAAAAAGCCAGCATCCGCGTTTTTATTGCAGACGACCACGCCATCGTGCGTGAAGGCCTGAAACAGATCCTCGCCGAACAGCGCGACATCGTTGTCGCGGGCGAAGCCGAGACCGGTCTCGACGCCGTCAAGCTGTTCCGTAAATCGCGCTGCAACGTGGTGCTGCTCGACATCTCCCTGCCCGACCGCAACGGCATCGAAGTGCTCAAGCAGATCAAGAGCGAACAGCCGGACCTGGCCGTGCTGATGCTGTCCATGCACCGCGAAGACCAGTACGCGATCCGCTCGCTGAAGGCGGGCGCGGCCGGGTATCTCACCAAGCAGAGCGCGCCGAAGGAACTCGTCAACGCGATCCGCCAGGTGGCGGGCGGCCAGCGCTACGTCAGCGCGCAACTGGCCCAGGTGCTGGCGGCCCAGCTCGGCGAGAACCACGAGGCTCCCGTGCACGAGACGCTGTCCGACCGCGAATACCAGACCCTCACCCTGATCGCCTCCGGCAAGACCGTCAGCGAGATCGCGCGCGAACTCTCGCTGTCGGTGAAGACGGTCAGCGAGTACCGCTCGCGCCTGCTGGCCAAGATGAAACTCAAGACCAGTGCCGAACTGACCCACTACGCCATCCGCAACCAGCTCATTGACTGATTTGAGCTTCGTCAATACAGTCTTGAAGACTAAATGGTAATTCCGCGTTTTATCCACGATTTGATTTTTTGGCAGCGGCTTACTATGACGACAATAATAATGCCATGTTGCAACGTCCAAAATGTCCAGCTCACATCGCCCGCCGGGGGTTCCCGGCCTGAATCCGGCAGAAATCGCACGCGAGGCATTCCGCCGGCTCGCCACGCGGCGCGTCGCGCCGACGCCCGACGCCTACCGCGAGATCTATAACGAGATCGCCGGCGTCGAGGCACTTCCACCGCCTGCACCCGCCGTCGATCCCGGCGCGGAAAACGTGCTGTCCGGCTTCGCCCACAGGCTGGCCGACACGCCCGGCGAACTGGCCGAGTTCGGCGCCCGCTTCAACCGCGCCGTCAAGCAGCGCGACTGGGACGGCTATGCCCGCACGCTGTCGCAACTGGCCGAGAAACACTTGCGCCGCCACACGCACCCCGCCATGTCGCTGGGCGCGGAGGACGGCGAAGCGAGGCTGCTGCGCGACCTGCTCAGCCGCACGCTGACGTTCGCCGTCGCGTCGCTGCTTGCGGGCACGCCGCACCTGTCCGGCGAAGCGGAATCGCTGGGCGCCGCGGTCAAGGCCGCGCACGGCGAGGAAGCGCTGCAGGAAATCGCGGGGCGCCTGAAGGACCTGTGCTACCAGATCGAACTAAAGAGCGGCGACACGGCCGAACAGCAGGAACTGCTGCTGCGCCTTTTTAAACTGCTGCTGGAAAACGTGTCCGAACTGCTGGACGACGACAGCTGGATGCGCGGCCAGATCGCCGCCGTGCAGGACCTGATCGCCGGTCCGCTCGACCACCGCGCGCTGGAAGACGCCACGCGCAGCCTGAAGGACGTCATCTACAAGCAGGGCCAGCTGAAACACGGCATCGCGGACGTCAAGGCGACCGTCAAGAACATGATGATGACGTTCATCGACCGCCTCGGTTCCGTGGCGGCGTCGACGGGCGATTTCCACGAAAAGATCGGCGGTTTTTCGGAGCGCATCCGGGGCGCCGGCAACATCGAGGAACTCAACGAGGTGCTGGAAGAAGTGCTGCGCGAGACGAAGATCGTGCAGGCCGAGGCGATGGCGTCGCGCGACCGCATGCTCGCCGCGCACCAGGAGGTGCAGGAAGCCGAGGCGCGCATCAAGGACCTGGAAGCGAAGCTGCAGCATATGAGCGAACTGGTGCGTGAAGACCAGTTGACGGGCAGCCTCAACCGACGCGGCCTCGACGATGTGTTCGAGCGCGAAAGCGCACGCGCCGACCGCCGCGGCACGCCGCTGTGCGTGGCCCTGCTCGACCTGGACAATTTCAAGAAGCTCAACGACACCTACGGACACCTCGCGGGCGACAACGCCCTGCGCCACCTCGTGAAGGTCGTACGGGACACGCTGCGCTCGATGGACGTGATCGCCCGTTTCGGCGGCGAGGAATTCCTCATCCTGTTGCCAGAAACAAATGTCGAATCGGCATCGGCCGCGATGGTGCGGGTGCAGCGCGAATTGACGAAGCACTTCTTCCTGCATGAGAACGAGAAGATGCTGATCACGTTCTCGTGCGGCGTGGCCCTGCGCTATCCGAACGAGGACCAGGCCAGCCTGACGGCGCGCGCGGACAAGGCCATGTACCAGGCCAAGCAGAGCGGCAAGAACCGGGTCGTGGTGGCTGACTGACAACCACGACCACGGAAAAATAAATATTTTTTCGCCCTAAAGTTCCCCGATTCGTCGCCGCCAAGACAGGCCCGCTCCCGGCGGCGACACAAAAATTTCGATTTTTTTCGCTCTGCCCCTCTAAACTTTTTCCGTAGAGCACCGTTACCTGCATCAACAGCGGTTTGAATGTCACAGGACAGCGTGGCAGACCAAAGTGACTATGAGTGGCACGTCGCCACGCCCCGCAAGACCAAGTCTGGAGAGACACCATGTCGTCCGTTATCAATACCAACGTTGCATCCCTGAACGCTCAGCGTAACCTGTCGTCCTCGCAAACCTCGCTCAACACCTCGATCCAGCGTCTGTCGTCGGGCCTGCGCATCAACAGCGCTAAAGACGACGCCGCCGGTCTGGCAATTTCGGACCGTATGAATTCGCAGATCAAGGGCATGAACCAGGCAGTCCGCAATGCGAACGACGGCGTGTCGATGGCCCAGACGGCCGAAGGCGCCCTGTCGAGCTCGGGCGACATGCTGCAGCGTATCCGCGAACTGGCAGTGCAATCCTCGAACGCATCGAACTCGGCCAGCGACCGCAAGGCACTGCAGACCGAAGTGTCGCAGCTGACCTCGGAACTGAACCGCGTCGCCAGCACCACCCAGTTCAACGGCCAGAACCTGCTGGATGGCACGATGGGCACCGCCAACTTCCAGGTCGGCGCGAACGCCAACCAGCTCATCTCGATGACTGGTTCGAACTTCACGACCTCGACCTACGGCAACAACACTGAAGTCAAGGACGGCCTGGCAACCGCCGCGACCGCCGCGATCACTGGCGGCGACCTGACCATCAACGGCTCGTCGGGCTCCAAGACGATCACGTTCGACGCGGACATCTCGGCGAGTACCGCAGTCAAGCAGATCAACGACGTGACCGGCTCCACGGGCGTGACCGCCTCGGCCCAGACCAACACGCTGCTGAAGGCCGACACGTCGGGCGGCAGCCCCGTGTCGTTCACCTTCGCGGTTGCTTCGGACAACGATCCGACCACCAGCCCGGTCAACGTGTCGTTCCAGGTCGGCGCCGACGGCAATGCCAACGACTACGCAGCCGCGATCAGCGCCTTCAATGCACAGAGCGCCAAGACGGGCGTGACCGCATCCTACGATGCCAAGGCAGGCGGCCTGAAGCTGACGAACGCCAGCGGCAACGACATCAAGCTGACCAACAGCTCGACCGACGCCACCGCCAGCGCGTCTCTGGACTCGTACAAAACCGACGGCACCGTGTCGGGCACCAGCACGACGCTGGCGGTGGGCAACGACGCCGTGGCCAAAGGCACGATCACGCTGGATTCGGCGGCAAGCTTCTCGACCAGCGACGCCAGCGGCTGGGGCATGACCGGTTCGTCGGACCTGAAGAAGGTCGCCGACATCGACGTCAGCACCTTCGACGGCGCCCAGCAGGCCATCAAGATCGCCGACGCTGCCCTGTCCAAGGTCAACGACCAGCGCGCCCAGCTCGGCGCACTGCAGTCGCGCTTCGATTCGACGATCTCGAACCTGCAGGCAACGAACGAAAACCTGTCGGCATCGCGCAGCCGTATCGTCGACACCGACTTCGCTTCGGAAACCGCGAACATGACCCGCGGCCAGATCCTGCAGCAGGCCGGTACCTCGATGCTGGCCCAGGCGAACTCGCTGCCGAACGGTGTCCTGTCGCTGCTGCGTGGCTAATCGCTCGCGATAGTCCGCAAATAGCAGTGTAAAGTGATTCCTCGGCTGGAGAAATTCAGCCGGGGAATTTTTGCTAGGGAATAATCATGAACATTCAACCTGTGGGTGTACCCGCCGCTCCTCGCGTGGACGACCGCACGGCCCAGCCGGTGCCATCGGTGGGTGCGACGGATTCGACCAGCAAGGGCAAGCCCGCCGACGGCGCCAAGCCGTCGCACGAGGATGTGTCGGCCGCCGTCAAGAAGATGAACGAGGCAATGCTGGGTTCGTCGCAGAGCCTGCAGTTCTCGATCGACGAAGACAGCCAGGACATCGTCGTCAAGGTCATCGACCAGAGCACCAAGGAAGTCGTGCGCCAGATTCCTTCCAAGGAAGCGCTGCAGATCGCCAAGTCGATCGACAAGATGCAGCAGGGTCTGCTCATCAACCAGACCGCCTGAACATTCGATGCATGCTCTTCCGTAAAGCGCGGGCTGCGGCCCGCGCTTTGCTTTTTCCGCTCGGCACGGAAATAACGCACATTTCCCACTCTCAAGTACGGTTTGCTTCTGTCGATAATGACTTACATTATCGCTTTCACAGGAGAAACAAGTGGGAATCAGCTCACCTGGTATCGGTTCCGGCCTCGACGTCAACGGTCTCGTCAGCAAGCTGATGGCGGCCGAGTCGGCGCCGCTCTCGCGATACGACACGAAGACCGGGGTGTACCAGGGCAAACTGACGGCCTACGGCCAGGTCAGCTCGGCCGTCGGTGCGTTCCAAAGTGCGCTTTCCACGTTGAACTCGTCGAATACGTTCAGCGCGCTGACCGCTGCCTCCAGCAACAAGGACATCATGTCCGCCAGTGCCGGCACCGGCGCCGTACCCGGCAAGTACAAGGTCAACGTCACGCAGCTCGCCCAGGCGCAGAGCCTCATGACGGGCGGCCAGGCCAGCAACAACAAACAGATCGGCGACGGCAGCAAGACCACGCTGACGTTCCAGTTCGGCAACGTCAGCGGCGGCACGTTCGGCACGACCGGCAACGCGCTGGGCGCCGGCGTCGCCACGTCGGGCATCGCCACCGGCGCGCTGACCATCAACGGCACCGCGATCAGCACGAACGGCACCACGCGCAGCGCGCGCGACCTCGCGCAGGTCATCAATGACGAATCCAAGAACACGGGCGTCACGGCCAAGGCCGGCACGACGACCACGTCGGCTACGCTGTTCAGCGGCTTCGGCGACGTGACCGTCACGAGCGGCAGCTATGCGCTGTCGGTGGGCGGTGTCAATTTGGCGTCGTCGAACGGCAGCACGACCGTGACAGCGGCGTCGATCGACCTCGCGCTCGCCACGAACGGCGTCCAGGACGGCCTCGCGGCCGCGAACATCACGATGACCGGTTCGGCCACCAACGGCGACCTGCAGTTCTTCGCGGCCGACGGCTCGAACATCAGCATCACGGAAGCGGTCAGCGGCAGCGTCACCGGCGGCATCGGCCACACGAGCGCCGCCACCAATACCGGTTCGAACACCACCGTGACGGCCGGCGTGACGCTGAGCTCGGCGGATGGCAGCCAGATCGAGATCGGCGGCAACAACCCGGCCGCTGCCGGCCTCACGGCGGGCAGCGCCGGCAGCTTTATCGGCGCCGGCTTCGTGCAGGACGGCGACCAGGCCAGCGGCACCGTCACGCTCGACACGAAGGACCAGACCCTGCAGGGCATCCGCGACGCCATCAACAAGGCGAACATCGGCGTGACCGCGACCATCGTGTCGGACGGCAGCGACAACCCGTACCACCTCGTGATCACGTCGAACAAGACCGGCGCGAAGTCGTCGATGAAGATCAGCGTCGACGGCGCCGACGGCGGTGCCGTCAACGCCGGCATCGCCAGCATGCTGGGCTACGACCCGAACGGCACGCAGGGCATGACGCAGACGAGCGGCGCGCAGGACACCAAGCTGACCATGAACGGCATCGCCGTCACCAGCGACAGCACGACGGTGGACGACGTCATCCAGGGCGTCAGCATGGACCTGAGCGCGACCGGCTCCACGACGCTGACGGTCGGGCAGGATTCGAGCTCGGTAACGACCGCGATCACCGGTTTCGTGAAGGCCTACAACGACCTGAACTCGACGATCGCGAAACTGACCGCGTACGACCCCGAGACCAAGACCGGCGGCGTGCTGCAGGGCGACTCGGCCGTGCGCGCGATCCAGACCCAGCTGCGACGCGTGCTCGGCACGTCCGTCGAAGGCCTGAACAGCAACATGAAGACCCTGAGCCAGGTCGGCATCACCTTCGGGCAGGACGGCAGCCTGAAACTGGATAACGGCAAACTGGGCACGGCCATCTCGAAGAATTTCAGCGACATCGCGGGCCTGTTCGCGGCAGCCGGTTCGGTCAGCGACGGCGGCATCACATACAACAAGTCGGGCGCGGCGACCCAGCCGGGCGAGTATGCCGTCAACATCACGAAAATGGCGACGCAGGGCGCGCTGACCAGCGCCAGCCCGCTGTCGGGCTCGACGACGATCGCCGCGAACACGACCTGGACCGTCACGCTGAACCAGACCGATCCGGCCACGGACAGCAAGGTCCAGAACATCAAGATCCCGGCCGGCACGTACACGAACGACCAGCTGTCGTCGATGCTGCGCGCCGCCATCAACGGCAACAGCACGTTTTCGTCGGCCGGCGACACCGTCGAGACGTCGGTCGACGGATCGGGCAACCTGTCCATTTCGTCGAGCAAGTACGGCGAGACGTCGAACATCGCGATCGCCAGCGTCACGGGCACGCCGGTCAGCGACCTCTTCGGCAGCGCCACGCCGGTCAAGGGCGCGGACGTCGAAGGCACCATCGGCGGCGTCGCCGCGACGGGCAACGGCCAGCTGCTGACCGCCGCCGACGGTTCGAAGGCGGCCGGCATCCAGCTTACGGTCAACAGCGGCGTCACGGGCGACCGCGGCACCGTGACGTTCTCGCAAGGCTACGCCTATGCACTCACGAACCTGGCCACGAGCTTCACCGGCAAGAACAGCCTGCTGGCCAGCAAGACCGATGGCCTGAACGCCAGCATCAAGGCCGTGGCCAACCAGCGCGACCGGTTCAGCCAGCATTTGACCCAGCTGGAAGCCATGTATCGCGCCCAATTTACCTCGCTCGACTCGATGCTGTCGTCGATGCAAACCACGCAAAGTTACCTGACCCAGCAACTGGCTGCCCTCTCGGCCAACCGGTAACTGGATTTATTGGAGAACCACATGTTTGGAACCATGAAACGCGGCGTCAACGCCTATCACAATGTGAGCATCGAGACCGGCATCGCCTCGGCCTCGCCGCACAAGCTGATCGTCATGCTGTACGACGGTGCCCTCGTCGCGCTGCTCAGCGCCAAGACGAACATCGCCGCCGGCAACATCGCCGCCAAGGGTTCGGCCATCTCGAAGGCCATCTCGATCATCGACAACGGCCTGCGCGCTTCGCTCGACAAGAACGCCGGCGGTGAAATCGCGGCCAACCTGGACGCCCTGTATGACTACATGAGCCGCCGCCTGCTGCACGCGAACCTGAAGAACGACGTCACCATCATCGACGAAGTGCACGGCCTGCTGAACGACCTGCGCGGCGCGTGGGTGGAGATCGGCGACAAGGTCCAGCAGCCGCCCGCCGCGGCGCCCACGGCCATGCCGAAAGTCCCGACCCTGGCAGGCGCATGATGGGAGCCGCAACGATGATGACGAATACCGAAATCGCCGCCCTGTACGAAGCCATGGTCGGCATCACCGACCAGATGCTCGCCGCCGCCACCGCGGCCGACTGGGACCGCCTGCTCCAGCTCGAGCACCAGTGCGCCGCCTGCGTGCGCCAGCTGAAGGACAACGGCGACAGCCCGCTGGCCGGCCAGGAGCGCGTGCGCAAGGTGAACGCGATCCGCAAGATGCTCGATTCCGACCGCAAGATCCGCGACCTGACCCAGCCGTGGATGGCGAAGCTGCAGGCAATGATCTCCAACAAGACCGTCGAGCGCCGCGTCGCGCACGCCTACGGCGTCTGACCGCTGAACGATGCTGCCGCGCGATAGCGTCTCGCTGACCCCGGTCGCGGCAACCCGTCCCGCCTTACCCGTCGGCGACCCGCGCCAGCAAGCCTTTGCGCGCGCGCTCGCCAACCTCGTCGGCCAATCGATGGCGGCCGACGTGTTGACGAAACTGCCGGACGGCAGCTTTGTCGTGCGCATCAACGACATGGCGGCGCGCATGCCGCTGCCCCAGGGCACCCAGGTCGGCACGCAGGTGCCGTTGACCCTCGTGACGGTCGCACCGCGACCCACGTTCCAGGTCCAGACGGGCCAGGGGGCCCCCGCCTTCGCCGAAGCGGGCCCGCCGCTGCCGGAAGGTGCCGCCCCCCAATCGTCCCCGCTCGCTTACCTGGAAGGCAAGGATGCCGCCGCGCTGACGCGCACGGCCGCCCTGCTGGCCGGTGCACGCGGCTTCGCGCAACTGCCCGGCGGCACGGCGGACGGTGCCAACACGCAGATCAGCACGGCCGGCAAGATGCTGGGCGACGTTATCGCGGCCGCGCAGAAAGCCGAGACGCAAGCCAGCGCCGCCGTGGGCCGCACGCCGCTGCTGGGTGCGCCATCGGGTGACGCGGGCGCCATCGCGCAGGCATTGAAGGATGGACTCGCTAAAAGCGGGCTGTTCTATGAGTCGCACGTGGCCGAATGGGCCGAAGGCGCCCGCCCCCGTGCCGATCTCGCGGCCGAGCCGCAGGCGCGCGGCATGCCGCCGCCCACGGATCCGACCACCGCCCAGTTCATCAACCTGCAGCTGAACGCCCACGAACAGGGCCGTGCCGCCTGGCAGGGCCAGTTGTGGCCTGGCCGCGACATGCAGTGGGACGTCGAACGGGATGCGTCCGGCCGCCAGGACGGCGATGAGGAAAACGGCGGCACGTGGCAAAGCAGCCTGCGCCTGCGCTTCGGCGCGTTGGGCGAGGTGGCGGCGCGCGTCGTGATGTCCGGCGGCCAGTTGCACATCCGCCTCGATGCCCAGGACGAGGCTGTCAAAGGCTTGCTGGACGCGCACCGCGCACGCCTGGCCGATGCGCTCGACGCGGCCGGCACGCCCCTCTCTACGCTGACCATCCACGACGATGGCCAAGGATGATGGACAACGATAAGCCAACACGCCGCCAGAGCGCCGTGGCCCTGGCTTACGGTGCCGGCGACGCGGCGCCGAAGGTCGTCGCCAAGGGCAAGGGCCTCGTCGCCGAACAGATCATCGGCCGCGCGCAGGAGGCCGGCGTATTCGTGCACGAATCGAAGGAACTGGTGGCGTTGCTGATGAAAGTCGACCTCGACCGCCAGATCCCGCCGACTCTCTACCGCGCCATTGCCGAACTATTGGCGTGGCTCTATTATATTGAATCCGCGCAAGTTCCCGGGCAGACACCACCGCCCGCACCGGACACGGCACGCCTCCTCCCACCCCAAGAAAGCACTCCGGTTGACACAGATGCAAGCAATCACTGACGCCGAATTAGAAGCCTGGCACGACTACGAAGTCGAGTCGCCCAGGGAGATCGTGGCCTTGCTGCGCCAGATCGCCGAAAAGAACCAGCTGATCCGCATGCTGATCAAGGGCGAGGCCGACGTCTGCGTCACGTCGCTGCTGGAAGTCGATCCGGACGCGGGCACCGTCATCATCGACCGTTCCGTCAGCCCGGAGCAGAACACGCGCATCGTGGCGGCCAGCACGGTCCGGTGCGACACGTCGCTGGACAAGATCCGCATCGTGTTTGGCCTGGACAACCTGCGCGAGGTGCAGTTCGAAGGCGGCACCGCGCTGTCCGCCGCGATCCCCGCCAGCCTGATCCGCCTGCAGCGGCGCGAGTTCTACCGCATGCCGACGCCGGTGACGAATCCCGTGCGCGCGACGATCCCCCTGCCGGCCGAGCTTGGCGGCGGCGTCGCCGTGTTCCCGCTGGCCGACATCAGCTGCGGCGGCATCGCGATCCACGACAGCAAGCTCCAACTCGGCACGACCATCGGCGACACGTTCGCCAACTGCCGCATCGACCTGCCGGAAATCGGGCCAGTGACCTGCTCTTTGCAAGTCCGCAACTCGATGGACATGACACTGCTCAACAACAAGACGAGCCGCCGCCTCGGCTGCCAGTTCGTCGACATCTCGCGCGGCAACCTTGCCGCCGTGCAGCGCTACATCACCAAGCTGGAACGCGAGCGCAACGCCCGCCTGGCCGGCCTGGCCTGAAAATTCGGGGTCAGAGCACATTTTTCTTGAAATTCGGGGTCAGAGCACATTTTTGAGCAATTGATCACGGCAATTGTTTGCGCACTGGTCAGTGTCTAATCCGGCGCGGAAGGTGGCGACAGGGCGTCTTCTCTATCGAATGATGCCTGCGGGCTCTTTGTCGAAAAAGTGCTCTGACCCCGAATTTATGCTGAAAAGGGGTCTGACCCCGAATTTGGGAAATGGCTTGGAGTATCCTGGTGGCGGGAACGCGGGGCCGCAGTCCTGCATCCAATCGTCAGGCACACGACCAGGAGATCCCATGCAGGCCGCCGCACCGAATCCCGCTTCCCTCGACGACGACGCGCTGCTGCGCCGCATCCGCGCCGGCGACCGCGACGCGTTCACCGATCTGATGCGGCGCTACAACCGCCGCCTCTACCGCGTGGCGCGCAGCGTCCTGCGCGACGATGCGGAAGCGGAAGATGCGCTCCAGGATGCCTATCTGCAGGCCTATCGCGCCCTGCCCGCGTTCCGGGGCGAGTCCGCGCTGGGCACCTGGCTCACCCGCATCGTCGTCAATGCCGCCCTCATGCGCCAGCGTAAGACCGGACGGCTCGCCGAGGTCATCGAACTGGGCGCGGATTTCGGCGCGGACGACACGGCCCTGCCTCACGACCGGCTGGACGAGCCGGCACAGCCGGAACTGGCCGCGCTGCGTGGCCAGACGCGGCGCCTGATCGAGACGGGCATCGACAAGCTCCCGGCCGCCTTCCGCACGGTGTTCGTCCTGCGCGCGGTGGAAGAGCTGACCGTGGAAGAGACGGCGGCCACGCTGGACATTCCCGAAGCCACCGTGCGCACCCGCTATTTCCGCGCGCGGGCCATGCTGCGCGAGGCGCTCGCGCGCGAGATCGACTTCGCGATCGAGGATGCGTTCGGGTTCGACGGGGCGCGCTGCGACCGGATCGTGGACGCGGTCCGGCGCCGGCTGGACGCGGAACCGTCCGCCTGACGAAAAGCGGGAACGCGCGCGCAACAGCGTGCATCGAATGGATTGTTTCACCTAAACCATTCATTCAAGGAGTCCGCCATGAACAAATCCGCCCCGCTGCTGCTCTCAATCCTGCTCGCCCTGAGCGCCCAGGCCCACGCGGCCGGCCCGAACGATGCGCAGATCGCCGCCATCGTCGTTGCCGCCAATGCGGTCGACATCGATGCCGGCAAGCAGGCCGAGACCAAAACGCAGAACAAGGACGTGCGCGCCTTCGCCCAACGCATGGTGGCCGACCACGCCGGCGTCAACCAGCAGGCCGTCGCGCTGGTGCAGAAACTGCACGTGACGCCGGAGGAGAACGACACCAGCAAGAGCCTGACAAAGGACGGCGCGGCGACGCGCACCCGGCTGGCCGCCCTGTCCGGCAAGGCATTCGACAAGGCCTATGTCGACAACGAGGTGACGTACCACGAGACCGTGCTCGGCGCGCTCGACAAGACGCTGATCCCGAACGCGTCGAATGCCGAGCTGAAAGCCCTGCTCGTCAAGGTCCGTCCGGCGTTCGTGGCGCACCTGGAGCATGCGAAGCACATCCAGGCCGAGCTCAAGTGAAAGCGCTGTTTGCCGCGTTGTGCGCGCTGCCCCTCGTGGCCGGCGCGGCGGAACACCACGTCGTCATCGACGGCATGAAGTTCACGCCGCAGGTCGTGCAGGTCAAGAAGGGGGATACGATCGTGTGGGAGAACCGCGACATGTTCGTCCACAACGTGACGGCGGCCGGCGTAAAGTCGGGTGACCTTCAGCCCGGGAAGGCTTGGCGCTGGGTGGTGCCTGCGAAGATGTCGTTCGACTATCTGTGCACGCTGCATCCGGTGATGAAGGGACGCGTCGAGGTCAAGTGAGCGTCACACCTGCATGTTCATGATGTCGTGATAAGCCGACACCAGCTTGTTACGCACCTGCACCGTGGCCTGGAAGCTGATGCTCGCTTTCTGCATCGCGATCATCGTGTCGGACAGGCTCACGGAATCGTCACCGGCCGCGAACTTCTTGCCCATGTCGTCCGCCTGGACCTGGGCGTTGCTGACGTTCTGCAGCGACGCCTTCAGCGCATCCGAGAAGCTGACCTTGGTCGATGATTCGGCCGCATCGGGAGCGCCCAGCTTGCCGATGCCGCCCAGCCCGCCGAGCGCCTCCGCCGGCGACGCCGGCCCGGCCGGCTTCTGTGCCGCCGACTTCAGCTGCGCCATCATCGCTTCGATCCGGCTGCTGTCGATGCCGCCGATGTTCATGTCCGTTCTCCCCAGTGCCTGTCAAACAAATCGATTCAGGCTGTCAGAATATCAGCGCCCGGGCAACGATTGCCCTCGAGCAGCGCCGTAAACATGGCCTTATTCCGGGGTTTGAATGTTGCCGTACGGCTTCATAATGGCGTCCATAAACCCATTCCCCTCCCCCCGACATGGCAACGACAGCGGAAGAACTCCTCGACAGCGACATCGCAACCCCGGCCGACGAGAAGCCGAAGTTCTGGCAGACGACGAACGGCAAACGCATCGTCATCGGCGGCGCCATCGCCGGCGTGGTGGCCATCGTCGCGGCATTGTGGCTGTGGACGTCGGCGCCGGAATACCGCGTGCTGTTCTCCAACTACACCGACAAGGATGGCGGCGCCATCACCGCGTCGCTCGACCAGATGGGGGTCAAGTACAAATTTTCCGACAGCGGCAGCGCGATCCTCGTGCCGGCCGACCGCATCCACGACCTGCGCCTGAAGCTGGCCCAGCAGGGCCTGCCGCGCGCCGGCAACGTCGGCTTCGAGCTGCTGGAGAACCAGAAGCTGGGCACGTCGCAATTCGTCGAGCAGGTCAACTACCAGCGCTCGCTGGAAGGCGAACTGGCCAATTCGATCCAGTCGCTGGCCGCCGTGAGCTCGGCCCGCGTGCACCTGGCGCTGCCGAAGCCGTCCGTGTTCGTGCGCGACCAGCAGAAGCCGACCGCATCGGTCCTCCTGAACCTGCAGCCGGGCCGCGCCCTCGACCAGGCGCAAGTCAGCGCCATCGTGCACCTGGTGGCGTCGTCGATCCCGGAACTGACGCCGGCCAACGTGACCGTCGTCGACCAGAACGGCACGCTGCTGTCGGACAGCGCGAACAAGAACGGCAAGCAGCTCGACCCGAACCAGTTGAAGTACGTCGAGGCGCTGCAGCAGAACATCGTCAAGCAGGTCCAGTCGATCATCGCCCCGCTCGTGGGCCAGAACAACGTGCGCGCCGAAGCAACGGCCGAAGTCGACTTCTCCCAGACCGACACCGCGGCCGAGATGTACAAGCCGAACTCGCCGCCGGAACCGCAGGCGATCCGCAGCCAGCAGACGTCCGAGCAGAGCGGTCCGGGCAGCACCAACCCGTCCGGCATCCCGGGCGCGCTGTCGAACCAGCCGCCGGGCGTGGCCACCGCCCCGCTCGAAGGCGGCGCCCAGCCGCAGGCGCAAGGCACGACCACCGGCCCGAGCCGCAAGGATTCGACGACCAATTACGAAGTCGACAAGACCATCCGCTACGAACAGAAGCCGATGGGCGGCATCAAGCGCCTGACGGTCGGCGTGGTGGTGAATTACCGCCGCAGCATCGATCCGAAGACGGGCAAGGTCGTCGTCAAGCCGCTCACCGCCGCCGAAGTCGCGCAGATCAACGAACTGGTCAAGCAGGCGATGGGCTACAGCCAGGCGCGCGGCGACACGCTGAACGTGACGAACGCCCCGTTCGACGGCGTCGACAAGCCGGAAGAGCAGGCGCCGGAGTGGTATAAAGATCCGGCCAACCTGCCGCTGGCGAAGGACATCGCGCGCTACGTCTTCATCGCCCTCGTGCTGGCCTTCCTGTGGTTCCGCTTCGTGCGGCCGCTGCTCAAGCCGGCGATCAAGAAGTTCGACGAAGCCGTGGCGATCCCGCCCGAGCCGGAACCGGAAGAGCCGGAACCGGAACCGGAGCCGGATCCCGAAGAGGAAGCCCGCATCCAGCGTGAAGCGGAAGAACACCAGAAGGTCCAGGTCTACAAGAGCAACCTGGAAATGGCGAAAGACATGGCGAAGAACGATCCGCGCATCGTGGCCAACGTGATCAAGGAATGGCTGGGGACTGAGTAATGAGCGACAAGGACAAGGACAAGGAAAGCACGACCAAGGCGGCCATCCTGATGCTGGCCCTGGGCGAGGCCGAAGCGGCCGAAGTGATGAAGTTCCTCGGCCCGCGCGAGGTGCTCAAGCTGGGCGCCGCGATGGCGCAGATGAAGGCCGTGCAGCACGAGGAAGTCTTGAGCGTGCTGGGCGAATTCCGCGAGCGCGTCGACCTGCAGTCGACCGTCGGCCTCGATTCGGACGAGTACATCCGCCAGGTGCTGACCAAGGCCCTGGGCGACGACAAGGCCGCCGTGCTGCTGAACCGCATCCTGGGCGGCAAGGACGCCTCCGGCATCGAGAGCCTGAAGTGGATGGATTCGCCGTCCGTCGCCGAACTGATCCGCAACGAGCACCCGCAGATCATCGCGACGATCCTCGTGCACCTCGAGCGCGACCAGGCCTGCGAAGTGCTGGCCCACTTCACGGACCGCCTGCGCAACGACGTCGTGCTGCGTATCGCCACGCTGGACGGCGTCCAGCCGGCCGCCCTGCGCGAGCTGAACGACGTGCTGACCAAGCTGCTGTCGGGTAACGAAAACATCAAGAAGTCGTCGCTGGGCGGCGTGCGCACCGCGGCCGAGATCCTGAACTTCATGAGCGGCGAGCAGGAAAGTTCCGTCATGGAGAACATCAAGAACTACGACAACGACATGGCGCAGAAGATCATGGACGAGATGTTCGTGTTCGACAACATCATCGACATCGACGACCGCGGCATCCAGCTGCTGTTGCGCGAAGTGCAGTCGGAGATGCTGATCATCGCGCTGAAAGGCGCGTCGCAGGACTTGCGCGATAAAATCTTCAAAAACATGTCGCAACGTGCGGCGGAAATGATGCGCGAAGACCTGGAATCGAAAGGTCCCGTGCGCCTGTCCGAAGTGGAAACCCAGCAGAAGCAGATCCTGCAAATCGTCCGGCGTCTCGCCGACGAAGGCCAGATCGTGCTGGGCGGCAAAGGTGAGGATTCGTTCGTCTGATGGCCATCTCAAAAGAGTTTCAATCCGCATATCAACGCTGGGAAATGACGTCGTTCGGCGACGAGCGTCCCAGCGTCCGTGCCCAGCGCGAAGCCGAAGCCGCCGCGGCTGCGGCCGCCGCGCGCGCGTACGAACCGCCGCCTTCGCCGTCGCAGCCGGCCATCCAGCTGCCGACCGCGGAAGAACTCGAAGCGATCCGCGCCGCCGCGCGCGACGAAGGCCATGCGGAGGGCCTCGAAGCGGGCCAGGCCGAGGGCCACGCCGCCGGCTACGAGGAAGGTCTCGCGCTGGGCCGCGCCGAAGCGGCCGAGGAACTGGAACACCTGCGCCAGCTCGCCACGACGTTCGGCGATGCCGTCACGCAAGCGGATGAGGCCATCTCCAGCGACGTGCTGGAACTCGCGCTGCACCTCGCGCGCGGCATGGTGCGCACGGCGTTCGACGTGAAGCCGGACCTGATCATCCCCGTCGTGCGCGAAGCCATCGACTACCTGCCGAACCTGCAACAGCCGGCCCTTCTCATGCTGCATCCGGAAGACGCCCTGATCGTGCGCAGCGGCATCGGCCACGAGCTGGACAAGAACGGCTGGCGCATCGTCGAAGACGAATCGATCGCGCGCGGCGGCTGCCGCGTGGACACGGCCAGCAACCAGATCGACGCCCAGATCGGCGCGCGCTGGCAGCGCCTGACGCATGCGCTCGGCAAGGACCTGGACTGGCTCGAATGAACACGCACACGGGCCGCTGGAAGGCGTACCTGAACGACTGCGCCAACGTGGTCGATCTCGTCGAGCCCATGCAGGTGTCGGGCCGCGTCACGCGCGTGGCCGGCCTCGTGATGGAATGCGTCGGCCTGAAACTCGCGGTCGGCGCCGCCTGCATGATTCCGGTCGCGTCCGGCGCCCGCATCGAAGCGGAAGTCGTCGGCTTCGAAGGCGACCGTTTGTTCCTGATGCCGCAGTCGGACGTCGAAGGCGTCGTGCCCGGCTCGCGCGTGTTTCCGATCGAAGCGAGCATGCCGAAGCCCGGTACCGTGACGCATCCGCGGCGCCGCCCGATGGACCGCGCGCGTCACCTGCCCGTCGGCTGGGGCCTGCTGGGCCGCGTCGTCGACGGCGCCGGCCGCCCGCTGGACGGCAAGGGGCCCATCTCCACGGAACACATGGGGCCGCTGAACGCGCGCCCCATCAACCCGCTCGACCGCGTACCGATCTCGGAAACGCTGGACGTGGGCGTGCGCGCCATCAATTCGATGCTGACGGTGGGCCGCGGGCAACGTCTCGGCCTGTTCGCGGGTACCGGTGTCGGTAAATCCGTGCTGCTAGGCATGATTGCGCGCTACACGACGGCGGACGTCATCGTCGTGGGCCTGATCGGCGAACGGGGCCGCGAGGTGAAGGAATTCATCGAGCAGATCCTCGGCGAGGAGGGCCTGGCCCGCTCGGCCGTCGTGGCCGCGCCGGCCGACTCGCCGCCGCTGATGCGTTTGCAGGGCGCCGCGTACGCCACGGCCATCGCCGAGCATTTCCGCGACGAGGGCCGGAACGTCCTCCTGATCATGGATTCGCTCACGCGCTACGCGATGGCCCAGCGCGAGATCGCACTCGCCATCGGCGAACCGCCGGCAACGAAAGGCTATCCGCCGTCCGTGTTCGCGAAGCTGCCCGTGCTGGTGGAACGCGCGGGCAACGGCCAGGCGGGCGGCGGCTCGATCACGGCGTTTTATACCGTGCTGTCGGAAGGCGACGACCAGCAGGACCCGATCGCCGACGCGGCGCGCGGTATTCTCGACGGCCACATCGTGCTGAACCGCAAGCTGGCCGAGGCGGGTCACTACCCCGCCATCGACATCGAACAATCGATCTCGCGCGCGATGCACGGCATCACGTCGCGCGAGCACCAGCAGGCCGCGCGCACCTTGAAGCAACTGTATTCGCGCTACGAGCGCTCGCGCGACCTGATCAGCGTGGGCGCCTACGCGCCGGGCACGGACCCCGTGCTGGACAAGGCGATCGCCCTGCACGAACGGATCGAGGCGTTCCTGTGCCAGGAAATCCACGACAACGTGGGCATGCTGCAGAGCTTGGGGGAATTGACCTCGCTGTTCGGCTGATTGGCCCGTAAAGCTCATCGGTATACTTGATCTACCATGGCCAACGCATCCGCACTCGACACCCTGATCGACCTCGCCCAGCGCGAGTCCGACGCCTGCGCGAAGCGCCTGGGCGCGGCGCTGAAGGCCGTCGACGAGGGAGAACAAAAGCTGCAGATGCTGCTCGGCTACCGCGACGACTATGCGAACCGGCTCGACGCGGCGCAAGTGGCAGGCATCACCCCGTTCGCATACCAGAATTTCGTCGCCTTCCTCGGCAAGCTGGAACAGGCGATCGACGGCCAGCGCGAAGTGCTGAAGCATGCGCACGTGAAAGCCGACATGGAAAAGAAGGGCTGGCAGGAAAGCGAGCGCAAGCGCCTGTCGTACCGGACCCTGAACGAGCGCGCGGCCGCCGAGGCTCTTGCGATCGAAAACAAGCGCGACCAGAAAATGATGGACGACCACGCGGCCCGGACAGTCCGCGCCAGGCGCTGAACGGCGCCACCCAACCTGAGCGACTAGCGACATGACCACGACCTCCCCTCTCCAGCTCAACACGGCCAGCGGCATCAACCAGCGCCCGAGCGGCCCAGGCAACGGCGGCAACGGCGGCAGCGACGGCAGCCAGTTCAGCGCCATGCTCGCACTCGCGTCCACGCCGGCTCCGGCCCCCGCTCCCGCACCTGCGCCGGCCGCGAAGCAGGATGCCGCCAAGCCGGCGGAAGCCGAGAAACCCGAGCAACCCGACGACGCCGCGCCGCAACAGCCCGCCAAGCCGGCCGACAGCAAGACCGACGCCGCCGATGCGAAGGATGACGCCGCCAAGGCCGACGACGACGACAAGGCCGACGACGACAGCACGGCCAAGGCGGGCGACCCGGCCAGCGCCATGCTCGCGCTGATGGCGAGCCTGCACAAGCCGGGCGCGGACGCCGGCAAGACGACGACCGCGGCCCAGGCCTTCGATGCGCTGTCCGGCAAGGGCAAGCGCACGGACGCCGGCCAGCTGGCCGCACTGCAGGCCGCGATGAAGTCCGTGGCCAAGGAAGCCGGCACGGACGTCGCCGGCGCGAAGACCTTCTCGGCCACGTCGATCAAGAACCCGGCCCTCGCGGCCGCCGGTGCCGACCTCGGCGCGGACAAGGCGGCGGCCGCCTCGGCCGACCTGCGCGCCGCGCTGGGCAACGTCAAGGCGGAGGTCAAGCCGCAACTGGACGCCGCCGAATTCAGCCTGCAGCAGGCGCGCGACGCCGCGCTGGTCGCCCAGAAGGAACAGGCACCGGTGGCGACCGTCGCGACCGCCCAGCTGCAGCCGGCCATGCTGGAAGCGGCCCAGCTTGCTGCTGCCGCCAGCGAAGAGCTGTCGGCCCACGTCGGCACGGATGCATGGAACGACCAGGTCGGCCAGAAGGTCATCTACATGGTCGGCGCCGAGGACCAGACCGCGTCGCTGACCCTGAACCCGCCGGACCTGGGTCCGCTGCAGGTGGTGTTGTCCGTCTCCAACGGCCAGGCCGACGTGACGTTCTCGTCGAACCAGCTGGAAGTCCGCCAGGCGCTGGAAAACGCCCTGCCCCGCCTGCAGGAAATGATGAGCGAGAGCGGCATCGCGCTGGGTAATGCGACCGTCAACGCGGGCATGTCGAATGGCCAGGCGCAGCAGGACCAGGCGGCCGCAGCGGGCGGTTTCGGCCGGGGCAACCGGGGACGCGGCAATGGCGGCAATGGCGATGACGACACGGTGGGCGAAGCGACCGTCCGGCCGGCCACGCGCACGGCACGGATCGGCGATCGCGGGATGGTCGATACCTTCGCGTAAATAGTTCTGGCGTCATTGACAACGGGTGGGGTGAGCGATGCGGCGCATCGATCACCCCATTTGACGTCTGGGGATACAGCCTCGACAACAAATCCGTCAAGAAACAACGAGATACCCCAGGTTCCTCCCTCTTTTCGACCGTTGCCGCTGCTCACTTTTTCCCGATAATGACATAATGACGGGACGATCCAACAGTGGGACCGAAGACTCTTGAAAGCGAATCCAAAAATCAAAGCCGATCCGAAAGCGGATGCGGCACCTGCAGCCAGCGGCGGTAAAGGCAAGCTGTTCATCATGATCGGCGCGGCCGTGGTCGTGCTCGGCCTGGGCGGAGGTGCCGGCTGGTACTTCATGCACGGCAGCAGCGCGGAAGCGGCGGCCGAGCCGTCCAGGAAGGAACACTCGAGCAGCAAGAAAAAGAAGAAGGAAGAGGCGCCGCCCGAATACGTGAACATCGACTCCTTCACGGTCAACCTGCAGCCGGAACATGGCGACCAGTATCTGCAGGTCGCGTTCACCCTGCAGGTCGAAGGACCGGAGCAGGTCGAGCTCATCAAGGCCAACATGGCCAAGGTGCGCAGCCGCGTTCTGCTGCTGTTGTCGGGCAAGAAGGCGTCCGAGATCAGCACGGTGGAAGGCAAGCAGCAACTGGCCGGCGAGATCCTCGCGGCGGTCAACGAACCGTTCGTGCCGCGCGGCGACGAACAGGAAGTGACCGACGTCTTGTTCACTTCCTTTATCATCCAGTAAAGCAGACGTCATTAACGGTAGCGCAGCATCATGGCCGATAATTTTCTCTCACAGGAAGAAGTCGATGCCCTCCTAAAAGGGGTCAACGGCGATCAGGACGACGTAGCGGCGCCTGAAGACACCTCGGGAGTCCGCACGTATAACCTGGCAACGCAGGAGCGGATCGTCCGCGGCCGCATGCCGACGCTCGAGATCATCAACGAGCGTTTCGCCAGGTATCTGCGCGTCGGCCTGTTCAACTTTTTGCGCCGCTCCGCCGAGGTCTCGGTGGGATCCGTGCGCGTGTCGAAGTACAGCGAGTTCATCCGTAACCTCGTCGTGCCGACCAACCTGAACCTCGTCCACATGAAGCCGCTGCGCGGCACCGCGCTGATGGTGTTCGACCCGGGCCTCGTGTTCCTGCTCGTGGACAACCTGTTCGGCGGCGACGGCCGCTTCCACACGCGCGTGGAAGGCCGCGATTTCACGCAGACCGAACAGCGCATCATCATGCGCATCCTCGACATCGTGTTCGAGGCGTATGCCAAGTCGTGGGAACCGGTGTATCCGATCGAATTCGAGTACATCCGCTCGGAGATGAACACCCAGTTCGCGAACATCGCCACCCCGAACGAAGTCGTGGTATCGTGCACTTTCACCATCGAGCTCGGTTCGGTGTCGGGCCAGATCCACTTCTGCATGCCCTATTCGATGGTCGAACCGATCCGCGACGCGCTGACGTCGAGCATCCAGGGCGAGGCGCTGGAAGTCGACAAGCGCTGGATCCGCCTGCTGACGCAGCAGATTCAGGTGGCGGAAGTGGAACTGGTGGCCGTGCTGGGCCACGGCAAGGCCAATTTCGACGAGATCCTGAACATGAAGGTCGGCGACGTGATCCCGATCTCGGTCCCGGAAACGCTCCAGGCCACCGTGGACGGCGTGCCCGTCATGGACTGCAGCTACGGCGTGTTCAACGGACAATATGCGCTGAAGGTCGAGAAATTGCTGGCAAACAGCGAAACCTTCAACAAGTAAGCAACACAGGAGAGAAATATGTCCGACACTCAAGACGACCAAAGCAGTCTCGACGACGATTGGGGCGCCGCGATCGCCGAACAGGCCGCGGCGGAAGCGGCTGCGCTGGCCAACCAGCAGCAGGCGGCCTCGGCCGCCGTGTTCAAGGATTTCTCGAACAAGGGTCCCCGTCCGGAAACGCCCAACGACATCGACTTCATCCTCGACATCCCCGTCCAGCTGACGGTGGAACTGGGCCGCACCAAGATCGCCATCAAGAACCTGCTGCAACTCGCGCAGGGTTCCGTGGTCGAACTGGATGGCCTGGCGGGCGAGCCGATGGATGTGCTCGTCAACGGCTGCCTGATCGCCCAGGGCGAGGTGGTGGTCGTGAACGACAAGTTCGGTATCCGCCTCACCGACATCATCACTCCGTCGGAGCGCATCCGCAAGCTCAACAAATGACGGCACGCCTGCTGACCACCCTCGCCCTTGCCCTGCCGCTGGCCGCCTGCGCGGCCCCGCCGGGGCCCGGGCAGGCAGCGGGACGGTCGGCCGATGTTGCGCCGGCGGCAGCTGTGCAAACGCCTGCGCCTGCGCCCGTCGCGACCGAACCCGCGGCGGCACCGGCACCCGCGCAGCAGACGACCCAGCCAGCTCCACAAGCGACGGCCTCCGCCGCGCCTGCGCAGGCACAACCGCGGGCAGTGGCCAGTACCGGTGCGCCCTCCGCCGCCGCACCCGCGCAGGCGCAGGCGCCCACCGTCCGACCCGACACCACCGCCCCGGCAGTTCCCGCCGCCCCGACGGCACCCGACGTCGTCGCGCCCCGCCCCGCCGCGCCCGGCGCCGCCGTTCCTCCCGTCGCGATGCCCGCGGGCTCGTCGACCGGCAGCCTGCTGCAGACGCTGTCCGCGCTGATCCTCGTGCTGGCCGTGCTGGGCGCCCTCGCCTGGTTCCTCAAGCGCTACGGTCCGAAGGTGGGCGGCGGCAACGCCAACCTGCGCGTCGTCGGCTCGCTGAACCTCGGCGGCCGCGAGCGCATCGTGGTGGTTGAAGTGGGCAATGAATGGATCGTGGTCGGTGCATCACCCGGCCGCATCAACGCGCTGGCGACAATGCCGCGCCAGGACGGGCACAATGGCGACAACGGCGGCACGAACGCCGCGCTTGCTCCCCATGGGCCGGCCGCGCACAGCTTCGCCGACTGGCTCAAACAGACGATCGACAAACGCAAGTGATGCTCAATAAACGACTCCTGCTGGCGACGGGCCTGGTGGCCCTGCCGCTGGCGGCGGCGGTGGCGGCGCCCGCCATCCCCGCTTTCACGACGAGCCCGGCCCCGGGCGGCGGCACCGCCTATTCCCTGCCGGTGCAGACGCTGCTCCTGATGACGGCGCTGACCTTCATCCCCGCGGCGCTGCTGATGATGACGAGTTTTACGCGCATCATCATCGTCCTCTCCCTGCTGCGCCAGGCGCTCGGCACGCAGACGGCGCCGCCGAACCAGGTGATGGTGGGTCTCGCGCTGTTCCTCACGCTGTTCGTGATGGGACCGACGTTCGACCGCGTCTACACCGAAGCGTACGTGCCGCTGCAGGAAAACCGCATCCAGATGGGCGAGGCGATGGACAAGGCCGCCGCGCCGCTGAAGGGCTTCATGCTGAAGCAGACGCGCCAGTCCGACCTCGCCCTGTTCGTGAAGATCTCGCGCACGCCCGCGCTGCAGGGTCCGGAAGACGTGCCGCTGCGCGTGCTGATCCCCGCCTTCATCACGAGCGAGCTGAAGACCGCGTTCCAGATCGGCTTCGCCATCTTCATCCCGTTCCTCATCATCGACATGGTCGTCGCGTCCGTGCTGATGTCGATGGGTATGATGATGATGTCGCCGGCCGTGATCTCGCTGCCGTTCAAGCTGATGCTGTTCGTGCTCGTCGATGGCTGGCAGCTGCTTTTGGGTTCTTTGTCCCAGAGTTTTTACTAGAGAGGACGTCATGACTCCGGAAAGCGTCATCGCGATGGGCCGCACGGCCATGGAAGTCACGCTGATGGTCTCGGCGCCGCTGCTTCTCGTCGCACTCGTCATCGGCCTCGTCGTCAGCATCTTCCAGGCCGCCACGCAGATCAACGAACAGACCCTGTCCTTCATCCCCAAGCTGATCGGCGTCTTCATCGCGCTCGTGCTCGCGGGGCCGTGGATGATCACGGTCATGACCGACTACATGCGCAACCTGTTCAGCGGCATCCCGCAGATGATCGGCTGACGTTGCGTCCGCGATGATCTCGTTCACCACGACGGAGCTGTATGCGTGGATCAGCGGCCTCCTGTGGCCGCTGACGCGCATCCTCGGCCTCGTGGCGGCGGCACCCGTGTTCGGCAACACGGCCGTGCCCATGCTCGTCAAGACGACGCTCGGCGTGCTGCTGGCCGCGATCATCGGCCCCACGCTGCCGCCCGTTCCAGCCGTCGATCCAACGTCGTGGGCGGGCATCCTGATCGTCGCGCAGGAACTCCTGATCGGCGTCGCGATGGGGTTCGCGATGCGCCTCGTGTTCGCCGCCGTCGAATTCGCGGGCGAGGTCGCCAGCTCGACGATGGGCTTTTCGTTCGCCACGTTCTTCGATCCCAGCTCGGCCGGCCGTTCGTCGGCCATCAGCCAGTTCCTCGCCCTCGTCGCGACGATGGCCTTCCTCGCCATGAACGCCCACCTCGTGCTGATCGAGGCGCTGGCCGAAAGCTTTTTTACGCTGCCGATCTCGGCCACGCCGATGTCGCTGTCCGCGCCTTTGGAAATGGTGCGCTGGGGCAGCCGCGTGTTCTCGGCCGGCCTGCAGATCGCGATGCCGATCGTCGCCGCCATGCTCATCACCAACATCGCCCTGGCAATCCTCACGCGCGCGGCGCCGCAGCTGAACCTGTTCGGCATCGGCTTCCCGATCACGCTGGGCGCCGGCTTCCTCATCATCAGCCTCACGCTGCCGTACCTGGGCACGCCGCTGCAGAACCTGTTCAACCAGGGGATCGAAGCGGGCCGCAAGATCCCGCGCGTGGGCGGCCAGCGGCCGGGGCAACCACCCGCGCCGGCCGCCGCCCCACGATAAAAATTCGGGGTCAGAGCACATTTCTGTGAAAATTCGGGGTCAGAGCACATTTCTGTGCAATGGTTCCGCGGCCACATGCATTCATGGCTTCGCGTTCAATCCGTCATCGACTCACAAGCTTGTCGAACAAAACGGTTTCGCACGATGACCGTGGTGACGATGAGCACTTACTCAAAAATGTGCTCTGACCCCGAATTTTGCAGAAAACGGGGTCTGACCCCGGTTTCAGGAAATGTAGTTGAAGAGAGACAGGCCCGACATCGTCTTGAACGACAGCTGGGCCGCCTGCAGCGTCTGCTGCTGCTGGGTGTACAGCGAAATGGCCTTGACCATGTCCAGGTCCTGCAGGCCGCTCAGCGTGGTCTGGTACTGGACGTTGAGGTCGTCGCCCGTGCTGTCCAGCGAATCGACTTCCTTCAGGCGCGATCCCACCGAGGCTTGCACGGTCAGCACGTTGTCCAGCGCGTTCTTCATGTTCAGGCTGGCCGCGTTCAGGTTGTTCGCCAGCGCGGCCTTGCCGGCCGAGCCGTCGGACGGGCTGCGCAGGGTCTGGATCAGGTTCGTGATCGTCGTGAACACGGACTGCTTCTGGCTCGGCTGCACGCTGAACGAATCGCCGTCGGCGGGGGCCCCCTTGATGTCGAACGAGACGCCGTCGAAGGAGATCGCCGCGCCCGCCGTGTAGGGCTCGTTGCTCAGCACGGCGGTGCCGGGCGACGTCGAGTTGTCCGTCACCGTGTACGTCGTGACGGCCGGCGTGCCCGTGACCTGGAAGTCGATCGCGTAATCGTGGCCCGTCAGCTTGGTCGTGTCCGTCACGGCGCCCGGGGAGATGATGCCACCGCCCGTGTTCGTGCCGGCCGCCTGCGTGACGAAGGTGCCGTTGCCGGTGACGTTGGCCTCAAAAATGGCGCTGCCGCTTTCGCTGATCGCCATCTTGCGCGCCGAGCCCACCTGCAGCATGCGCTGGCCCTGGTCGCCCTGGTAGGTGGCGCCCGTCGGGGTCTGCGTGAACGGTAGCGTGGTCGTCTTGTAGCCGGAAAACAGATAGGTGCCCGTGCCGTCCGTCGTGTTGGCCGAGCCGAGCAGGTCGGCCATGCGCCCTTCCAGCTCCGTGGCCAGCGCCTCGCGGTCGCTCTGCGTGTAGCCGCCGTTGCCGGCGGTGACGATCAGCGACTGGATGTCCTGGATCTGGTTTGAAACGTCGGACAGCGTCTTGTCGACCAGCGACAGCGACGATTTCGCGTTCGTGCGATTGGTGCCGAACTGCGTATTCATCGATTGCGACTGCGTCAGTTCGAGCGCTTTCGCCGAACCGATCGGATCGTCGGCCGCCGACAGCATGCGCTTGTTCGTCGACAGCTGCATCTGCGTCTTGGCCATCTGGCCCTGCAGCGTATTGAGCTGCGTGGTCCCGGCCTGGTAGATCGCGTTGGTGCTGATGCGTAAGGTCATGGCGTGGCTCCGTTAATCAATGGCCGATCTGCAGCAACGCGTTGAAGATCGTATCGGCGATCTGCATCACCTTGCCCGACGCCTGGTACGCCTGCTGGTACTTGAGCAGGTTGGCGGCCTCTTCGTCGAGATTCACGCCGGAGACGTTGTTGGCGGCGGTCTCCGCCTGCGTCAGCTGGGCCGCCGCGGCTTCGGCGTTGGCCTGCACTTCGCGCGTCTTGTTGCCGATCGTCGACACCAGCGTGGCATAGGCCGACTGGTACGTGGCCTTGCCGCCGTCGAGGATGTTCTTCGATTGCAAGTCGCCCATCAGGCCCGCGTTGCGGGTGTCGCCCAGGCCCGTGTTCGGCGCGATCGTGAACGTATCGCCATTCCCCGGCGCGCCGTTCATGGTGAAGCTCATGCCGGCCACCGTGTAGCTGGCGCCGTCCTGGAATGGCGGATTGGTGCCGGCCGGGTAGGTCGTCGTCGCGCCGTTCACCGTCACGTTGACGTCCTGGCCGGCCGGGAAGCCGGACAACTCGCCCGTCGCCTTGTCGTAGGCGAGCGTGACGGGGCCCGTCAGCGGCGCGGCCAGGTAGTTCTTGTCGACCGACCCCGCGCTGATCTTGCCCGTGCCGCTGTTGGTCAGCGGGACGCTCGTGGCGATCGGCGCGGCGGCCGCGATCTGCGCGCCGTCCGTCAGCGCCAGCCTGAAGTTGGCGGCGCCGTTCTGCGTCGGACGCACGAGGAAGTTGTCACCGGAATCGGCCACGCCCTGGATGTCGAACGCGAGGCCGTCGATCACCTGCGGCTCGGTCTGCGGGAACGGCGAGATCACCGTCTTCTTGTTGTCCGACAGGCGGTACACGTTGAAGTTCGTGCCGTCGAAGTCGACCTTGTAGTTGCTCGTCGTGAGCTGCGTGGCGTCGACGACCGTGGCCGTGATCGCCGTGGTGCTCGTCTGGTTGTTGTTGACGTTCTTGGTCACGTCGGCCGGCGCGATGGTGAAGATGTCGCCGCCCGGGTTGCCGTTGCCGTCCAGGCCGAGTTTGTTCTGGTCGTTCATCGTCGTGGCCAGCGCGATCGCGACGCGGCCCAGCGAGTTCTGCGCCAGGTCCAGCGACTGGCTGCGGAACTGCAGCACGGCGCCCAGTTCGCCGCCCGTGAGCGCGCTCTCGGCCATCGGCGTGACCTTGCCGTGCGTGACGTAACCGATCGTCACGCGCGTCTGGTCGGTCGGCGAATTCGTCGCCGCCAGCTCGAAGGCGTTCACGCCGACGACGAGCGGCTGGCCGTTGCCGATCGACACGGTCAGGCTGTAGTTATCGCCCGGCACGACGGTGGCCTTGACCTGCTTGTTCAGGTCCATGATCAACTGGTCGCGCTTGTCCAGCAGGTCGTTGGGCGGGTTCAGGCCCCCGGCTTCCGTCAGCTGGCCGATCTTGTCGTTCAGCTGGGCGATCTGCTTGGCATACGTGTTGATCGTCGTGACGCTTGCGGTCAGCTGGGTGTTGACGCCCTTGCGGATCTCCTCCAGGCGGCCGGTCATGCTCTGGAAGCGGGCGGCCAGCGTGTCGGCCGACGTCAGGAACGAGCCGCGCGACGACACGCCCGCGCCGTCGCCCGTCAGGTTCTGCACGGCCGAAAAGAAATCCTGCAGCGCCGGCGACAGGCCCGACGTCGTGTCGGCCAGCAGGTTGTCGATCTGCTGGACCTGCGCCTGGTAGGCGTCCAGTCCGCTGCTCGATGCCTGGGCCGTGCGCACCTGGGCGTTCAGGAAATCGTCCGAATAGCGCTTGACCTGGGCGATCTGGGTGCCGGTGCCGATGTAACCGTTGGAGCCCCCCATCGAGATCGCAGTCGCCTGTACCGCCACCTGGCGGCTGTAGCCGGCCACGTTGGCGTTGGTGATGTTGTTGCCGGTCGTCGCCAGGCCTGCCTGGGCGGCGTACAAACCGGTTTTGCCGATGCTGAGGAGGGACATGGTGGTTTTCTTTCTGCTATGTCATTGACGGCAAATTCCGCCAAAACTTTATTCTTGTTCTTTTCGCATCACCCCATCACGCCAGCGAATGCTTGATGATGCGCGACAGCTTGGCCGCGTACTGCGGGTCGGTCGCATAGCCGGCGCGCTGCAGGCCGTGCGCGAACGTGGCCGCGTCGCCGCCGTGCGCCAGCACTTTTTCGTAGCGCGGGTTGTTGCTCAGCATGCGGGCGTAATCCTTGAACGCGTCGGCATGCGAATCGTAGGAACGGAATTTTTCCACGCGCGTGTGCGGCTTGCCGTTGATGTATTCGGTCGTGACGGCCGTCGCCACCTTGCCCTTCCAGCCCGGGCCGGCCTTGATGCCGAACAGGTTGTTGCTGGACGTGCCGTCCGCATTGCGGATCACGCGGCGGCCCCAGCCCGTTTCGAGCGCGGCCTGGCCCATCATGAATTTCGCGGGCACGCCCGTCGCCTGTTGCGCTTCCTCGGCGGCGTCGGCCAGCTTTTCCTGGAACGCGCGCACGTGCGCCGGCTTGTTCGCGTTGTCCGTACCGCGCGCGGCGCCCGTCACGCCGGCCGCGCCTGCCTTGGCCACGCCGTCGGTCGGCATCGTGTCCGGATCGGCCTGCATGCGCAGGGCGGCGCCGCCGCCGGCGCTGCCCGCCTGCTGTTCGCCGCCGATGCCCAGCGCCTGCTTGTTCATGTCCTGCATCAGCTGCTGGCCCTTCTGCTGCACGGTCAGCTGGCGCACGAGCACGTCGGCCAGGCCGATGCCGCGCTTGGCCATCTTCTGGCTCATCTGCTGGTCCAGCATGCCCGTGAACGTCTTCGTTTCCTGGCTATCCGTCATGCCGTCCTGCGGTGTCGCGTCGCGCATGCTCTTCATCATCATGTTGACGAACATGGACTCGAACTGCGTCGCGGCGCCCTTCAGCGCTTCCGGCGAGCCGGCTTTCGCAGACTGCTTGAGGTCGCCGAGGCTGTTGGCGTCGAGCGCAAATTTACTGGACAGGTCGGAAGTGGAGCCGAGCATGATGGCCTCGATGGTTAGATGATCTCGAGTTCGGCGCGCAGCGAACCGGCGGCCTTGAGCGCCTGCAGGATCGCGAGCAGGTCTTGCGGCGTGGCGCCGATGGCGTTCATCGCCTTGACGACTTCGGCCAGCGACGCGCCGCCGTTCAGCATGATGACCTTGCCGGCATCCTTCTTGACGGACACCTGCGGGTTCTGCGTGACGACGGTGCGGCCCAGCGAACCCGGGTTCGGCTGGCTCACCTGCGTGTCGGCGCCGATGCTGACGGACAGGTTACCGTGCGAAATCGCGCACGGGTCCAGCGTGACGGAGCGGTTCATGACAACGGAACCCGTGCGCGCGTTGAGGATGATCTTGGCGGCCGCTTCGGCCGGCTTGACGTCCATGTTTTCCAGGATGCCGAGGAAGCTGACGCGCTGGTCGCTCGACGACGGCACGCGCACGCGGATCACGCGGCCGTCCAGCGCCGTGGCGATGCCCGGACCGAACTTGTCGTTGACGGCTTCCACGACGCGGCTCGCGGTGGCGAAGTCGGTCGTGTTCAGTTCCAGCTTGACCTGGTTGTCGGCGCCGAGGTTCGACGCAACGGCGCGCTCGACCGTGGCACCGCCCGAGATGCGGCCGACGGACAATTGATTGACCTGCACCTGCGCACCGCCGCCCGACGCACCCGCGCCGCCCACGAGCACGTTGCCCTGGGCGATCGCGTACACCTGGCCGTCCGCGCCCTGCAACGGCGCCATGAGGAGTGTCCCGCCGCGCAGGCTCTTCGCGTTACCCATCGACGAGACGGTCACGTCGATCGTCTGGCCCGGCTGGGCGAACGCAGGCAGCGATGCGGTGACCATCACGGCCGCCACGTTCTTCAGCTGCAGCTGCGTGCCGGCCGGCAGGCTGATGCCCTTCTGCTGCAGCATCGCCGTGATCGACTGCACGGTGAACGGGGTCTGCGTCGTCTGGTCGCCGGTGCCGTCGAGGCCGACGACGAGGCCGTAACCGGACAACTGGTTCTGACGGACGCCGCCGATGCTGGCGAGATCCTTGAGGCGCTCGGCGTGGGCGGTGGTGGCGGTCAGCGGACCCAGCAGGGCGACACAGAGGGCGAAGGTTTTGAAGTTCATTTTTAGTCAGTTGGGGTCAGAGCCCAAGCGAGAAATTCGGGCTCTGACCCCAATATTTAAAATGGGAGCAGGGACTGGAAGAAGCGCGACATCATCGACGTCATCTCGGCGCGGTCGATCTGGCTGTTGGTACGGTATTCGACGCGGGCGTCGGCGACCAGGGTCGACTGCACGATATTGCCCGCCTGGATCGAATCCGGATTCACCATGCCCGAGAAGCGGATGAATTCGACGCCCTTGTTCATGGCGATCTGCTTCTCGCCGACGACGATCAGGTTACCGTTCGGCAGGACTTCGGACACCGTTACGCCGATCGTGCCCGTGAAGGCGTTCGATGCGGTCTGTGTGTCGCCGTCGGCGTACTTGATGCCGCTGCTCGTGGCGAGGTTGCCGCCCAGGCGGCCCTGCAGCGGACCCGGCACGTTAAGCTCGGCGCTGCCCGACTTGTTGCCGGTGCTGGCGCCGCTCTTGTTGGCGGCCGTCTTCTCGACGATGCTGACCGTGAGCACGTCGCCGATGTGGCGCGCGCGGCGGTCTTCGAACATCGGGCGGAACGAGTTCGCGTTGTAGATCGCGCCTTCCGTCGGCGTGCCGGCATCGGCCAGCATCGGGCGCACGGACGTCGGGCCCGTGACGATCGAGGTCGGGGTGGCTGCGCACCCGGCCAGGGCCAGCGCGCACACGAGGAAACCAAGCGTTTTCATAACTGGGAAATCTTTGCCAGCATCTGGTCGGACGTGGTGATGGCCTTGCTGTTGATCTCGTACGCGCGCTGCGTCTGGATCATGTTGACCATCTCTTCGACGACGTTCACGTTGGACGTCTCGACATAGCCCTGCATCAGCACGCCCGCACCGTTCGTGCCCGGGGTGTTGGCTTGCGCCGTGCCGGACGAGCCCGTCTCGGCATACAGGTTCTCGCCCAGCGATTCCAGGCCGGCCGGGTTGACGAAGTTCGCCACCTGGATCGAGCCGATCTGCGTGGGCGCGACGGTGCCCGGCGTCGTGACGGACACGGTGCCGTCGCGGCCGACGGTCATCGTCAACGCGTTGTTCGGCACGGTGATGGGCGGCTGCAACACATAGCCGCTGGAGGTGACGAGCTGGCCGTTGCTATCGGTCTGGAACGAGCCGTCGCGGGTGTAGGCCGTGGTACCGTCCGGCATCAGGACCTGGAAGAAGCCCGAGCCGTTGATCATCACGTCCTTCGAGTTGCCGGTCTGCTGGGGATTACCCTGCGTGTGGATGCGCTCGGTGGCGACGGCGCGCACACCGGTACCGATCTGCAGGCCGGACGGCAGCTGGGTCTGTTGCGAGGATTGCGCGCCGGGCTGGCGCACGTTTTGATACAACAAATCCTCGAACACGGCACGCGACTTCTTGAAGCCGTTCGTGCTGACGTTGGCGAGGTTGTTGGTGACGACGTCGAGGTTGGTCTGCTGCGCTTCTAAGCCAGTTTTCGCGATGTAGAGCGAACGGATCATGGTGTTCTCCTTTGGCGACGGCAAACCCGTCACCCACCATGAAATTATGTCCCAGCAGAAATCAAGTCAAAGCGAGGATCTGCGTCGCTTTCGCCGCGTTATTCTCCGCGTTCTTCAACAGGCTCATTTGTGTCTCGAGAGAACGTGCCAAAGAGATCATGTTCACCATCGAGTCGACGGCGGAGACGTTACTGCCTTCCAGCGCGCCGCTCGTCACCGTCACGGCCGGGTCGGCCTGGGCCGGGGTGCCGTCCTGCTGGCGGAAGAAACCGTCGTCGCCGCGCACGAGCTGCTTCTGGTCCGGATTGACGAGCTTGAGGCGGCCGACGATGGTGGACGTCGCGGGCACGGTATCCGTCGTCAGCGACGCGATCGAGCCATCCTTGCCGACGGACACCGTCGTATTCGGGGGAATCGCGATCGGACCGCCCTCGCCCATCACGGTCTGGCCGTTCGCGGTCTGCAGGATGCCGTTCGGGCTGACCTGCAGCGAACCGTTGCGCGTATAGGCTTCGGTGCCGTCCTGCATCTGCACGGCGATCCAGCCCTGGCCCTTGATGGCCACGTCGAGATCGCGCCCCGTCACCTGCAGCGGGCCCGTCGAGAAATCCGCGCCGACCGTGTTGTCGACGACGAACGCGCGCGTGGGCAAGCCTTCGCTGACGACGGGCACGGCGCGGAACGTATCCAGCTGCGCGCGGAAACCCGTCGTGGAGAGATTGGCCAGGTTGTTCGACGTCGTGGCCTGCTGTTCCAGGATGTGCTTGGCGCCGGAGGCGGCGGTGTAGATCAGGCGGTCCATCTATAGTTCTCCGAAGTACTGTCGCAAATTCGGGGTCAGAGCACGTTTTTTTCTAAATTCGGGGTCAGAGCACTTTTTCGCACAATGTTCAGCGAACATTTTTTGGCGCTTGCTGCTCTCGACAAGCGATTCGACTTATCAAGCTGTTCAACTGCTTGAAGCACTTGAAAATAATGTGCTCTGACCCCGAATTTTCAGTTAAATGTGCTCTGACCCCGAATTGATTAGCGACCCCGAATTGATTAGCGCAGGTTCACCAAGGTTTGCAGCACCGAGTCCTGCGTCTTGATCGTCTGGGCGTTGGCCTGGTAGACGCGCTGGGCCGTGATCATGTTGACCAGTTCGGCCGTCAGGTCGACGTTCGAGCTTTCCGTTGCCGACGACTGCAGCACGCCGAAGCCGCCCGTGCCCGCCGTGCCCAGCAGCGGCGTCCCCGAGGCCGACGTTTCGGCCCACGAGTTGTTGCCGATCGGTTCCAGGCCACCCGAGTTCGTGAAGTTAGCGAGGACGATCTGGCCCAGCGCCTTGGTCTGGCCATTGCTGTACTGGCCCAGCAGCGTGCCGTCGGCGGCGGCCGAGAAGCGCTGCAGGTGGCCCGGCTTGTAGCCGTCCTGCGTGGTCAGTTTTTCGCTGGTGTCGGAGCCGTACTGGGTGCTGCCGTTGAAACCGAGCTTGATCGACAGGGTTTCCTTCGCGCCCGTCGACGGGTAGACCGGGAACGTCACGTTCAGCGGCAGCGTCTGCGGCGACATCAGGGCGGCCGACAGCGCGCCGTTCGTGTCGAACTTCAGCGTGCCGATCGGGACCGACGGCACCGACACGGCGGCGGCGATGTCCTTGTCGACCTGGTCCGGGGTATAGCCGGCCGTGTTGCCCGCGTCGGTGGCGGCCGTCTGGATGGCGGTGACGGTGGCCGCCGTGGCGCCGGCGGTGCCCGCGGCGCCGCTGACGGCGGCGGAGGCCGCGGTGGCGTAGTCGGCCAGCGCCTGGGCGATGGCGGCCGGATCCTGCGGCGATGCCTTCGTGGCAGCAGTCCACGCGTCGCGCGCCGTCTGCGCCGCCGCGTCGCCCGAGGCGGCCTTGGCGACGTTGACGTTGGTGAGCTCGGTGCCGTCGGCGCCGGCGTACACGTCCCAGGTGCCCGATCCCGTCTTCACGTAGAACATCGACATCGTGTGCTCGTTGCCGAGGGTGTCGTACACGCTGACCGGCACCTGCTTGTTGTACGTGGTCGCATCGTTCGCGTTGAACGGGAAGTTCGTCGGCGCGGCCTCGCGCGAGTCGAGGTTGATCGACGTGTCGACCTTGGTGGTCGCGACCGGCTTCATGTCGGCCGTGCTGATCTTCAGCGGGGCCGGCGTGCTGGCCAGGATCTGGCCGTTCGCGGCGACGCCGTAGCCCGTCACGTTCGCGCCCTGCGGCGTGACGATGTAGCCGTTCTTGTCCAGCGAGAACTGGCCGTTGCGGGTGTACTGGACGGTGCCGGAAATCTCGGTGCGGAAGAAACCGCCACCGTTGATGGCGATGTCGAGCGGGTTGGCCGTCGTCTCGATATTGCCCTGGGTGAACTGCTGGGCGATGGCCGCCACGCTCACGCCGATACCGGCCTGCGTCGCGCCCGCGCCGTTCAGCGAGCGCGCATAGACGTCCGCGAATTGCGTTTGCGAGCCCTTGAAGCCGACGGTGCTCGAGTTGGCGATATTGTTGCCGATGACGTCCAGCGATTTCGCTGCGCCGTTCAAACCGCTCAGGCCTTGTTGAAAGGACATGTTGTGCTCCTGTTGTTCGTTCGTTTCGCGGGTCCGACCGCGTTCAGAGGACTTGCTTGATGTCGGCCAGCGTGAGCGCGCCCTTGCCGGACAGGTTCACTTTGACGCCATCGGCGCTGTTGGTGGTGACGCTCGCGACGCTGTCGAACGACAGGCCTTTCGCATCGGTCAGGTTGGCGCCGCCGCGCGTCGCCACGACCTTGAATGTGTAATTGCCGTCGGCCAGCGTGACGGGCTTGCCGTTGCTGTCCAGGTTCTTCGGATCGGGCACGCCGTCCCACGCGAGCGGCACGACGCCGGCCTTCTGCGCGCCCAGGTCGATCGTGTCCACTTCGTTGCCCTTGGCATCGCTGATGACGATCTTGACGTTGTCGGCATCGGTGGCCAGTTCCGCGCCCAGGATCGCCTTGCCGCTCGACAGCGTAACGCCGCTGCCGTCGACGAGCACGCCGTGGCCGATCAGGCCTGTCGCCTGCATCGCTTCCGAGCTCTTGTAGCTGGACTGCAACGATTCCAGCGTCGTGTTCAGCTTGTTCACGCCCGTCACGGTCTGCAGCTGCGCGAGCTGGCTCGTCATCTGGGCGTTGTCCATCGGGTTCAGCGGATCCTGGTTCTGCAGCTGGGTCACCAGCAGGGTCATGAACTTGTCCGTGTCCGCGGAGACGCCGTCCGTGCTGGTCGGCTTCTTCGCGTTCATCGTCGACATCAGGTCGGTGATGGGGGTGCTGGTGGTATCGGTTACGGTCGCCATGGGAGCGTGTCAGGAAAGGTGGATTGGATTACTGGCCGAGGGTCAGTGTCTTGAGCAGCATGGTCTTGGCCGCGTTCATGGTCTCGACGTTCGTCTGGTACGAGCGCGACGCCGACAGCATGTTGACCATCTCGTCGACCACGTTCACGTTGGGCATCGACACATAGCCCTTGTCGTCGGCGAGGGGATTCTTGGGGTCGTACACCTGCTTCAGCGGCGAAGCGTCCTCGACCACTTCGCGTACCTTGACGCCCGTGCCGCTGTCCATCGGGACGGCCTCGAACACCACCTGCTTGGCGCGGTAGGCCTCGCCCGTGGCGCTCGTCGCGCTGTCGGCGTTGGCGAGGTTGCTGGCCGTCGTGTTCAGGCGCTGGGCCTGGGCGCTCATCGCCGAGCCGGCCACATTGAAGACATTAAATAAGGACATGATTACTGGCCTCCCTGGATGGCCGCGAGCATGTTGCGGATCTGCTGGTTGATCATCGTGATGCCGGCTTCGTAGCGCAGCGCGTTGTCGGCGAACTGGGTGCGTTCCGTGTCCATGTCGACCGTGTTGCCGTCGACGGCACCCTGCGTCACCGTGCGGTACAGCACGGGCGTCGCGCCGTCGCCCAGCGTCTTGCCGTCGGCGGCCGCCTGGCCGTTCGGATAATGGGCGCCGGCCGTCGTCGTCAAAGGTCCCGTGTTCGCCGCACGCGACAGCGCACCTTGCAGGGCGCTGGAAAAATCGATGTCGCGCGCCTTGAAGTTCGGCGTGTCCGCGTTGGCGATGTTCGACGCCAGCAATTCCTGGCGCTGCGAGCGCAGGCTCAGCGCGGTTTCATTGAAACGCAGGTAGTCGTCGAGTTTGCCGATCATGATTACTCCAGGCATCTATCTGGTGGTGACAGCATGGATCATACGGACGGGCGGACTCTTCCAATCGGGCAATAAAGCGACCCAAAACCCGGCTATTCGGCGATTCGATGGCGGCGTGCGGGGCCTAAGATGGCACCGTCGCAAAAACCCGTATCACGGATTTATTCATGAAACGCACGCTCCTTACCGCCCTGCTCCTCGGCACCGCCGCGCTGTCCCACGCGCAGACGGCGCCCGCCGCAGGCCGGCAAAACGTCAACGCCCTGCGCACCGTCGTCGAGCAATTCCTGCAGACGCAGACGGCCGGCCTGCCCGGCACCGTGACGGTGAAAGTGGGCGCGATCGACGCCCGTACGGCCCTGGCCGCCTGCCCCGCGCCGGAAGCGTTCCTGCAGCCGGGCGCGCGCGCCTGGGGCAAGACGACCGTGGGCGTGCGCTGCACGGCGCCGTCGAACTGGACGATCTTCGTGCAGGCGCAGGTGAACGTGCAGGCGGATTACGTGGCCGCCGCGCTGCCGCTGGCCCAGGGCCAGCCGATCGAACAGAGCCAGCTTGTGCTGATGAAAGGCGACATTGCCGCCATGCCGAACGGCATCATCACGGACATGGCCCAGGCAATCGGCCGCACCCCGACCGTGTCGCTCGTGGCCGGCACGCCATTGCGTTCAGACACGCTGCGCAGCCGGCCCGTCGTGCAGCAAGGCCAGGCCGTACGCCTGGTCACCAGTGGAAATGGATTTTCAGTATCAGCCGAAGGCAAGGCCATCGGCAACGCCGGCGACGGCCAGATCGTGCAGGTGCGCACGCCGTCCGGCTCGGTCGTGAGCGGGACGGCGCGGAGCGGCGGGATGGTCGAAGTGGCGTTTTAATAACAGCACAGGAGCAAGGGCGTTGAAAGTGTGGCATGCGGCCGCACTTTCTTTGATATCCCCTAAAGTTTTTGGCAAGGCCGCCGATACTGAAGGCAGATCCCGGGCTTTCTGCTCCGACCTGAGAAGGATGATGCTGTGAAAATCAACGATACACTCAAGAACAACGCGAGCGTTCAGGCCAACAACACGCCGGCCACGACTGCGAAGAGCAGCGACGCGGCCGCCGCGAAATCCGTCACGCCCGCAGCGACCGACACCGTGCGCCTGTCCTCCCAGGGCCAGGCCCTTGCGGCCGGCAGTACTAGTCAAGTGTTCGACAGCAAGAAGGTCGAACGCATCAAGGCGGCCATCGCGGATGGCCAGTTCCACGTCAATTCCGAGAAAGTGGCGGACGGCCTGTTGGATACGGTGCGCGATCTGCTGCATTCCCGCAAACAATAGATAACCAATGGCCATTGCATCCCCTGGCGCAACCCTGCGCGACGAACAGCAAGTGATCGGTTCCATCGTGGAGCTGATGAAAACCGAGCAACAGCTCCTGATCAGTGCGGATGCCGATGGCCTCTCGACCATCACCCCCAACAAGCTGCAGCTGGCGCAGCGTGCCGCGACCCTGTCGCGCGTGCGCCACAAGGCCCTCGGCGCCGCCGGCTTTCCGGCGGGCGAGGCCGGGATGGAACCCTGGCTGGCCGTCGGCGGCAACGCGGAACACCGCGATGCCTGGAACCGCCTGCTCGACCTGACCCGCGAAGCGAAAGAACTCAACCGCGTCAACGGCATGCTCGTCAACCGCCAACTGGGCCAGACCCAGGCGGCCCTCTCCGAATTGCGCGGTCCCGGCGGCGGCACGGGCGGCGTCTACGGCCCGGCCGGCCAGACCATGGCGACGGGGCCGTCGCGGCGGTTCGTCGTCGGTTAAGACGTCACGCCGACGTTCTTCTCGGCAAACATCCGCTCGATCTGCTCCGGCCACACCGGCGGGCTGAAGTAATAGCCCTGGATCTCATCGCAGCCATTCTCGCGCAGGAACGCCACCTGCTCGGCCGTCTCGACACCCTCCGCCACCGCCTCCAGGTTCAACGTATGCGCCAGCGCGATGATGGCGCACGCGATGGCCGCGTCGTTGGGGTCGGTCGTCACGTCGCTGACGAACGAGCGGTCGATCTTCAGCACGTCGATGGGGAAGCGCTTCAGGTAGCTGAGCGATGAATAGCCGGTGCCGAAGTCGTCGATCGACAGCGCCACGCCGAGCGCCTTCAGCGAGCGCAGCACGCTCGTCGCCTCGCCCGTGTCGCGCATGACCGTGGATTCCGTGATCTCGATCTCCAGGCAATGCGGCGGCAGGCTGCTCTTCGCCAGCGCGGCCTGGACGCGCTGCGCGAGGCCGGCCTGCTGGAACTGGCGCGCCGACAGGTTGATGGACACGCGCAGCGGCGGCAATCCCTGCGCACGCCACGCGGCCGCGCGCGCGCAGGCTTCGTCCAGCACCCACATGTCGAGATCGTCGATCAGGCCCGTCTCCTCCGCCAGCGGGATGAAGCGCGCCGGCGGCACGAGGCCCAGCACCGGATGGCGCCAGCGCACGAGGGCTTCCACGCCGATCACGGCGCCGCTGGCCAGGTCGACGCGCGGCTGGTACTGCAGCGCGAACTGGTTGCGCTCGATCGCATGGCGCAGCAGCGCTTCCATATCGACCCGCTCGCGGATCGCCTGCGCCATCGCGTCCGTGTGGAAGCGGTAGCGCGCGGGGCCTTCCGTGCGCGCGGCGGCCATCGCCACCTGTGCCATCTGCAGCAGCTCATGCGCGCCGCAGCCGCTTGCAGGCAGCAGTGCGATGCCGACGCTGGCGGCCAGGAACACGCGCTGGCCGTCGAGCAGGAACGGTTCGCGCATCGATTCCAGCAGCCGGACGGCCAGCGCGGCGGCGGACGTCTCGCCGGAGTGTTTCTGCACGACGATGAATTCGTTGCCGCCCTGGCGCGCCAGCATGTCGCCGCCGACCAGCAGGCCGGAGAGGCGGACGACGCATTCGCGCAGCACGTCGTCGCCGCCGCCATAGCCGTAGCCGCTGTTGATCTTGCGGAACTCGTGCAGGTCGAACACGAGCACGGCGAGCGTGCGCCCGTCCAGGCGTGCGGCGGCGATGGCCTCGTCCAGCGTCTCGAGGATGCGGTTGCGGTTCGGCAGGCCCGTCAGCGCGTCGTGGGTGAGCTGCTCGACGAGCGCGCGCTCGAGCCGGCGCCGCTCCGACAGATCGCGCACGATGGCCACCTGCTGCCCGCTCGGCATGCCCGCTCGGCGCACGTCGGCCGGGAAGGCGGCGCCGTACAGGCGGCGGCAATCCAGCTCGGCGTCGCCGGCGGCGGCCGGCACCAATACGTCCAGCGGCAGGCCGGCGGCCGTCTCGCGCGCGACGCCGAACAGGCTTTCCGCACGCGCATTCATCATCGTGATGCGCCCTTCCGCGCCGACGAGGACGATCGCGTCCGGCGCGCATTCCATCAGGCTGCGGAAGCTGGCCTCGCTCTCGGCCAGCGAACGTTCCGAACGCTGCAGCCGCAGGTACGGCGCCTGCACGGCCGCCACCCAGATCGCGCGGTGCAGGCACAGGTAGGCGATCACCTTGTACACGTGGCCGACCATGTTCACGACGTCGTCCGGACGCTCATACAGCGTGAAACTGACGCCGCCCATGGCCATCACGGCGGCCGCGGCGGCCAGGTAGCGGTCGGTGCGCAGGCGGGTGACGAGTGCGCGGCGCAGCAGGAACAGGGCGGCGACGGCATTCAGCGCGATCAGCACCAGCTCGCAACCGATCTTGAACGACGTCAGCCCCGGCCCCGGCACGTACGTCGCCGGCAAGCCCAGCGGATCGCCCAGGGCCAGCCAGAAGCCGAGCGCGACGATACCCAGCGCCGCCAGCAGCGCCCAGCCGCGCACGCGCCGGCCGACGGTCCGCTCGCGCGGCGCGAACCCCGCGACGAGCAGTGCCGCGGCACTGACGAGGCGGGCCAGTAGCCAGAATTCGATGCCGCGCCCGATTGACCCCGCTCCCGTCACGCCCGGCATGCCGTGGACGGACATCAGGTGGCCGATGTCGAGCAGGCCGATGGCGAGCGCGGCCGGGGACAGCAGGGCCACGCGGATCGGCATGTCGCGCCCGATGCCGTGCCAGCCGGTGGAAAACACGAGCATCGCCACGACGACGGAGAACACTTCCATCGCCGTGTGCGCCGTCAGGTACCAGTGCGGATTCCACGGCAACCGCGCCGCGTTGCCGAGCGCGAGCCAGGCCATGAACAGCGCCAGCAAGGTGGTGAGGATGGACAGCCGTACCGCGGACGGAATCTTGCGCGCGTGCCGCCTCATGCCGCCATGCCTGCGGTTGGGCGGCGCTGCGTGCGAAGTCCGCTCATGCGGGATACCTGGCTGTCGTGCTCGATATTCATGGGCTGAAGCGAATGACGCCGTGGGCAAGGCCGCGCCGGCATGGAAGGAGAAGATTCCTGAATGTAACTTTCATATCCAGAAAATCAATATATGATAGCAGTTTATTAAATGTGGATCGAGCGATACTTACATTAACGGTCGGAATGTTGCGTTAATGCAGCAAATTGAACGCCAAGATCGCGACCTAGCGACGATGAATATTGCGATTTTACAAGATCGGGGTAGGCACCCTGCGTTACAAGAAGGGTTTCGACCGCATCGGGAGAGACCATGAACGGTAACGGACGCCGGACCGCCGCACTGTCGGCCCTCCTGCTGCTTGGCGGTGCCAGCCCGGCGGCGACGCCAGGCGGCCTCGTCGTCGAGGTGACGCCGGCACGGCATGGCCTGGCAGGCAACGAAAACGTCGTCGTGACGGTGACGATCCGCAATACGTCGCGCGCCTGGCAGTATGTGCCGAAGTGGCAGACACCGTTCGCGGGCGTGGAGGCGCCGCTGTTCGACGTCACGCGCGACGGGCTGCCCGTCAGCTATCTCGGCATCCAGGTGAAGCGGGCGCCGCCCACGTCCGCCGATCTCATCGCCCTGGCGCCGGGTGCGGCACGGAGCAGCCGCGTGGAATTGTCCTCGCTCTACCGCATGGACATCACGGGCGCGTACACCATACGTTACCGGACCGACCGGCTGCAGGGCGCGACACCCCCGCCGGCGGCGTCGGTCTGGATCGACGGCCGGCTGCCGCGCGGCCTGCCGGAGTCGAGCTACGAACCCCGCGCAGCGGCCGCACCCGCCGGCAGCGGTCTCACGTTCAACCGCTGCTCGAACGCGCAGCAGGAGAGCATCGCCGCCAGCGTCCAGGCCGCCCAGTCGATGGCGCAGGATGGCGAGGCGTATCTGCGCGCCGGCGCGCTGGCGGACCGCTATACGGGCTGGTTCGGCCCGCTGGACGACGCGCGCGCGGCGACCGTTTCGCGCCACTTCGAGGCCATCCGCGACGCGTTCGCCACGCGGCCCATCACGGTGGACTGCGCGTGCACGCAGTCGTGGTACGCCTACGTCTATCCGAACCAGCCGTACACGATCCACGTGTGCAAGGCGTTCTGGACCGCGCCCATGACTGGCACGGATTCGAAGGGTGGCACGCTGGTGCACGAGATGAGCCATTTCACGGTCGTGGCCGGGACGGACGACTGGGCGTACGGCCAGGCCGCGGCGGGCGCGCTGGCGGGCAGCAATCCCGACCGCGCGATCGACAATGCCGATTCGCACGAATACTTCGGCGAGAATACGCCCTATCGAAACCTGCGCCGACGTTAGGGCGTGATGTGGCGGAACAGCACGGGTTCGGTGACCAGCGGCGTCGTGGCCTCGGGATGGTGGATGTCGGCCAGCGCCAGGCCTGCATAGCGCAACTCGTACGTGTGGTCGCCGGGCCGGAACGCGTAGTCGGCCGTGATGTCGACCGTGTGCGTATGGGCGGAATGCGGCGGCAGTTCGAACCAGTCGGCGCCGCCGCGCGCCGCGTTGGCGCCGACGTAGGCGATGGGCGCGCCGCCGGGATGCACGCGCACGTCGAACACGCGGCCGGACGGCCGGGGATCGTCGGTCAGCGCGCGCGGCAGCCACACCCGGCGCTCGCCGCGGTTTTCCGCCTTGAAGGTAATCCATACCTTGTCATGCCTCGCGTCGACGCTCAGGCTTGCGTGCAGGTTCATCCGGCCTCCTCATTACTGTCGGGCTGGAGCGATTGTACCGCGGCCCTTTCAGGTACCGGCGCCTGACAGGATCGTGACCGCCACCCGCCGGTTGCGCGCCCGCCCGGCGGGGTCGTTGTTCGACGCGACCGGCCGGTTGGCGCCGCGGCCGACGGCGGCCAGGCGCTCTTCGGCCACGCCGTTCGCCGCGAACAGGCGCACGACGGTCGTGGCCCGCACGGCCGACAATTCCCAGTTCGACGCGAACGCCGGGTTGTCGATCGGCGTGTTATCCGTAAAACCTTCCACCTCGATGCCGTGCGGATCGTCCTTCAGCAGATCGGCGACGGTGCGCAGCGTCTCCTGCGCGGCGGGCGTCAGGGCGGCGTCGCCCTCGTCGAACAGGGCGCTGGCATTGATCTCGAGCGTCACGCCGCGCGCGGTCTGCGTCACACGCATCTTGCCGGTGTTGACGAGGGGTTTCAGGATGCTGTCCAGTTTCTGCGCCAGCAGCTCGAGGCGCTCGCGGTCGCGCTTGGCAGCTTCCGCGCGCTTGCGGGCGAGGATGGCCGACAGCGGCAGCGCCTCCACCTCGACCATCGTGTTCGACTTGTTCGCCGCGCCGCGGCCACCGAACGCGTCGCCCAGCGCTTCCGACAGCACCGTGTACTTGCCGATATTGACCACCGACACCGCGTACATGACGACGAAGAACGCGAACAGCAAGGTGATGAAGTCCGCGTACGAGATCAGCCAGCGCTCGTGGTTCTCGAAGTCCTGCTCGTACTTCTTGCGGCGCGCCATGGTCGCGATCAGTGTTCGGCCAGCAGGCACGCCACGCGTTCGTCGAGCACGCGCGTGTAGTCGCCGGTGGCGATGTCGTGGAAGACGTCGGCCAGGATCTCGTACTGAGCCACGCGCTCGGAGACGATGCCCTTGATCTTGTTACCGACCGGATAAAAGAACAGGTTCGCGAGGCCCACGCCGTACACGGTCGACACGAACGCGACGGCGATGCCGGCGCCGAGTTTCGACGGGTCGGACAGGTTTTCCATCACGTGGATCAGGCCCAGCACGGCACCGAGGATGCCGACGGTAGGCGAATAGCCGGCCGCCGATTCCCAGATGCGCGCGGCCTGGCGTTCGCGGAATTCGTAGTTGTTGATTTCCGTGTGCATCAGGCTGCGCAGCTTGTCCGGCTGGATGCCGTCGACGACGAGGCGCAGGCCCTTCTGGATGAACGGATCGGCCTTGGCCATGTACTGCTCGAGCGACAGCAGGCCGTCGCGCCGCGCGGACAGGCTCCACAAATGGATTTCGCGGGCCAGCGCCTGGCGCCGGTCGGGCGGGGTCACGAACACCCAGCGCAGCATGCGCACGCCGCGCACGAAGGCCTGCGACTTCGTCTGCAGCAGGACGGCGCCGAACGTGCCGACGACGACGATGGCGAACGCGGCGGGCTGGAACAGCGAGGAAAACTTGCCGCCGTCGAGCGTGTGCCCGACGAAGATGCCGGCCAGCGCCAGCGCGAGACCGAGCAGGCTGGTCAGGTCCACGAACGCTCCCGCAGATACGTGCGCAGGCGCGCGACGGCCTGGGTGTGCAGCTGCGAGACGCGCGATTCCGACACGCCCATCACGGCGCCGATCTCCTTGAGGTTGAGTTCTTCTTCGTAGTACAGGCCCATCAGCATCTTCTCGCGCGGCGGCAGCGCGTCGATGGCGTCGATGACGGTCTGGCGGAAGTCCGTGTCGAGCAGGCTCTTCAGCGGATCGTCGTCGTCCACGGCATAGCGGTCGAGGAAGCCGTCGCTGCCGTCCTCGTCATGGAAGTCTTCGTAGTACACGAGCTGGTGGCCGCCGGAATCGCCCAGCAGGTCCTGGTAATCGGCCAGCGACAGCTTGAGCGACTTCGCGACTTCCGATTCGCTGGGCGGACGGCCCAGTTGCTGTTGCAGCGTAGCCATGGCCTGCTCGACCTTGCGCATGTTGGCGCGCGTGGAGCGCGGCATCCAGTCGCTGCTGCGGAGTTCGTCCAGCATCGCGCCGCGGATGCGCAGCACCGCATAGGTCTCGAACTGCGCGCCGTGGTTCTCCTCGTAGCGGTTGATCGCATCGAGGAGGCCCATCATGCCTGCCTGTACCAGGTCATCGACTTCGACGGACGGCGGGAGCTTGGCCTTCATCTGGTGGGCGAGACGCTTCACCAACGGCGCGTGCTCCGTCAGCAAAGAATTCTTGTCCGCTTTCCCTTTGACCGTGTACATGGTTTCTGTAATTGATTATTCTTCGCCGCTTCAGGCGGCCCGTCCCTGCTGCATGCCGGTGCGCGCAAAACGCCCGGCCAGGCGGCGGAACGCCACCGACGCGCCGGCCAGCGGGAATGCATCGACCACGGCGCGCCCGAGGCGCGCGGCGCGGTGCAGGTACTCGTCCGCCGGCACGGAGCCCATCGAGGTCAGCGTTACCGCCAGGTAACGAGTTGCCGCAGATGACATATTATCGTATACCACCTTCGCCTCGGCTTCGGTAGCGCCCGTGACAAGGATACCGAACGGACGGCGGCCGAGATGCTGCGACAGGCGCTTGATCAGCGCATAGGCATTCGTGATCGACGTGGCACTCGTCGACACCTGCACGACGATCTCGGACGACGCCATGATCGGCACGGGGAACGTGCCGCCTTCCGAATCTTCGGAAAACTCGCCGTCGACCATGATGATGCTGCCGGCCTGCTTGACGAGCACGTCGAACGTCTTGGCCAGGCGTCGCGCCTCGTCCGCGCTGGCAGCCCCGGTGCGCGCCATCGTGGCGACGGAAAAGCCCTGCGGCACCGGGTGGATGACCTGGTTCAGCGCGCATTCCTGGCGCGCCACCTGCAGCAGGCTCGGACCACGGTCGACACCGAGGCGCTGGGCGACGCCGTAGTCGCGCATGCAGGCGTCGACGATCATCACGTCGTTGCCGGACTGGGCCAGCGAAGCGCCCAGGTTGACGAGCATGGCGCCCTTGTCGTCCTGGGGCGTGGCGGAGAGGAAGGTCACGATGCGCGGCTTGGGGCCGGCCAGCATCCGGCGCAGGCCCTCCGCCTGGTCGAAGTCGAAACTAGCCAACGTACACCTCGCGCAGCGAACGGTCGTTGTTCAGGTTGCCGAGGCCGGCCATCATCAGCGGCAGGTCGGCGTCGGCGATCTGTGCGGCGGCGTCGCGCCTGGTGCGGAAGGCGCGGTCGACCAGCATCGCGCGGTCGGCCAGGTGCAGGTCTTCCGGCACGCGCTGGCCGTTCGAGATGTAGTGCAGGTTCAGCTTCTGGCGCACGAGCACGTCCAGCACGTTGCCGATCGAGGCGGCTTCGTCCATCTTGGTCATGATGGCGCCGGCCAGGCCCGTGCCCTGGTAGGCGCGCACGACTTCGTTCAGCGTCTCGTTGGTCGACGTCGCGTTCAGGCACAGCAGGCGCTTCACGTCGGCGCCGGACTCCGTCAGCATGGCGACCTGCTCCGTCACCATCTGGTCGCGCTGCGACATGCCGATCGTGTCGATCAGCACGGTGTGCTTGTTGCGCAGTTCCTTCAGGGCGATGCGCAGGTCGGCCTCGTCCTTCACGGAGTGCACCATCACGCCCAGGATCTTGCCGTAGATGCGCAGCTGCTCGTGGCCGCCGATACGGTAGGCGTCCGTCGTGATCAGCGCCAGCTTTTCCGGACCGTGGCGCATCACGCAACGGGCGGCCAGCTTGGCGGTCGTCGTCGTCTTGCCGACGCCGGTCGGGCCGACCAGCGCGAACACGCCGCCGCGGTCGAGGATCGCATCCTCGTCGGCCATCGTCGTGATGTTGCGCGCCAGGACCGTCTTGACCCAACGCAGCGACTCGGCGGCATCCTTACCGGCCGGCAGCTTGTCGATCAGGTAGCGCGACAGGCTCGCGGAAAAGCCGGCGGCCAGCATTTCGCGCAGCACGGCGGCCTTCTGCGGCTCGCGCTGCTGGGTGGTGCCCCACGACAGCTCGGCCAGCTGGGATTCCATCATGCCGCGCATGGCGCGGATCTCGTTCATCATGCCGTGCATTTCGGCGGCGGCGGATTCCTTCGCCTGGGCGATCGCGGCCGACATCATCGCGGTCATCGCGGCCATGTCGAAGGCCGGAACGTCCGCCGCTTGCGGGGCGCGGCGGTTGGCGTAGGTCGGCGGCACGCTTGGCGCGGCCGGCTCGTCCATGTCGTAGAGCGAATTCATCGGCTGGCGGGCAGCCGGGGTTTCCTGGAATGCGCGCGGCGCCGGGCGGGCTGCCGGACGCGGGGCCGGTGCCGGTGCCGGTGCCGGGGCGGGAGCCGGCTCGAAGTCGTCGAACGACGGTTCCTGGATGCGCAGGTTCGGGCGCGGCGCAGCCATTTCCGATTCCGGTGCGGGCGAAGCCAGCGAGGCGACGTCGTCGTTGTCCAGCGCCAGGATTTCCACCACGCCGTCGACCGGGCGGTTCGACAGGATGACCGCGTCCGGTCCCAGGGCATCGCGCACCTTGCGCAGGGCCTCACGGGAAGTCGCCGCTGTAAATTTCTTCACGTTCATCGTTGTTCTCCGCTCTTGCTGGCTTGGTTCGCTATCCGGTCACGCGGGCACAAAGGCCCATTCACGGATAGGATTATTGACGATGCCGGGAGGAAACGAATGAGGGAAAAGGCGGGGTAAAAAGCCCTATTTCTTCAAGGCGGGCTCAAGAACAACAAAAATCGTTCAAGGACGGCCAGCCGAACGCTGGCCCGTCCGACAGTGCTCAGCTCCAGTAGCCCCGGTGGCGGCGGACGCGATCCTGCTCGTCGAGCCATTCGATCGCGTGCACGATATTGGAGCAAGGAATATTGCCCTCTTCCAGAGCAGCGCGGATTTTCCAGTCCGGCTGCCGGGCCAGGATGGCGCGGAACGCTTCACGCGAATAGATCGGAGCCGCCGATTGGACGGAGGGTTCGGGTTTGACGCTGCTGTTACCGCGACCGAAATTGAATTGAATCATCGGTGTCTCCCATGACGTGTGGAATCAAATCGTAGCACTTCATCATGTAAAGATACGTTAATTCACGCACCAATGCGATGCGGAACAAAAAAAATCTCACCAATTTACACAAAAATGTAATGCCGCTGAGCACCGTCAAGCTGCTCCCACCAGGCTCGTCACCCGAATCGTCTTCGATTCCGGGATCTCGGAATGCGACAACACTTTCAATTGCGGCAACGCCCGGCGCAGGAAACGCGACAACAGCGTGCGCAGCGGCCCCGGCACGAGCAGCACCGGCGTCAGTCCCATCGCCTCCTGCTGCTGCGCGGCATTGGCGGCCTGCTGGACGATGGTATCCGCCAGGCCGGGTTCGATGCCTGTACCGTCGCCGCCTGCGTTCAGGGCCTGCACGAGCAGGCGTTCGAGGCGGTTGTCCAGCGTCATCACGGACAGTTCGTTCGTGCCCGGAAACAGTTGCTGCACGATGGCGCGGCCCAGCGACACGCGCACCAGCGCCGTCAGGTCGTTCGGATCCTGCGTGATGCCCGCATGCTCGGACAGCGTCTCGATAATCGTGCGCATGTCACGGATGTGCACGCCTTCCTGCAGCAGGTTCTGCAGCACTTTCTGCAACGTCGACAGCGACACGATCTTCGGCACCAGGTCCTCGACCAGCTTCGGCGCGTCCTTGGCCAGGTGGTCCAGCAGCGCCTGCACTTCCATGCGGCCCAGCAGTTCCGAGGCATGCGTCGTGATCAGGTGATTCAGGTGCGTGGCGACGACCGTGCCGGCGTCGACGACGGTATAGCCCATGCTCTGCGCGTCGTCCTTCAGCGCGGCGTCGATCCAGATGGCCGGCAGGCCGAAGGCGGGATCCGTCGTCACGAGGCCCGGCAGGGTGCCGCTCGCCATGCCGGGGTTGATCGCCAGGTACTGGCCGTTCATCGCCTCGCCGCTGCCCACTTCGACGCCCTTCAGCGTGATGCGGTAGGCCGACGGCTTCAGCTCCAGGTTGTCGCGGATGTGCACGGGCGGCGCCAGGAAGCCCACTTCCTGCGCGAACTTCTTGCGGATGCCCTTGATGCGCTTCAGCAGCTCGCCGTTCTGCGTCTTGTCGACGAGCGGGATCAGGCGGTAGCCCACTTCCAGGCCGAGCGTGTCGACCGGCATGACGTCCTGCCAGCTCGCCTCTTCCTGCTCCGCGGGCGTGGTGGCGGCCGCACCGCCGCCGCCGCCCGGCGAGCCCGCAGGGCCCGCACCGCCGGCCGCGCCTTGCATGTCCTCCGGGGGCATGTTCTTGCGGCGCTTTTCCAGCAGATAGCCACCGCCCAACAGCGTGCTGCCCAGCAGCAGGAACACGAGGTTCGGCATGCCCGGGATCAGGCCCATGCCGCCGATGATGCCGCCCGTGATGTACATGACTTCCGGTTTTGCGAACAGCTGGCCGACGACCTGGGAACCCACGTCCTTGTCGCTGGCCACGCGCGAGACGACCATACCGGCCGCGATCGAGATGATCAGCGACGGGATCTGCGCGACGAGACCGTCACCGATGGCCAGCAGCGTGTAATTCTTGATGGCGTCGCCGAAGGCCATGTCGTGCTGGACCATGCCGACGATCAGGCCGCCCACGACGTTGATCACGGTGACGAGGATGCCGGCCACGGCGTCGCCGCGCACGTATTTCGACGCACCGTCCATCGCGCCGTAGAACTCGGCTTCCATCGACACTTCGGAGCGGCGGCGCTTGGCGTCCTGTTCGCCGATCAGGCCGGCATTGAGGTCGGCGTCGATCGCCATCTGCTTGCCGGGCATCGCGTCCAGGGCGAAGCGTGCGCCCACCTCGGCGATACGGCCCGCACCCTTGGTGACGACCGTGAAGTTGATGATGGTGAGAATGATGAAGACGACAAGACCGACCGTGTAGTTGCCGCCGATCAGGAAGTGACCGAACGCCTCGATCACCTTGCCCGCCGCCGCGCCGCCCGTATGGCCCTCGGTCAGCACGACGCGCGTGGACGCCACGTTCAGCGACAGGCGCAGCATGGTCGTCACGAGCAGCACGGCCGGGAACGCCATGAAATCGAGCGGCTTGACCGTGTACAACGCCGTCAGCAGCACGATCACGGACATCGCGATGTTAAAGCTGAAGAACAGGTCGAGCGCGAATGCCGGCAACGGCAGGATCATCATTGCCAGCAGCAGGATGATCAGGATCGGCGCCGCCAGCGCGTTGCCGCGGGCACCGATCTGTTGCAGCCAGCCAGGCAGTCTGAAACCGTTCATGCGTACTCCATCATTCAGGGATACGCCATTATTGCTGATGCCCCACGGAAACTATGCAGGAAGGAGACGGGAAAAACCGCCGTATTTCAATGACGTGGTTCGCCCGGCTTCTGCGACGCGGGGTTGAACGGGTCCATCTCCGGCGGGACCGGCAGCTTCTTCGGACGGTCCGGATACTGGTCGAGCGTGCCCTTGCTGTAGGCGCGCAGCTGGTAGACGTAGGCCAGCACTTCGGCCACGGCCGAGTACAGCGCCTCCGGGATCTCGTCGTCGATCTCGGTGTGCTTGTACAGCGCACGGGCCAGCGCCGGCGCTTCCAGCATCGCGACCTTGTTTTCCTTCGCGATCTCGCGGATCTTCGCCGCGACTTCGTCGGTACCCTTGGCCACGACGCGCGGCGCGCCCCGCTGCCCGTCCGCGTACTTGAGCGCGACGGCGAAGTGGGTCGGGTTGGTCACGACCACGTCGGCGGTCGGGACGTTGGACATCATGCGCTTCTGCGCCATCTCGCGCTGCATCTGGCGGATCTTGCCCTTGATCTGCGGATTGCCGTCCGATTCCTTCGATTCCTGGATGACTTCCTGGCGCGTCATCTTGAGCTTGTCGGCGTAATGCCACATCTGGTAAGGACCATCGAGGATGGCGATGGCGCCCAGGGCGCCGACCATCGTCAGGAACGCCTTGGCGAGCAGGCTGCCGAGGTGCGGCGCGGCCGTGCCGAACGGTTCGACGACGAGGCCGATCACGGCATCCTTCTGGCTCATCACGACGAACCACGCGACCGCGCCGACGAGCAGCGTCTTGGCAACGGCCTTGAGCAGCTCGACGAGGGCATTGGTCGACACCATGTTGCCCAGGCCGCGCATCGGGTTGAGCTTGCCGAAATTGGGGGTGAATGCCTTGGCGCTGAAATTCCAGCCGCCGATCAGCATGGGCGCCGCCAGCATCATCAGCATGACGGCGCCGGCCAGCGGCAGGCAGGCCAGCAGCACGCCGACGACGTCGGCCAGAATGCGTTCGATGAGGACGTTCGGGTTGTAGACCTGCTCGCGGTCGAGCGTCAGCCCGCGTTCGAGCACGGACGACAGCTTGTTGACGATGCCGCCGCCCAACATCCACAGGCCGGCACCGGCCGTCATCAGGACGGTGAACGTGGCAACTTCGCGCGAACGGGGAATGTCGCCGTCTTCGCGGGCTTGCCTCAGCCGTTTCTCTGATGCTGGTTCGGTCCGTTCTGCGTCGCTGTCTTCTGCCATGTCGTGTTCCTGGTGTTCCGGACGCAAGGCGCCCAGTTGAATTCACGCCTAGTTTATTGCAGCGTACTACGCAGCAATGGGCGAAAAAGAACAGGAAAATCCACGCTATCCGAAACTACTGTCTTCTTGCTAATTTCCTGGACAATTCTGGGTAAATGTCAGGTAAGGCACTTTTCCCGGTTCGAAAATATTCCCTTGCACCGCGGCCGAAGGAGGCTGATGATCGCCGGCGATGTAGACAAGAGTGCATTCTGAACTGCGGCGCTCTTGCAGACGTTCGACCATGGCGGAGATTGCCCGTCGTGTCACGATTTGTGTCGGATGCTGAACCTGGACCTCGTTGAAATATTTGCCGCGATGATCCAACGCTGCCGAATCCATCGGTTCGTGGCTTGATAACGTCAAGATATAAACGAAAGTTGGCTTTGCGGCATCGTCCATCATATCGATGCTTTTCCTGATCAGGTTTTCGTCGCAGACGCCCGGAAACGGACCTGGGCACTGGGGTTGCGTTTGAAACCTATCACCAAAAATTTGATTTTTTATACCAAATCGCGTCCAGAACATACTCCGCGCGTAAAAGGACGATTGATATCCATGGACGCCAATCACCCGGTAATTCATTTCGTGAAAATATTGCGGAGCACATTTCAGATGTGCCATTTCACTCATCGAATTATCGGAAGGCTGGACGTATATCGAGCAAAGCTCCCGGAATTCACCGCTCAAGGTCAAGCCCTGGTAGGACGCGAACCCATATTCAACCGACTGGAAGTTTCTGCTCCTGATATCGCTGGCGATAGTGTCGAGTGTACCTTGCGTCTCGCCCCAGGATTCGACAAGCATGAGGACAACCCGACGAGGCAGAACATTGTCCCGTTTTACGAATGCATAAAAAGTCTTGTCCGGTGTTCCGGCAACGACATGATTCCGATAGACCTTGGCAAAGGTGAACAGCATCCGAGCAGTTCCGAGTATCGGAGACTTGATGTGTTGTCGAATGGTAGGCGCATAAATGCTCCCGTTCCCGGCCAGAGCTTTCAAGGCAAATAACATGACACCAGCGGAAACAACCCAGACGCGCCAGCCCCCCATTCTCTGCGAGATATTCGGCGCAAGCGAAAACCAGACGAACAGAAGAACCGCAATACCCAGTGGCACCAATATGGACTTCGGTGTGTATGGCAGAGCTTCACGCAGATAGAACAAATATGAGCCTGGACCAATGTTCCACGCCCAGAGGAGCGTAAGCGAAAATAATGCAACCCATAGTACGCGTACCAGGACGACGAATTTCGGCGCTATATGCCGCTCGAACGCAGGGAAAAGCAGAGGGTCGACACACAATATGAAGCTATGAAAGGACAAACTCCACAACAGTGTTGGGACGAGCAGCCAAACAAGGGGAAGGATACGTGATCGGGAAAAACTCAACATACCGGCATTCTATCAGCAGCCCGAGCAGTCGTAGATGCTAATCTGCTATAACCCGACGGATATGCGACGAACTGCATGCTACTGTTGAGGCCATTTTGATAACGGGCTGAGCCCCGATCCACATAAGCATGTGAACCTGGTTCCTCATGCGACATCGAGGTTGTCTTCGTGCCGATATCACACCGTGAAAATGTTACAATTAAGCAACGTTTTGTGTCATTTTGTTGGCGGTCCATCCCAAAATTGTCGATAATCCCACTGATTCGTAGTTATAATCATGTAGCAACAACTGCATGACGTTAGCATCCCGTTAAATGAACAAATAAGGATCACCAATGAAGAAACTCCTCGTCACGACCGCTATCCTGAGCCTGCTGTCGGCCCAGGCATTCGCTCAGGAAGCCGCTACCGCCAACGCAGCTAACACTGCCGCCGCTGGCCAGACCGGCACCGCTACTGGCGCAACCGCAGGCACCGGCACCGCGGCAGGCACTGGCGCCGCCACCGGCGCAGCCACGTCGGGTGGTTTCCTCGGCACGACCGCGATCGCTGGCCTGTCGACGGGTACGCTGGTTGCCGTCGGCGCCGCTGTCGCCGCGGTCGCTGTCGCTTCGTCGGACAATGGCTCGACCACGAACCACTCGACCACGACCCACCACTGATCGCTGGCGGAACGCCCATGCGTTCCGTTACCGACAGTCGCAAAAAAGCCTGAGTTCTGTATTGCACAGAACTCAGGCTTTTTAATTTGGCGATGAAAAAACCCAAAAGTCGGCGTTTAACTCTTAGGGTTAAGATTATTTCGCGGCCGTTTTATGTGCGCCGAAGCGAAATGATCATTCGAATACCTCGGCGTGCGCCAGCAATTTGCCGGCCGCATCCTTTGCCGCCAGTTGCGGCGTTTCGATCGGCCAATCGACGCCAATTGCCGGATCGCTCCAGAGCAGGCTGCGCTCATGCTCCGGATACCAGTAATCCGTGGTTTTATAAAGAAATTCGGCCGATTCGCTGAGTACGACGAAACCATGCGCAAAGCCGGGTGGCACCCACAACTGCAAGCAATTTTCCGCGCTGAGTTCCACGCCTACCCATTTGCCAAAGGTCGGAGACGATTTACGCAAATCGACAGCCACGTCGAATACCTTGCCCTGCACCACGCGCACCAGTTTTCCTTGTGCATGCTGGATCTGGTAATGCAGCCCGCGCAAAACGCCTTGCGCCGACCTGCTGTGATTGTCCTGTACGAATTGCGCGTCGATTCCCGTGGCCTGGGCAAAATCGCGTGCGTTGAAACTTTCGTAAAAGAAGCCGCGCGCATCGCCAAAGACTTTCGGCGCAAGAACCAGCACATCGGGAATGGCAGTCGGAGTAACGGTAAAAGGCATGAGCTCGGATTATTTCAACAGGTTTAAAAGGTAATTGCCATAGCCATTCTTGGCCAGCGGTGCAGCAAGTTTCTGCAGAGTGACCGCATCGATCCAGCCCTGGCGATAGGCGATTTCTTCCGGACACGCCACCTGCAATCCCTGCCGCTTTTGCAAGGTCGCGATGAAGCTCGCGGCTTCGAGCAGGCTGTCATGCGTGCCGGTGTCGAGCCAGGCAAACCCGCGGCCCATGATCTCGACGTTCAGCTTGTTGCGCTCCAGGTAGCAACGGTTGACGTCCGTGATCTCCAGTTCGCCCCGCGCGGACGGCTTGATGTCGGCAGCCACGTTGCACACGTCGTTGTCGTAGAAGTACAGGCCGGTCACGGCATACGACGACTTCGGTACCTTCGGCTTTTCCTCGATGCTCAGAGCGCGCTGGTCCGTATCGAACTCGACCACGCCGTACCGCTCCGGATCGTGCACATGATAGGCAAACACGGTGGCGCTGTCGGTCCGTTCGTTGGCGCTGTGCAGTTGCCGCACCAGGTCGTGGCCATAGAAGATGTTATCGCCCAGGACGAGTGCGCTCGGATCGTTGCCTACGAAATCCTTGCCGATGACGAAGGCCTGGGCCAGGCCATCCGGCGAAGGCTGCACGGCGTACTGGATATTCATGCCCCAGCGGCTGCCGTCGCCGAGCAGCTCGGCGAAGCGCGGCGTGTCCTGCGGCGTGCTGATGACGAGCACGTCGCGGATTCCACTCAGCATCAGGGTGCTGAGCGGGTAATAAATCATCGGCTTGTCGTAGACCGGCATCAACTGCTTGCTGACGGCCTGCGTGACAGGATACAGCCGCGTGCCTGAGCCGCCGGCCAGGATGATGCCTTTACGTTTGAATTCGAGCATAACTGCCTCTCACAGGATTTGCCGGAGCACGTGGCGCACGCCTTCCTGCCAGGGCGGTAGGCGCAGGTCGAACGTCGTGCGGAAGCGGGTCGTATCGAGCCGCGAATTGAGGGGACGCTTGGCAGGGGTCGGATACTGCTCGGTGGCCAGCGGCGCGACAGCATCTACCGTTGCCTTCAGGGCTTTGCCAGCGGCCAGCGCCTCGCCGATCACGAATTGCGCATAGCCGTGCCAGCTCGTCTCACCGCCTGCCGTGACGTGATAGGTACCATAGGGGAAGCCGGTGCCGCGCGCACGCGCATGCTCGCGCACGAGATGGGCACTCAGGTCGGCCAGTAGCGCGGCCGGGGTGGGCGCGCCGAACTGGTCGGCAACAACGGTCAGCTTCTCGCGCTCACTCGCCAGGCGCAGCATCGTCTTGGCAAAATTGCCGCCGTGCGCGCCCACGACCCAGCTCGTACGCAGGATCAGGTGGCGCGGATTCGCCGCGGCTACTCCCAGCTCGCCTTCGAGTTTAGTGCGGCCGTAGACGCTCTGCGGCGCCGGCGCATCGCTTTCCGTGTACGCGCCCTGCTTCGTGCCGTCGAACACGTAGTCCGTCGAGTAATGCAGCACGAAGGCGCCCAGCTTCGCGCCCTCCTCGCTCAGGATGGCCGGGGCAATGGCGTTGACGGCGCGGGCCGTCGCTTCGTCCGATTCGGCTTTGTCCACGGCCGTGTAGGCCGCCGGGTTGACGATCACATCCGGAGCGACGCGGCGCACGAGGTCGCGCAGCGCGTCGGCATCGGCGAGGTTGCAATCCTGCGTGCCGATGGCGACGACTTCGCCGAGCGGCGCCAGCGCGCGCTGCAGTTCGAAGCCGAGTTGGCCGTTCTTGCCGGTCAGGAGAATCTTCATTCAGGCACCGTATTGCTGGCCGACCCAGGCGCGGTAGCTTCCGCTCGTCACGTGCTGGACCCATTCCTGGTTGTCGAGATACCACTGCACCGTCTTGCGGATGCCGGTTTCGAACGTCTCGGCCGGCTTCCAGCCCAGCTCGCGCTCGAGCTTCGTCGCGTCGATCGCGTAGCGGCGGTCATGGCCGGGACGGTCCGTCACGAACGTGATCTGGGTGGCGTACGATTGACCGTCCGCACGCGGGCTCAACTCGTCGAGGATCGCGCACAGGGTGCGGACGACGTCGAGGTTCGCCTTCTCGTTCCAGCCGCCGACGTTGTAAACCTCGCCCAGCTGACCCGCTTCGAGCACGCGGCGGATGGCCGAGCAGTGGTCCTTCACATAGAGCCAGTCGCGAATCTGCTGTCCGTCGCCATAGATCGGCAGCGGCTTGCCGGCCAGCGCATTGTGGATGCACAGCGGGATCAGTTTTTCCGGGAAGTGGTATGGGCCGTAGTTGTTCGAGCAATTGGTGGTCAGCACCGGCAAGCCGTACGTGTGGTGATAGGCACGCACGAGGTGGTCGCTGGCCGCCTTGCTGGCGGAATACGGGCTGTTCGGTTCGTAACGGTTCGTCTCGCGGAATGCCGGATCGTCCTTGCCGAGGGAGCCGTACACTTCATCGGTCGAGACGTGCAGGAAGCGGAACGCGGCCTTGCGGTCATCCGGCAGCGCGCTCCAGTATTCGCGCACGGCTTCGAGCAGGTGGAACGTGCCGACGATATTCGTCTGGATGAATTCGCCGGGGCCGTGGATGCTGCGGTCCACGTGGCTCTCGGCCGCGAAGTTCACGACGGCGCGCGGCTGGTGTTCCTGCAGCAGTCGGCGCACGAGGTCGACGTCGCCGATGTCGCCGTGCACGAACACATGCTTCGGATTGTCGCGCAGGCTCGCCAGGTTCTCGAGGTTGCCGGCATACGTCAGCTTGTCCAGGTTAATCACCGGCTCGTCGGCCAAGGCGCACCAGTCCAGCACAAAATTACTGCCGATAAAGCCGGCGCCGCCTGTCGTCAAAATCATATGTTCACTCTCCGGTTGACAGATACGCACGGCAGGTCGACCGCCATTTGGCCCACCGGGAATCCGGCGGCACCGCACGATCAAAGATTACATTTTATCAATAAGTCCCGAACCATGCCACGCCGAGGGATCTCTCGCCTGGTGTAACGGCGAAGTTCGAACGTGTATCCGAGCGCTGGGCTTGCCACAGCCAGCCTCCGACGGCCATGCCCAGGACGCCGCCGGCGACGACGTCGGACACCCAATGCTGGCGTCCCGCCGTACGACCGAGCGATCCGGCAGCGGCCAGGCCATATAACCAGGGTGCATCGTATTCCTGTGCGAACGGCGTTACTGCCGCAAACGCCACAGCGGCATGGTTGGATGGGAACGATGCATTCGAGCGGTCCGCCGCCCTGCCCCACTGGCCTTGGCCTTCGTTTGGTCGTGCACGTCCGGCGAGATGCTTTGCCCCGATCGACAGGGCCGCGGCGCCAGCGACCGATTCCAGCGAGATAATACCAATGTTCTGCATGCGCGCATCGCCGAATGCCACCGCGCCGGCAGCCGCGCCGGTGAACACGACCGGCAGCGCCTTGCCGACGTTGGCCCAGGCGCGTGTCACGCTGGAGTCCTGGTGCTTCTTCATGAAGCGGTCGACGGGCTTGTCGAGCAACGCGCCCGCCAGGATCGCGCCACCCCCGATGACGGCGCCGTTGGCCCATTGCGGCAGCGTCGGCGTCGTCTTGACGGACTGCTCGACACGCATCCGGAACAACGGCCAGAGGTTCGGCATTGCGTCGACCGGCGGGTTCACGGCCGGCAGGTTCTGCTCGTCGCGCCGCTCGGCGAAATTGCCGAGGCCGTCGAAAGTGTTCATGTCGCGGCGCGGTTGCTCTACGAGGTCGTACAGGTCGCCCGGGCTCGCCACCATCTGGCCGACGTCGCGCGTCCAGGGCGACAGTCCGACGCCGGCAGTCGTCTGCGTGTCCATGGGCAACATGATGTTCAACGGGATCGAGAAGAAGATGCCCTTGTCGTTGTAGGGGTTCGACGGCGTACCGGGGCTCGTGATGTCGTGCCCGTTCGTCTTCGTGTACCACGCACCGATCTCGACACCCGACGGAAAACGGCGCTTGAACTCCATCCGCACGCCATTGTCCCTGGCGAGGAAACGTCCGGCGCGCGCGGTCGCGGTGACGTCGTACGGCAGCTTGTAATGCAGGGAGGCGAACCCGCTGATGGTCTGGTAGTCGCGCTTGTCGAACCAACCCTTGACACCACGCTGCTGCAGGGCGTCCAGCGTCACGTCGGTGGCCCAGCGGCTATCCTTCGGCAAATACAGGATCTGACCGCCGACGCCGCGGTACATTTCTTCGTACAGGCCGCCCGACAGGCGCGCATATACGCGCTCGGCAGGCATCATGTACTTGTTGACCAGCAGGCGATTCAGCTTGAAACGGCCGCCGCGCTTATAGTCGGCGATGTCCGACCGCACGTGCGGCAACGCGCTGTTGGACGGCTGCGTCACGCCGGAGACCGTCTCGTACACCGTAAGCTTGAGGTCGCTGTTCAGGTACAGGCCCGGCGCGAGGCGCCGATCGTAGTTGGCCGCAGCCCACAGCTCGTAGCGCAGGGCGCCGCTTGGGTCGTTGAAGAACATCGAAATCTTGGGAGCGACCTTGAACCGGTTCGCTTCACGGTCTTCGGACGCAACCTGAACGACGTTGCCGTCCTTCCCTGCCTGTACCTGCAAACCATCGTCGGTCTTGATTTCGGCCAGCACGTCATCGTGGCCCTGATCGACACGGTCATCCGGCCGGGCATGACGCACCAATACCGTTTCCGCGAAATGGTTGCGGTCCGTCAAACCGGTCAGGTAGTCGCTCAGGCGCTGTAGATCGACAAATTCATACGTGACGACAGGCTGCTCGAGTTTTGTATACGTCACTTGAATCGCACGCGTATCGATCGGCGCGAACGCAAGCGCAGTACGGACTGCCCGGCCGATCGCCCGGCCCATATTCGAGATTCGCGCGTTCGTTAACGCGAGCTTCAGCTTGCCGTCTTCAAATTCGACTCGGACGTTTCGGAAATCCTGCTTGATGAGTGCCTGGGCAAGTTGCGACGCATGGGTGCTGTCCGCATTCCACTTGGCAGCCGACACACGAACGTTGTCCTTCGCTTCGAAATATTTCGGCTCGTAGAGCTTGGGAATGAATTCGCGCTCCGAGAACGGCACGGTGAGAAAGGCGTTCGCACTGAAATGATCGCGATGGCGTGCCACCTGGGCACCCAGCCATCCCCAGCGGTACTCCAGCGCGACGACGGGACCATTCGAGCGCTGTGCTGCACCAGTCTCGACCGCGCGAGCGTCCTTCCGGTAGTCGGTTGCATCGTACTCGGCCACGACAGCCCAGTGAGGCAAGGACAGCGGCACCCAACGGACGCCTGCGAACAGGCCGTTGGGACGCTTGTTACCGTAGCCTACACTCGCTTCGATATTTCCTTGACCAAGCGTTTTAGACGCGACAATATATTGACCTTTAAACAACTCCGTGCCGAGCAGGTCCGTCGCGCCAACCGAGATCGTGGGAAGATACCTGGTTTCCTCGAGAAGACGCAGTTTCGTATCGATTACCTTGTCTTTATACCTGCCGTAACCCTTCCCGTAGTTGAGGTCTGGCGTGCCAAAGGCCGATATGCCAGTAATCGATACGTAACGACCGGTTACCTGCAAAAATGGCAATATTGTTGCGCTTACCCAAGTGTTGCCGTAAGGCGTGTCATAGCTGTAGCCAAATGAGAAGGTGCCGTCAGGCTCGGTCCAGGCACTCGGCATGCTGATGTAGCCGGATTGTCCTGTGTTGGATGGGGTCGCACCGAACGCGTGGGCGGCACTCAGCAGAAGGCAGCCGCACCATGTAAGCCGTGAATAATCTTTCAACTTTGTCAGCAAGCCTAAAACAGAATCAAGAATCGGCTGCCGCTGTATAGTGAGTAGTGACGCCGCTTAAAATGGATGAGAGTTTAGCATCCGCTCGTCTTTGGGCCAAGGAGTTTTGGCCATACGGAACTAATGCCTGATATCAATTTTTTAGCTCCTAAATGAATAGCTGGCATTCAGGTCGTTTATAGCACTTCGTTTGCAATTATTAGCAACAATTGCAAACGAGAAAGTTCGCCAACTTCTTCTATATGCTGTATATCATCAGAAAGCATCAGAACAGCAACCAGGCGTAAATCATCCGTTCGTTCACCCACAGGCTATCGCCAGACTGGCTGGCGTCGCCTTTTCGCGGTCAGCTTGACCGCTTGCCAACACATTGTTTGCAAAGCATGATGGTCGAGCTTACGAACGTCGGATGAGCGCTTAGATTTCATTCCGACATTATCTGAGACATAAAATTACTTTCTAAAACGTCAGTATCTGTTACCAACCAACGCAATTGATAAACGGATACTATGTGTCGCATTTTTTCCCAAACACCGTGAAATTCATTGCGGAAGTCCCCTTTTGTCTATACGATATTGATCCCTGGATAACAAATTTTCAACGCCCCTCCGGCGCTCAGTGCGGCCTGCGTACCCAGCGGTCTCCTGGTGCGGTAGAAACCGTCCATGGTTGCCTCCCCTGCGCCCATTGGCTACCCCCGGCTGACCAACATGAAACCTATCGAGTCGATATTCCTTCCTAAAGTAAAGTGGTATTGCAGCCGGAGACTGGAGAAACCTGTCCTGATCTGCACGGATATGGCTGCTTTGGGGCTGGCGTTTGCCCTGTCGGTACTGCTCGTTGCGCCTGCGCATGACATTCCGATGTTCTCGCGGGCGGCTTGGGGGTCGGTACTGGATTCCGTCTACCCGCACATCTACCTGATGCTGGTCGCTCTGTCTGTGGCGGCCTTCTGGGGATCCGGTCACTACTCGAAACGCAAGCCGTTTGCCAACGAAATCAAGGATGTCCTGAAGGTCACGCTGGCAGTAGCGGCCTTGGACACCGCCATTCTGTTCCTGTCGAAGTCACAATTCTCACGGGCCAATCTCCTGCTCAACTGGGCAACCGTCCCTGTGGCACTCGTCGGGATGCGCTGGATCGTCAAGCGTGCCTTGATGAAGGCGGGGGGATGGACGCGTCCGATCGTCATCGTGGGCTGGGGCGAAAATGCCGTTGAGACAGCGCTTGCCTTCCAGGACGAGGTGCTGATGGGCTTGCGTCCTGCGGCGTTCCTCGTGCCGCTCGGCGAACAAAAGCCCGAGCATGACATCAAGGACAGACACGGTAACCTGATCCCGTCAATTTCGCTTGGCAAAGATCCGGTCCAAACCATACGTCAATTGGGCGATCCTCACATCGTGCTCGCGCTCGAACAAGGCGGTATCGATACCTACCAGGAAACGATCCTGCAGCTCAGCCGCCAGTACAACGACATCCAGCTGGTACCATCCCTGCGTGGGTTGCCCTTGTATGGCATGGAAGTGAACCACTTCTTCGCGCACGAGGTATTGTTGCTGACGATGCGCAACAATTTGGCGCGCCGCCTCCCCAGGCTGGTCAAGCGTTGTTTCGATGTTGTCGTTTCGGGCACCGCATTGCTGCTTGGAGCACCCGTCCTGTTGTACATCGCGTTCAAGGTCAGCCGTTCCGGACGTCCTATCTTCTTCGGTCACAAACGCATCGGCCAACACAACCAGGCTTTTCATTGCTACAAGTTCCGAACGATGGTGCCGAACGCCGACCAGTTGCTGGCAGAACTTCTGGCACGGGATCCACAAGCGCGTGCGGAGTGGGAGCGGGACTTCAAGCTCAAGGACGACCCCAGGATTACGCCGATCGGCCGTTTCCTGCGCAGGACGAGCCTGGACGAGCTCCCGCAACTTTGGAATGTGCTCAAGGGTGACATGAGCCTGGTGGGACCGCGACCGGTCGTCGCGGCTGAATTGGAGCGCTACGGCAATCAGGTTCACTATTACCTGGAAGCGAAACCTGGTATTACCGGTCTGTGGCAGATCAGCGGCCGCAACGACATTACATACGATACACGGGTTTATCTGGACTCCTGGTACGTCAAGAACTGGTCGCTCTTCAATGACATCGTGATCCTGTTGCGCACGATTAAAGTCATTTTCCGGAAGGAAGGCGCGTACTAAAAGCGTCCGCTCCCGGCTGTCGCGTGGTCATATTCCGCATCTTGGCCGCCCTTTGTGTCGTGCTCCGGCATCGCCCTTCTCCTCAATCGCGCAGGCATGAGCGTTTGGAGCGCTGACTCCCGAAGGCAAGAAAACCTTCAATGACTACGCGCCTTGCTTCGGGGCAGCCCGAAGCAACCCGCATGTAACGCATCCGAAACGCCGATTCCGGCGCTTCGGGCTGCTCCCCGTCATCCGCACGAGCAACGGCCGCCGCGGGATGGCCGGGTCACAAAACAATCATTGATCCGCCAGCGTCCTCGCAGAGGACACGGCGAAGGGTCCGTCCCAGTACCGTTTATACATACCGAACTTGCGCTTCAGGCCGATCGGAAGTCTCGCCTCCTGCTGTCCCAGCTTATAACCCAGCAGCTTTACGGCGTTGCGGACGAAGGCACTCGGCCACAAATGAAGTTTCTTGATGCCCAGGAACCTCAGTTCGGACTTGATATAGTTCATGCCTTCACCCCCGGCCCCCCCGAAATTTTGCCTGATCCAGGGTTCTCGGGCGTGGAATACACCCATGTCGAAATACCGCTCGAATTCCTCCACGAGGCTGTAGTTGTGTGAATGCCGGCACTGTGCGTTGCCGGCATAGGCGACCTTCCAGCCCGCCAACAGCATTTTGCCCACTGCATACATATCTTCGGCAAAGATGACATGCACAGGGAAACCGCCAACCGCCTTCAACGCTTCGCCGCGATATGCCGCGAAGGAATTGGAAATGAAAACGGTTTTGATGCCCAACCTGGGCACGTCGGCCATTGTCTTGACTTGTACGCCTTCAGGGTAATTGAATAGACGGGCATGTTGAGCCAACGGCGTCGCATTCAGGTGAGGAAGCTGCCTGCCGCACACGGCGCCGACTTTCGGGTCGACAAAGGTTTCTACGATCTTCGCAATCGCCTCCGAATCGGCCAGGCAAGCGTCCTGGGTAAGGAATACGTAAATATCATATCCCGGATTCTGGTTCACCATTCGCTGGCGCGTTCCACCATGGTTGAATTCCGTAGAAGGTATTACGGTCACCTGTCCGACGCGTTCACGCGCCAATTCCTGCGTACCATCCTTCGAACTGGAGTCGACGATGAAGGTATCGAATTGCGCCGTCTGGGTCTGCAACGAATCCAGCAAGCGCGCCAGGTCGGCCTTGCCGTTATACGTCGGAATAATGCAAGCTATGCGCATCTGTTCTCACTCGAATATTTTTGTCTGTTTAGCAAACATGAAGATGTACTGAGCATGGTGGACATGGGGTCAGACAGCCGGCTCGGGCCCGATTCACTCGTCGGACACCTGCTGAATGAGGCTCCACAGTCTCGCGGACGACACATCTGCGCGATAGACCTCGCGCCGCAAACGGCTTTTGCTCAGAATATCGCGCCGGACGGCATCGTCGGTGCATAGCGTGCGCAGGCCCGCCGCCACCTCCTCGACGTCATCCGGATCCGCATACAGCGCCGCCTCCGCTGCGACCTCGGGCAGCGAACTCGCTCGCGCCAGCAACAGCGGCGTGTCGCATGCCATCGCCTCGAGTATGGGAAGGCCAAACCCTTCGTACTTCGACAAGAACGCAAAGCAACGCGCCGCCTTGTAGTAGGCGACCAGGTCGCGATCATCAAGGAAGCCCGTGAACTTGAGTGCCGCGCCAACACCCGCCTCGTCGGCGAGAGCTTGCAACGACGGATCGAAATTGCCGGTCAATACCAGATCCAGCCCTTCTCGAGCAAGGCCCGATGCGCCGAATGCCCGCACCAGCAACGGTACGTTTTTGTAGCCGCGCCGATTGCCCGCATAAAACACGAAAGGCCGCTCGGTCGGTAGCGGATCACTCGCGTCAGCGAATGCCGGATCGATCGCATTGGGCACCACGACAACGCGGTCTTCCCGCATGCCGGACCATTCCATGAATTCGTTGCGGGTGTGCTCGGAAATGCAGACGATGCGGTCGCACCGCCGATACAACGGGCGAAACACGGCGTTGTAATACAACCGATGTGCTCGGCTGTAATAGTGCAGGTGCGTCAAGTCATGAACCGTGACGACGGACTTCATGATACCCGGTAGGGGCGGCACGAATCCCGGGTTCCAGAAAAGTTCTCCGGCCTTGCGTCCGCGCTGGCGCCGAAGAGCTGCACTCAATGCGAACAACGACAGAGGGCTGCCGATGCGCATGGAACACGCCAGTTCCTCAAGGCGCGCGGTAGGGGGAGCGTACGAGCGGTATAGGTCCAGCATGCGCCGGACCCCGGTGCCGACAGGCCAACGAGCGTCAAGAAGGACGTTCATGCGCTCTCTCCGATGGCGTTGCTTGGGCGTGCCGGCACGCCAGTGCGTTTTCCAAACATGTTAACAATCTTCTGAAGAACCGCCGCGAGCAGCAGGTGCTCCAGCAGGAAATAACCGACGCCGACCGGCAAGAGGATGACCTCGGAACAAAACAGGACCATCGTGAACGAGAATACCGATGCCTGGCGTTCACATAAGCGGATGAAATAGCGCAGCATCCGTCCACTTACGAAATTGACGAGCCCGATGAACAGGTAGGCCAGCATCCCGAAGTCTGCGAAATAGATGCCAATACCGAACGACGGTGCGCCCTGGTCGAGTTCGAAAAGGCGCGGCAAATAGGTTTCCGCAAGCGAGAACGCACCAAAATTCTTGGGCTTATCCGGCCACAACGCGCGTGGAATCTTGGAATAGAACACATTCTCGAAGCTCAGCCTGCCGTAGTAGGTTTGCGCGTTCTGGTCTTCCAGGATCAGCGCCGCGTTGCGGTTGTAGTCCGAATACGATGCAATCGTCAGCACGAGCGAATCGATCTGCCCACGGAAATTGAGCACGAAAGCGCCCGCCAGGGCGGCGGATACGAGCACGGCCCCGACAATGGTACGCTTGACGTCGAAGCGCTTGCGAAGCACGTAAACTGCCCAGATCGCATAGATCAGGATATCGGTCAACAGCTGCCCTTTCGACCCCTTGGACATGGTAAAGACAACCAGCAGCACGATGAATGGAACATGGAATCGTCGCGTCGATAACAGAAACAGGATCAACGCGCAGTTCGTGAGCAAGGCCGAGCCGAAAAACTGAATACCGTAGCCAGTACGAGTCTGCTCGTAGATATAACGCGGCTCGAGCAAGTAATCGCGGAATTCGATAAAGATCGGCAGGTAAAGAAGTACCGCCAGGCCCAGGAAAATCCATGGAAGAATAGCCGGGACGACGACGCGAACGCTGTCGACGGGGGTACGGACTTGCGAGCGCCGGGCACCGAGCACCAGCATGGAGTACCCAATGAACGATGCCAGGTAAAGCTGGAAGAAGCTCGCGGTGGGGTAGTCGAACACGTCAAGATTGTACGCAATCGGCTCGAGGGCAAATTCGGTAACGCATTTCATCAGCGTCAGCCCGGTGAGTGCGTTCAGGAAACTGCCCTCGCGGCGCGAGTAGTGGACATAAAGCGCGAGCGTGGGCAGGAAAAATCCGATGAATATCCAGTTCACGACACCACCGCTTGCACGAACGCTTCATTGAAATGGGCTCGCTCGAGTCCGGCCACGGATGGAACCGGAAGTTCGCCCTCGGCTGTGCGGCGCACGACGCTCTTGCGTACCAGGGCAAGCATGGCGTCAGGATCGAACTCCTGGGGCACGAACATCAGCGGCAGGCTTCCCACCAGGGCAGGGAGCTCTGTCGAAATGACGGGAACGCCGCGGCTCAAGGCCTCGAGGATGGTCAAGGGCACGCCTTCGAAACGAGATGCGCAGAGGAAGACATCCATCGCATCGAAATACGCGACCCTGTCGTCATCCCAGGACCGCAGCAGCACACAACCGGCAATGCCGCGCTCTTGCAGATCGCGCTCGAGCCGCGGCAGGTCGGGGCCGCTGCCAACGATCAACAAGCGATGCGACCTGAAATGGACCGGATCGCGTGCGACCAGGTCGAGCAAACGGTCGATGCCCTTTTGTTGGTAAGAGATACGTCCCACGAACCCGCTCAGGCACTCCCCCGGCCGTATTCCGAGACGGTCGCGCATGGCCTGACGCTGCACTGGCGTCGTATGGAATGCGTCGTCGACGCAGTTGGAAACCACGCGCACGTCGCGCGCGCCGCGCCGGAGCGACTGGTCCTTGAAATACCCGGCGATGACGATCAGGCGGGACATCAGCGTATAAACGGGGCGCGACAGCGCGTCACGCAAGCTTGCCAGCCGGATGTTCCGGTCACGCCCGCTCATCACCATGGGGACGTAACTGACTGCAGGAACGCGTGCCAACCACGCCGGCAGCGCGATTTCACTGCCCTGTTCAATATCGCCCTGCAGCGCCAGCACACGCTCGGGCCGCAGCGACCTGATCAAACGCACAAGCTCGAGAACCAGCAACGGGTCGGTCCATGTACGAAGGATCTGCAGCGAACGCATCCGGTACTCCCGGAGGTGCAGGCGGCATTGCGATGGATGACGGGCTTGCAGTTGTCGCAGGGCGTTGACGAACGGTTCGTTAACGCGGCTACAAACGATGTCGAGCACATGGCCTGCATCGAGCAAAGCCGCGAGTCCTTTCAGCGACACGAGTTCGTGCCCGCCGAACGTGGCCGCGCTTGAATAGACCATGATCCTCATGGACGCTGCTCTCCGACATGCGATGCCAGCCTTGCTGCGCTTCCGTCCACAGGCTCGCGCATCCTGATAAAACGCGCAGGCACGCCCCCCCAGATCTCGCCAGGAGGTATGTCACCGCGCACGACGGCGCCGGCCGCAATGACGGCCCCGGTGCCAATCCGTGCACCGGGGAGAACGGTGACGCCTGCCCCCACCCAAACGTCGTCGCCTAACTTCACCGAATGCGGTGTCGCGGCCCAAGGCTGATCTATCATTGGTTGGCCGACCTCGGTTCCATGGTTGGAGGCGACGATTGTCACGAATTGCCCGAGCATGCACTTGGCGCCGATCTCGATGGTGCCGCCACATGCACGCAGGTTGCAATATTCGTTGATCGCGGTCGCGGCGCCGACACGCAGCCTGGACAATTCCGGCCGAAGTGAACTCATCTCGGTCGTCGCAAGCAATATGGTCCCCCGTCCTACTGCGACGCCGTCGTCGAGCTGGATTGCTTCCGGGACGTGCGCGCGCACGAGAACGCCGCGGGCCAGCCGTACGCCTCGGGCTCGCCAATCGGCACGAATCCAGGTGTCGCGCAGTACCGAGGCGACGCCAGCCGCTCCGAGTCCGAGGAAACCGGCCAAGCGCCGCACGACAAACTTAACGGACGACATGGCGCAGTACCGGATTGGACTTGGCGAGCGCACGGCCCGCTCGATACAGAATGCGCGCACGTGGAGCCATGCCGCCGCCATACTTGCTTGCAAACCAGAACTCATCTTGCAAGCGAATGGGCAGCGGGCAGCTCAGGAGCGAATCGGTAGCATCATGGCGGCGATAAAGAAAGCCCGGTTCGTCAATGTTGAAGAAATTCGAGCGCGTCAACACTTGGCAAACGAAGTCGAGATCGCCGAGCCACTTGCGCTTGGCATCGAAGCGCGCGCCCTGGATGGCGGTGCGTCGCAACAATGTGTTGGACGGGGCCCCCAGTAGGTTCGCAATCTTGCTCGCGCATTGCGCGATGGCCACGGCTCCGTCCTGGTGGCCGGGCAAATATCGGGTTTCCCCCTTTGGCTGCAGTTCGTTGTCCGTCACGATGCAGTTGCAGCTGACCACGCCAACGTCCGGGTGGCGATCCAGCGCCGCCACCTGTTTGGCCAGGGTGCCAGGAAGCAGGACGTCATCGGCCGATAACAACTTGACAAACTCTGCCGTGGCCATGTCCAACGCGCGGTTATGATTGCCGATCGCCCCGATGTTGACTTCATTGCGGATGCAGCGTACCCCGCGGTCGGCGTAGCGCGCCACGACCGTCACGGTGTCGTCGGAAGACGCGTTGTCGAGAACCACGATCTCGAGATCGGCCACATCCTGCGCCAGGGCGGACTCAATGGTTTGTCCGATGAACCTGGCGGCGTTGTAGGCCGGGATAAAGATTTGAATTTTGGGCATATCAAACGCGATTCCAGTAGCGCCGGAAGATGCTGTAGCTCCACGGCAGGGAAACCAGGGCCGTCGCGGCCAAATACAGTGCTGCGGTCAACTCCACGCTATGGCGCGACGCCCAATGGGCGATCGCGAGAGTCATGATCGCCAGCGTTATCGAAGGAACCATCATCGGCTCCTCTTTATGTGCACGCATGAAAACCGCAAAGGCAAAAATCAGCGCATTTGTCACGGTCACGAGAGCCACGCAAACGACGACTGTCGGTGATGAAAGACGATGGGCCAGACCGAATCCGGCCAAACCCAGGCCCCAGATGCCAAGAACAGCTGCCAAGCAGGCCAGGGCCGTGAACCCGACGGAGGGCTTCACCGCCCGCAGGAATATGCCGCGCAATTCGTTGCGGTCCCCGCGAGAGATAGCCCCTGCCATTTGCGGGCTGCGGCTGTACACCCAGCTCATGCCAATGGATTGAATCGCGTTGAAAATCGCGAGCACCATGCCGAACCTGCCAGCCTCGACTGCCCCCTGATTCGCAAAGAGCATTGGGGTGAACAATTGAAAGATGAAATAGCCGCTGATCCAGCTGAGCGCGATACGCCATTGGAACGGCAGGATGTCCCGCTTCCAATCGATTCGCGCCAGGGTTTCCGGCACGCGCCGCCTCAACCAGTGGATCATGCGGCCGCTCCGGTGGATCCACACGGCGCTTACCACGCAGGCTGACGAAGTGATCAGCGTCGATGCCCACAGCCCAGCGCCGGCGGCAAGTGCAACCGCCATCAAGCCATAGCCTGCCACGGACTGGATCAAGCGCATGCGCGCGACTTCGCCGATGTGACCGGCCCCTTCCAGCATGGCCAGCGTCGGGCTCAAGAACAGATTGCCGGCTGTTGCTGCACACAGCAAGAGCCAGGGGCCCAGCCAGTTCACCTGGCCAGCAGCGGGATCATGCGAGAAAAACAGCACTCCCGCCCCACTGACCGCAATAACGAAGAGACTGCTCGCGATGAAATACCAGCGACGGAGCAGACACGCGAGCGCCGTCAACCGGTCAAGCCGGTGCGCCTCGCCGATCAGGGATCCGTCCGGCTTGACTTCAAGGTGCGCCAACTCGTGCGACGTAATTTGCGACACGACCTGGTTCATGCCCAATTCGAAAAAGATCTGCAGTGCCAGCAAGCTCGCGAACGTGTAGTGATAACCCAATTGGACCGGATTGAGCCACAACGGCAGCAGGACCAGCATGCCTGCGCCGGCGAGAACGCTCCAGCCTCGGAACAGAAGCGTCACGATGACATGGAAGTCCAGGCCCAGGGCCTGCTTCCATCGCGACACGTCCGCTGGCGACGAGATGTCAGTCATCGTCCGTCCCCACCGCATGACGAACGCTTTTTATAACCACATGGAGATAACACAATAGAAAGCTTCATAAATAATCGGTGCTGCTTGGCGAACGCATCATGGCCCCGCCTGGAGCGGCCTAGTAACGGCCGTATTCTGGCGTGGATCTGTATTATCGTTGCAACAACAGTCGAAGCGCGTTCAAGGATTTCGCCAACGTGATGTTTTGTCGCAAACCCAGTTGCTGCAGCCGTTCCATATCGGGCACATAGAACAGCTTACGGTTGGCAAACCGCTTTCCATGGACAATGAGCTGCTTGTGCGGTGCAAACTCGTCCAGTACCTGCTGCGCCAGGTCCCTGATCGAGATCGGCACGGCGGAGCCGACGTTATACGCTTGGCCGCCCTGCCCTTTTTCAAGCAGGTAGAGCATGGCGTGCGCCATGTCCCAGCCATCGAGGTAGCTGCGCACGTCGAGGCCATCGCCCTGGATCTCGATCGCCGCCTTCGCCGGATCGATGGCATCCCGCACGAAGTTACCCAAGGCATACGGGCCGTCGAGTGGAATGTGCCGGCTCACGATGGCAAAGCACCGCGCCGTCACGAACTGGATGCCGTACTCGGCCTGGTAAAGGGCGCCCAGCGTTTCGGCGGCGCGCTTGCCATTACCATAGACGGCTTGCAGGTCCAGGGGCTGCGGGGCGCCCGGCTCGTCCTCACCAATCGAGCGTCCGTCCCCCACGGGCGCATACACGGCACCGGAACTGACGAACAGGAAGCGCCGGGCCTGGCTGCGCCGTGCGAATTCGAGCACTGCACGCGTGCCGCCCACGAGCTGGTCATACCACGCGAGTGGCGACGCATGCTTGTGCGTATCCGCCGCCGCGTGAATGACGTCGGTGAACTGGCCGGGCTCCAAAGTCGCCAGCGTCGCCAGGTCGCCATCGACAAAGCCGAGCCATGGCAAGCCTTCGTACTCCGGGTGCGATTGCAGGAACTTGCCCGAGCTGCGCGTCAGGACGGTGACCGAGAAATCGCAGCCGTGCGCGATAGCCGACTCCGCCAGGTAGTCCAGCACCGTCTTGCCGACGAAGCCGGTGCCACCTGTGATGAACAGGCGCTTCCCGGAAAGGTCAACGGGCGTCGAGGTCATGGATGAAGGCGTTGACTTTCTGTTTAACCGTGACCGCGTCGATGCCGTGCTCTTCCAGCAGATAGTCGTAGGTGCCGCAATGCTCCGAGAAACGGTCGGCAACGCCCACCTTCAGAACCTTGACCGGCGAGCGCTCCGAGGTGATCTCGGCAATGCACGAGCCCAGGCCGCCATAGACCGAATGCTCTTCGAGCACGACGACGCCCTTGGCACCCTTGGCAATCCGTACCACCGTGTCTTCGTCGATGGGCTTAATCGATGGCACGCTCCAGACACTCAGGTCGTGGTCTGCCGCGACCTCCAGCGCCGTCTTCACCATGGAGCCCGTGGCAACCAGGGTGATGCCACTATTGGCACCGCTTTTCACTTTCACCAGGTCACCCACGGCCAGGCCGGTCACAGGCGCGGCGTGGACGTCGCCCCGATCGGACTTGCCCATGCGCAGATAGACCGGCTTCGACGACTCGTAAGCCAGCCTCATACAGGCTGCCATTTCGAACCTGTCGCACGGGGACATGACGACCATATTCGGGATCGTGCGGGTGCATGCGATGTCTTCGGTGGATTGATGGCTGGTACCGAGGTGGCTGTACACGAAGCCGGCGCCGTCGCCCAGGAAGACGACCGGCAGGTCGTCGTGTGCCACGTCCAGCTTGATCTGCTCCAGTACGCGCACCGGCACGAAGGCGCTCAGGCCGTACACGAAGGGGCGAAAACCGAGGCGTGCCAGCCCTGCGGCCATGCCGACCATGTTTTGTTCGGCGATACCGGCATTGATGTATTGCGACGGGCACTGCTTGCGAAACTCGTCGAACAGGGCATAGCCGTGGTCGCCGGTCAGCAGGAGTACTCGCTCGTCGTTTTTGGCGAGGTCGACCAGAGTGGTCGAAAATGCATCTCTCATTTCAGTTCTCCAGCGCCGCTCCCCAGGGCCGCGATCGCGCGCTCGAACGTTTCCTGGTTGAGCCGGGTGTAGTGCCAGCGGTTGTCGTGTTCCATGAAGGGCACGCCCTTGCCTTTCACCGTGTTGGCGACGATGGCCTTGGGCAGCGAGGTGCCATCCGCCCACAGCGAACGGACCGCGGCATCGACTGCGGATTCCGAGTGACCGTCGATTTCCACGGTCGAAAAATCGAAACTCCGGAGCTTCGCGCCCAGGTCGCCCAGCGTCATGACGTCGTCGGTCTTGCCCATGGCCTGGAAGCCGTTTTTATCGACGATCAGCATGAGGTTGTCGAGCTTGTGATGGGCGGCAAACAGCATGCCCTCCCAGATCGGACCTTCATTGATTTCGCCGTCGCCGACGATGACGTACACTTTCCGGGACGAGTTTTTCTTTTTCAAGCCCAGCGCAATGCCTACCGCCACCGAGAAGCCGTGGCCCAGCGAGCCGGAAGTCACTTCCAGCCCTTTCACGCGGGAGTCCGAAAGCCCCTTGAGGTCGGACCCGTTCTTGAAATATCCCTTCACATGTTTCTCGTGCTCCAGCCAGCCAAGCTCCACCATGCACGCATATTGCGCCATGACGCCATGGCCCTTGCTGAGAACGAGATAGTCGCGGTCTTCCGCATCCGGATTCCCTTCAGGGTAATGGAGGTGGTTTCGGTACAGTACGGAGAGCAACTCGATGATCGAGAAAGCGCATCCGATATGAACCGTAGCGCCATGGAAAGCCATCTCCAGGACGGTCTTCCGCAGCGCGGCAGGTGCAAACCGCGTACTGGTGGCGACGGATGTCATCAGAACCCCACGCCGAAGAACTCTTCCAGCTTGCCGGCGATGTAGTCCAGTTGTTCCTGGCCCAGGCCCGGGAAGGTGCCCAGCCAGAACGTCTGGTTCATCACCACGTCGGTATTGGTCAGCTCGCCGCTCACGCGGAAGTTACGGTTGGCCATGTACGGCTGCTTGGTCAGGTTGCCCGCGAACAGCAGACGGGTACCGATCTTGTTCTCTTCCAGGTAGTTGATCAGGTCGTTGCGCTTGGCGCCGCTGGTTTCCTTGAGGATCAGGGGAAAGCCGAACCAGGACGGTTCCGAATTCGGCGTAGCTTCCGGCAAGTGCAGGAATTCGGCGCAGCTTGCCAGGCGGTTCTTCAGGTAGCTGAAGTTGGCGCGGCGCTTGGCGATGAATTCTTCCAGGCGGTCCATCTGGCCCAGCGCGCAGGCGGCCTGCATGTCGCTGATCTTGAGGTTGTAGCCCAGGTGGCTGTAGGTGTATTTGTGGTCGTAACCATCCGGCAGGTCGCCACCCAGGTCTTTCTTGGTCCAGCAGAAGCGCTTGTCGCAGGTATTATCCTTGCCGGGCGGGCAGTAGCAATCGCGGCCCCAGTCGCGGAACGATTCGGCAATGAGCTTGAGCTCGGCATTGTTGGTGAAGACGGCGCCGCCTTCGCCCATGGTGATGTGGTGAGCAGGGTAGAAGCTCAGGGTCGCGATGTCGCCGAAGGTACCGACCATCTGGCCGTTGTAGGTGGCGCCGAGAGCGTCGCAGCAATCTTCCACCAGCCACAGGTTGTATTTCTTGCAGAGCGCCGTGACCACGTCCAGATTGAATGGATTACCGAGGCTGTGGGCCAGCATGATGGCCTTGGTCTTCGGCGTGATGGCAGCTTCGATCTTGCTGGCGTCGATATTATGGGTGGCGAGGTCCACGTCCACGAACACCGGCACGGCGCCGAACTGGATGATGGGGTTCACGGTGGTCGGGAAACCGGCGGCCACGCCGATCACTTCGTCCCCTTGCTTGATGGCGCGGTCGCCCAGCTTGGGGCTGGTGAGAGTGGAAAACGCGACCAGGTTCGCGGACGAGCCCGAGTTGACGGTGATGAGATATTTCACGCCCAGGAACTTGGCCAGACGCTCTTCGAACATGGCGTTGAAGCGGCCGGTGGTCAGCCAGCCGTCCAGCGAGGCGTCGACCATCAGTTGCAATTCCTTGGCGCCGATGACCTTGCCGGAAACCGGCACGGCGCTTTGCCCTGGCACGAAGGGTTTGGGGGCATGGGCGATTTCCGCATACTGTTGCACCAGTTCGCTGATCTGGTTGCGCAGTTTGTCCAATTGGGGCTGGAAGTTGACGGTGGTAGTGGTGCTCATTGTGCGTTCCGTGATTCGTTATCGTGAATGTTCTGGTATTGATCGATTTGCTGGAGGCTGAAGGCGCGCATGTCGGCGCCGGACAGCCACGCCTGGTGCCAGCTGGTAATGCGTGACAGCGCTGTCTCCAGGGACCAGCGCGGTGCCCAGTGCAGGCGCTGCCGGGCTTTGGATATGTCGAGCTTGAGGTAACTGGCTTCGTGCGGGTGGTCGCCCGGCTGCTGCGCCCAGCTGGCACCCTGGCCCCAGGTTGCGCAAAGCCGTTCGACGATCCACTGCACGGGTTGCGCATCCTCGTCGCGGGGCCCGAAATTCCAGCCTTCGGCATCGAGCTGGCCATGGTGGTACAGACGCTCGGCCAGCAGCAGGTAGCCTGACAGGGGCTCCAGCACGTGTTGCCATGGGCGAATGGCATGCGGGTTGCGGATCTGTACCGCCTGCTGTTTTTCCAGGGCGCGGAGGATGTCCGGGATCAGCCGGTCCAGTGCCCAGTCGCCCCCGCCGATCACGTTGCCAGCGCGGGCGGTGGCCATGGCGATGCCCTCGGCCGCGAGGAAAGATCGGCGGTAGGCCGAACTCACCAGCTCGGCGCAACCTTTGCTGTTGGAATACGGATCGTAACCGCCCATGGGCTCGTCTTCACGATAGCCCCAGACCCATTCCTTGTTTTCGTAGCATTTGTCCGTCGTGATGTTGACGATCGCTTTCACGGACCCGGCGTGACGCGCCGCTTCCAGCACATGCACCGTGCCCATCACGTTGGTGGCGTAGGTGTCGATGGGCTGGCTGTACGACAGGCGCACCAGCGGCTGGGCCGCCATGTGGATGACGATCTCGGGACGGAACTCATCCATTTGCGCCTTCACGGCCGCGTAGTCGCGGATGTCGGCGATGCGGTGTTCCATGCCCTCGGCGACGTTGGCCACGTCGAACAGCGCCGGCGTGGTGGGCGGCGCCAGGGAGACGCCGCGCAGGGTCGCTCCCATCGATTGCAACCAGAGGCTCAGCCAGCTTCCCTTGAAGCCGGTGTGCCCGGTCAGCAGGACACGCTTGCCGTTCCAGAAAGCGGGATTCACTTGCGCCAGCATCGTCATTTCCAGGTCTTCCAGGGAGCTTGACCCGACGCCCAGAGTTCTTCCAGGTAAGTTTTGTCGCGCAAGGTGTCCATCGGCTGCCAGAAGCCGCTGTGCTCGAAGGCCATCAGTTCATCATCGGCGGCCAGGCGTTGCAGCGGTTGCTGTTCCCAGACGGTGGCGTCGTTTTCAAGGTAATCGAGCACGCGTGGCGACAGCACGAAGAAGCCGCCGTTGATCATGGCGCCATCGCCCTTCGGCTTTTCCATGAAGCGCTTGATCTGGTGACCCTGGATGTCCAGTGCACCGAAACGGCCGGGCGGGAACGTGGCAGTCAGCGTGGCCGCTTTGCCATGGTTCTTGTGAAATTCGATCGCAGCGCTGATGTCCACGTCGCTCACACCGTCGCCGTAAGTGAAACAGAAGGCCTCGTCGTTACGTACATATTCCGCGACGCGCAGCAGGCGGCCACCGGTCATGGACTCGTCGCCGGTGTCCACGAGGGTCACGTTCCACGGTTCGGCGCGCTTCTGATGGACTTCCATGCGGTTGCTGCGCATGTCGAAGGTGACGTCGGACATGTGGAGGAAGTAGTTCGCGAAGTACTCCTTGATGACGTAGCCCTTGTAGCCACAGCAAATCACGAAGTCGTTCACGCCGTGTTGTGAATACATCTTGAGGATGTGCCACAGGATGGGCTTGCCGCCAATCTCGACCATGGGTTTGGGGCGGGTGGAGGTTTCTTCACTCAGCCGCGTACCGAGCCCCCCTGCAAGAATGACTGCTTTCATCTCAATTTTCCTATATGGGTCGACGTATCAAATGTTTCCCGAACACACAAAAGCGTCGGAGTAAAAACGTTTCGGTGACAAACCTGCCGCAACAAGGCGGGCCTGGGCGCCGTGAATCATGGCATCCGAGCCGCATGCGTAGACCGCGGCGTTACTCAGATCGGTAACAGTGGCCAGCAGTACATCCTGAACATGGCCCTTGGCACCGGACCAGGCTTCATCCGGACGAGACCGAACCGGAACGTAAGTATGACTTCCGGGAATATCGCCGACGTTCAGATAAAAGTCCTGTGCGTAGCGGCCGCCCCAGAGCACGGTCACGGATTTGGGCTGCTGATCGGCGGCCAGTGCGGCCATCGATTCAAGCATCGCCTTGACGGGCGCGATGCCCGTGCCGGTCGCCAAAAAGATCAGGTCCATGCCTGCGGTGTCGCGCATGAAGAAAGTGCCCAAGGGGCCATTCAGCCTCAACAAATCGTTCTGCTTGGCCTGGTTGAACCAATAGTCGCTCATGGCCCCGCCTTCGACAGCTCGAATATGCAACTCCAGGACTTTGTCGGCGAAGCTCGCGTTCGCCAGCGAATAGCTCCTGCGAATGCTGTTCGGGCCGATCACGTCGACGTACTGGCCGGGAACGAACTGGAAATCCGCAGCCGGAGGAAGCCGCAGGAGCACTTTGACCACATCCGGCGCCAGACGCGTGATCTCGCTGATTCGGCTAGGCCAGGTTTTTGCAGTCGGCAATTGTACCCCGCCCAGGTCGTCAACTTCGATCTCCACGTCGGTTTCGGCGGAACGAACACAGCCCAGGATCCAGTTGTCGTTCTTTTCCTGTTCGGTCAAGCCCGTTTCCGGGTGGAGCGCGAAGGTCGTACCGCTCAAGACCTTGCATTTGCAAGTACTGCAGCGCCCCGTCTTGCAGCTGTAGGGCAACGAGATGTGGGCTTGCGCTGCCGCATCGAGAAGCGACGTGCCCACCGCTGCCTGGAAGCTTGCCCCTGAAGTTAGCGTGATCTGTGGCATGGTCAGGCGCGTCCGTAAGTGTCTTCAAAGCGCACGATGTCATCCTCACCCAGATAGCCCCCAGACTGCACTTCGATGATTTCGAGCGGAATGGTGCCGGGGTTCGCCAGCCGGTGCACTTCACCAAGCGGAATGTAGGTGGACTGGTTTTCGGTCAGCGTCAGCACCTTGTCACCGTTGGTGATCTCGGCGGTGCCGGTAACCACGATCCAGTGTTCTGCACGATGGTGGTGCTTTTGCAGGCTCAGGCTGGCCTTCGGCTTGACCTGGATGCGCTTGACCTTGAAGCGGCCGCCTTCGTCGATGCTGTCGTACCAGCCCCATGGGCGATTCACCTTGCGATGCAGGGCATGTTCCTCGCGCTTCTGCTGGCTCAATGCGTTGACGATCTGCTTCACGTCCTGGCTGCGCGTTTTATCGGCCACGAGCACGGCATCGGGCGTTTCCACCACCACCAGGTCTTGCACGCCGACCAGGCTCACCAAGCGACTGGTCGCATGCACCAGGGTATTACGGCTGTCGGTAGTCAACACATCGCCAAGATGGGCATTGCCTTGCTCATCCTTGGGCAGCACGTTCCAGACGGCATCCCATGCACCCAGGTCGCTCCAGCCGGCGTCCAGAGCCACCATTTGGATGTCGAAGACGCTGCCAGGGCATTTTTCCATGACGGCGTAATCGACCGATTCGCTGGGGATACTGGCGAACAAATCCTTGGCCGGACGGACAAACATGCCGTCCTGCGCATTTTCCTTCCAGGCACCCCGGGTAGCATTGGCAATATCAGGGCGGAAAGTTTCCAGTGCCTGGAGCCAGACCGAGGCCTTGAGTACAAACATGCCGGCGTTCCAGAAGTAGCCGCCTTCGTCCAGGTAATGCCGGGCAGTTGCCGCGTCCGGCTTTTCCACGAAACGCGCGACGGGGAATGTCGAGGCATCGGCGTGAGCCGGGGCATCGATCTGGATGTATCCATAGCCGGTTTCCGGCTGGGTTGGCGTAACGCCAAGGATGACGATACTACCTTCGGCAGCGGCAGCCACTGCTTGCTGCAAGGCAGCGTTGAATGCGGGTTCGTTGGCGACGGTCTGGTCCGCTGGCGTCACCACCAGTACGGGATCATGACCCTGCTCGACGGCGGCCAGCGCCGCCAGCGTCAGTGCCGGTGCGGTGTTGCGGCCGACCGGTTCCAGCAAGAATTTGGCGGAATGCAAGCCGATCTCGCGCAACTGCTCTTGCGCCATGAAACGATGTTCTTCGTTGCTGACAATGTAGGGAGCAGCTACTTGCAGGGCATCGTCGGCCATGCCTGCGAGGCGTTTGGCTGCCAGCTGGAACAAGCTATCGGCGCCGGTAAGGCAGAGAAACTGCTTGGGGAATCCTGCGCGCGACAACGGCCATAAGCGGGTGCCCGAGCCACCGCAGAGAATCACTGGCTGAACAGGGGTTGGAATCATATGTTTTCTTGGTGATGTCTAGGTGCGTGTCTTCGAAGGCTCCAGCATTTCCTGGCACAAGCTTTCCAGTTCGGCCAGCAGTGCTTCGTATCCCGTCTTCCAGCGCGCTATGCAGCCATGACGAAACGGCCAATCTTCAGGACGCCTTTTTCCATGAATACACGGAGGGCATAATGACGACGGCCGAAACTCAGGCGTTCGAGCAGCCAACAACGCTGCAGGGCCCAAGGCGCCCAGAGTGCCATCCGACGACCGTACGCATGTCGAAAAGTAGTCGCGCCCTCTATTTGCGCGAGAACCCAAGATGGCGCTTGAACTCCGCCCATCGGGAAGCGCGTTCAGGCAGCGCCAACGCTTTTTCCTTGATTACACCCACCATTATGTAGAGCAGGGTTAATACAAATGCAGCAGCACCTGCGCCGAGTACGATGAACGTGCGCTTCGGCTTGGCTTTACGTTCCGGATCGATGGCGGCATCGAGCACCTGGATATTGGCAAAATCTTTCGCTTCATCCAAACGTGCCGCTTCGTACTGCTTCGCGAGAATCTCGTACAGCATCTGGTAGTACTTCACGTCACGCAAGGCCTGAATGTTCTGCAGTCCGGCCTTTCCTGGCGTGTTACCCGCAGGCGCCGCGCCATCTCCCGCCGTTGCACCGCCTCGACCATTTTCCAGTTTCGACAGCTGGTCACGCAGGCTAAACAACTCCTCTTCGGCTTTTCGGTAAGCCGGGTTGGTCGGCGTCACGAAAGCCTGCATTGAACGCAATTGAATCTCCTTGGCAGAGACTTGAGCCCGCACTCTTGCAATCGTTTCTACAATTGCGCGACTTTCGCTATCTACGCTCACGACGCCGCGCTCGTCGAGTCCGGACTTCAGCGCGATTTCTGCTCGAGCCAGGTCATTTTTTGCGCCTTGTAGCTGGCGCTCAAAAAACAGGCGACGCTGGGACGCTTCTCCCACAGCCAATACCCGGGTGAGCGCGGATAATTCGGATATATATCCATTAGCCAGCTTTGCAACCAGGGCCTTGTCTGTGGATTCAACGTTAATCGTAATCAGACCGTCCTTGCCGGCCGAGATGTGCGTATCGCCTGCCAATGCCTTGCGCGTCTTCTCCAGCGAGTCGACTTCGTAGACCCGCTTCAGATCATATTTTGCGATCAACTTGTCGGCAATGGTACGACTATTCAGCATGGCGACATACAGGTCATTCGGGTTTTTCAAACCCGACAGCCCGGTTGCAAGGCTTCCGATACTACCCAGTTGTGCCATCAAACCAACAGCAGCTGATTGCGCCTGTTGGGGCGGCATAAGCCGAGCCGTTGCCTGATAGACATTAGGCATAAAAAATGTGACTGCAGCACTGATCAGTGCTGCCACAACCGGCACCGCCAGAAGCATTTTCTTATGCTTTGCCATGGCGATCAGTACGTCCATCAGCGCGATTTCGTCTGAAGAGTGCGGCGTGGTAGTCGTTTGGATGTCGGACGAAGCGTGGTTCATGCTGCTTGAGTATTCATCGTTAATATGGGCACTAACCCGCGTCATTTGCGGAGAGTTTGGATAGCCGCAGCACCAAGCCCGAAGTTCGCGAAAATCTGGGTCCAGTCACGCGCACCTTGCATGAACTTGCTCCACGGTGTTTGTTTGTCCAGCTTCTCGGGCACGACGATGGTGTCGCCCGGCATGACTTCCACGCCGCCGATCTTGCCGAAGAACCAACCTTGCGATTCGGACGACACGACCGTGCCGTCGACGCGCAGCACGAATACGTTATCGACGTCGGCATCGACGGCAGTGCCGGCCAACTTCAGATAATCGTTGACGCGGGTGTTCGGTTTCCACAACGGCGACGCCTCGACATTGACCGCGCCGAACACGTTCACGAACGCGGGCTTCGACGGCACCACGAGACGGTCGCCATTCTGGAGTTTCACCTGCGGCAGATGAGCGAACGACCGATCGCTGGGGTCCATACCGAAGGCGATCCGGCCGGTCGGCTGCAGTTTGCGGAAGCGCGCGATACGCTCTTCCGAAATTCGACGCTCAGCTTCGAACTGGGCAGTGGCCGCCGCCGCATCGGTCGGACTAAGGCCGCGCAGGTTGGCGGCTTGCGTGGATTGCTCGCTGCGGACTTGCGCTTCAAAGCGGTCGGCGGCACGCTGCAGGTTCGCTTCCTGCTCCTTGCGCACGGTTTCCCGATAAAACGCCGTACCGAACAAATAGGCGTTCGACGTCGGCCCGCCGGCCTTTGCGATCAGTCCCTGCAGGGTATCACCAGCGGTCATCTGGTAGACGCCAGGCACATTGACTTCGCCCTCAACGCGCACGAATACCTGGCGTTTGTCCATCGGCACTGCGACGTCGTTCTGCGAAAAGATCGTGACCGTGTCGCCCGGCTGCAGCTGGATATTGTCTGCACTGTTCGGATTGGCAAAGATATTGCCCAGATTGAATGGGATCAGCTGGGTGCTCAGGTCGGCGCGATTGATACGCTCCACAACGGCGTAATCCCAGTTGATTTCATCTACCAGCCCACCGATACGCGAGGCAATAGTGTCCGCTTTCTCGCGCGTGTCTTTCTCGTTGTCGCCAGTGGCAATCGTATTGTTCTGACGCTTTATCGAGTTGCGGGTGAGCAGGTATTCCTTGTTCGGAATCAGGTCACGGACGCGCATTCCACTCCGGAACGGTGCGCGGACTGGCTGGTCGACGTTACCGCGCAGCACTACGGCATTCGAGAAGTCCGGCGTGATCGACACGATATTCAGCACGTCGCCGTTTTTCAAAGGGCGATGCAGGCCATCTGCGTTCAGCGCGAATTCTTCCACGCTGCGCGGGGAGGACTTGTTCGGATCGATACGCTCGAGGAATGCACGGCGCGGATTCGCGATGACCGGCAAGCCGCCGGCAAAGTCCAGCAGGGATTCGATGGTTTCGCCGTTGTTCTTCAGTTCATACACGGCGGGACTGTTGACCTTGCCCGTCAGCGCCACGAAACCGCCGGCCGGCGGAATGTAGATGGTGTCGCCGTCCAACAGCTTGACGTCCGCCGACTTGTCGCCCTTGGCGATAAAGGCGTACACGTCGAGCTCAGCGACGATCTTGCCGCCGCGCTTGACCTGCGCGTGGCGCATGCTGCCATTGGCGTTCGGACCGCCGCTGGCGAACAGCCCGGTTACCAGCGTCGACAGGCTCGACATGGTGTACGTGCCTGGACGATTCGCCTGCCCCACCACGTACACGGTAATGGCGCGCAACTGACCAAAGGTCACGTTCACGGTCACGCCTTTGTACAGGCGGCTGACGGCGGCCCGGATGACGTTCTGCGCGTCGCCCGCCTTCACACCAGCCAGCGGCACGCTGCCGATGGTCGGGATCGCAATCGTGCCATTACGGTCAATCGTGGCGCGGAAATCGATATCGATCGTGCCCCAGCCACGAATCATCAACTCATCGCCCGGCCCGAGCGGATAATCGGAAGGCACAGGCGCGTTGGAAATCGGCGCGAACGTGGACGGGCTATTTGCAAAAAACTCGGAGCCGAAAATCGGGAGCAGCTTGCCCGTGTTATCCGCAATGAACTTCTGAAATTCGCTCGGCGCCCTGTCCGCATCGCTCAGCCCCTTCTGCTGCAGACTCGGGTTCTGGCGACGCTGCGCCTCGACAGCGCCCGCGACGGGCGCGCCACCACGCATGGCACCCGCGCCCAACTCGCTGACCTGACCGTTCGTGATACGGATCTTGCGTCCTTCAACGTTGGGCGCGACTTCACCCAGGCTCGGCATCGTGGACGTGGCAGCGGGCTCCTGATTGAAGAGATCAGACTTGCTTGCATCCTGCGCGGAAGCGGCAATGGAAACGACGGCCATGGCCACGGCCGCGAAACTCTTGTTGAACTTGAACATTGGGCGTTAGGGAAATGGAGCATGAATGCTTGTGGACCAATCTAATATTTTAACTGAGCGCAACGGCGACTGGGAACCTTTTGTTGCACTCGCGACCATAAATTGTGCTATGCAATATAGCGGCGTAGGCATATGCGCCACATTGAGGGTGCACGAGTATGGAAAGTGCTGATTGAGGGTAACGGCAATTGTCTTTTTGTTAGATAGCTTGTCTTAATAATGTAATCACTACGTGATTATTGGTTAGAATTAGAACAAATATTTTTATGTATATGCCAACTTTTGAGCATAATTTAAGCCACACATCGAAGAGCCGGCGACCGGCTCGACGCGCATCATAGCAATGCCGTCTACTGACCAAATGTTACAGTTTGTCTACAGAGCACTGATCCGCCAGCTTGTCCACGTTATCGCTCCAGTCGTTTAATCTTCTGCTCGATAGCCCCCATCACAGGCGCCCCATTCTCATCAACCGTCTCGATCCGGATGATGTCCCCAAAGCGCATGAACTGCGTCACCGCCTCACCATTCGGCACGATGCCCGATCCGACGACACTGCCGGCCCGCACGTTGCGCGCCTGGGCCAGATGCGCGATCAACTGTGCGAAATTGAAGGCCATATCCATGCCTGGATCCAGCTGGCCGACGAGATGCCCGTTCCAGCTCGTGCGCAGTGGCAGGTGCGCCTTGGCGTCGCGCCACGCATCACCCAGTTCGTCCGGGGTGACGGCGACGGGCGAAAAGCTTGCCGTCGACCTGGTCGGACCGGATGGGATCAGGTTGCGCAAGGATATCTCGTTCACCAGCATCAGCAGCCAAATCTGCTGATGAGCGTCATCCGGCGTCGCTCCCATGGCCACGTCACCGGTCACCACCGCGATGCCGGCGCCAACCTCGATACCCCACTCCTCGTGGGCCACCACGATATCGTCCATCGGGCCAAGCAGGTCATCGCTGGCGCATTGGACCACCCGCGGCTCGCCGTGGGAACGCGCGCCATCCGACTCGCCGAGGACGAATTGATAGGCCCGCGGCAACGGCGCCATGCAGCGGCCAGGATCGAAATCGAACGGGCGGCGGGCACGCCCCGCATTCAACTCCTCGTACAGCGCGGCCAACTGCGGCGCGATGAAGGCCCAGTCGTCCAGCGCGGCCTGCAGGGTGGGGGCGATGCCATCCGCGATGTGGGCAGTCTTGAGGTCACGCGCGACGACGGCAAGCTGGCCATCGCGCGTGCCATCCTTCAATGTGGCGAGTTTCATGATGAGGACGGTCGAGGTCGGGCCGCCATTGTAGTGCAGCCCTTCCAGGAGCGGCCATCCTCTCTCCGCTCAAAACGTGCCCAGCAATCCGACCCCGACGGTGTTCTGATAATAGTTATAGTCGATCAGGCTCTGCCCATACCCCGAAAACACATGAGCGTAGCCCTTGATGTGCCCTGCCAACGGAAACGCCCAGCTGAGCTGGACGGCGCCTCGGTCCGTGGAGAAATTGCGCCGCAATAAGGCCGAGTAATCGTTGCCATTGCTGCGGTAGGTGACGACGACGTCGCCGCGCCCCATGTAATCGACGATGTCGCGGTTGTCGTCGTCGGCCGCGGCTTCGTTGATGCGTTTCCAGACACGGCCCACCACGGTCCATCCTGCCCGCTCGAGCCCGACCTGCGCATAGACCCGGTTCCAGCTGCGCGACAACGTCGAGGTCTGTCCGTTCGACTGATGCACGAGACCGAGGTTAAGAAACTTCGCATTCATCCCCAGTACACTGAAATGCAGTGGAGTGACGGCCATCAGCTCGGGTTGATAGTTCGTCTCGCGGAAGGGGCTGGACGCCTCGTGATTGCCGGCTTGCCAGAAGCTGTTCTGGGTATAGCCGAACCACAGGTCGACGGGCTTGTCGAAAGCGCTTTCGACAAGCTTCATCTTGAAACCCAGTTGAAATACGAGTTCCGAATGCGCGAGGTCGCTCGTCAGGTCGGCGATGCGGCGAAATGGCCGGTAGGGCTCGTTGTTGGGATGCGCGGTGCGGGTCAGCATCAGGTAGTTCACCTGGTGCGGACGGAAATTGAAAACGCCGCGCTTGTGCGCCTGGTCCAGCTCCCAATGGTCGGCCAGGCTGAAATCCCGCATCGTTTCCGGCGACGCGTCGACGGCAGCTGGAACGGGCGGCGAATCGGCCGCCGCCGTGGAAGTCGCTACAACGGAAGCCGCCGACGCGGTCGCCCGTGCGTTGACCGGATCCGCATTCTGCATCGCCGGCGATGGCAACGGTAGCGAGGCCGACGTGGATGCGGACGCCGGTTTGACGCCGGCCAACCGGTCATAGCAAGCCAGCCGCTGAGCAGCATCGGTAACGCGCGCGCAGCCGGCAAGACCTGGATCAGCCTGCTGAGCGATGGCGGGAGTTATCGCAAGAAAAGGAATCAGGAGAATAAGGCGGTGATCTGTGGCGGGCATCGTCATCGTCGAAGTTAGACTGCACCCTTGCCTGTAAAACATTGACAAGAGTCGAGTGACGAGTGTCGCGGAAACTGGCTCGGCATGTCGCACGCCAGCGTTCCCGCCCTGGAATTGTGCCGGAATCCCGTCGGTTAGTTGCAAACTATTGACGAAACATGACGGCGTTGCTGCCCCGGCGGAAGGCCGGGGCCTCGTTACTTCAGCCCGGCACCAGCAGATCCAGCTGCGCCTGCTCCAGATAACACCACTCCCCTTCCTGCAAACCGAGCGACTCGAGCGTCAAGCCGCCGATCTGGGAGCGATGCAGGGCCGCGCAATGGTTGCCAGCCGCGGCCAGCATGCGCTTGACCTGGTGATATTTCCCCTGCTCCAGCACGATTTCCAGCTGATGATCGCCCCGCTGCACGCAGGACTGCGCCGCCAACGGCGCGGGCTCATCGTGCAATTGCACGCCCGACAGCAACTGGTCGACAAGCGCCTGGGTGACGGGCTCCTGCGTCGTCGCCTGGTACACCTTCGGGATATGCCGCTTGGGCGAAGACTGTGCGTGAATGAACGGGCCGTCGTCCGACATCAGCAGCAGCCCCGTGGTGTCATGGTCGAGCCGGCCGACAGGCTGGACGTCGCGCCACGTAAATTGTTCCGGCAACAAGGTCAGCACGCCCGGATGGTGGCTCGGCTTGCGCGAGCACTCGAAGTTGGAGGGTTTGTACAAGGCGATGTAGACGTGTTCGCGATATACCCATTCGTCGTCGAAGACGGTCAGCACCAGGCCGTCCGTCTCCACGAGGGTCTTGTACTTGTCGTGGACTTCGCCGTTGATGGCCACGTCGCCGTCTTCGATCAGGGCCCGGCAATACTTGCGTGTGCCGAAGCCTTGCGACTGGAGCACGCGGTCGAGGGATAGTTTACTCATGGGGCGAGACTGTAGCAGAAGGATTGCAAGCGTCAAAGTTCAGCTATCTCAGGGTTTCAACTCGAAGCAAGAACTCGTTTGACACATCTCAAGAATTGACTATGTCCCGTTGATACACTGAAACCTGATTAGGAATCGACCTACAGTTACTGAGTGTAGGACTAAAGGTGGGCCGCACCATCCGGCACATCGGATCAACCCCCCAAACCACGAGGCAAACGTGCAGATCGAAAAAAAACAGAACCACAGCACCCCGTCTTCGTTCGCAGCCAAAAGCAGCGATACGAGGGTGGCCCAGGAATATGCCGCGATTTTCCCCACCCGGCTTGCGCTGGCGCGCTGGACGCGCGGTGGCGACATCCCGCATGTACATTGTTTTGAACACCAGCTTCCCATGCGCGCCGCATGGTATGAGCAGGCGCAGCGCCGCTTTCAGGCCTGGCTGGAGTCAGGCGGCTTTCATCAACCTGAGCCGGGCAGCCTTGATAGCGTTATCGCCGACACGCGTCAGCAACCCGACGAGCGCGCCATGCTCAGCAGGAAGGTCGTCGTGCACGGCGGCCCCCGCTCGACGTCCCGTCCGTCAGGCACACCGTTAACAAGTGTGCAATCGATTCCACGCGTGCCCGGCGACGGACGCCAAAAATGAAAACGACGGCGTACGCCGTCGTTTCCTTCCCGATTGGGACTCCAGCTTGAGGAATTGAATTCTCTCGAAACCGCACGGATGCGGGTCTGAAGCGGTTCCGACAACAACAGGAACAGGCTGGTTTCCATGTCGTTAGCGCCGAAACAGCTACACACCAACTATAGCCCACCGTTCGTAACTTTCAAGCCCAATATTGAGACATATCAGTTACTCGATGTCCGTGCTCAGCGCAAGCTGGGTACGGCGCCCCGGTACATCGAGTGCACCGCACCGGCGCCGACCGACGCGCCAAATTTTTTCAACACACGCTCCGGCAAGCCTTCGTGCGCCGTGTAATCGATAATGTCTTCCGCCTTCACGACATCGCGCGCGACCGTATCCACGGTGCCGAAGCCATCCGCAAGACCCATCTCGACCGCCTTGGCACCGGTCCAGTAAAGGCCTGAGAAGATTTCCGGATTTTCCTTCAGGCGCTTGCCGCGTCCGGCACGCACGACAGCAATGAATTGCTCGTGGATCTCATTGAGCATCTCGAGCGCATGCTGTTTCTGCTTGTCCGACTGCGGACTGAATGGGTCGAGGAAGCCCTTGTTCTCACCCGCCGTCAGCAGGCGGCGCTCGATGCCGAGCTTGTCCATCAGGCCCGTGAAGCCGAAGCCGTCCATCAGGACACCGACGGACCCGACGATACTGGCCTTGTTGACGTAAATCTTGTCCGCAGCCGCCGCGATGTAATAGCCGCCCGACGCGCAGATCTCGTCCACGACCACGTACAGCGGCTTGTTCGGATACCCCTTCTTGAGGCGCTGGATCTCATCGACGATGATGCCGGCCTGCACGGGGCTGCCGCCCGGGCTGTTGATGCGCAGGACGATGGCCGCCGATCCCGGATCGGAAAATGCCTTGTTCAGCGACGGGATGACGGTATCGGCGGCGCCGCTACCCTCGTCCTCAATGGCGCCGTCGATCTCGATCAGCGCCGTGTGGCGACCGAGCGCCTCGATGTCCGAACTGCCGAAATTGAAGTCGAAATAAGCCCAGATCGCGAAAAATGCCACCAGAAGAAAGGACAGCTTGAAGAAGATGCCCCAGCGGCGCGCAGCCCGTTGCTCGCGTACTGTGGCAAATACAAGACGCTCCAGGGTCTCGCGTTCCCAGTTGCTGAAGGTCGTCGGGGCGGCCGTTCGGTTGTCGTTCGGATTGTCGTTCCTGATGTTGTCGCTCATAGATACCTGGTGTGGTTACCCCATCTGGCCGTCGCGCAGGCCCGCTGTCGGCGGACGGATGTGCTGGTCCGGTTGCCAATAAATCCTTTGATCGGCTTCCCGCACGGCAATCGGCCGCAGTTTGCCGCCACGGCAAGGTCCGCCCGCACAGGCGCCGCTTTCGGGCAAATAGATGGCGCCATGCGTCGAACACATGAGATAAAGCTTGCTCGACTCGAAGAATTCGCCCTTGAACCAGTCCAGTTCGATCGGCACGTGGGCGCAGCGGTTCAGGTAGGCGTAGATCCTGCCGCCAAAGCGCACGACGAAACCGGTCGCGTCGTCACCGAACGCCAGCACGGGGAAACGGACGCCCTTGCCGCCATCCTCGACGGTCGCGGAATCGCAGATATAGACGTCTTCGGTATCGCTCATGCGTTGTCGACCAGCCACTGATGCAATTCGGGCACGTTCTTTGCGGTGAAAACCGGATGACATGCCTGCAATTGCTGGACCGGATGGGCGCCATACTCGACGGCGATGCCGGACGCGCCGGCATTATTTGCCATAAGCAAGTCATGCGTCGTGTCGCCGATCATAACGGTACGCCGCATGTCCTGGCCGAGTTCCCTTGTCAATTCTTGCAACATTGCCGGGTGCGGTTTGGAAAATGTCTCGTCGGCGCAACGGGTCGCATCGAACACGGAAAGCAGGCCTGCCGCATTCAGGGCGCGATTCAGGCCAACCCGGCTCTTGCCGGTCGCCACCGCAAGGAAGTAGCCCTCCTGGGAAAGCTCGTCCAGCATCGCCCGCACGCCCTTGAACAGGACCAGTTCGTGGTCTTTCGTCAGGAAGTGGTAGCGATAGCGCTCGACCATGCGCGGATACAGGGCCGGATCGATGTCCGGCATGACCGCCTGCATGGCTTCGCCCAACCCGAGGCCGATCACGTGCGACGCCGCGGCGTCGCTCGGGACAGCCAGGCCCAGGTCCTTGGCTGCGGACTGTATACATTTGACGATGGTGGCGGTGCTGTCCATCAGCGTGCCGTCCCAGTCGAAGACAATCAGATCGAATTGCTTTCTTGCCATGTCTCCCGGCGCTCGTGGCGCCGGCTCCTCATTCCGCGTTATCGGTTGGTAGTGCGTGTCTTGACTTCCTGCGCTGGCCCCAAGCTTACCAAGAAACGTTCGCATTCCGCCGGCAACGGCGCCTTCAGGGTCAGCGGCTTGCCCGTGTCGGGGTGCTGGAACGTGATCTGGTATGCGTGCAGGAACATGCGGCGCAGGGCGCCACGCGCGTCGGTTGCCTTCTGAAGCTGCTTGTTGAGCGCAAAATCGCCGTATTTCTCGTCACCCAGGATCGGGAAGCCGCTGGACGCCAGGTGCACGCGGATCTGGTGCGTGCGTCCCGTCTTGAGTTCCGCTTCCAGCAGCGCGTAGTCCGGCCACTTGCGCAGCAGGTTGAACACCGTATGCGCTTCCTGGCCGCCCGCCTGCACGACGACGCGGCGCTCGCCGTCCGGCGTCGTGTATTTATGCAATGGCAACTTTACATGCTGGCGCGGGTTACGCCAGTCGCCGGCGACCATGGTCAGGTAGCGCTTGTCGGTCGTGCCGTCGCGCATCTGCTCGTGCAAGCTCGTCAATGCGGAACGTTTCTTTGCAAGCAACAGCAAGCCGGACGTTTCGCGGTCCAGGCGGTGCACCAGTTCCAGGAATTTGGCGTCCGGCCGGGCCGCGCGCAATTGTTCGATGACGCCATACGACACGCCCGAACCGCCGTGCACGGCCACGCCGGCCGGCTTGTCGATCACGAGCAGATGGTTGTCTTCGTGCACGATTGCAAATTCCGCACCGGGCACGGGCGCGCTGCCTGCGGCCTTTTCGGCGATGCGGACGGGCGGGATGCGGACGATGTCGCCCGTCGCCAGGCGGTACAGCTGATCGATGCGGCCTTTGTTCACGCGCACTTCGCCGGAGCGGAGGATGCGGTAAATATGGCTTTTTGGGACACCCTTGCAGACGCGCAGCAGGTAATTATCGATGCGCTGGCCTGCTTCTTCCTCGGTGATTGTGACAAACTGGGCAGTGGCAGGGGGGCGGCTATCTGTCTGTGATGAAGGGGGAACAACATCGTTTTGCAAGGTCATTCGCTCTGTCTTCCCAGAAATTCTCTCTAAGTCCTTCATTTTGAATATATAATCGACAGGCGGCGGTCAAACCTCTGCAGGTGTAAGAATTAAAACGATATTTTACACAGGGGCGTCTCCATCGGCCCCGCCAAAATGCAAATTCGATGGAAAAAAACGGAATCCCCAAACCGTCGCAAGCGGCAGCAGTGTCGCGGCATCGCAGCGACAATGCGAAAGCGCAGCGGCGGATTTCAAGGATTTCTAGACGTGTACGCACATTCCTGTGCGAACCTGGGTTGCACCGCAGTTGCAATCGGGTAGCCGCACAGGATGCAGGATTGGATTGTTTGGAATTGTAAGGATAAGTACCGGCAAGCCGGCCGCAGGGTCGGCTCGCCGGGTGATGGCGTCGATAACGCTTGCCGTTTCGCCCGACCCGAAGTAAGGAGCCGCTAGACCGTCGTGAGCTGTAGCAGTGTTGCTGGAGACAGTCATCCGGGAAGATCACGCAGGTGCGCAATCCGCACTGCGGTCTTTATACCCCGGAGCGCCCGTTTCGGCAGCACCCTTCCGCTCCCCGGCATGCACGCCCACTGAAGATCAGGCTGTGTCGCACCGCTTGCCTGCCCCTGTGCCGCCCCGATCGGGCCGCCCGGGCCGGCGAGGACGTTCGTGCGCGGGGCAATGTCGTTCGACGCCACTGCGCCCTGTGGCCGGCCATGCCGTGCCACGCCCCGGGCATACCACCGCCAACACTCCCTTCCCCGCGTACATCCCTGTACTTTCGCCGCTCTTGCATAAAGACGGCATGAAACGGCCCACGGGTCGCGGAGTTTATAAAAATGAAACGTATGTTGTTTAACGCTACGCAGCAGGAGGAGCTGCGCGTAGCGATCGTCGATGGCCAGAAACTGATCGACATCGATATCGAGACCGCCGGTCGCGAACAGCGAAAGTCGAATATCTACAAAGGCGTCATCACCCGTATCGAACCCTCTCTTGAAGCCTGCTTCGTCAGCTACGGCGAAGAGCGCCACGGTTTCCTCCCCTTCAAAGAAGTTGCCCGCTCCTATTTCCGCGACGGCGTCGACGTCCGCAATTGCACGATCAAGGAAGCCCTGCGCGAAGGCCAGGAAATCATGGTCCAGGTCGAAAAGGAAGAACGCGGCAACAAGGGCGCGGCCCTGACCTCGTTCATTTCGCTGGCCGGCCGCTACCTGGTCCTGATGCCGAACAATCCGCGCGGCGGCGGCGTGTCGCGCCGCGTCGAAGGCGAAGAGCGCCAGGAACTGCGCGAGACGATGGACAAACTGGACCTGCCGCAGGGCATGTCGGTCATCGCCCGCACCGCCGGTATCGGCCGCACCGTCGAAGAACTCCAGTGGGACCTGAATTACCTGATGCAGCTGTGGCGCGCGATCGAAGGCGCCGGCAAGTCGGCCCCGGGTCCGTTCCTGATCTATCAGGAGTCCTCGCTGGTCATCCGCGCCATCCGCGACTACTTCCAGCCTGACATCGGCGAAGTCCTGATCGACACCGACGAGATTTTCGACCAGGCCCAGCAGTTCATGAGCCACGTGATGCCCGACATGGCGCACCGCGTGAAGCGCTACACGGACGACGTGCCGCTGTTCTCCCGTTTCCAGATCGAACACCAGATCGAGACCGCGTATTCGCGCACCGTCCCGCTGCCGTCCGGCGGCGCGATCGTGATCGACCACACCGAAGCCCTCGTCTCCATCGACGTCAACTCGGCCCGCGCGACGCGCGGTTCGGACATCGAGACGACCGCCTTCAACACCAACTGTGAAGCGGCCGACGAAGTGGCCCGCCAGCTGCGCCTGCGCGACCTGGGCGGCCTGATCGTCATCGACTTCATCGACATGGAAGTCGCCAAGAACCAGCGCGAAGTGGAACAGCGCCTGAAGGATGCCCTGCACCATGACCGTGCACGCGTCCAGATGGGCAAGATCTCGCGCTTCGGCCTGATGGAACTGTCGCGCCAGCGCCTGCGTCCGTCGCTGTCGGAAGGCTCGCACGTGACCTGCCCGCGCTGCTCGGGCACCGGCCACATCCGCGATACCGAATCGTCCGCCCTGCAGGTGCTGCGCATCATCCAGGAAGAGGCGATGAAGGAGAACTCGGCCGCGATCCACGTGCAAGTCCCGGTCGACGTCGCCGCGTTCCTGCTGAACGAAAAGCGCGGCGAAGTCCTCAAGATCGAGACGCGCCACCGCATCGCCGTCATCCTGATCCCGAACAAGCACCTCGAAACCCCGCACTACAAGCTCGAACGCATCAAGCACGACGATCCGCGCCTGGACGACGCCGGCGCCAGCTACACGCTGGCCGAGTCGGCCGACACGGACATGGCTTACGCCAAGCGCCAGAAGGAAGAAGCCAAGCCGCGCCAGGAAGCCGTCGTCAAGACGATCACCCCGGCACAGCCGGCACCGATGGTCGACCGCCAGCCGGCCAAGCCGGTCGAGGCGCCTGCCCCGGCTCCGGCCGCCGCGCCCGCCGCTGCCGCCTGGACGCCGCCGGCCCAGGAAGGTTTCTTCGCCAAGTTGCGCAACTTCTTCTTCGGCCGTCAGGTCCCGGTCGCTCCGCCGCCCGCCCCGGCCGCACCGCCCAAGCCCGCTGAAGCTCTACCTACCGCCGGCGAACGCGGCGAGCGTGGCAACCGTGGCCAGCGCAATGCCCGCGGCGGCCGCAACGCCACCGCCGGCGGCAACGGCCGCAACCGCGCCGAGCGCGAGGAACGCGATGTGAACGCCGCCGTGGAAGGCGCCAAGCCGGTCGAGGCCGAAGGCAAGCCGGCACGTCCGCCGCGCCAGCCGCGTCAACCGCGCGAGGCCCGCGAGCCGCGCGAACAGGCAGCCGTCACGGCGGACGCCCAGCCGCAGGCCCCTCGCGCCGAACGTGGCGAGCGTGCCGAACGCGGCGAGCGTCCGGAGCGTGGCGAACGTCCGGAACGCGCACCGCGCCAGCCGCGCCCGCCGCGCGAAGGCGTTGAGCGTGCCGAGCGTACGGAACGCGCCGAGCGCGCCCCGGTCGAGGCCAAGAGCGAAGAGCTGAACGCCGCCCAGGCCGTCGCAGCCCAGGCCGCTATCACGCTGGCTGGCGAGCCGCAGATCCCGGAAGCACTGAAGCCGGTGACGGCGGACGTGGCGGCAGCCACCGGCGGCCCTGCCGGCGACGAACTGGAAACCGACGCGCACGGCGACGAGCCGCGCCGCCGCCGCCGTCGTGGCGGCCGCAACCGCAACCGTCGCGACCGTGACCAGGTCGAGGGCGCCGAGCAGGACGTCGTCGAAGGCGAAGCACCGGCCTTCACGCCGGTGGCCGACGAGGAAGCCGCCAAGGTCCAGGCCGAAGCGAAGGCTGCGAAAGCCAAGCCTGAGACGACGCCGGCCAAGGCCGTCGCACTGGGTCCGTGGCCGTTCCCGACCTCGGAGTCCATCAAGGCTGCCGCCGTGAAAGCCGCCGCCGAAAAGGCTGCCGCCGAACAAGCGGAAGCGGCCCGCGTCCATGCCGAACAGGCTGCGGCGGCGGCAGCGGCTGCTGCCCAGGCTGCCGCGCCGGCCGAGCCCGCCGTCGAGGCAGCGCCGGCCGCCCAGACGCCGTGGCCGTTCCCGACGACCGAGTCGGTTGCTGCCGCCGTGGCCGACAAGGCCGAGGCCGATGCCGCCGCCCAGCCGGCCGTCGAGGCCGCGCCGGTCGAAGCCCCGGCCGCTGCGCCCGCTCCGGCGCCGGTCGAGGTCGAGCAGCCCGTCGTCGCGCAAGCGGCACCGGTTCCCGCCGCACCGACTCCGGCCCCGGTGGCCGCCGCGCCGGCAGACCTGAACGATCTGCTCGAGAAAGCCGGCCTGACGCTCGCCTCGACGGATCCGGAAAAGCTGCGCGCCGCCCAGGAAGCGGCCGCGCAGGTGGAGCCGCCGGCACGTCCGCGCCGCACGCGCAAGCCGGCGCCGCCGCCGGTCAACGAGCCGCTGATCCAGGTCGATACGCGCCAATAAACGCGTTGCCCTGACAAAAAGGAAGCCTGCGGGCTTCCTTTTTTTATACCTGTGCTACGATGACGGCGTCGAAAAAGGCAGGACCGGTTTTGGTAAGCACGGTCCCTTCGCGCCCGCCGCGAAGCTCTGTTCCATGCGTGCACGCATGAGTACCCGCGACGAAACCGTCCGGCGCCACGCGCCCAACGGGTTCGTTCGCGCGTGTCTGCGTCCCGAGCGAGCCCATCTATCGGAGCATGCCATGCAACTGAATCACCTCGACCTTCCCGTCCCCGACGTCGCGGCCACCGCCGCCTTCTTGACTGCCCATCTCGGCTTCCGCCTGGTTGACACGCGCGGCAACAACGGCTTTGCCCTGTTGCTTGGCGAAGGCGGATTCGCGCTCGTCCTCACGCGGCGGCGCGCCGAAGGCGCGCAAGATTATCCCGACAACTTCCACATCGGCTTCCTCGTCGAGTCCGACGCAGCCGTGCACGCTGCCCACGCGCGGATGCAGGCGGCCGGCGTCCGCGACTTGCCGCCCGTCTCGTCCCAGCGTGGCGCGACGCTGTTCTACGTCCACGCGCCGGGTGGCATCCTGGTGGAAGTCAGCCATCGCTCACCCGCGTGATACGTGTAAGATGGGCAACTCATCAACCGCTGCCCATCCGCCTTGTCCGCCCCGCCCGCTCCCGTCACCTTCCGCACCGCCCTGCGTTACTGGCTCAAGCTGGGCTTCATCAGCTTCGGCGGCCCGGCCGGGCAGATCGCCATGATGCATGCCGAGCTCGTCGAACGGCGCCGCTGGATTTCCGAACGGCGCTTCCTGCACGCGCTGAATTACTGCATGCTGCTGCCGGGGCCGGAAGCGACGCAGCTCGCCATCTACATCGGCTGGCTGCTGCACCGAGTCCCGGGCGGGATCGCGGCCGGCGTGCTGTTCGTGCTGCCGTCGCTCGTCGTGCTCATCGCCCTGTCGTGGATCTACATGGCGTGGGGCCAGGTGCCCGCCATCGCCGGCATCATGGCAGGCATCAAGCCCGCCGTCGTCGCCATCGTGCTGGCGGCCGCGTGGCGCATCGGCAGCCGGACACTCCGGAATGGTTTATTGATCGGCGTCGCGCTGGCCGCGTTCGTCGGCATCGACCTGCTCGGCGTGCCATTCCCGCTGATCGTACTGGGCGCGGCGGCGGTCGGGCTCGTCGGCGGGCGGTTGCGGCCCGCGCTGTTCGGTCCCGGCGGCGCCCACGCCACGGCAGCCGACGGCGCCCCGCATCCACCGGCGCTGATCGACGACACGACGCCGACACCGGTCCACGCCCGCTTCACCTGGCGACGACTGATGACCGTCAGCGTGGCCGGCTGCGCGATCGGGCTCGCGGGCTGGGCCGCGCTGGCCCTCGTCTACGGGCCGGACGGCGAACTGCCGCGCATGGGCGCCTTTTTCGGCAAGATGGCATTGCTGACGTTCGGCGGCGCCTATGCCGTGCTGCCCTACGTCGTGCAGCACGCCGTCGAGCAGTACCACTGGCTCGACGCCGGGCAGATGATCGACGGCCTCGCGCTGGGCGAGACGACGCCCGGGCCCCTGATCATGATCGTCGCGTTCGTCGGCTTCGTCGGCGGCTGGACCCATGCGCTGTTCGGATCGGACGCCCGCTTGCTGGCCGGCGCCACGGCGGCCTGCGTCGTGACGTTCTTCACCTTCCTGCCGTCGTTCGTGTTCATCCTCGCCGGCGGACCGCTGGTGGAGTCCACACGCGGCGACGTGCGGCTGACGGCGCCGTTGACGGCGATCTCGGCGGCCGTAGTCGGCGTCATCGCGAGCCTGGCCGTGTTCTTCGGCGCCCACGTCTTCGTGGCGAACGGCGCGCCGCGCTGGGACGCGATCGCCATCGGCACGGCCGCCGCGGTGGCGTTATTGCGCTACAGAACCGGAACGATCAAGACCATCCTCGCCTGCGCCCTGGCCGGCCTTCTGCTATCGTATTGGCATGGCTGAAAAAATCATCATGGTGGCCGACGCGCGTGCCCCCGCGCTGGCCGTCCCCGACACGCTGGAGACACCGAACGGCCTGCTCGCCGACGCCCTCGGGCGCCCGCTGCACGACCTGCGCATCTCCGTCACGGACCGCTGCAACTTCCGCTGCGTGTACTGCATGCCGAAGGAAGTCTTCGACAAGGATTACGCCTACCTGCCCCATGCGGCACTGCTCAATTTCGAAGAGATCGCACGCGTGGCGCGGCTGTTCGTCGCCCACGGCGTCGAAAAGATCCGCCTGACGGGCGGCGAGCCGCTGCTGCGCAAGAACCTGGAGCGCCTGGTCGAACAGCTGCGCGCCATCGAGACGCCGTCCGGCCGCCCGCTCGACCTCACGCTTACCACCAACGGCTCGCTGCTCGCGCGCAAGGCTCAGACGCTGAAGGATGCGGGCCTGGACCGCGTGACGGTCTCGCTCGACGCCATCGACGACGCCGTGTTCAAGCGCATGAACGATGTCGACTTCGCCGTCGCCGACGCGCTGGCGGGGATCGATGCCGCGCATGCCGCCGGCCTCGGGCCGATCAAGGTCAACATGGTCGTCAAGGGCGGCATGAACGACGACCAGATCCTGCCGATGGCGCGCCACTTCAAGGGCACGCCGGCGATCCTGCGCTTCATCGAATACATGGACGTCGGCGCGTCGAACGGCTGGAACATGACGGAAGTGGTGCCGTCGGGCGAAGTCGTGCGCCGCATCTCGGCCGAGATGCCGCTCGAACCGATCGGCGCCAACTACGCGGGCGAGACCGCGCAGCGCTGGCGCTACGTGGATGGCAGCGGCGAAGTCGGCATGATTTCCAGCGTCACGCAGGCCTTCTGCCACGACTGCTCGCGCATCCGCCTGTCCACCGAAGGCAAGCTGTACACGTGCCTGTTCGCGACGCGCGGCCACGACCTGCGCGAACTGCTGCGGGCGGGGCGCACGGACCAGGAAATGCAGACGGCCATCGCCCGGCTCTGGCGCGCGCGCGACGACCGTTACTCCGAAACGCGCACCGTCAACACGGCGGGCCTCTCGCTCCGCGCGGAGAGCGCACAAAAAATCGAAATGTCCTACATCGGCGGATAACAATATGAACAAGGAATCCATCAGCGGCCTGATCCTCGCCGGCGGCCGCGGCACGCGCATGGGCCACGTCGACAAGGGCCTGCAGCCCTTCGGCGGCACGACCATGGCCGCGCACGTGCTGGCGCGCCTCGAACCGCAGGTGGCGACGGTCGCCATCAACGCCAACCGCAACCTGGACACGTATGCCGCGTACGGCGTGCCCGTCTGGCCGGACGACACGCCCGACTTCGCGGGCCCGCTGGCCGGCCTGCAGGCGGGCCTGCGGCGCTGCGCGACGACTTACCTGCTGACGGCGCCGTGCGATTCGCCGTTCGTTCCGGCCGACCTCGCGGAGCGCCTGCACGAGGGCCTGCGCGCGGCTGGCGCCGACCTCGCCGTCGCCGTCACCGAGGAAAACGGCCGGCGCCAGGTGCACCCCGTGTTCTGCCTGCTGAAGGCCAGCCTGGAACCCGTCCTGTCGGCCTACCTGGACGGCGGCGGACGGCGCATGGACGGCTGGTACCCGCAGATCAAGGTGACCGAGGTGCTGTTCGACGATGCCGACGCCTTCCGCAACATCAATACGCTCGATGAACTGCGCGAACTCGAACCCTTGAAAGTGCCGCGCCTCGCCGACGTGGTCAGCTGCCTGTCCGCGTACGACCCGGACGCCCTGCCCGTGCGCGACGCCCAGCGCATCATCCGCGAGTTCGTCACGCCCGTGCGCGCGACGGAAATGGTGGCGCTGCGCGCTGCGCTGGGCCGCGTGCTCGCGGCCGACATTGTCTCGCCGATCAACGTGCCGGCCCACGACAACTCGGCGATGGATGGCTACGCGCTGCGCGGATCCGACCTGCCGGCGGACGCACCCGCGCGCCTGCGCGTGATCGGCACCGCGTACGCGGGGCGCGCGTTCGACGGCAGCCCGCAGCCGGGCGAATGCGTGCGCATCATGACGGGCGGCGTGATGCCGGCCGGCTGCGACAGCGTCGTGCCGCAGGAATTCGTCACCGTCGAGGACGACACGATGGTCATCGCCCCCGGGACCATCCGCCCCGGCGACAACCGCCGCCTGGCCGGCGAAGACCTCAAGGCCGGCAGCGCGGCCCTCCGCGCCGGCAAGATCGTGCGGCCGGCCGACCTCGGGCTGCTCGCGTCGCTGGGCGTGGCGGAAGTCCCCGTGCAGCGCCGGCTGCGCGTGGCCTTCTTCTCGACCGGCGACGAGTTGCGCTCGATCGGCCAGCCGCTGGACGAGGGCTGCGTCTACGACAGCAACCGCTACACGATCTACGGCATGCTGCAGCGCCTGGGCTGCGACCTGATCGACATGGGCGTCGTGCGCGACGATCCGCAGGCGCTCGAACAGGCCCTGCGCGACGCGTGCGAGAACGCGGACGCCATCATCACGTCGGGCGGCGTCTCGGTCGGCGCGGCGGATTACACCAGGCAGATCATGGCGCGCCTGGGCGACGTGACGTTCTGGAAGATCGGCATGCGCCCGGGCCGCCCGCTGGCCTTCGGCCGCATCGCCTCGAACGGCCTCAGCGCCTTTTTGTTCGGCCTGCCGGGCAACCCGGTGGCGGTGATGGTGTCGTTCTACTTCTTCGCGCGCGAGGCGCTGCTGCGCATGATGGGCGCCGAGGCCCCGCTGGAACTCGTCCGCGCCCGCTCGGCCGCGACGATCCGCAAGAAGCCGGGCCGCACGGAATACCAGCGCGGCATCCTGGCCCGCGGCGCAGATGGCCAGCCGACCGTCACGATCACGGGATCGCAGGGGTCGGGCATTTTGCGGTCGATGTCGGAGGCGAATTGCATGGTGGTGCTGCACGATGAGCAGGGCACGGTGCAGGCCGGCGACATGGTCGACGTGTTGTTGTTCGAGGGTTTGATTTAATCGTCGGCGTCGACGTTCGACGCCCCCAACATCAACTGCGCCGCCTCGCTCGGCAACGCCTCCACGGACTTGAGCTTGCGCGCCATCTGGCGGCTGCGCACCTCGGCGCTTTCGATGTTCTTCGCCGCGCGCTCCAGGGTCAGCTTGGTCTGCGCCAGCACGTCGCCGAACTTGCCGAATTCCGTCTTCACGGCGCCCAGCACCTGCCACACTTCCGACGAGCGCTTTTCCAGCGCCAGCGTGCGGAAGCCCATTTGAAGGCTGTTGAGCAGCGCCGCCAGCGTCGACGGCCCCGCGATCGTCACCCGCAACGTGCGCTGCAGGTCGTCGGCCAGGCCCGGGCGGCGCATCACTTCCGCGTACAGGCCCTCGGTGGGCAGGAACAGGATGGCGAAGTCCGTCGTCGCCGGCGGCGCCACGTATTTTTCGCAGATGGTCTTCGCCTCGCCGCGCACGGCGCGCTCCAGTTCCGCGCCCGCGCGCGCAACGCCGTCGGCATCGCCCTGCTCGGCCGCTTCCAGCAGGCGTTCGTACTGCTCCTTCGGGAACTTGGCGTCGATGGGCAGCCACAGCGGGGGACCGCCGTCGATTGAGCCCGGCAGCTTGATCGCGAATTCCACGCGTGCGTTCGAGCCGAGTACGGTCTCGACGTTCTTGGCGTACTGGTCGACGGTGAGGATCTGCTCGAGCAGCATCTCCAGCTGCACCTCGCCCCACGTGCCGCGCGTCTTCACGTTGACGAGCACGCGTTTCAGGTCGCCCACGCCGACGGCCAGCTGCTGCATCTCGCCCAGGCCCTGGTGCACCTTTTCCAGCCGGTCGGAGACCTGGCGGAACGATTCCGTCAGGCGCGTCTCCAGCGTGGCGTGCAGCTTTTCGTCGACGGTCTGGCGCATCTCTTCCAGGCGCTTGGCGTTGTCGTCCTGCAGGTCGCGGATCTTGGCCTCGAGCGTCGCGCGGATCTCCAGCATGCGCTGCGCGTTCGATTCCGTCAGGTTCGCGAGCGCGCCGTTCAGGGTGTCGGAAAAGCGCTTGAGCGCGCGCGCCTGTTCCTCGCGGCCGCCCTGCGAATTCAACTGGATCTGCTGGCGCATGCCGTCCAGCTGCTGGACGGTGGCGGCCTGGTTCTGCGCGAGGTGCGCGGCCAGTTCCTGGCGCGTCGACTGGGCGCTGATCTGCAATTCCTGGCGCAACTCGCGCTCCAGGCGTTCGAAAGCGTGGCGCTCGTCGCCGCCGCGCCGCGCGCGGCTCAAGAGGACGACCTGCAGGCCGATGACGGCCAGCAGCGCCAGCAGCAGCACGATGAATTCGAGGGTCGACATCAGTGCGGACGGTTCCTCATCCAGTCGGCCGTCTGGTAAAACGATTGCATCAGCGCGAGGCGCAACTCGTAGTCGTAGCCGAGATCTTCCAGCGCCATCGCCATGCAGCGCAGCCACTGGTCGCGTTCAAGCGTGCCGATGGCGAACGGCAGGTGGCGCGCGCGCAGCATCGGATGGCCGTAGCGTTCGATGAAGAGGTTCGGCCCGCCCATCCAGCCGGACAGGAACATGAACAGCTTCTCGCGCGAGCTGTCGTTGGGGACGGGGTGCATCGCGTGGATGCCGGCGAAATCCGGCTCCAGTTGCATGAGGTCGTAGAAACGGTCGACCAGTTCGCGCAGGCGGGTTTCGCCGCCGATGATCTCGTACAGGCTGCGAGTCTCTTCCTGCGCGTCCTGGGACTCTTGGGGTGCGTTGGTATCGGACATCCGTCCATGATAGCGCAACGCACGCACCACTGGAACGTCAAGCCTCCCGGAGCGTCTGCAACGGTGGCTGCCGCAACACATTGCGCAGCCCGAGCCAGCCGCCGACCAGCGCACACACCGCGCCCACGACCAGTCCCGCGATCCACACGGTCGGATCGAACGTCCACGGGAACTTGAACTGGTATTTTGCCAACGCCCAGCCCAGCGCCGCCGCGCCCGATGCCGCCAGCAACCCGGACAGGCCGCCGACCAGCATGAACTCGATGCGCTGCGCCTGCGCCAGCTGGCCGCGCGTGGCGCCCAGCGCGCGCAGCAGGCCCGCTTCGCGCGTGCGCTCCGCCTGCGATCCCATCAGCGCCGCGTACAGTACGAGCACGCCCGAGGCCAGCGTGAACATGAACAGGAATTCCACCGCGACGACGACCTGGTCCAGCACTTCCTGCACCTGGCGGATGATGCCGCTGACGTCGATGACGGTGAGATTCGGCCACGCGCGCGTCAGCGTGTTGGCCAGGCCGATGCCGCGCGCGGCCAGGTGGAACGCGGTCATGTACGTCGTCGGTGCATCCTTCATCGCGGCCGGGTTGATGATGACGAAGAAGTTCGCCCGCATCGATCCCCATTCCAGCTTGCGCAGGCTCGTGATCTTCGCGTCCACGATCTGGCCGCCCATGTCGAAGCGCATGGTGTCGCCCAGCTTCAGGCGCAACGTGTTGGCGAGGCCCTGCTCGACCGAGGCCTCGGCCACGCCCGGCGCGTCGCGGTACCAGCGGCCCGCCACGATCTCGTTCGTCGCCGGCAGGTCGGCCGTCGAGGACAGGTTGAATTCGCGCTCCGCGAGGCCTTTCGCGCGCTCGTCCGTGTACGTGGCCCCGGTCACCGCATTGCCGTTCACGGCGACGAGGCGGCCGCGGATCATCGGGTACAGGGTGACGTCGGGCACGCCGGCCGCGCGGATCGTGCGGGCGACGCCGTCGCGCTGGTCGGGCTGGATGTTGATGATGAAGCGGTTCGGCGCATCCGGCGGCGTGGCCAGGCGCCAGGCGGACATCAGGTCGCCGCGCACGACGGTCAGCACGAGCAGCGCCATCAGGCCCAGCGACAGCGACACGATCTGCACGACCGTCGCGCCGGGCCGCCGCTGCAGCGACGTGATGGCGAAGCGCCACGCCTGGTGGCGGAACGCGCCGCGCAGGCGGCGCAGCGACAGCAGCGCGAGCCAGCCGACGAGCGCGAACAGGCCGAACGCGCCGACGAAGCCGCCGGCCGTGAGCAGCGCGAGCTGCAGGTCGCCCGCCTGCCACAGCAGCAGCCCGAGGAAGACGGCCGCGCCGAAGCCGTACGTGACCAGCGCGAGCGGCTTCGGTGCCGCCTGCTCGCGCCGGATCACGCGGTTGTGCGGCACGTTGCGCAGCTGGAGCACGGGCGGCAGCGCGAAACCGACGAGCAGCAGCATGCCGGTGGCGATGCCCTGCAACGCCGGCAGCAGCGACACGGGCGGCAGCTCGGTGGGAATCAAACCCTTGACCATCTCGAGCAGCACGAAGTGGGCGCCGAAGCCGACCAGCACCCCGAGCACGCTGCCCGCGAGTCCGACGATGACGAATTCGATGAGGAACAGCGCGCCGACCTCGTTCTGCGTCATGCCGAGGCAGCGCAGCATCGCGCAGGCGTCGAGGTGGCGCTGCATGAAGCGGCGCGCGGCCATCGCGACGGCCACCGCGGCCAGCATCGCGGACAGCAGGCCGACGAGCGACAGGAAACGCTCGGCGCGGTCGATCGTCGAGCGCATCTCGGGGCGGCCGTTTTCCAGCGTCTCGATGCGCACGCCGCGCACGTTGTCGGCCGCGATCCTGCCGCGCAGCCAGCGCTCGTAACCGGCGATCGCAGCCTGGTCGTTCGGCGACTTCGCCGCCACCTGCATCCGGTACGTGACGCGCGCATAGTTGTCGACGAGGCCCGTCGCTTTCAGGTCGCCGAGCGCCAGCATCACGCGCGGCGCGAAGTTGGCGAACGAGGCGCCGCGGTCCGGCTCCGACGCGATCAGGCGCGCGATTTTGAAACTCCTGTCGCCCAGCTGGATCGTCGAGCCGACCTTCACGCGCAGCGGCGGCAACAGGTTGACGTCGACCCACACCGTGCCCGGCGCGGGCGTGTCGTGCGTGATGTCGCCGAGGGCTTCGCTCGCATCGATCGTGCTCGTCGTCACGCGCATGGCGCCGCGCAGCGGATAGTTCGCCGACACGGCCTTCACGGACGCCAGCAGCGCCTGCGAAGCATCGCCCTGCCCCGCCTGGGCCATGCTGGGGAAGGTCACCGTGTCGGCCAGCACGAGGCCGCGCCGCGCCGCTTCAATGCGCCAGTCCTGGCGCAGCGGCTGGTCGGCGTTCACCAGCAGGTCGGCGCCGAGCAGCTGGCGCGCGTCGCGGTTCAGCCCCGCGCGCATGCGGTCGACGAAGAAGCCGACGGCGGCGAGCGCCGACACCGCGACCACCAGCGCCACCAGCAGGAAACGCAGTTCGCCGGCACGCCAGTCGCGCGCGGTCATGCGCAGGGATTGGATCAGCATGGCGTCACGCGGCCTGTGCGGCGTCGAAGAACGCGTCGACTTCGGCCAGGTACGCGCGCTTGCGCTCCGGCTCGAGGAACGCGGCGGCAAAGCTGTTCTTCGCCAGCCTGCGTGCATGGTGCACGTCGAGCGGCAGGGCGTCGAACGCGGCCAGGTAGTTATCGTTGATGTAGCCGCCGAAATACGCCGGATCGTCCGAATTCACGGTGGCGGCGAGGCCTTCGTCGAGCAGGCGGCGCAGGTTGCTCTCGCCCATCACGTCGAACACGCGCAGCTTGATGTTCGACAGCGGACACACGGTCAGCGCCATCTGTTCGCGCACGAGGCGGGCCGTCAGGTCGGCATCCTCGAGGCAGCGCACGCCGTGGTCGATGCGTTCCACGTTGAGGACGTCGAGCGCGCTCTCGATATAAGCGGGCGGCCCTTCCTCGCCGGCATGCGCGACCAGGTGCAGGCCGAGGTTGCGGGCGCGCTCGAACACGCGCGCGAATTTTTCCGGCGGGTGGCCCACTTCCGACGAATCGAGGCCCACGCCGATGATCTTGTCGCGGAACGGCAGCGCTTCTTCCAGCGTGGCGATCGCGTCATCCTCGGACAGGTGGCGCAGGAAACACATGATGAGCGTGGCGCTGATCGGCCCGTCCTGGCAGGCACGCCAGATGCCGTCGATGACGGTCTGGAACGGCACGCCGCGCGCCGTGTGCGTCTGCGGGTCGAAGAAGATCTCGGCATGGCGGACATTGTCCGCGGCCGCGCGGCGCAGGTACGCCATCGTCATGTCGTAGAAGTCCTGCTCGGTCAGCAGCACACTTGCGCCTGCGTAATATATGTCCAGGAACGACTGCAGATCGGTGAAAGCGTACGCTTGGCGCAACGCTTCAACCGATGCATAGGGAAGCGACACACCATTCCTTTGCGCCAGCTCAAAAATCAGCTCGGGCTCGAGCGAGCCTTCGATGTGGATGTGCAATTCTGCTTTTGGCATCGCCTGCAACATATGGCGCAGCTGTTCGTTCAGCATGGGATCTCCGCGTTGAATCATTGGAATGGAATCAGGCAGCCAGTGTAGCGCATGGATGCAAGCCTCTCATTCCATTGAAGAATTCCTGATATGTCAGTACACGATACGCGTGCGCCACTGCTTAGCAAGATGGTGCACTATTTACTTAACGATTAATAAACATGATCGTGGCTGACGGGATCAAAAGTCTTGGTTGGAAATCATGTCCGATATACCAAAAAAGGTGTGAAGACCTGGTCCGCAATCATCTTAAAAATGGTTATTTCCTTATTCGTTACAAAGACTTGGAAAGGCCGGACACGCGTGCACGACACTGTTTTGACTTCGAGAACTAATAGGCAGATAATAAATTTCATAAGCGTAAGAAGACGCTCTCAGCGGGCGCTAACAAACCGGCGAGGGACCTCGCCACCAGCATGGCTCCACCATGGCGGGCTGCACGAGGTCCCGGTTAAAACCGGATCAGAACAAGAACATCGCCCTTCGTTTTGTGTCAGATCTTCTGACCTCCAAATCCAGACGGCGACCCCGACAAGAACACCTGCCAAAACGGGGCTTGGGCGGCCATCTCAACAGGCCGCTGGACGTGATCAGTGTTAGCACATTAGAGGACATTCACATGACCATTTTTGATAACTACGCAGCCCGCTATGAGCGTACCCGGGAAGAGGAATACTCCCTGTCTGAGTACCTTCAGCTTTGCAAAAAAGATCCCCTGACTTACGCCAGCGCTCCCGAGCGCATGCTGGCCGCAATCGGCGAACCCACCCTGGTCGACACCCGCCTCGACCCGCGCCTGTCGCGCATCTTCGCCAACAAGGTCATCAAGGTATATCCCGCATTCCGCGAGTTCTACGGCATGGAGGAAGTGATCGAACAGGTCGTTTCCTATTTCCGCCATGCGGCCCAGGGCCTGGAGGAGCGCAAGCAGATTCTTTATCTGCTGGGACCGGTCGGCGGCGGTAAATCGTCGATCGCGGAAAAACTCAAGCACCTGATGGAACAGGTGCCGTTCTACGCGCTGAAAGGCTCGCCGGTGAACGAATCGCCGCTCGGCCTCTTCAACGAGGACGAGGACGGCGCCATTCTCGAAGAAGACTACGGCATCCCGCGCCGCTTCCTGCGTGCGGTGCCGAGCCCGTGGGCAGTCAAGCGCCTGCATGAATACGGCGGCGACATCAGCAAGTTCCGCGTCGTGAAACGTTATCCGTCCATCCTGAAGCAGATCGCGATCTCGAAGACGGAACCGGGCGACGAAAACAACCAGGACATTTCCTCGCTGGTCGGCAAGGTCGACATCCGCAAGCTGGAAGACTATGCCCAGGACGATCCGGACGCCTACAGCTATTCCGGCGGCCTGTGCCTGGCGAACCAGGGCCTGATGGAATTCGTCGAGATGTTCAAGGCGCCCATCAAGGTGCTGCACCCGCTGCTGACGGCCACGCAGGAAGGCAACTACAAGGGCACCGAGGGCTTCGGCGCGATCCCGTTCGAAGGCATCATCCTGGCGCACTCGAACGAATCCGAATGGAAGACCTTCCGCAACAACCGCAACAACGAGGCATTCCTCGACCGTATCTATATCGTCAAGGTGCCGTACTGCCTGCGCGTGTCGGACGAGGTCAAGATCTACGACAAGCTGCTGCGCAATTCCTCGCTCGACAAGGCGCCTTGCGCCCCGGGCACCCTGCGCATGATGGCCCAGTTCGCGATCCTGTCGCGCCTGAAGGACCCGGAAAACTCGAGCATCTATTCGAAGATGCTGGTGTATGACGGCGAGAACCTGAAGGACACCGATCCGAAGGCCAAGTCGCTGCATGAATACGTCGACTACGCCGGCGTGGACGAAGGCATGAACGGCCTGTCGACCCGCTTCGCGTTCAAGATCCTGTCCAAGGTCTTCAACTTCGACAACACCGAAGTGGCGGCGAACCCCGTGCACCTGCTGTACGTGCTGGAACAGCAGATCGAGCGCGAGCAGTTCCCGGGCGAGACCGAGCAGCGCTACATGTCCTATATCAAGGAACACCTGGCGAACCGCTACGTCGACTTCATCGGCAAGGAGATCCAGACGGCCTACCTGGAAAGCTATTCCGAGTATGGCCAGAACATCTTCGACCGCTACGTCACGTTTGCCGACTTCTGGATCCAGGACCAGGAATTCCGCGATCCGGACACGGGCGAAAGCTTCGACCGCGAAACGCTGAACGCCGAGCTCGAGAAGATCGAGAAACCGGCCGGCATTTCGAACCCGAAGGATTTCCGCAACGAAATCGTCAACTTCGCGCTGCGCGCGCGGGCGACGAACGGCGGCAAGAATCCTGCGTGGACCAGCTATGAGAAGTTCCGCACCGTGATCGAGAAGAAGATGTTCTCGAATACCGAGGAACTGCTCCCGGTGATTTCGTTCAACGCGAAAGCCAGCGCGGAAGATGCGACCAAGCATGCCGACTTCGTGGCCCGTATGGTCGAAAAAGGCTATACGCCCAAGCAGGTCCGCCTGCTGTGCGAGTGGTACTTGCGCGTAAGGAAGTCCTCGTAAAGGCCATCGCAAAACCAGGAGCGTGGGGCGGGCGATGAAGCACCCGCCGGGCAGGACCGGTCGACCGGCACGAAGCCGGTCGCCGGAATCCGCGGCGCCAACCACGTTACGACGCGGCGCGTTATATTATGTAAGGACCGGGAAGGAATCCGGCCCGCCGCGACTTTCAGCAGGAGGCCTGTTTTGACTTACCTCATCGACCGACGCTTGCAGGGCAAGAACAAGTCTGCGGTCAACCGCGAACGCTTCTTGCGCCGCTATAAGGCGCAAATCAAGGATGCGGTGGGCCGGGCGATCAAGGGTCGCTCGATCACCGACGTAGAGAATGGCGAGAAGGTCTCGATTCCCGTCAAGGACGTGAGCGAGCCGCATTTCGGACACGCCCATGGCGGCGTCTGGGAGACCGTCAACCCCGGCAACACGGAATACCAGAAAGGCGACACGATCAACCGCCCCCGCGGCGGTGGCGGCGGCGCCGGACGCGGCCGTGCCGGCAACAGCGAGCAGACGACCGAAGACGATTTCATCTTCGAGCTCAGCCGCGAAGAATTCATGAATTACTTCTTCGAAGACCTCGAGCTGCCGAACATGGTCAAGACGCAGCTGACCCAGGTCGTCGAATACAAGAACCAGCGCGCCGGCTACAACATCTCCGGCACACCGTCGAACATCCACGTGCTGCGCTCCCTGCGCGGCGCGCTCGGCCGGCGCATCGCGGTGGGCGGCCCCTCGCGCAAGCAGCTGACGGCGCTCGAGCACCAGTTGCGCGACCTGCGCGAACAGGGTGCGGAGGACGACGACCCGCAGGTGATCGAACTGAAGCACAAGATCCACCACCTGCACACGCGCCTGCTGGCGATCCCGTTCATCGACCCGATCGACCTGCGCTACAGCAACCGCATCAAGATCCCGAAGCCGTCCACGGCGGCCGTCATGTTCTGCATCATGGACGTGTCCGGATCGATGGATGAAAGCCGCAAGGACACCGCCAAGCGCTTCTTCATCCTGCTGTACCTGTTCCTCAAGCGGGTCTACGAACGGATCGACGTCGTCTTCATCCGCCACCACACCGCGGCGGCCGAGGTCGACGAGAACGAGTTCTTCCACTCGCGCGAATCGGGCGGCACGGTCGTGTCGTCGGCGCTGCACCTGCTGAACAAGGTCATCACCGAACGCTACAGCAACGGCGACTGGAACAGCTACGTGGCCCAGGCCTCGGACGGCGACAACTGGGACAACGACTCCGTGCTGTGCAGGCAGATCCTGACCAATGCGATCATGCCCAGGGTCCAGTACTACACCTATGTCGAGATCACCGACGGTCCGCCCCAGAACCTGTGGGAGCAGTACGCCGAGGTGGCGGAAACGCACCAGAACTTCGCCATGCAGAAGATCGTGACGCCCGCCGACATCTATCCGGTGTTCCGCGAATTGTTCAAGAAGCAGCCCAAGTAGCGAGGCCCGCTATGCCAAGAGATCCCAACAACCCGCGCGCCCTGCCCGAACAGTCGGAATGGACGTTCGACCTGATCGAGCAGGCGCACGAGGAAATCCGCCGGGTGGCCAGGAAGTTCGGCCTGGACACCTACCCCAACCAGCTCGAAATCATCACGGCCGAGCAGATGATGGACGCGTACACGTCCGTCGGCATGCCGGTCTCGTACAACCACTGGTCGTTCGGCAAGCATTTCCTGACGACGGAAAAGAGTTACAAGCGTGGCCAGATGGGCCTGGCGTACGAAATCGTCATCAACTCGAATCCCTGCATCGCCTATCTGATGGAGGAAAACAGCCTGACGATGCAGGCGCTCGTGATCGCGCACGCGGCCTACGGCCACAATTCTTTCTTTAAAGGCAATTACCTGTTCCGAACCTGGACCGATGCCGACGCCATCGTCGACTACATGGTCTTTGCGAAGAACTATATTGCCGAGTGCGAACAGCGGCATGGCATCGACGCCGTCGAGGAATTGCTCGATTCGTGCCACGCGATCCAGAACTATGGCGTGGACCGGTACAAGCGGCCGGCCAAGCTGTCGGTCGCCCAGGAAGCGGCGCGCCAGAAGGAGCGCGAGGAATACATGCAGTCGCAGGTCAACGAACTGTGGCGCACCTTGCCGCGGCGCGAGGAACAGATCAAGGACCAGCCGCCGCCCCGCTTCCCGCCCGAGCCCGAGGAAAACCTGCTCTACTTCATCGAAAAGTACGCGCCGCTGCTCGAACCCTGGCAGCGCGAGCTCGTACGGATCACGCGCAAGATCTCGCAGTATTTCTATCCGCAGCGCCAGACCCAGGTCATGAACGAAGGCTGGGCGACCTTCTGGCACTACACGATCCTGCAGGAGCTCTATAAAGAAGGGATCGTCGGCGACGGGTTCATGCTGGAATTCCTGCAGAGCCATACGAACGTCGTCTACCAGCCGCCCGCCACGAGCCCCTATTACAATGGCATCAATCCGTATGCCCTCGGGTTCGCGATGATGACGGACATCAAGCGCATCTGCGAGGAGCCGACGGACGAGGACAAGGCCTGGTTCCCGGACATCGCGGGCAGCGATTGGCTCAAGACGCTTGACTTTGCGATGCGCAACTTCAAGGACGAGAGCTTCATCGCCCAATACCTGTCGCCCAAGCTGATCCGGGAATTCCACTTCTTCGCCGTGCTGGACGACGACCGCAGCGACAAGCTGACGATTTCGGCCATCCACGACGAGGCCGGATACCGCTACGTGCGCCAGCAGCTGGCCGATCAGTACAATATCGGCAACCGCGAACCGAACATCCAGGTCTGGCAAGTCAACACCCGGGACGACCGCGCGCTGACGCTGCGCCATACCCAGTTCCAGCGGCGTCCCCTGAACCAGCAGGCGCATGAGGTCCTGAAGCACGTCGCACGGCTGTGGGGCTTCGATGTGCGCCTCGAGACCGTTGACCCATCCGGGCGTGTCGTGAGCAGTCTTGAGTGCCGTCGCGAGAAGCGCGCGCGTTACTGACCCTCCTGCCCGCGCTACTCGGCGCGGGCATTTTTTTCTTCCATCCTGTTGACACCATCTTCCCCTTGTGATGTAGTTCAACTAACATCTGACGTGGTGAGTGAGCCATATCAAGTGCCTGTATCGACATAAGGACTTGTTATGGCCAACCCCTCTTATCCGGGGTCAAAACCGCTTCAACAGTACGCCCTCCCACTTGGAACTTCGATATAGTTGGCAGAAACGCCATGAACCTTTCTTATGATATTTGCTGAGCTGCAAAATAGGCATGGAAAATTCGGCATTTCCGGGGCGATTGGCTTATCTTCAACACATTATGAAAGGGGTCCCTACAGCATTGCAAAACAACTAACTTCCACCTCCATCGGCCTGCCCGCGCCCCTTCTTTCTTGATCACTTTCTTTGCCTGTTTTTACAGACAAATAGCCTCTCTTTGAGGGTGTAAAAATGTATGTGCAAAAAAGAATTCGTAGGTATAATTCGCCGATGTCCCGGATGCGGCTCTTAGCTTTTTGTCGTGTTTTGTGGGTTTAGTAGCAACAAAAAAAGGTTGGTATTGGAGAAAGCAGGATGAATTTTTCGCATGAGAAGAACCCCGGGAAGAATTTGACTGGTATCGCCATTGTCATCGTCTTGCACCTGATCGTTGCTTACGGGATCGTGACCGGTCTCGGGAAAAAGATGATCAGCAAGGTGACCGAGGCAGTGGAGACCAAGATCATTGAAGACGTAAAACCGCCGCCACCTCCGGAGACGCCGCCCCCGCCGCCCCCGCCGGAAATGAAGGCTCCGCCTCCGCCGTTCATCCCGCCGGTGGAAGTGCAAGTGCAGACCCCGCCGCCGCAGCAGAATGTGATCGCTAACACGACGCAGGCGAAACCGGCGACGACCGAACTCCAGAAGGCACTGCCGGTCCCCGCGGCACCGCCTGCTCCGGCAGCCAAGCCGGCAGGCCCTGCGCGGACCCCGGCAGTCGCGGACTTCAATACGTGCTCGAAGCCGGAATATCCGAAGTCGTCGCTGCGTAACGAAGAAACGGGTGTGTCGACCATTTCGTTCCTGATCGGCACGGACGGTAGTGTGAAAGGTTCCCAGGTCACGAAGTCGAGCGGCTTCCGCGACCTGGATAAGGCTGCTCAGGTGGCACTGGGCAAGTGCCGGTTCAAGCCGGCAACTGAGAACGGCCAGGCCATCGAGTCCTGGCAGCCGGTTCAGTACGTCTGGACGCTGGAATAACCAGAGACAGCGTATCGTCTCAAAAGCATGATTTTCGTTGTTATTAGTTCAGCGAACTGTTCATTTTAAATTTTTGGAGGAAGCATGTTTAAGAATACCCGTTTGTCCGCTACCGTAGCGGCTCTCCTGTTCTCGGTCACTGCGGCATCGGCACTGGTGTCCGCTCCGGCCTTCGCCGACGCTCCGGCCTCGGCAGCAGCGAGCGCCCCGGCAGCGGCACCGGCGGCTGACGCAGCAGCACCGGCAGCCGACGCTGCCGCTTCGGCACCGGCAGCGGCCCCGGCAGCTGGCGGCGAAGCCAAGAAAGAAGAAGTCGAGAACCCGTTCGGCCCGATGGCCGTGTGGAACGGCGGCGTCGTGTCGCGCAGCACGCTGATCATCCTGGCAATCATGTCGATGGGTTCCTGGTACATCATCATCACCAAGCTGCTGGACCAGATGAAGATCTTCAAGCAGTCGAAGGAAACCAACCAGAAGTTCTGGAAAGCTCCGTCGATCGCCGCTGGCTCGGCTCAACTGTCGGAAGGCTCGCCGTTCCGCTTCATCGCTGAAACCGGCACCAAGGCAACCCAGCACCACGACGGCGCCCTGCTCGAGCAGATCGACCTGTCGACCTGGGTGACCATGCAGATCCAGCGCGCCGTGGACAAAGTCCAGTCGCGTCTGCAAGATGGCCTGTCGTTCCTGGCAACCGTCGGCTCGACCTCGCCGTTCATCGGTCTGTTCGGTACCGTCTGGGGTATCTACAACGCACTGACCAACATCGGTATGACCGGTAACGCGTCGATCGACAAGGTTGCAGGTCCGGTGGGTGAAGCACTGATCATGACCGCATTCGGTCTGTTCGTTGCAGTTCCGGCCGTTCTGGGTTACAACTGGCTGGTCCGCCGCAACAAGTCGGCAATGGAAGACGTCCGTTCGTTCAGCGCAGACGTGCACTCGGTCCTGATCTCGGGCGCAATGCACACCTCGGAAGCTGCACGTGCACAAGGCGCCAGCACCGCTAAAAAGGTTGGCTAAACCATGGGTATGAGTGTTGGCTCCGATAGCGGAGATGAAGATGCAGTGATGTCAGAGATCAACACCACGCCCCTCGTGGACGTGATGCTGGTTCTCCTGATCATCTTCCTGATCACCAGCCCGGTTGTCCTCCACCTGCAGAAGATTAACCTGCCGATCGAGACCAACCAGGTCGTGAAGACCACGCCGGAAGACGTGAACATCGTCGTCAACAAAGATGGCGAGATGTACTGGAATCAGAAGCACCTGAACAACACCGACGAGCTGTTCGATTTCCTGGCCAAGGAATCGGTGAAAGTTCCGCAGCCGGAAGTGAAGATTCGTGGCGACCAGCAGACCCGCTACGAAGCCATCGGCAAGGTGCTCTACACGGCCCAGCGTGCCGGGATTCAGAAGGTCGGTTTCATCACCGAACCGCCTGATAAGGGCTGATCCTCCAGGATGCAACCCGCCAGCGTGATAGCGGCCCTGCCGCTGTCACGCTGGTTTCCCAAGATTTGAAAGGAAACACCATGGGTATGAACGTTGGTTCGTCCGGAGCTAAAGGAGCAGATCCGGAACCGATGATGGAAATGAACATGACGCCGCTGATTGACGTCATGCTGGTGCTGATCATCATGATGATCATCACCATTCCGAAGCAAAACCATTCGGTTAACTTGAACATGCCGGTTGGCAACCCGCCGCCGCCGACCAAGGAACCGGTAGTGATCACGATCGACGTGGACTTCGACGGTACGATCCTCTGGGATAACGTCCCGGTCCCGGATCGTGCCACCCTCGAAGCGAAGCTGGCGAACGTGGCAGCCCAACCTGATCAGCCGGAAGTGCACCTGCGTCCGAACAAGCTGGTCGAGTACAAGGTTGTCGCGGGCGTGATGGCATCGGCCCAGCGTCTTGGCGTGACCAAGATCGGTATGGTCGGTAACGAACAGTTCCAGTAATCGCTTTGGCTATAATGAACACGGCAGGGTTTCCCTGCCGTGTCTATTTTGAATGAGAGAATTTCGATAATGGCTAAATTCCGCCTCGCACACCTCGGCCTCGTAGCGGCCGCCCTCGGATTCACCGCCGCCGCTCCGGTGGTCGGCCTGGCCCCGGTCTACGCCGCGGAGACCGTCCGCCCCGAAATTGGCAAGCCCCTGCAGGACGCCCAGCAGCTGATGAAATCGGGCAAGAACAAGGATGCCCTGGCCAAGCTGCGCGACCTCGACAAAGTCGGCGGCAAGTCGGCCCACGAGACGTACCTGATCGAACGTACCCGTGCCGGTGCCGCATCCGCCGCCGGTGATTACGATACGGCCGCCAAGTCCTTCGAATACCTGATCGGTTCCGGCAAGCTGAACGCGACCGAAAAAGCCCAGTTCTCGGAAGGCCTGATCGGCATCTACATGCGCGCGGGCGACCTGGGCAAGGCCAATGAAGCCATCCAGCGCCAGCTCAAGGATCACGACGATCCGAAGCTGCGCGCCTACCTGATGCAGAACTATTACAAGCAGGGCAATATCCAGGCACTGGAGAGTGAACTGCGCGCGGCCGAGAAGAGCGGCCGCATGAGCGAAGACCAGCTGGGCATGCTGGCCAACATCCAGCTCAAGAAGAACGACAAGGCCGGCTACGTCAACACCATCGAGAAACTGGCCGCCAACTATCCGAAGGCCCAGTACTGGACCGACCTGCTGAACCGCGTGCAAGGCAAGCCGGGCTTCTCGGGCCGCCTGCAAGTCGACCTGTACCGCCTGAAGCTGGCCAATGGCCTGCTGAAGAAGCCGAGCGAGTACATGGAAATGGCCCAGCTCGTGCTGCAGGCCGGCGCACCGGCCGAAGCCCTGAAGGTCATCGACAAAGGCTACAAGGCAGGCGCACTGGGCACCGGTCCGGACGCCGCGCGTCACCAGCGCCTGAAGGACCTGGCGGAGAAGACCCTGGCCGACCAGAACAAGAACCTGGCCGCCACCGAAGCGCAGCTGGCCAAGGACGGCGACAACGATGGCTTTGCGTCGCTGGGTTACGCACTGGTCCAGTCGGGCCAGGTCGACAAGGGCCTGAAGATGCTGGAAGCAGCTTCCAAGGCCAAGGACCTGAAGCATCCGGAAGACGTCAAGCTGCGCCTGGGCGAAGCGTACGCCGTCGCCGGCAAGAAGTCGCAAGCCATCAGCACGCTCAGGTCCGTCGGCGGTACCGATGGCACGGCGGAAGTGGCCCGTTACTTCATCATGGCGATCAACAAGCCGATCTCCGGCTGATCTCCCCCGCCCCGGGCAGGACAAAAGCGCAGTCTGCGTCATGCAGGCTGCGCTTTTTTATTGGGGAGCAACGCTACCTCATCCATTGCAACAAAGGCATTGCGCTGTGCAACATGTCCTTTGCCGTATAATCTGGTATTTCGCCTAGAAGCACGAACCATCCAATGAAGGTATTTCGCGGACTTCCCAACGACAGGGCACGCGCGCCCTGCGCGCTCACGATCGGCAACTTCGACGGTGTCCACCGCGGGCACCAGGCGCTGTTGGCCCACGTGACCGCGAGCGCCCGCAAGCTCGGGCTGGAAGCCGCCGTGATGACCTTCGAGCCCCATCCGCGCGAATATTTTGCGCAGCGCAGCGGCGATTTGTCGAAAGCGCCGGCGCGCATCGCCAACCTGCGCGACAAGCTCGAATCGCTGGGAAATGCCGGCGTCGACCGCGTCATCGTCGAACATTTCAACGAACATTTCGCGTCGATGTCGCCGGATGAATTCACGCAGCGCGTGCTGGTCGACGGCCTGCACGTGAAATGGCTGATGGTCGGCGACGACTTTTGCTACGGTGCCCGCCGCGCCGGCAACGTCGCCCTGCTGGCCGAAGCCGGCAAGCGCTACGGCTTCGAGGTGCACAGCCTGCCGGCCGTGCTGCACGACTCCACCCGCATCTCGTCCTCGGCCGTGCGCGCCGCGCTCGCAGCCGGCGATTTCGACGCCACGCGCGCCCTGCTGGGCCACCCGTACTCGATGTCCGGCCACGTGATCCACGGCCAGAAACTGGGCCGCACGCTCGGCTTCCCCACGCTGAACCTGCGCGTCGCCCACCGTCCCGCGCTGGCCGGCATCTTCGTCGTGCAGGTGCACGGCCTGGCCGACCGGCCGCTGCCAGCCGTCGCCAGTCTCGGCGTACGTCCGACCGTCGAGGACGCGGGCCGCATGCTGCTGGAAGTCCATGTCTTCGACTGGAACCAGCCCTGCTACGGCAAGCTCGTGCGCGTGGAATTCCTCACCAAGCTGCGCGACGAAGAAAAATGCGTCGACCTCCCCACACTGACGGCCGCCATCGAACGCGACGCGCAGCAGGCCCGCGCCTGGTTCGCCCAGCGCGCCGGCGCCCTCACGGCCACCGACCGAATTTGACCGGGACTTTTGCAGTCCCGACGACGCCAAGGACGGAGTAACAGCGGCCGTCCCGTCATCACGAATAACAGCAGTCCATTTTAGAAATCACCATGTCCGATACCAAGCAAGGCCAGAAAGGCCAACAAGGCAACAAGAAGCCGGAAAGCAAATACCCGGTCAACATGACCGACACCTCCTTCCCGATGCGCGGCGACCTCGCCAAGCGTGAGCCGGGCTGGGTCAAGCAATGGCAGGACAAGAAGATCTACCAGCGCATCCGCAAGGCGGCCGCCGGCCGTCCGAAATTCGTGCTGCACGACGGTCCGCCGTACGCGAACGGCGACATCCACCTGGGCCACGCCGTCAACAAGATCCTGAAGGACATGGTCGTCAAATCGCGCACCATGGCCGGCTTCGACGCGCCGTATGTGCCGGGCTGGGACTGCCACGGCATGCCGATCGAAATCCAGATCGAAAAACAGTTCGGCAAGAACCTGCCGACGGCCGAGGTGCTGCAAAAGGCACGTGCATACGCGCTCGAGCAGGTCGACCGCCAGCGCGCCGGTTTCATCCGCCTGGGCGTGCTGGGCGAGTGGGACAATCCGTACCTGACGATGAACTTCAGTAACGAGGCGGATGAGCTGCGCGCCCTCGGCACGATGCTCGACAAGGGTTATGTCTACCGCGGCCTGAAGCCCGTGAACTGGTGCTTCGACTGCGGCTCGGCGCTGGCCGAGGCGGAAGTCGAATACCAGGACAAGCGCGACCCGGCCATCGACGTCGGCTTCCCGTTCGCCGAGCCCGCGAAGGTCGCGCAGGCGTTCGGCCTGGACGCCCTGCCCGCGGGCGACGGTTTCATCGTGATCTGGACCACGACCCCGTGGACGATCCCGTCGAACCAGGCGCTGAACGTGCATCCGGAAGTGACGTACGCACTCGTCAAGGCTGACCGCAACGGCGCACCGGTCCTGCTGATCGTCGCGAAGGACCTGGCAGAAAGCGTCCTGCAGCGCTACAAGCTGGAAGGCGAAGTCGTCGCCACGACGACCGGCGAGAAGCTGGGCGGCATCCGCTTCAGGCACCCGCTGCACGCGGCCGATCCGTTCTACGACCGCACGTCGCCCGTCTACCTGGCCGACTACGTCACGACCGACAGCGGCACGGGCGTCGTCCACTCCGCGCCGGCCTACGGCCTGGAAGACTTCCAGTCCTGCAAGGCGCACGGCATGAAGGACGACGAGATCCTGAAGCCCGTGATGGGCGACGGCCGCTTCGCCAGCACGCTGCCGCTGTTCGGCGGCATGACGATCTGGGACGCATCGAAGCCGATCTGCAACGCCTTGAGCGAAGCCGGCGCCCTGTTCGAACTGAAGATGTTCGACCACAGCTACATGCACTGCTGGCGCCACAAGACGCCGATCGTCTACCGCGCGACGAGCCAGTGGTTCGCCGGCATGGACGTCAAGCCGAACGATGGCGGCCCGACCTTGCGCGAATCCGCGCTGGCCGGCATCGCCGACACGCAGTTTTTCCCCGACTGGGGCCAGGCACGCCTGCAGGGCATGATCGCCAACCGTCCGGACTGGACCCTGTCGCGCCAGCGCCAGTGGGGCGTCCCGATGGCCTTCTTCCTGCACAAGGAAACGGGCGACCTGCATCCGCGCACGCCGGAGCTGCTGGAACAGGTCGCGCAACTGATCGAAAAAGGCGGCATCGACGCCTGGCACAAGCTCGACCCGCGCGACCTGCTGGGCGATGAAGCCGCGATGTACGAAAAGAACCGCGACACGCTGGACGTGTGGTTCGACTCGGGCACGACGCACCAGACCGTGCTGCGCGGCTCGCACAAGGAACAGTCGCACTTCCCGGCCGACCTGTACCTGGAAGGCTCGGACCAGCACCGCGGCTGGTTCCACTCGTCGCTGCTGACGTCGTCGATGCTGAATGGCCGCCCGCCGTACAAGGCGCTGCTGACGCACGGCTTCACGGTCGACGAACATGGCCGCAAGATGTCGAAGTCGCTCGGCAACGTGCTGTCGCCGCAAAAGATCAGCGACACGCTGGGCGCCGACATCCTGCGCCTGTGGGTCGCGTCGACCGACTATACGGGCGAACTGGCGCTGTCCGAAGAGATCCTGAAGCGCGTGACGGAGGCATATCGCCGCATCCGCAACACGCTGCGCTTCCTGCTCGCGAACACGTCGGACTTCGACCCCGTGAAGAACGCGGTGCCGGTGGCCGAGCTGCTCGAGATCGACCGCTACGCGCTGGCCGAGACGGCGCGCCTGCAGGATGACGTGGCGAAGCACTTCGAGCGCTACGAATTCCACCCGGTCGTCGCGCGCCTGCAGAACTTCTGCTCGGAAGACCTGGGCGGCTTCTACCTCGACATCCTGAAGGACCGCCTGTACACGACGGGCGTGGACTCCTTCGCGCGCCGCTCGGCGCAGACCGCGCTGTGGCACATCGCGCACGCGCTGCTGCGCATCATGGCGCCGATCCTGTCGTTCACCGCGGAGGAAGCATGGGCCGTGTTCGCGGGCGAAGACTCCTACAAGGACAGCGACGAGACCATCTTCACGCAGACGCTGTGGACCTTCCCGGCGATCGCCGACAGCGCCGCGCTGCTGGACAAGTATGCGCTGCTGCGCGCCGTGCGTGCCGACGTCACCAAGCAGCTGGAAGAAGTGCGCGCGTCCGGCGCGATCGGCTCGTCGCTGCAGGCGGAACTGGCGCTCAAGGCCGCCGGCGACAAGTACGCGACGCTCGCGAGCCTGGACGACGACCTGAAGTTCGTGTTCATCACGTCGCAGGCGACCGTCGAACAGGTCGCCGACGCTGCGGAGGAAGCCGTCACCGTCACGCCGTCCGAGGCCGCGAAGTGCGAACGCTGCTGGCACTACCGCCGCGACGTGGGCCATGACCACGCGCATCCGGGCCTGTGCGGCCGCTGCACGAGCAACCTGTTCGGCAGCGGGGAACAGCGCCGCTTCGCCTGACGTACCTGCGCCCCGGGCCGCGTGCCCGGGGTTTTACCTTTACGACCATCGACATGGCCAGCAAAAAAAAACCAACATTCTCCGCCGTCTCGTCGCGCTCGGGCGGCAGCCTGACCCCGTGGCTCGGCATCGCCTTCATCGTCATCCTGCTCGACCAGATCAGCAAGATCACCATCACGCGCACCTTCATGCACGGCGAAGAGAAGCCCATCACCAGCTTCTTCAACCTGGTCCTCGCGTATAACAAGGGCGCCGCATTCAGCTTCCTGTCCGACCAGGGCGGCTGGCAGCGCTACCTGTTCGCCGGCATCGCCATCGCGGCCGTCGGCTTCATCATCTACCTGCTGCGCAAGCACGCGGGCCAGCGCATGTTCTGCTGGGCCCTCGCGCTGATCATGGGCGGCGCCCTCGGCAACCTCGTCGACCGCATCGCCTACGGCCACGTGATCGACTTCCTCGACTTTTACTGGCGCGGCGTCGGCCACTTCCCGGCTTTTAATATCGCGGATACCGCGATCACGATCGGTGCGTTCCTGTTCATCGTGGATGAACTGCGCCGCGTGAACAAGCATTAAGCACGGAGGATCTCATGAGCATGGACCTGAAGGGCAAGAAGATCGTCCTCGGACTGTCCGGCGGCGTGGCCTGCTACAAGGCCGCGGAACTGTGCCGCGCCCTCACCAAACAGGGCGCGCACGTGCAGGTCGTGATGACCGAAGCGGCCACCCATTTCATCGGCACCGTGACGATGCAGGCGCTGTCCGGCCGCGGCGTTTTCACGGACCAGTGGGACGGCCGCATTCCCAACAACATGGCGCACATCGACCTCACGCGCGATGCCGACGCCATCCTCGTCGCGCCCTGCTCGGCCGACTTCCTGTTCAAGCTCGCGCACGGCGCCACCGACGACCTGCTCTCGACCCTGTGCCTCGCGCGTCCGCACCACGTGCCCCTGCTGGTGGCGCCCGCGATGAACGTCGAGATGTGGGAAAAGGCGCCCACGCAGCGCAACGTCGCGCAGCTGCGCGAGGACGGCGTGTGCATCCTCGGCCCGGCCGCCGGCTCGCAGGCCTGCGGCGAGACGGGCATGGGCCGCATGCTCGAACCGGACGAACTGCTCGAGGAACTCGTCGCGTCGTTCCAGCCGAAGCTCCTGGCCGGCAAGCGCGTGCTGATCACGGCGGGGCCGACCTATGAAGCCATCGACCCCGTGCGCGGCATCACGAACCTGTCGTCCGGGAAGATGGGCTATGCGATCGCGCGCGCCGCGCGCGAGGCCGGCGCGGACGTGACGCTCGTCTCCGGACCGACATCGCTGCCCACGCCGCATGGCGTGCGCCGCATCGACGTGCAGAGCGCGCGCCAGATGCTGGATGCCGTCATGCAGGCCGTCGCCGGCCAGCACATCTTCGTGGGCGTGGCGGCCGTCGCCGACTGGCGCGTGGACAATGCCAGCGACCAGAAGATCAAGAAGGACGGCAGTGGCGACGCCCCGCAACTGCAGTTCGCGCAGAACCCGGACATCCTCGCGACCGTCGCCGCGACCACGTCGCTGAACGGCTGGCCGTATTGCGTCGGCTTCGCGGCGGAATCCGAAAACCTGATCGAATACGGCGCGGTGAAACGCGAGAAAAAAGGCATTCCTCTGCTCGTGGGCAATATCGGCCCGCAGACGTTCGGGCAGGATGAGAATGCGATCGTGCTGTTCGACGAAAGCGGCCACACGGTGCTCCCGCGCGCGACCAAGCTGGAACTGGCGCGCCAGCTCGTTTCCGAGATCGCCAAACGCCTGGAACAAAGGTCGCTGCTGGCCTGATTCACCCGTATCAACTTAAGCACTCCATGAAGAATATCGACCTGAAAATCCTCGACCCGCGCATGAAGGACTTCCTGCCGGCCTACGCCACCGCCGGCAGCGCCGGCCTCGACCTGCGTGCCTGCATCGAGGCGCCCATGACCATCGAGCCCGGCCAGACCGTGCTGGTGCCGACCGGCCTCGCCATCCACATCGGCGATCCGGGCTATGCGGCGATGATCCTGCCTCGTAGCGGGCTCGGCCATAAGAACGGCATTGTTCTGGGTAATCTGGTAGGCTTGATCGACTCCGATTACCAGGGCCAGCTGATGGTCTCGACCTGGAATCGCGGCCAGGCCACGTTCACCCTGCAGCCGATGGACCGCCTGGCGCAGCTGATCGTGGTGCCTGTCATGCAGGTGGGCTTCAACGTCGTGGAGGATTTCGCAACGAGCGACCGGGGGGCCGGAGGATTCGGCTCCACCGGCAAACAATAAACTATGAGGAGCACATGACCGGACATCTTCGTCAGCGCCCCGCGGGCATCAAGACTGCCGCGCTGGGCATCGCCGCAGCCCTGCTGCTGTCGGCCTGCGCCACGCAGGCACCGCGCCACCCGTCGGCCACACCGCGCGTCACCGAACGCCCCGTCGAAGCCCCGGCCCTGAGCCCGCAGATGTCCGCCGCCGCCGACACCCTGACGAAGATGGCGGGCCTGCAGGAGCGCCTGTACAAGGTCGCGGCGCCCCTGCTGATCCAGAACGCCGAATTGTGCAAGGGCCAGGCCCGCAACCTGCTCGGCTTCACGGCAAAGAACCGCTGGTCCTATCCGGGCGAGTACAACGAAGCGGCGCACGTCGCCTTCGGCATGGGCGAGCACCTGCAGGTGACCGACGTGCTGGCCGGCAGCGGCGCCGCACGCGCGGGCCTGCAGGAGGGCGACGTGCTCCTCGCCGCCGCAGGCAAGCCACTGCCGGCCGGCGAGCATGCGCTGTCACAGGCAGGCGCCATGTTCGGCAAGATCCTCGCCGCACAGGCGAGCCTGCCGATGACGATCGAGCGGCGCCAGAGCGAGCGCCAGTTGACCATTCCCGTCACGCGCGCCTGCGCCTTCGCGATCGAACTGGGCAACGCGGACAACGTCAACGCCTACGCCGACGGCAGCCGGGTGCTCGTCACGCGCGGCATGATCAACTTCACGCACGACGACGACGAGCTGGCGTTCGTGCTGGCCAAGACGATGGCCCACAACATGCTGGGCCACCCGTCCTCGCAACGCAACAGCGCGACGATCGGCAGCATCATCGACAACCTGAAAAGCATCACGCCCGACACGTCGATGCTGATCGGCAGCGGCGGCATCAAGGCCATGCCGGCCGACGCCGATGCCGCCGCCGACCGCCTCGGCATCTACCTCGCCGCGCGCGCCGGCTACGACATCAAGGACGCGCCCGCGTTCTGGAACCGCCTCGCGGAGAACTATCCGCCCAGCGTGTTGAACGGCTACAGCGCGAATCACCCGGCGCTGCCGCAACGGATGGCGGCCGTGGAGAAAGCGATCGCGGAAGTCAAGGCGAAACGGTCCGCGAAGAAGCCGCTGGTGCCTTGAGCGCCGGCAGACGCGCATGATCGACGGGGGCCGCGCTTGCGGCCCTTTTTCATGGGGCGCCGGCAGGGTTCCCGGCCTTTTTGTATCATTACCAGTTCCCCTGCCCCGTCGCGCAATTCAAGCGCAAGAAACGGAGAGGCAGGGGAAACCCCTGCGTCTATCCTCCCGGGAACCATGAACACTGCCAACCTGCTGCGCCTCATCGTGCTCGCCGCCATCTGGGGCGGCTCCTTCCTCTTCATGCGCATCAGCGCGCCCACGCTCGGCCCCGCGGTGCTCATCGAATTCCGCGTACTGTTCGCCGCGCTGTTCCTGGCCATCGTGGGCGTCGTCCTCAAGAAGCGTCTCGAGCTGCGCGCGCACTGGAAGCATTACTTCATCCTCGGCTTCTTCAACTCCGCGTTCCCGTTCCTGCTGTTCGCGTTCGCGGCGCGCACGTTGCCGGCGTCCGTGCTGGCCGTGCTGAACGCGACCGCGCCGATGTGGGGCGCGCTGCTCGGCGCCGTGTGGGGACGCCAGCCGATCCGCGCGCGCACCGCGCTGGGCCTCGTGCTGGGCACCGTCGGCGTCGCGCTGCTCGTCGGCTTCGACCACGCGACGAGCCGCCCCGGCGCCGGCCTCGCCGTCGCCGCCGCGCTGGTGGCCGCGTTGAGCTACAGCGTCGCGAGCCTGTATGCGCGCACCGCGAAAAGCGTGGAGCCGTTCGCCAACGCGCACGGCACGATGTGGACGTCCGCGCTGATGGTGCTGCCCGCCCTGCCCCTGTTCCCGCCCGCCGGCGCGCCCACCGTGGGCATCGTCGGCGCCGTGATCGCACTGGGCGTGCTGTGCAGCGGCATCGCCTACATCCTGTACTTCAAACTGATCGAGGACGTAGGCACGACGTCCGCCCTGACGGTCACGTTCCTGAGTCCCGTCTTCGGCATCCTGTGGGGCGCGCTGTTCCTCGGCGAGGCGATCGGCTGGTACACGATCGTGGGCTCGGCCATCACCCTGGTCGGCACCGCATTCGTGACGGGTTTCACGCCCCGCTTCGGCCGTGCCGCGCCCGTGCCGGCATCCGGCAAATGAGCCGCCGCACGATCGCGCTGCCGGCCGGCTATCGCCACGCGGACGCTTATACGTTCCACGGCCGCGATGCCGATGCGCTGGCCGAAGTCGTCGACGCGAACGCCGGCCGCATCCGCAAGGGCGTGCTGCTGGACGGCGTGCCGACGCTACTCGACATCACGCTGCACGCGGACCGCGCCGAGTGCGTCGTCGCCGGCGATGGTACGCCGGCGGAAGATGCCGTTCACGACGCCCTCGTGAACATGCTGGGCCTGCGCATCGATCCCGCGCCGTTCGAACAGGCCGTGCGCGCCGACCCGCTGCTCGGCCCCGTCGTCGCGCGCCAGCCGGGCCTGCGCGTGATCCAGTCCGCCACCGTGTTCGAGGCGCTGACGTGGGCCATCATCGGCCAGCAGATCAACCTGCCGTTCGCCATTTCCCTGCGCCGCACGTTCATCGGCCTCGCGGGCCGCCCGCATTCGAGCGGCCTGTGGTGCTATCCGGAGGCGGCCGACGTAGCCCGTCTCGATCTCGAGCAACTGACCAGTCGAAAATTTTCCGGCGCAAAGGCGGAGACACTGCTGCGCTTCGCCCGCCTCGTGGCCGACGGCGCGCTGCCGCTGGACCGCACGGACGACCCCGCCGGCGTGAGCGAGCGCCTGCTCGCAGTCAAGGGCATCGGCCCGTGGACCGTCAACTATGCGCTGCTGCGCGGCTGGGGCTATGCGGATTGCTCGCTGCATGGCGACGTGGCCGTGCGCAACGCCATCGGCCGGCTGACGGGCGGCGAGCGGCCCGGCATGCGCGAGGCCGAAGCGTTTCTCGAAGCCTACCGCCCGCACCGCACGATGGCCGCGGCCTACCTCTGGGCCAGCCTGAACCAGCCCGCCGGCTGACGCCGCTTTGTGCCGCCACAAGGCGCGGCCGCCCCGCTTGTCCAGACTGCTCGTAGCCCGACACAAGCGGAGATCATCATGAAAGCGAAGACGTGCATGGCGGCGGTGCTGCTGGTCCACGCCGCCCTGGCCCGCGCCGGCACCACGGATCCCGACGACCGCGGCGCCTACCTGTCGCTCGCGTTCGGCAATGGCCGCATCTACGGCGGCAATGCGACCGGTTACCAGTGGATGCGCGGACGCACGTTCGAAGTCCGCGCCGGACGCGAGCAGGGTGCCATGCGCATCGACTTCGTCCATTACAACGAAGGCCATCCGGACAACAACCACCGCGACGGCTTCGCGCTGCAATGGCTGGCCACCCACCGCTTTTCGCGCGCATGGACGGGCGAGCTGGGCGCGGGTCCTTACCTGAGCATGAACACGACCGCGATCAACGGCCGCCAGATCGACGACGCCCGCCTCGGCGTGCTCCTCAGCGCCGGCCTGCGCCTGACCGTGCCCGGGCCGCCCGGCACCCACCTGCGCCTGGGCTACAACCACACGGCCATGCGCCACGTGCACCGGTCGGACGCGCTCGTGCTGGGCCTGGGGCGGCAGTTCGGCCCGGCCGAGCCGGCGCCGGACGTCGTGCCGGATGGGCATCTCTGGTTCGGCGGTACGCTCGGCTGGGCGCTCACGAACGTGCCCGGCTCGCACGAAGCGCGTGCCGCCGTGCTCGAGGCCAGGCAATATGCGGACCGCTGGGGCATCGGCTACAAATTCCTGTTCGAAGGCGACGACGGCGCGCACGTGGACCGGCGCGGCGTCGCGGGGCAGCTGTGGTATGTGCAGCCCGTGACGCCACGGTTGTCGATGAGCGCCGGCCTCGGGCCCTATTTCGCCGCGAACCGGCGCGACGGCAACCGCACGGCCACCAATCTGCTGGTCAGCTTCCAGGCGGAGCGCGCGCTCTCGCCGCGTACACGCGCCGTCATCAACTTCAACCGCATCAAGACCTTCCGCAAGACGAACGACCGCGACCTGTTCCAGGTCGGCCTGCTGCGCCGGTTCTAGGTGCTAGTGATAGTCCTGCCAGCGCGGCAACCCGTCGAACTGCTGGGCGCCTTCGCCCGCGAACCGGATCAGTTCGGGCAAGGGCACCATGGCCAGGTTGTCGCGCCCGTAGTGCCCGCCCAGCGCACTGGGTATTTTCAGACAATACTTGCGGCCGGCCGTCAGCGGGCCCAGGGCCGTCTCGGCCAGGCGCACCTGCTCCGGCATGTACCAGCCATCGAGGAATTCCTGGTTGTACGACAGGGCGTCGAGGGCGGCGCGGTCTTCGGCCACCGGTTCGCACCGCAGGTCCTGCGGCGACAGGCGCCAGTACATGCCGTCCTCGTCGCGGACGATCAGATTGCCGAAGGCGTTCTCGCCCAGCACCTCGACGGCGTTCAGGCCGGTCCAGCCCCATGCCTCGTTGATGTCTTCCACAGTAATCATCGTTCACTCCGCATGCAATGCAGTCGAAGGCTTCGACCGGGCTGGGCGGCGGGCGTTGCGAGGATCGCGGGCGTGCTTGAGGCGGGTCGAACGGGGGAAGAAAATGAAAAAGCCGCTGATCCGGAACAGGATCAGCGGCTTTGGAATCTGGTTGCGGGGACAGGATTTGAACCTGTGACCTTCGGGTTATGAGCCCGACGAGCTGCCAGACTGCTCCACCCCGCGTCTGATGATTCGTATTATACGCACCTTCCGCACTTTAGGCAATCGCAGTTCTCCGGCGCCCCCGGATCGCAGCATAAGCCGCCTCCGCCGGGGCGCGAAGCGCCGGCGGATTGCGGCCCAGCCGCCCTCAATACAGTGGTAAAGTAAGGGCAACTTAATTTATCCGCTTCCTATGAAATTCTGCTCCGAGTGCGCCCACCCGGTCACGGTGGCCATCCCCGAAGGCGACAACCGTCCACGGTTCGTGTGCACCCATTGCGGCACGATCCACTACCAGAACCCGAAGATGGTGATCGGTTCGATCCCCGTGTGGGAACAGGACGGCGAACTCAAGATCCTGCTGTGCAAGCGCGCCATCGAGCCCCGCTACGGCTACTGGACGCTGCCGGCCGGTTTCATGGAGAACGGCGAGACCACGAGCGCGGCCGCCGCGCGCGAAACGGAAGAGGAAGCGGGCGCCAACATCGAGCTGGGCAACCTGTTCACCCTGCTGAACGTCGTGCACGTGCACCAGGTCCATCTGTTCTACCTGGCGCGCCTCGTCGACCTGGACTTTGCCCCGGGCATCGAAAGCCTGGACGTGCAATTGTTCAGCGAAGCCGAAATCCCGTGGGCCGACCTGGCCTTCCCCACGATCCGCACGACGCTCGAACTGTTCTTCGCCGACCGCGCGCAGATGCGCGAAAGCGGCGGCACCTATGGATTCCATACCCGCGACATCGCGGGTCCGATGCGGGCGCCCGTCCAACCCGACTGACACGACGTACGACGATGATTCCCTGGCTCGAGGCCCATACGCCGTTTCCCGACGTGTCCGAAGCGTTGACGACCGACGCGCCGGGCCTGCTCGCGGCCGGGGCGGACCTCTCGCCGCAACGCCTGCTGCAGGCGTACCGGAACGGCATCTTCCCGTGGTTCTCGGAGGGCCAGCCGATCCTCTGGTGGAGCACCGATCCGCGCATGGTGCTGTACACCGACCGCTTCAAGGTCAGCGAAAGCCTGAAAAAGACGCTGCGCAAGATCGAGCGCAGCCGCCAGGCCGGCGGACCGTGGGTCGTGCGCTTCGACAGCGCCTTCGAAGCCGTGATGCGCGCCTGCGCCGCGCCCCGCAAGGACGGGCCGGGCACGTGGATCTCGGAAGACATCATCGCCGGCTACACGGGCCTGCACCGCATGGGCTATGCGCACTCGTCCGAGGTGTGGCTGGACGGCGAGCTGGTCGGCGGCGCCTATGGCGTCTGCATCGGCCGCATGTTCTACGGCGAATCGATGTTCGCGCGCGTGTCGGACGCGTCGAAGGTCGCGCTGGCCTACCTCGTCGCCTTCCTGCGCAGCCACGGCGTGAAAATGGTCGACTGCCAGCAGGAGACGGGCCACCTGGCTTCGCTGGGCGCCGTGCCGATCCCGCGCCGGGATTTCCTGCAGCACCTGCGCCAGGCGATCCAGGAACCGCCGATCGAACGCTGGGAAGTCGCGTCACCGTTGACCACCTAACGGTGCGCGGCGCCGTCTTTGGCTACAATGGGTTCAACACACGTCGTTCCGAGAGCTTTGCATGACGCACCTGAATGATCTGCCATTTTCCACGCTGCAGTTCTATACGACGGCACCGTACCCTTGCAGCTACCTCGACGCACGCCAGGCCCGCTCGCAGGTCGCCACGCCGTCGCACCTGATCAATGCGGACGTGTATTCGGAACTCGTGCGCAACGGTTTCCGCCGCAGCGGCATCTTCACCTACCGTCCCTATTGCGACGGCTGCCGGGCCTGCATCCCCGTGCGCGTGGCCGCCGAGCGCTTCATGCCCAACCGCAGCCAGCGGCGCGCGTGGAAGCGCCACGAGGACCTGACGGCGATGGTGGCCAACCTGTCGTTCTCCGACGAGCACTATGCGCTGTACCTGCGCTACCAGACCACGCGCCACGTGGGCGGCGGCATGGACCAGGACAGCCGCGACCAGTACGCCCAGTTCCTGCTGCAGAGCCGCGTCAACACGCGCCTCGTGGAATTCCGCGAACCGGACGGGACGCTCCGCATGGTGTCGATCATCGACGTGCTGTCGGACGGCCTGTCGTCCGTCTACACGTTCTTCGATCCGGACGTGGCCGGCGCCTCCTTTGGCACATACAACGTGATGTGGCAGATCGGCCAGGCGCGCGAGCTGGGCCTGCCCTATGTCTACCTCGGTTACTGGATCGAGCAGAGTCCGAAGATGGCGTACAAGATCAATTTCAAGCCGCTGGAAGCCCGTATTGACGGCGTGTGGGGTGTATTGGACCGGTGAGCGGCGGCGAAACTGCGACATTACTCCCACACAAGGTAAAATGTCGCCCAATCCTCGATAGCCGATCATGTCCGACAAACTCCTGTACGCCCTCGCCCGCCCGCTGCTGTTCTCCCTCGACCCCGAAACGGCCCACAACGTCACGCTCCCCGCCCTGCGCCGCGCCGCGGCGCTGGGATTGACGGGCGTCGTCCGCAAACCGAAGCCCGATCCGCGCACGGTCATGGGCATCACGTTCCCGAACCCGGTCGGCCTGGCTGCCGGCCTGGACAAGGACGGCGCCTACATCGACGGCCTGGCCGCGCTCGGTTTCGGCTCGATCGAGATCGGCACCGTGACGCCGCGCGCCCAGCCCGGCAACCCGCGCCCGCGCATGTTCCGCCTGCCGGCCGCGCGCGGCATCATCAACCGCATGGGCTTCAACAACGGCGGCGTCGACGCCTTCGTCGCCAACGTCCAGGCGTCGCGCTTCTACCAGGAACGCCAGGGCGTGCTGGGCCTGAACATCGGCAAGAACGCCGACACGCCCATCGAGCGCGCGGCCGACGATTACGTGACGTGCCTGCAAAAGGTGTATCCGTACGCCAGCTACGTCACCGTCAACATCTCGTCGCCGAATACGAAGAACCTGCGCCAGCTGCAGGGCGCCTCCGAACTGGATGCGCTGCTGTCGCGGTTGAAGGAAGAGCAGTCGCGCCTGGCCGACAAGCACGGCCACTACGTGCCGCTGGCGCTGAAGATCGCGCCGGACGTCGATGGCGACCAGATCCGCAACATCGGCGGCGCCCTCGTCCGCCACGGCATCGACGGCGTGATCGCCACCAATACCACGCTGGCCCGCCGCGACGTGGAAGGCATGCGCCATGCGGCCGAACAGGGCGGCCTGTCGGGCGCGCCCGTGTTCGAACAGTCGACCATCGTGAT
>CBIHQW010000002.1:0-493153 GCA_966212285.1 Massilia kyonggiensis
CGGGAAGCTCGGATACAGTTATCGACATAATGATTATCGCGATAAGCAATTTACGACAGCAGATCACCTGAACCATTTACCGGAGGAATCGAAATGAACCAGTCCATCGCCCGCACGCTTCGCAACGTCTTCGGCGCAGCCGCCCTCACCGTCGCCGCCCTCGGCCCGGCCCACGCACAAACGGCCGACGCCTTCTCGTCCGTCAAGCAGATCAACGCGGGCGTGCTGAACGTCGGCTACGTCGACGCGGGTCCGGCCAACGGCCCCGTCGTGATCCTGCTGCACGGCTGGCCGTACGACATCCACAGCTATGTCGACGTCGTGCCGCTGCTGACGAAGGCCGGCTACCGCGTGATCGTGCCGCACCTGCGCGGCTACGGCACGACCCGCTTCCTCGATCCGAAGGCCGTGCGCAACGGCGAACCGGCCGCGCTGGCGCAGGACGTCGTCGACCTGATGGATGCGCTCAAGATCGACAAGGCGATCCTGGCCGGCTACGACTGGGGCGCGCGCAGCGCCGACATCGTGGCCGCGCTCTGGCCGGAACGCGTAAAAGGGCTGGTGTCCGTGAGCGGCTACCTGATCGGCAGCCAGGAAAGCGGCAAGCAGCCGCTGCCGCCGGCCGCCGAGCTGCAATGGTGGTACCAGTTTTACTTCGCCACCGACCGCGGCGCCGCCGGCTACGCGAAGAACCACCACGATTTCGCCAAGCTGATCTGGAAAACCGCGTCGCCGCAATGGCAGTTCGACGACCGCACATTCGACCGCAGCGCCGCGTCGCTGGAGAACCCGGACCACGCCGCCATCACGATCTTCAACTACCGCTGGCGCCTCGGCCTCGTCCGGGGCGAAGCGAAGTACGACAAACTGGAACAGCGCCTGGCGACCTTCCCGGCCATCACCGTGCCGACGATCACGCTGGAAGGCGACGCCAACGGCGCCCCGCACCCGGAACCGGCCGCGTACGCCAGGCGCTTCACCGGCAAGTACAAGCATGAACTCATCAAGGGCGGCATCGGGCACAACCTGCCGCAGGAGGCACCGCGCGCGTTCGCCGATGCCGTCATCGCCGTCGACCACCTGTAATCCGAAGTTACTCACCTAAACGAAAGGTATACATCATGAGCAAGATCGACAAGGTTCTCTACACCGGCAAAACCCGCACCACCGGCGGCCGCGAAGGCAGCGCAACAAGCGACGACGGCCGTCTCGACATCACGCTGTCGCCGCCGGGCAGCCACGGCAAGGGCACGAACCCGGAACAGTTGTTCGCCGCGGGCTGGTCGGCCTGCTTCATCGGCGCGCTGGGCCTCGCCGCGCGCGACCGGCACGTGGCCCTGCCGGCGGAAACCGCCGTCGACGCGGAAGTCGACCTCGGCACCGGCACCGACGGCTATTCGCTGCAGGCGCGACTGAACGTGAGCCTGCCGGGCGTGCCGCGCGACGTCGCGCTGGACCTGGTCCATGCCGCGCACTCGACGTGCCCGTACTCCAAAATGTCGCGTGGGAATATCGACGTGAACATCACGGTGGCGTAAGCCCCGGAAACGACAACGCCACCGGCTGGTGGCGTTGTCATTCGTTGCGGCGAGTTCCCACGATCAGTGGAAGAACAGGTACAGGATGACCAGCACGATGGCCGGCACGCCCATGATCCAGGCCAGGAAATATTTGCCCATGATCGTACTCCTTTCGTTTGCGATTGATCACGGGTTCAGGATGCCGCAGGCGGACGCGGGCGTCCGTACGCTAATGCACGAAGCGCGCGTGCCGGCCTAGGGTTGCGCGAACAGCACCTGCAGGTCGTCCCGGCCGATGGCCGCGGCGAGCCCGCCTTCGGCATCGAGCACGGCCAGTCTTCGAGCAATGGATCGTCCGGCGCCGGCAAGGCGAAGCCGGACGCCGCGCGATCACGTCGACGCCACCATCGAGCACGCTGAGCAATACGGGCTCGTCGATGCCTTCCGTGGAGAGGCCGTCGTAGTCGAACGTCAGGATGGCAATGTCGCGCCAGTCCCAGTCGCGGCGCGTCGGTATCTGCAGGCTGTCCTGCATGAGGTGGGGCACGGGCGCGATGTCGCGCCGCTCGCGCACCTCGAGCGATGCCGGCGCGGGCAAGAGGCCGTCCAGGCCCAGGTCGATCATGCGGCCTGCGACGCCGTTGCGCTGTTCCCCGCGCAGCGCAGGGGCCTGCGCGACGATGTCCAGGAGGACCGCCGGCGGGATGGCCGCCAGTTGTTCCGGCAGCGCCACCGCGCCGACCGCGAGACCGTCCAGGTAGACCATAGGGTCGGTGGGATACATGTGCTCGGGCAGCTGGCCGCCATCCGCGCGCCAGCCCAGGCTCACGGCCTCACGGTCGGCGTCATGCTGCAGCCCGCCGAGCGCCAGCGTACGCCGCGGCCCCGGCGCCACCCGTTCCAGGTGGCCGTACCTGGCCGCCTTCAGCGAGCGCGCGCGCCACAGCCAGCCTGCGGCACTGAGTTTTTCCAGCAACGCGGCGCCGAGGGCGCCCGCGGGTTTCGGCGTGTGATGGCTTACCTGCATCGCGCCCAGCAGGCGCAGCGGCTCGTCGTGCTCGCGTCCCACGTGGGACGGTCGCATCTTGAGCAGCCGCAGCGGATCCGTCTCGAGCATGGCTTCGGCGATGCTGCCGTCCTGCCGCAGGCGGACCGTGTGCGGATGCAGGCCCGGTACCTTGCCCTCGCGGTCCGGAGCGAGCACATAGATGAGCCCAAGCGGGGCGCCGCCAGTTGCCGCAGCCAGCGCTCGGCCGCCGCCGGTACATCCACCGGGCGGTGCGCGAGTTCGGCCAGGAGCGCGGCCACGACGTGCTTGCAGTTGCGGGTCATGGGGCAGCTGCAGTCGCCGCGGAAACGCACGCCGCGCTTGTCGCTCGTCACGCGTATTTCCTGGCGGTACGTCTTGCCGCCGCTGCCCACCACCTCGCCGTGGAGCGTGCCGGAAAACTCGATGTCGATGGAGATCACGCGCCCCTTGCGGGCGTACTCCTCGCCCCGGGCAAACGTGCCGGGGTCGAACTGGCGCCTGATGTCGTCGTGCGTGAATTCCATGTGAACGTGTATGTCGAACGAATCGACGCGCCATTATCCCCGATCCGCGCGTCGCGCCACACGCGTGCCGTTGACGGACCTCAGGCCGGCTGCGCCACCCGCGCCGCGCGCGCCATGCGCCAGATCGTCGTGCCGTTCACGACCGCCATCACGATCTCGAGCGCCGTGCCGCCGATCGAGCCGGCGATGATGTTGTTCGCGATCCATAGAAAGGTCCCGCACAGCATCACGAGGCGCATCGGAATGCCGCGCAACAGGAACAGCGCGAGCGTGCCGATGCAGGACGCGCCCAGCGGCAGCCAGTCCGTCATGCGCGTGGCGAGCGTCAGGCCCAGGGCGAGGTTCATCGCGACGACGCCCACCGCCACCCACACCGAACGCGTGTACAGCGCCAGCACGGAGCGCAGCAGCGACATGGTCGTGCTGGCGACGGGCGTCGGGTTACCGAGCAGCGCGAAGTGGACGATGTAGGCCAGGCATTCGCCGGCCATGAACAGCTTGAACCGGCGGTCGTCCTTCTGCATGGCGCAGGCGACGCCGAGGACGAACGCGATGTAGCCGACGCATTGGGCCGGCGCGAACCAGTCGAGGGACATGGGAACACTCTTCGGAAGGAGCGGCATTATAGCCCGCATCCTGGACTAGAATGTCTGGGCAGTCCTGACAACCGATGTCTTCCAAGGAGCTACCATGAAAGCACTGAAATTCGGTATCGCCTGTCTGTCCGCCCTCTTCGCCCTCTCCGCCCATGCCGCCGACCAGGCGCCGGTCAAGAAAGTGAACGGCGTCCTCGTCGACGCCCACGGCATGACGGTCTACACGTTCGACAAGGACGTCGCCGGCAGCGGCAAGAGCGCCTGCAACGGCCCATGCGCGGAGAACTGGCCGCCGGTGAAGGCCGGCGACGCGGCCGTGTCCGCGCCGTACTCCACCGTCACGCGCGACGACGGCAGCAAGCAGCTCGCCTACCAGGGCAAGCCGCTGTACACGTTCGTGAAGGACAAGAAGGCGGGCGACCGCGAAGGCGACAAGAAGATGAACGTCTGGCACGTCGTCACGGATTGACGGCCACTTGTCGCCATCGGGCGGCATCAGGCGGCGGGGTCGTGATCGTCGCGGCGCTGGCCCAGCGCCAGCCCGGCGCCCATGCCGCCGCCCCCGTCCATGCCGCCGCCTCCACCGCCCTTGCCGCCGCCCTCCCCTTTGCCGCGGCCACCGCTGCCCTGCGTGCGCGTGGGGCCCTGCAGCGGGATCGCGACGCCGTCCGGGACCGGCCCCAGGTCGAGCGCTTCGCGGATGAAGGCGCGCAGCGAGATCACCAGGTCGGCCGTGTGGATCGGCCGCCCCGCCGCGAGGTCGCTCGCGGCCTGTCCCGCGAGGCGGCAGTGTTCCTCCGTGCCGAGCAGCAGGATGTCGGCCAGCGCCGCCTCGACGGCATCGCGGATGCGGCGCGCGCGGTCCGACCCCGCGTCGAGGCCGGCCGCGCGCAGGTCGCGCAGGTGCTTGGGATCGACCGTCAGCTCGCCCGTGAACGAGCCGCCCAGCGTGCGGTACGCGGCGATCAGGGTGCGCAGGCGCTCGTTGATCTGGCGGTTCATGCGCTCGCGCCGCTGCTGGATCGTCTGCATCATGAGCACACGGATGCCCACGCCGATCAGGGTGAAGACGGCGAGACCGAGGAAGGTCGTCGCCAGCGCCTGCCACGAACTGAAGTCCAGGTAGCGCATCGTCCGCTCAGTTCACGCTGTCGCGCACGACCCGCAGCTTCGTCAGCTGGCCACGGCGGTAGGTGTACAGCGTGAGGGCCGCGTCGCGCAGGTCGCCGTTCGCGTCGAAGGCGATGGTGCCCGTGATGCCCTGGTACCTGATCTTTGCGAGGGCCGGCAGGAACTTCACCGGATCGGACGATCCGGCCGCGCGCATGGCGGCGGCGAAGGTCATCGTCGCGTCGTAGGCGTACGGCGCGTAGGTCTGGAAGCCCATGCCGTAGCGCTTTTTGTAGCGGTCCGCAAAGGCCGCCATGCCCGCCTCCAGCGGCGCGTCGACGCCGCCCGCCACGACGCACACCACCTTGTCGTCGCCGAGCGCGCTGCCGGCCAGCTGCGGCAGCTTTTCCGAGCACACGCCGTCGCCCGACACGAACTTCGCGGCGATGCCCAGCGCCTGCATCTGCTTGAGCATCGGGCCGGCCGTCGCGTCCATGCCGCCGTAGAAGATCACGTCCGGCCGGCGCGCGCGGATCTGCGTGAGGATCGCATTGAAATCCGTCGCGCGGTCGTTGGTGAACTGGCGGCTGACGATCTCCGCGCCCTTCAGGCGCTTGACGTCCTTCGCGAACTGGTCGGCGAGGCCCTGGCCGAACGCGGTGCGGTCGTCGATGATGGCGATCTTCTTCGCCTTCAGCGTATCGATGGCGTAACGGGCCAGCACGCGGCCCACGAGATCGTCGTTGGCGACGATGCGGAATGCCGTCTTGTAGCCCTGGTGCGTGTACAGCGGCGTGGTGGCGGCCGGAGAGATTTGCGGGATGCCCGCGCTGTTGTAGATCTTCGAGGCGGGCACCGTCGTGCCGGAATTCAGGTGGCCGACGACGGCCACGACGCCGCCGTCGACGAGCTTTTGCGCGACCGCCGTGCCGAGCTTCGGATCGCTGCCGTCGTCCTCCGCCTGCAGCACCCATTTGACCTTCTTGCCCGCGATCGTCGCGCCCTGCGCGTTCAGGTCGTCGATCGCCAGGCGCGCGCCGTTCTCGATGTCCTTGCCCTGGTGCGCGCTGGGACCGGACAGCGGCGAGGCGCTGCCGATCTTCACTTGCGATTGGGCGTGAGCCGAAAAGGCGACAAGGGCGGCGGCGATGAGAGTCAGGCGCATGGGCATTCCTTCGATGGGATGCCCGATTGTAAAGCCTCCCGGCCGCCGCCGGCGCGTCACCAGAACACGACGCGGTCCTGCGGCGCCAGGTACATCCTGTCACCCGGCTTGACGTCGAACGCTTCGTAGAAGCCCGGGTGGTTGCGCAGGCTGCCGTTGACGCGGAATTCCGACGGCGAGTGCGGATCGGATTTCACCTGGGCGATCAGGGCGGCGTCGCGCGCCTTGCCGCGGCGTGCCTGGGCAAGGCCCATGAAGATGCGCTGCTCCGCCGTGAAGCCGTCGATCACGGGCGCCGGCTTGCCGTGCAGCGAGATCTTGTAGGCGCGGCTGGCCATGACGGCGCCCGCGTTGTCGGCGATGTTCTCGCCCAGCGTCAGTTCACCGTTCAGGTGGTAGCCCTCGAGGGGGCTGTAGCCCGCATACTGCGCAACCAGAACCTTGCCTTTCGCCGCGAATTTCTCGCCGTCTTCCTTCGTCCACCAGTTGCGCAGGTTGCCGTCGCCGTCGTACTGGGCGCCCTGGTCGTCGAACGCGTGGCTGATCTCGTGGCCGATGGAGATGCCGACGGCGCCGTAGTTGATGGCCGGTTCGGCATCCGCGTCGTACAGCGGCGCCTGCAGGCGCGCGGCCGGGAACACGACTTCGTTCATCTCCGGGCTGTAGTAGGCGTTCACGGTCTGCGGCGTCATGTGCCATTCGGCACGGTCGACCGGCTTGCCCAGCTTGGCGACGGCATAGCGGTGCGCGAATGCGCGCGAACGCATCACGTTGCCGGCGAGGTCATCGCGCTTCACGGCCAGCGCCGAATAGTCGCGCCACTTGTCCGGATAGCCCACCTTGACGGCGATCTTCGCCAGCTTGGCCTGTGCCTGTTTCTTCGTCTCCGGGGTCATCCAGTCCAGCGTCTCGATGCTGTCCTTGTAGGCCAGCAGGAAGTTGTGGACCATCTCCTCGACCTGCCGCTTGCGCTCGGCCGGGAAGTAGTGCTCGACATAGACCTTGCCCACGACTTCGCCCAGGTCGCGGTTGATCTGCGCGATGGCCAGCTTTTCCGTCGGGCGGTTGACCTTCGCGCCGGACAGCACCATGCCGCGGAACGCGAAGCTCTCGTCGACGAACGCCTGCGACAGGTAAGGCGCGTAGGCGCTCAGCACGCGGAACGTGAAGTACGACTTCCACGTGGCTACGGGCGTCGCGGCGACGATGCCGTCCAGCTTCTGCACATACGTCGGCTGCTCGACGTTGACGGCGTCCGCCTTGCCCGCGATGTCCTGCGCCTTCATCCACGCGGCCCAGTCGAAGCCCGGTGCCAGCGCCTTCAGTTGCGCGACCGTCAGCCTGTTGTACGTTTTCACCGGATCGCGGTTCTCGACGGCGCTCCACTGCGCCTGCGCGAGCGCCGTCTCCAGCGCGACGATGCGCGCGGCCTGCCCCGCCGCATCCGGCTGGCCGGCCAGCGCCAGCAGTTTTTCCACGTGCGCCCGGTATTTGGCGCGCGTGTCGGCCAGCTTGGCGTCGTCCTGCAGGTAGTAGTCGCGGTTGGGCATGCCGAGGCCGGACTGCGAGATCACGACGAGGTAGCGCGTGGACTGCCGGGCATCCTGCTGGACCGACATGGACAGCGGGCTGCCCGCGCCGATGGTATCGAAATGCGCGGCCAACGCGGCCAGCTGGCGCTTGTCCTTCAGCGCCGCAATGCGCGCCAGTTCCCCGTTCAACGGAGCGACGCCCAGCGCATCGCGGTGCGCGCGGTCGATGTAGCTGGCGTAGTAATCGCCCATCTTTTGCGTGTTCGAACCGGCTTTCGCTGTCTTGTCCTGCGCGGCCTGCTCGATCAACGTGCGGATCTGCGTCTCGACGTTGTCCTGGGCCACGTTGAACGCACCCCAGCTGGCGCGGTCGGCCGGGATGTCGACGTCGTGCAGCCACTTGCCCTGCGAATAGCGGAAGAAATCGTCCTGCGGACGGACGGCCGGATCGACGGCGGCCTTGTCGACGCCGGAGGGTGCGGTATCGGCCGGGGCCGCGTAGGCCTGGCCTGCAAATACGCCCAGGATAAGGGCGCTGCACAGAAGTCGTTTCATGGTGTCTCCACGGTTGTGTAGGCTTGCGATGCTAAAGGAACCGTTGCCTGATGCCAAGCGCCCGGGCTGGCTGGAATTCCGCGCCGGCGTCCCCATCTGGATGACGACCATGCCTGACCTCACCCGTCTCATTCCGCTCGCGGCCGCGCTGGCCGTTACCGCCACGCCCGCCCGTGCGGACAAGCTCGCCAATCTGATCAATGCCTACCGTGCGGCGCCCGGCACCTGCGACGGTGCTGCGGTCGCGCCGGTTGCGGTGCTGAACGTCGAACCGGCCCTGTCGCGCATCCGCATCGGCCCCGGCACCTTCCTCGAATCCGCCCTGCAGCGCGCCGGCTACGAGGCCGCGCATGCCGAGGCGATCACAGTCACGGGGCCGCCCGATGCGCGTGCGGCGATGGACGTCATCGCGCAAAAATACTGCCGCACCCTGCGCGCCGCGGCATTCTCTGCGGTGGGCACGGCGCATATCGGCAACGACTGGCAGGTCGTGCTGGCGCGACCCATCGTCATTCCGCCGCTGCCCGAGTGGCCGGACGCGGGCCGGGACATCCTCGCGCTCGTGAACGCGGCGCGCGCGCAGCCGCGCACGTGCGGCACGCAGGCGTTCGGTCCGGCCCGCCCGCTCGCGTGGAATCCGCTGCTGGGCCAGGCCGCCCTCGCGCACAGCACGGACATGGCGCGGAAGCGCTACTTCAACCACAAGCAACCGGACGGCAGCGTCGCCGCCGACAGGGCCACGCAAGCCGGCTACCGCTGGGCGCGCGTCGGCGAAAACATCGCGTCGGGCCAGCGCACGCCCGAGGAAGCGGTCGCATCCTGGCTGGACAGTCCCGGCCACTGCGCCAACATCATGAACCCGACGTTCACGGAAATGGGCGCGGCCTACGCGATCAATCCGCACAACCGCAACCGCACCGCCTACTGGACGCAAGTCTTCGGCACCCCGCGTTGATCATTAATCCAGGCTATGGCGTTCATGTAAACAAACATATTGCGCACAATTTAATTGCGCGCTATAGTTCAACCCATGGAAACGAACGACGCAAACGCAGCGCTCCTGCTCGACAACCAGTTGTGCTTCGCACTCCACTCGGCATCGCTGGCGATGACGAAGGTGTACAAGCCGCACCTGGACAAGCTGGGCGTGACGTATCCGCAGTACCTGGTGCTGCTGGTGCTGTGGGAGCGCGACGGCTTGACCGTGTCGGACATCGGCGAGCGCCTGTACCTCGATTCCGGGACGTTGACCCCGCTGTTGAAGCGGCTGGAGGCGCAAGGCCTGGTCGACCGCTCCCGCGATCCGCAGGACGAGCGCCGCGTGGTGATCCGGCTGACGGCGGCAGCGCGTGCGCTGAAGAAACAGGCGGCCGGCATCCCGGCCTGCATCCTGGGCGCCACCGGTTGCGACGTGCAGGAAGTTGTAAGACTCGTCGGCGAGATCAGGGCGATGCGCGACAGGCTCGCCGCCGCGACATGAAGATTTATGTGCAGTACGAACTCAACCACTGAAAGGGTAATGCGATGACCACCAAACTCGATAAAGTCCTGTACACCGCCAAGGCACACACCACCGGCGGCCGCGAAGGCACCTCCCGCACCGACGACGGCCTGCTGGACGTCCGCCTGGCGCCGCCGAAGGAAATGGGCGGCAAGGGCGACGCCACGAACCCGGAGCAACTGTTCGCCGCCGGCTACTCGGCCTGCTTCATGGGCGCCATCAAGTTCGTCGCCGGCCAGAAAAAAGTCGCCGTCCCGGCCGACGCGTCGATCGACGCGAGCGTCTCGATCGGCCCGATCCCGAACGGTTTCGGCCTGGCCGTGGAACTGGCCGTGAGCCTGCCGGGCCTGGATCGCGCCGTGGCGCAGGACCTGGTCGACGCGGCCCACATCGTGTGCCCGTACTCGAACGCGACCCGCGGCAATATCGACGTCAAGCTGAGCCTGATCTAAGGTTTGCGTAAGTAGAACAGGGGCGCCACTCTTGATGAGATGGCGTCTTTTGGTCACCGTCCCTGACTGAGCAGGTCGGGGATGCGGTCCGCCAGCGCCGGATTCATGTGCATCTTCTGCAGGCACTGCACCAGGTATCCTCGCTCGGCAACCAGATCGAGTGCACTCTGGAAGGCATGGTCGACCGATGCGCCGTACGCCTGCCGTGCCTTTTCCCAAGCGTCGGAGGGGACACGTCCCCAATGCCCGATCATCATCGCCAGATCGATGATGTCCCTGCTCGCAACAGCCTTGTCGTTATACCGGTCGGTATTCGCCAGCAACTTTTCAGCGTACATGTCCGTTCGGCTGAGCGTGGGCACGCCGGTCGCCGGATCGATGAAACCGTCGATGTGGATTCGCCCTTCGCTGACGATTTCAAATTTCACTGGCACGCCGTCGGACAACAGGAACGTCCGGATGCCGTAGCGATCCGCCCTCACTTCACGCGCAAGTTCGACGGGCCGCGCAAAAATCGCGCCAAGTGAAACGTTGGTGATCGTATTGCGCAATTCCCGATAACCGTCCTGGGATGCGCACAGAAAGTCGATGTCGATCGATTCCCTGTATTCGTCCAATGCCAGGACGATGGCGGTGCCCCCGCCGAAAAAACAGTTGTTCCGGCCGAGGAAATCGGCGTCGAGCGCCGTCAGCAATGATTGAATGCGATTGTGATGAGCACGCTTAAACATTCATCAGGCCGTGACCGTAGACCTGCGTCAGACGCACGATCATGTCACGTTCACGCGGCTGCAGCCGATCTTCTTCGACAAAACGCCAGTTGGCTTCGTAAAGCGCGAACGCGTCCTCGCCCGTGATGACATCATCGGGCAGGCGGTTCCAGGCAATCAGGGCCAGTTGAGGAAAGTCCCTGATAACAATCTTATCGATAGCCGGCGTCATAAGAAGATTATGGGCGCCTGTCGTGGAAACTTCAACCGGCGCACCACGAGGCGCCCCGACACAGCATCAGACAATAGTTCTTTCTCACAACTAAAGCCCGGAAAGATTAATTTTAACTATTATATCCATATAAACGGATAGTTTGCCTGAATGCCCATCAGGCTCTATCATGGTCATGAATAGATCACAACTATCGATGAATATTCATCGATAGCTTAACCATGAAAGAGCCGCCATGACCCAACTGACCACCGCCTCCGGCATTCCCGTCACCGACAACCAGAACTCGATCACGGCCGGTCCGCGCGGCCCCGTGCTGCTGCAGGACTTCCACCTGATCGAAAAACTGCAGCACTTCAACCGCGAGCGCATCCCCGAGCGCGTCGTGCATGCTAAGGGTTCGGGCGCGTACGGCACCTTCACGGTCACCCACGACATCAGCAAGTACACGAAGGCGAAACTGTTCGCGGCCGTCGGCAAGGAGACGGAAACGTTCCTGCGCTTCTCGACCGTCGGCGGCGAAAAGGGCTCGGCCGATACCGAGCGCGATCCGCGCGGTTTCGCCCTGCGCTTCTACACCGAGGAAGGCAACTGGGACCTGGTCGGCAACAACACCCCGACCTTCTTCCTGAAGGACGGCATCAAGTTCCCGGACTTCATCCACACGCAGAAACGCGACCCGCAGACGAACCTGAAATCCGCGCAGAACGTGTGGGACTTCTGGAGCAAGGCCCCGGAAAGCCTGCACCAGGTGACGATCCTGTTCTCGGACCGCGGCACGCCGGACGGCTACCGCCACATGGACGGCTTCGGCAGCCACACCTACAGCCTGATCAACGACGCGGGCGAACGCGTGTGGGTCAAGTGGCACTTCAAGACCCTGCAGGGCATTAAAAACCTGACGGCAGCGGAAGCCCAGCGCCTGGCCGGCGTCGACCCGGACTATGCCCAGCGCGACCTGTTCAATGCCATCGCCACGGGCGACTACCCGCGCTGGAGCGTGGAGATCCAAGTGATGGACGACGCCCAGCGCGCCGCCTGGGAAGCGAAGACCGGCTGGGACGCGTTCGACCTGACCAAGGTGTGGCCGCAGGGCGAGTTCCCGCGCATTCCGGTCGGCATCCTGGAACTGAACCGCAACCCGGACAATTACCACGCCGACGTCGAGCAGGCCGCCCTGTCGCCGTCGAACATCGTGCCGGGCATGGGCTACAGCCCGGACAAGATGCTGCAGGCGCGCCTGTTCGCCTACCACGACGCCCAGCTGTACCGTGTCGGAACGAACCACCAGCACCTGCCGGTGAACCGTCCGCGCTGCCCGTTCCACAACCAGCAGCGCGACGGCGCGATGGCCATCGCCAACGGCGGCGCGGCCCCCAACTATGACCCGGTTCGTGCGGACGTGCCGGCCACCGGCGGCTTCGGCCACGGCGACGCCGGCTGGCCGGTCGAAGGCAACGCGGGCCGCTATGACACCCGCGCCACCGACGACCACTTCACGCAAGCGGGCAACCTGTTCCGCCTGCTCACGGAAGAAGGCAAGCGCAACCTGATCGCCAACATCGCCGGATCGCTGTCCGGCGCGGATGCCGCCACGCAGGATCGCCAGATCGGCCATTTCCTGAAAGCGGACCCGGCGTATGGCCAGGGCGTGGCGGAGGCGATCCGCCAGCTGCAGAACAAGGCGTAAGCGTAAATCACTCCCGACGACGGGCCGGACGGCGATGCTGTCCGGCCCGTTTTTTGTTTTCAATAGGTTGTGGACATTATTGCCGAGATGCGTAATAGTTTCGTATTTACAAAATAGAATGCAATAATGACCACTCCCGACCTTCCGCCCCAACTGATCGACGGCCCCGACGATGGGCAGCTGGTCGATGCCGACCTCGTGTTCACGTTCAGCGAGCCGATCCAAGCCGGCACCGGCAAGGTCACGCTGGCCGCCAACAATACGGGCGCGGTGGCATTTTCAGAAGACATCACCGGCAGCGCCGTGCACATCGCCGGCAACACCGTGACGTTGCACCTGCCGCAGCATCTCGCCTACGGCACCTATTATTTCGCCACGTTCGACGGGACCGCGATCCAGGACCTGACGGGGCATCCGCTTGGCACCAATGCCACGGTCACCTTCCTCTCCGGCCTCAGTCCGGTCCCTGTCAATCTCACCGGCACGGACGCCGGGGGCACGCTGCACGGCGGCGACCAGGGCGACACGCTGACCGGCGGTACCGGCGGAGACCTCATCTACGGCCACGACGGCAGCGACCTGATCCACGGCGGCAATGGGCCCGCGGGCACGTATAGGGACGACCAGCTCCAGGGCGGTGCCGGCGACGACACGGTCTACGGCGACGCCGGCAACGACAACCTGCAGGGCGGCACCGGCAACGACTGGCTGATCGGCGGCGACGGCAGCGACGCCCTGTACGGCGACGACGGCAACGACCTGCTCGAAGGCGGCGCCGGCAACGACGAATTGTACGCCGTCAACGGCCTCGACACGCTGCGCGGGGACGACGGCGACGACACCCTCGCGGGCTACCACCTGGGCGTGCTGGACGGCGGCGCCGGCAACGACCGGCTCTCCGGCCATGACGGTATCGACTACACCGGCGGCACCGGCGCCGACCGGATCGTCGTCAACATGGATTCCACGAGCGGCGTCGGATCGCACATCGACGCCGGCGACGGCAACGACACGATCCACCTCGATCTCGCGACCGATACCGACACCCACGTCACCGTGACGGGCGGCGCCGGCAGCGACACGGTCGAACTGGCGGCGATCTTCCTGACGCCTGCGGGTGCGAACGCGCGCGTCGACGTCAGCGACTTCACGCCCGGCAGCGGCGGCGACCTCATCGACCTGATCAGCCTGCTGCCCTACGCCAAACAGGGCAACCCGTTCACGGCCGGTGTCGTGCGCTTGCAGGCGGACGGCGCCGACACGCTCGTGCAGGTCAAGCAGACCCTTCCCTACACGGACTGGCAGACGGTCCTGCATTTGGCGCACGTCACACCCGATCAACTGACGGCCGCCAATTTCACGGGCGGCATCGATCCGCGCGGCGGCACGATGGGCATGACCGTCACCGGCACCGACCAGGCGGACACGGTCAATGGCCAGATCCTGGACGACACGCTCAGCGGCCTGGGCGGCAACGACACGCTCGATGGCAGCCGCGGCAACGACGTGCTGGACGGGGGCGATGGCGACGACGAGATGCGCGGCGGCGACGGCGACGATACGTTGACCGGCGGCCTCGGCAACGATCACCTGATGGACCAGGATGGCGCCAACCACATGAGCGGCGGCGCCGGCGACGACTGGCTCGTGGCCAGTTCGCTGGCCGCCAGCGTGCTCGACGGTGGGGCCGGCAACGACACCCTGCAGGACGCCAACGGCGCCGATACGATACTCGGCGGAGACGGCGACGACAGCATCACGTACTGGAGCAGCCCCATCCTCAATCAGGACCGTGCCGTGAGCGTGGACGGTGGCGAGGGCCGCGACACGATCGGGCTCGGGACGCGCGAACACACCACGATCGCGATCGCGGGCGGCCACGGTGCCGACCTGTTCCGCTTCGACGCCCAGGCGGACACCGGTACCGTCACGATCACCGATTTCAGCACGGCCGAAGGCGACGTCCTCGACCTGCACTTCCTGCTGCCGTCGGGCCTGAACGGCAATCCGTTCGGCGCCAGCGGCTACCTGAAGGCCGAGCAGGCCGGCAACGACGTCCACCTCCTCATCGACCGCGACGGCGCCGCCGGCACTGCGTTCGGTTTCACGCCGTTGCTGACGCTGCAGAACACGACCCTGTCCAGCCTGACGCCGGCCGCGTTCCTGAACGGCTACGATGTCAGCGGCAGCAACGCCGGCCGCCACCTGACCGGCACGAACGGCGACGACGTGCTGAAGGGCGGCGCGCTCGACGACACGATCGCGGGCAGCGACGGCCGCGACGCCATCTACGGCGGCGCCGGCGACGACCTGCTGCAGGGCGGCGACGAAAGCGTGCCGGGCCCCGGCGACACGATCTACGGTGACCTCGGCAACGACACCCTCGACGGCGGCGCCGGCAGCGACAGCCTGCGCGGCGACGATGGCAACGATTCGCTGCTGGGCGGCCTGGGTGCCGACACGCTGGAGGGCGGCACGGGCAACGACACGCTGGTGGGCGGCGACGGCAACGACCTCCTCACCGACGGCGACGGCGCCAACCTGCTCGACGGCGGCGCGGGCGACGACCGGCTCATCGGCTTCGGCAGCGGGACCGGCACGTTCTCCACGCATGGCGACACGACGCTCGACGGCGGCGCCGGCAACGACACGCTCACGGCCGCCAACGCGGACGACGTCGTGCACGGCGGCACGGGCAACGACAGCATCTGGATCGACTTCACCGACGCCAGGGCGCACCACGTGACGGTCGACGGCGGCGACGGCAACGACGTCATCGTCGTCACGCACGAGCCGTCGGGCGTCATCGGCACCGTCGAGGCGACGGGCGGCGCGGGACGCGACATGTACGGCTGGGCGGCCTACGGCTGGTTCGCGCCGGACGCGCTGACCATCAAGGATTTCCAGGCCGGCGCAGGCGGCGACGTGCTGGACGTGCTGTCGGCGCTGACCGGCGTGACGCGGAACCCGTTCGCCACCGGCCACGCGCGCCTGGTCGCCAGCGGCGCCGACACGCTGCTGCAGGTCGACCTGGACGGCGCGGACGGGTCGTCCGGCTTCGTTACCCTGGCCGTGCTGAAGGGCGTCCTGCCAGCGGACCTGACCGGCGACAATTTCATCGATGGCATCCGCCCGGACGGCTCGAGCACCGGCCTCGCCATCACGGGGACGGACGGCGCCGACTCGCTGCACGGCGGCATCCTCGACGACACGCTCCACGGCGGCGGCGGCAACGACACGATCGACGGCAGCCGCGGCGCCGACCAGGCGTACGGCGACGACGGCAACGACTGGCTGACATCGAGCTTCGGCAACGCGCACCTGCATGGCGGCGACGGCAACGACGTGCTGATCAGCTGGAACGGCAACGACAGCCTGTCGGGCGACGCCGGCGACGATTCGCTGACGGCCCAGGGCGGCAACAACGTGCTCGATGGCGGCGACGGCAACGATTTCCTGTCGGCCTATGGCGACGGCAGCAACATCCTCACGGGCGGTGCCGGCAACGACAGGATCGGCGCAGGCAACGGCAATGCCACGATCGACGGCGGCACGGGCAACGACACCATCACCATCGGCGACCTCAGGGCCACCGACACGGCCCACCGCATCCAGGCCGACGGCGGCGACGGCAACGACGTGTTCCACTTCTCGCAGGGCGGATCCTCACGGCTGGACGTCATTGCCCACGGCGGCGCGGGCCGCGATGTCTTCGTCGTCGACGGGCCGCTCGGCAACACCACGCTCGCGCTCACGGGATTCGAGACCGGCACGAACGGCGATATCGTCGACCTCGGCGCGCTGCTGCGCAACCAGGTCGTCAACCCGTTCGCGCCGGGCGGCCCGCTGCGCGTCGTCACGCGCGGCGCCGACACCGTGCTGCAGATCGACCCGGACGGCACGGGCCCCGGCGGGTTCACCGACCTGCTCACGTTCAAGGATCTGGCCAAGAGCAGCCTGGGCGCCGCGAACTTCTGGAACGGGTTCAATCCGGACGGGTCGAACCATGGTTACGCCCTCACCGGCACGGACCAGGCGGACATAGTCGGCGGCGGCTACCTCGACGATACCCTCACGGGCGGTGCCGGTAACGACAGCCTCGCCGGCGACCTCGGCAATGACAGCCTCGCCGGCGGCGACGGCGACGACATCCTCGTCGGCGACCTCGCGGATGGCCGCAGCCGGCCCGGCGCGCACTTCGACGACTATCTCGCCGGCAACGCCGGCAACGACCTGCTGTACAGCGACCTCGGCAACGACACGCTCGACGGCGGCACGGGCAACGACACGCTGGCGATCGACTGGCACGACGCATCCCAGCAGAGCGGGCGCGAAACGGTCGTGGCCAACGGCGGCGACGGCGCCGATCAGCTCGTCGTGCACGTGAGCGTCAACTCGGCCATCGACATCCGGCTCAGCGGCGGCGCCGGCAGCGACGTCTTCATGCTCATGCCCGGCTTCCTGCCCCTCCAGCATGGCACGGTCACGATCGCCGACTTCACGGCGGGCGCGGGCGGCGACAGGCTCGACCCGTTCCATGACCAGCACTGGACGACCGTGACACCGTTCGCGGACGGCTTCTACCGCTTCGAGCAGCGCGGTGCGGACAGCGTTCTCGAATACAGCACCACGCAAGGCTGGAAGGACATGGTCGTCCTGAAGAACGTGCAGACGGCCAAGCTCACCGCCGACAACATCGTCGGCGGCTTCGATCCGCAGGCAGGCGCAAAGCTGCCCCCGGCTCCCGTTCCGGCACCGGCCCCGACGCCTCCAGCCCCTACGCCGACGCCGACGCCGACGCCGGGCAAAACCTACACCGGCGGCGACGGCAACGACGTCCTGCACGGCGGCGCCGGCAACGACATCCTCGTCGGCGGCACGGGCCGCGACTCGGCCAGCTACGACGGCAAGTCGACCGATTACAAGGTCACGCATGACGCGTCGGGCTGGCACGTGGCCGACCAGCGCAGCGGCGGCACCGACGGCACCGACACGCTACAGGGCGTCGAACGCGTGGCCTTCGCCGAGGCCACGGTCGCGCTGGACACGGACGGCGCCGCGGGACAAGCGTACCGCTTCTACCGCGCCGCGTTCGACCGCACGCCGGACCTGCCGGGCCTGGGCTTCTGGATCGGCGCGATGGACAAGGGATCGTCCGTGCAGGATCTCGCGGCAGGGTTCTCGACGTCGCAGGAATTCACGACCATGTACGGCGGCGCGAGCAATGCGGACATCGTCGGCAGGCTGTACCACAACGTGCTGCACCGTACGCCCGAGCAGGCAGGCTACGACTACTGGCTGCACGTGCTCGACAACAAGCAGGCGAGCCTGTCGGACGTGCTGGCCGCGTTCAGCGAAAGCGCCGAGAACAAGGATGCGGTGGCCGACCTGATCGCGAACGGCATCCTGTTTACGCCGTGGCAGGGTTGACTGGACTTTATTTTCGAACTGAGCAATAGTTGTATCTTTAGAAAAACTAAATGCAATAATGTCCACTTCCGTAACGTTCCAGAACGGGTCCATGTCCGGCGGCGGCGCCGATGTCACCGACTACCAGCCGCCGTACATCGTATCCGGCCCGAAGGACGGTACAGCCATCAACGCCGACCTGGTGATCACGTTCAACGAGAACATCCAGGCCGGCACCGGCAAGCTGCAGCTGATATCGGGCCCCACGGTCGTCTTCAGCGGCGACGTGGCGACCGATCCGGCCATCCACATTGCGGGCAACACGCTCACCCTGCACCTGAGCAAGCCGCTGGCCTACGGCACGGAATACTGGTTCAACATCGACCCCCTCGCGATCAAGGACCTGGCGGGGAACCAGTCGTATTACCTGGGTTACAACACGTTCCTGAGCGCCCTCAGTCCGACGGCCGTCAGCCTGAACGGCAGCGACGGCGCCAACGTCCTGCACGGCAGCGAGCTCGGCGATACGCTGTCCGGCGGCGTCGGCAACGATACGCTCGTCGGCCACGGCGGCAACGACCTGCTGACCGGCGGCCCCGAGGATGCCTGGTACGACGACGACAGCATCAACGGCGGCGCCGGCAACGACACGATCAACGGCGGCGCCGGCAGGGACCAGCTGAACGGCGACGACGGCAACGACCTCATCCACGGCGGCACCAACGGCGATCAGCTGCGCGGCGGCACCGGCAACGACCAGGTCTTCGGCGATGCGGGCGAGGACTACCTGGATGGCAACGACGGCGACGACACGCTCGACGGCGGGGTCGGCAACGACATCCTGTACGACACGTCGGGCCGCAACGTGCTGCACGGCGGCGACGGCAACGACCAGCTCTATGGCGGGGGCAGCGACGGTACCAGCCTGCTCGACGGCGGCGCCGGCAACGATACCCTCAGCGGCACCGATACGACCAACTACACGGGCGGCGACGGCAACGACAGCCTCATCATCGACGTGAGGTCGATCGCCGGGGCGACGGCAAGCGCCAATGGCGGCAACGGCAACGACACGTTCGACGTGCGCCTGTACGACCACACCAGCGGCCACGTCGCGCTGACCGGCGGCGCCGGCACGGACACGTATGCGCCGGCGCACTACGGCCTGCCGGACAGCACGGCGCGGGTCGACGTCACCGATTTCAAGACGGGGACAGGCGGCGACCAGATCGACCTCCGCTATCTGCTGCCCTACAACTTCAGCGGCAACCCGTTCGCGAACGGCGACGTGAAACTGGTGGGGGACGCGACCGGCACCGCGCTGCAGGCCCGTGTCCAGTACTACGACGGCACGACCATCTACCAGACCGTGCTGCACCTGAACGGCATCCAGCCCGGCCAGCTCACCGGCATCGACTTCGTCGGCGGGTTCGACCCGCTCGGTTCGTCGAAAGGCATGACGCTGACGGGTACCACCGGACGGGACGAACTCCACGGCCTGCAGGCCGACGACACCATCAGCGGCCTGGACGGCGACGATTTCCTGTACGGCGGCGCCGGCAACGACCTGCTCGACGGCGGCAAGGGGAACGATTACCTGAGCGGCGAAGACGGGAACGACACCCTCGCCGGCGGCGACGGCAACGACACATTGAACGACTGGTCCGGCAACAACACGTTCCAGGGCGGCGCCGGCAACGACGGCATCAACGCCGGATCGGCCGGCCACGACAGCGTCGATGGCGGCACCGGCAACGACACGATCAGCGGCGGCGCCGGCGACACGCTCGACGGCGGCGCGGGCAACGACATGATCACTGCGGTCGGCGCCGATACCGCGGCCGCAAACGCGTCGGCGACGCACGGTGGCGACGGCGACGACACGCTCTACCTCCTGGGCGAAAAAGGCACGGCGATGACCGCGGGCGGCGGTGCGGGAGCGGACACGTTCATCCCGGTGGCCGGCAAGACGGGCGGCACGGTCACGATCACGGACTTTTCCGCGGCGGCCGGCGACAAGCTGGACCTGCGCCCGCTCGTAACGGACAACTTCAACGGCAATCCGTTCGGCCAGGGCTACCTGAAGGCGGAACAGGCGGGCAGCGACGTCAAGCTGTACGTCGACCTGGACGGCGGCGGCGATGCGTACACCCTGTTCGCGACGCTCACCGGCACCACGCTGGCGGCGCTCCCCGCCTCCGCCTTCCTCGACGGCTACGATCCCACCGGCACCAGCAAGGGCGTCACGCTGACGGGCGCGGCGAGCGGCGACACGCTGACCGGCAGCGCCCTCGACGACACGCTCACGGGCGGCGCCGGCAACGACGTGCTGCACGGCGGCGCCGGCAACGACGCCCTGCGCGGCGACGCCGGCGACGACACGCTGGACGGCGGGGCGGGCAACGATAACCTGGTCGACAACCAGGGCATCAACGTGCTGAACGGCGGCGCCGGCGACGACTACATCGACGGCAGCCAGTATTACATGTCCGGCGAGCCTGGCCACAGCACGCTCGACGGGGGCGACGGCAACGACCTCCTGCGGTCCGCCAGGGATGGCGACGTCGTGCGCGGCGGTGCCGGCGACGACAGTCTCCAGGTCGAAGTCAACCACACGAACCTGGGCCAGCCTTTCCACGTCACCATCGACGGCGGCGACGGCGCCGATGCCATCGGCGTCAACCGCCCCACCGCGGCCGATCACGACGTGGTGGAGATCAGCGGCGGCGCGGGCATCGACACCTTCCACATCACCGGCGCCGCGCACGGCGATGCACCGGTCATCAAGGACTTCCAGGCCGGCGCGGGCGGCGACGTGCTGGACGTGCTGGCCATGATCCCGTCGCCCCCCATGGCCAATCCATTCGGCCCTGACGGCGTCCTGCGTCTCGCCCAGGTGGGCACCGACACCGTCGTCAAGCGGCTCGCGACGCCGACGGACACGGATGGCGCGGTCCTCGTCGTGCTGCAGAACGTGGCCCTCAAGGATCTTACGGGCGACAACTTCCCGCAAGGCATCCATCCGGACGGGTCCACCGCCGGCATGACGATGCAGGGTACCGACGGCAGGGATACGCTCCAGGGCGGCTTCCTCGACGACACCCTCCACGGCGGCGACGGTGACGACTACGTCGTGGGTAACGCCGGCGCCAACGTGCTGTACGGCGACGCGGGCGACGACACCATCGAGGGCGGCTACGCCGGCGGCGCCACCGCCGACCGTCTCTACGGCGGCAGCGGCGACGATGTCCTCGCCGGCAGGGGGCACGACACGCTGGACGGCGGCGACGGCCGCGATACCCTGAGCAGTTCCGGCGGCGGCAATGTCCTCGACGGCGGCGCCGGCAACGACCGGCTGAGCGCCTACAACGACGACCTCCTGCGCGGCGGCGACGGCGACGACACGCTGCAGGCCGCCGGCTTCGGCGACACGCTCGAAGGCGGCAGCGGCAACGACGTGCTGAACGTGGAGACCGACGACAGCTTCTACTCCGGCCCCCTCGGGGGCAAGCTGACGCTGGACGGCGGCGCCGGCGACGATACGTTCCGCTTCGGCATCCGGTCCACCGGCACGGCCCTCGTGCACGCGCACGGCGGCGCCGGCCGGGACACCTTCACCGTCGCGTCCGTGAAGGCGGCCACCGTCATCACCGTCGACGACTTCCAGGCCGGCGCCGGCGGCGACGTCGTCAACCTGGACGGGATCGACCGCACCACCGGCCCCGTCGGCCAGTCGCCGTTCGGCATCCACGGCAACATGAAAGTGGTACAACGAGGCGCCGACGCGGTGCTGCAGGCCGACCTGGACGGCACCGGCCCGGACGGTTACACCGACGTCCTCATCCTGGCGAACGTGGACAAGTCCACGCTCACGGCCGCCAATTTTTGGAACGGCTTCAATCCGGACGGCAGCAGCAAGGGCATGTCCCTGACGGGCACCGATGGCGCCGACCAGCTGAACGGCGGCTACCTCGAGGATACGCTCGCGGGCGGCGCCGGCAACGACACGCTGACCGGCAACCTGGGCAACGACAGCGTCGACGGCGGCGACGGGGACGACGTCCTCAGCGACAACGACAGCCTGTACCAGGGTGCGGCCGTCGTGAACGGCAACGACACGCTGCACGGCGGCGCCGGCAACGACACGCTGACCAGCTGGTACGGCAACGACAGCCTGGACGGCGGCAGCGGCGACGACGAATTGCGCATCGACGGCAACTTCTACCGCGCACCCGACACCATCCGCGCGGATGGCGGCGACGGCAACGACCATCTCATCGTCACCATCCACTACGACTCCGACCTGAAGATCCAGCTGACCGGCGGCACCGGCAGCGACCTCTTCACCATTTCCGCGCCGTCGAGCGCGGACGCCATCACGATCACCGATTTCCAGGCGGGCGCCGGCGGCGACGTGCTGCAGGCCTTTGCCGACTGGGCGGGTACGACGCCCTTTTCCGGCGGCTATTACCGGCTCGAGCAGCGCGGCGCCGACACGGTGGTCGTCCACGATCCGGACGGCACGGGACCGCGCGCGCAGGGGGATGCCGTCATCCTCAAGAACGTCGCCAAATCCGCGCTCGTGGCGGACAACTTCGGCGGCTGGGCACCGGACGGTTCCACGACCGGCAAGGCCATCGACGGCACCGCGGGGGCAGACACGCTGGAAGGCACGCTGCTGGACGACACGATCCGCGGCGGCGACGGCGACGACCTCATCCTCGGTGCCGGCGGCAATGACCAGGTCGACGGCGGCGCCGGCAACGATACGCTCGAAGGCGAGGAAGGCAACGACACGCTGACGGGCGGGGTCGGCGACGATCTGCTGGGCGCGCTCCTCGGCGGCAACGACCTGCTGCAGGGCGGCGCCGGCAACGACCACCTCGTCGGCGTGGCGGGCAACGCGACCCTCGACGGCGGCATCGGCGACGATCTGCTGGACGCGGTGAACGCCGCGGACGGCGCGCGCCTGGTGCTGCAGGGCGGCGCCGGCACCGACACGTTCCGCAACCTGGGCAATCCCTGGCTGAGCGCGATCGTCACGGCGGCCGGCGGCGACGGCCGCGACGTCTTCGAAGTGTCGGTCCCAGGCGCGGTTTACACGGTGACCGACTTCCAGGCCGGCGCGAACGGCGACGTGATCGACGTGAAGCTCGACGTCGGCACCGACAAGAATCCGTTCACCAACAGCCACCTGTTCCTGCGCCAGGTCGGCAACGACGTGATGCTCGACGTCGACCCCGACGGCACGGCCGGCGACGGCCGCTTCTACCATTTGCTGAAACTGTCGAACATGAGCGTCAGCAAACTCACGGCCGACAATTTCGTACAGCACTGGGATCCGCAGGCGGGCGTGAAGCCGGCTCCCACCCCGACGCCGACGCCCACACCGACGCCGACGCCGACACCGGCACCGACACCGGCTCCGTCGAACCCGGGCGAAACCCACACCGGCAGCACCGGCACCGACCAGCTCGCGGGCACGTCCGGCAACGACACCCTCGACGGCGGCGCCGGCGACGACGTGCTGCACGGCGGCGCCGGCAACGACATCCTCGTCGGCGGCACGGGCCGCGACTCGGCCAGCTACGACGGCAAGTCGACCGATTACAAGGTCACGCATGACGCGTCGGGCTGGCACGTGGCCGACCAGCGCAGCGGCGGCACCGACGGCACCGACACGCTACAGGGCGTCGAACGCGTGGCCTTCGCCGAGGCCACGGTCGCGCTGGACACGGACGGCGCCGCGGGACAAGCGTACCGCTTCTACCGCGCCGCGTTCGACCGCACGCCGGACCTGCCGGGCCTGGGCTTCTGGATCGGCGCGATGGACAAGGGATCGTCCGTGCAGGATCTCGCGGCAGGGTTCTCGACGTCGCAGGAATTCACGACCATGTACGGCGGCGCGAGCAATGCGGACATCGTCGGCAGGCTGTACCACAACGTGCTGCACCGTACGCCCGAGCAGGCAGGCTACGACTACTGGCTGCACGTGCTCGACAACAAGCAGGCGAGCCTGTCGGACGTGCTGGCCGCGTTCAGCGAAAGCGCCGAGAACAAGGATGCGGTGGCCGACCTGATCGCGAACGGCATCCTGTTCACGCCCTGGCAGGGCTAACGGCCCTCGTGCGCCGCGAGCCAGGGCACGATCACGTCGAGCAGGCGCTGCGGCGCCTCGATCGGGATCATGTGGCCCGTGTCCTCGATGACGGCCAGCGTGGCGCCGGGGATGGCGGCCGTCATCTCCTGCGCTTCCGCCAGGCTGCGCAGCTGGTCGGTTTCGGCTGCCACGACGAGCGTCGGGCAGCGGATCTCGCCTGAGCGTTCGAGGTCGCCCGGCCGGTCCAGCAGCGACTGGCGCCGGAACACCTCGCCGCCGAGGCGCATGCCCATCGCGCGGACCCGCTCGACCAGCACCTCGTTGTCGCGCTCTTTCGGATGCAGCGACGTGGCGACAGCCGTACGACTGAGGCCGCTGAAGGCGACCGACGGCGCCGCGTTGCCGATCGCGCCCTTGCGCTTCTGCAACGCGGCCGTGTCGCCGCGGGTGGACGTCGAGATCAGCACGAGCGCGCGCACGCGGTCGGGCGCCTGGCGCGCGATCGCGCGGGCGACATAGCCGCCCATCGAAAAACCCACGAGCAGGAAGGTCGGCGGCGCCGTTGCGAGGACGCGGCGCGCCATCGCCTCGACCGACGTGTCGTGGCGCAGGTCGGCGTGGACGACGGGGCCGAAGCGCGCCAGCGCCGGCACCATGTCGTCCCATAACGTTTCATCGGCCATGAAGCCGGGCACAAGAAGGATAGCCATGCCGGCATCCTAACGCATTTACCCTTACTGGATGGGCATGCCATCTATCCGGCGCAGTCCTGAGTCGCCTCAAGGCGGACCGGCCCCGTTGCGATTTTCATTGACTCTTGTTGCCCGGAAACCCAAGGAGTCCCATGAAATCCATCGCCACCATCAGCGTGCGCAACCAGCTCAGGTTCGCGTTCGCCGTCGTCATCGTGCTGTCGTTCCTCGCGACGGCCATCGCCATCTGGCGCCTGCAAGTCCTGTCGGACGACACCCAAGCTCTCACGCGGCGTCCGCTCGTGAAGGAGCGGCTGATTTCCGGCTGGCTGCTGAACACGTCGGTCGCCGCCAAGCGCACCGGCGCCATCGCCCGCTCCGCCGACCCGGAACTCGCGACCTACTATGCCGCCGAAACGCAGGACTCGACGACGCGCACCACCGCGCTGCAGAAACAGGTCGGCGACCTGCTCGACCGGCCGGAAGAACGCGCCGTGTTCGAGCGGATCGGCACGGCGCGCCAGCGCTATATCGTCACGCGCGACCGCGTCATGGCCCTCAAGAAAGCGGGCAGCGACGCCGAAGCCCGCAAGTTCTTCGACGACGAATTCGTGCCCGCCGTGACCGCGTATCTCGGCCAGGTCAAGGCGCTGCTGGAACTGCAGCAGAAGGAGATCGACACGCGCGTCGCCACCGTGCTCGCGTCCGCGGACCGCAGCAGCCACGTGCTGACCGCGCTGTGCCTCGCCACGCTCGTCTTCAGCATCGGCGCCGGCACGCTGTGCGCACGCGCCCTGTTCCGGCGCCTGGGCGGCGAGCCGGCCCGCGCGGCGCAGGTGGCGGCCGAGATCGCGGGCGGCAACCTGTGCGTGGCCGTGCCGGTCGCCGCCGGCGACAAGGACAGCCTGATGGCCGCCCTCGAACGCATGCGCGCGAGCCTGGCGGGCATCGTCGCCGACGTACGCGCGGGCACGGGCACGATCGTGTCCGCCGCGACGACGATGGCGGGCGAGTCGCAGGACCTGTCGCACCGCACGGAAAGCCAGGCGCAGGCGCTGGAAGAGACGGCGTCGTCGATGGAAGAACTGACGCAGGCCGTCGGCCAGAACGCGACGCATGCCGAGGAAGCCAACCGCATGGCCGGCGACGCCGCGCGCGTGGCGCAGCAGGGCGGCGCCATGGTCGGCCAGCTGGTCGACACGATGGGCGCGATCAACGCCTCGTCCGCGCGCATCGTCGACATCATCGCCGTCATCGACGGCATCGCCTTCCAGACCAATATCCTGGCGCTGAACGCCGCCGTGGAAGCGGCACGCGCCGGCGAGCAGGGACGCGGCTTCGCGGTCGTCGCCGCCGAAGTGCGCGCCCTCGCCCAACGCTCGGGCGCCGCGGCGAAGGAGATCAAGGACCTGATCGACGCGTCCACCCAGCGCGTGGCCGACGGCGCGACCCTGGCGGGCCAGGCCGGCCAGACGATGCGCGACATCGTCGACAGCATCGGCCGCGTCACCGGCATCATGAACGAAATCGTCGCCTCCAGCCGCGAACAGGCCAGCGGCATCGGCCAGGTCAACCAGGCCATCGTGCAGATGGACGGCGTTACGCAGCAGAACGCGGCCCTCGTCGAGGAATCGGCGGCCGCGACGCGGGCGATGCACGAACAGGCGCAGGCGCTGGCCGGGCTGGTCGAGGTCTTCCGGGTCAAGGCGAAGGCCGAGCCGGCGCCGGCGCCGAAAGCCGCACTGCCGCCGGCACGCCGGGCGGCGCCTGCGCCCGCCGCCAAACCGCCAGCCAGGCCGGCGCGGACGGCTGCGCCAAGAAAGGCTCCCGCCACGGTGGAGGCGGACTGGGAAGAGTTCTGACCAAAGGATAGGGGTTGTTGCCGCAACCGGGTTTCTCAGGCAACATCTTCCCTATTCTTTATCTTTACGCTCGACGCCATGAACCTGCCTGCCCACCAACTCACCATGACGGTCCTGATGACGCCGGATACCGCGAATTTTTCCGGTAACGTGCACGGCGGGAACATCCTGAAACTGCTCGACCAGGTGGCCTACGCCTGCGCCAGCCGCTATGCCGGCACCTATGTCGTGACGATGAGCGTCGACCAGGTGACGTTCCGCCAGCCCATCCACGTGGGCGAACTGGTGACGTTCCTGGCCGCCGTCAACTATACGGGCCGCACGTCGATGGAGATCGGCATCAAGGTGGTGGCCGAGGACATCCGCACCCAGCAGGTGCGCCACGTGAACAGCTGCTTCTTCACGATGGTGGCCGTGGGCGACGACAAGCAGCCCGTCCCCGTGCCGCCGCTGCGCCCGTTCGGGCCGGACGAACTGCGCCGCTACGAGGAAGCCAAGGGTCGCAAGGAGCTCCGCCTTGCCCTCGACCGCCAGCATGAGGAACGTGCCGCAGCAAAAAATTAGGGGTTTTTGTTAACCCGTGCTATACTGCGCCGCCTTGGCCTGGTAGCTCAGTTGGTAGAGCAGAGGATTTAAAATCATTGTGTCGGTGGTTCGATTCCGCCCCGGGCCACCAAGAATATCCAAGCAAAACGCCAACCCGTGCAGGTTGGCGTTTTTCGTTTCCGGGGCCGGAACTTAGTTCCCTCCTTCTCGTCTTACGGGTTGCGCTCCAACGCCGTGCCTGATACTGCCGTCGAGCGATGACAGCCCGACAATACGAACGCCCGACCGGCTGCAGATCGCGGAGCGACAGCATGACGATGGATAACGGATCAGCAAGCGGTGCCCAGCCCGGCCCGCGAAACCGCCAGCAATTGATCGAATGGCAGCTGGCCGAGGTCCAGAGCATTGGCCACGTCGGTACCTGGGAATTCCATCCGGCCCCCGGAAAGCTCGTCTGGTCCGCCGAGACCTACCGCATCATGGGGGTCGGCGAGAACGACTTTGACGGCAGGGTCGAGACCTACCTGTCGATGGTGCATCCGGACGACCGGGACGCGGCCGAGGCCGCGACCCAGGAAAACCGTCAGCAGCCGCGCCCGATCCAGATCGAACACCGGATCGTCCGGCCAGACGGCACGGTACGCCATGTGCGCGTGCAAGGTGTACCGTACCGCGACGAGTCCGGCAGGCTGCTGCTGGCCGGCACCGTGCACGACGTCACGGAGATACGGCAATCGACCGAGGAATTGCAGGCGATGTCGCGCAAGCTCGTGGGAACGCTGGAGGCCATGACCGATGCGTTCTACACGCTGGACAAGCAATGGCGAATCACCTACCTGAACGCAGCAGCCGAGCGCCTGCTGCGGCGGCCGCGCCACGAGTTGCTCGGCAAGGTAGTATGGGACGCGTACCCGGACCTGGTAGGGACGCACTTCGGGGCACAGTACGCGTTCGCGATGGAGCGCCGGCAGCCCCTCGCGTTCGAGGAATACTATGCCCCGCTGCAGGCATGGAAGGACGTGCGCATATTCCCGACAGAGGAAGGCCTGGCCACCTATACCTCCGATATTACCGAGCGCAAGCGGCTGCAGGAGATCGAGCGCGAAACCACCGAGCGGTTCAGGATGGTGGCCAAGGTGACCAGCGACATCATCTGGGACTGGGATGTCCCCAACGACCGCCTGTGGTGGAACGAGGGCATGCAATCCGTGTTCGGCTACCGCGCGGAGGCCCTCAGCGACGGCATCGACGACTGGGTGGTCCGGATCGCGCCCGAGGACCGCGAGCGCGTCGTCGGCGGATTGTACGCGGCAATGGACGAAGGGCGAGACACCTGGAGCGCAGAATACCGCTTCCTGCGCGCGGACGGCTCTTACGCAACCGTGCGCGACCGGGGCGTGTTCATGCGCAACGCCGAAGGCGCTACGGTCAACGTCATCGGCTCGATAGTCGACATCACCGCCGAGCAGCGGGTCGAAGCCGCGCGCCGCGAGACCGAAGCGCGCAACCGGCTGCAGGCATCGTTGCTGGACAAGGCCCACGATTCGATCTCGGTGACCGGCATCGATGCGCGGATCACCTACTGGAACCAGGGCGCCGAGCGCCTGTTCGGCTGGAGCGCCGCCGAGGTCATCGGCAAGACCAAGGCCGAGCTCCTGATGCTCGGCAAGGACGACCAGGAACTCGCGTATCATCAGCTCATGCTCAAGGGCGAGTGGCGCGGCGAAGTCGCCAAGCGGCGCAAGGATGGACGCGAGGTGATGGTCGAATCGCACCTGACCCTGGTGCGCGGCGACGATGGCCAGCCGGAACTGGTGCTGGAGATCGACATCGACATCACGCAGCGCAAGCACGACGAGGATGCGATCCTGAGCCTTGCCTTCTTCGACCCCCTGACGCGCCTGCCGAACCGGCGCCTGCTGCTGGACCGGCTGCGGCATGCGGTCGCGGCGACCAAGCGCGGCGGCCATGGCGGTGCCCTGCTCTTCATCGACCTGGATAACTTCAAGACCCTGAACGACACGCTCGGGCACGACAAGGGCGACGAGCTGCTGCAACAGGTCGCGCGGCGGCTCGAAGCACGTGTAGCACGCGACAGCGACACGGTGGCGCGGCACGGCGGGGACGAATTCGTCATCGTGCTGGAGGACCTGAGCCCGGACCAGGGGGAGGCGGCGGCCCAGGCCGAGCGCGTCGCAGAGAAATTGCTCGAGGCATTCAACGAACCGTTCCAGCTCGAGGGGCATCTGCATCACACGAGCCCGAGCATCGGAGTGGCCCTGTTCGACAAGGACATGAAGGACATCGACGAACTGCTCAAGCGCGCAGACCTCGCGATGTACCAGGCCAAGGCGGCTGGACGAAACACGATCCGGTTCTTCGATCTGCGGATGCAGACCGTGATCAATGCGCGCGTCGCGCTGGAGGCCGACCTGCGCCGCAGCTTGCGATCCCATGGATTTACCCTGCACTACCAGCGCCAGACCGACAGCAACGGCCACACCGTGGGCGCCGAGGCGCTGCTGCGCTGGCAGCGGTCGAGCAGCCAGCAGGTGTCGCCATCCGTGTTCATTCCGCTTGCCGAAGAGACCGGGCTGATCTTGCAGCTGGGCGCGTGGGTGCTGGAAGCCGCATGCCGCCAGCTCGTCTCCTGGGGCGGCCGCCCTGAAACGGCGCACCTGACGATGGCGGTCAATGTGAGCGCGCGCCAGTTCCGCCAGCCGGCCTTCGTCGACCAGGTACTGCAGGTCATCGAGCGCACCGGCGCGGACCCGCGGCGGATCAAGCTCGAGCTGACCGAGAGCCTGCTGGTAGCGAATATCGACACCACGGTCGACACCATGCACGCACTCAAGGAGAAAGGGATCGGGTTCGCGCTCGACGATTTCGGCACGGGCTATTCCTCGCTCGCGTACCTGAAGCGCCTGCCGCTCGACCAACTGAAAATCGACCGGTCGTTCGTGCGCGACGTGCTCACCGACCCGAATGACGCCGCGATCGCGCGCACGATCCTCGGGTTGGGCCATACGCTGGGACTGGACGTGATCGCGGAAGGCGTGGAAACGGCGGACCAGCGGAACTTTCTCGCCATGCACGGATGCCGTGCATTCCAGGGTTACCTGTTCGGGTGCCCAGTGACGGCGGAGCAATTCTGAAAGGTGCGAACCAATCCGCAGGCACTTGGCAGCCCGCCATCCAACCGTTATGATCCGACGCCAATGCCAAACGCTCGCGGTTGGCGCTCCTTTCCCCCATCCCTTTCGCACACTGCCATGACGACCTGCCCCCCCTGCCCCACCTGCGGTTCCACGCTGACCTACGAAGACGGCATGGGCAACTACGTCTGCCCGGAATGCGCGCATGAATGGCCCGTCAAGGCCGAAGCGGCGGCGGAAGAGACGGCCCGGGTGTGGCGCGACGCGGCCGGCAACGTGCTGCAGGACGGCGACACCGTCACCGTCATCAAGGACCTGAAACTGAAGGGCGGCGGCGGCGTCGTCAAGCAGGGCACCAAGGTCAAGAACATCCGCCTCGTCGAGGGCGACCACGACATCGACTGCAAGATCGACGGCTTCGGCGCGATGAGCCTGAAGTCGGAATTCGTCCGCAAGAGCTGAGCGGGCGATATCCGATCCGGTATCGGCACCGGAAAAACCGTCATTGGACGGCCATCGTGGATCGGCCTAGCATCATGCCATCGGACCGATCCACGAGAACAACAATGAAGAGACACCTTGCCGCCCTCCTCCTCGCGGCGTGTGCGCCCCTGCACGCCGCCGAACCGGCCGCGCCGCAGCCGGTCAGGCTGACCGTCGACGCCACGCAGGCCAAGGGCCCCATGACCCCGATCTGGGCCTGGTTCGGCTACGACGAACCGAATTACACGACGGCCCCCAACGGCAAAAAACTGCTGGGCGACATCGCCGCGCTGAGTCTCGTCCCCGTGTACGTCCGCACGCACAACCTCATGACGTCGGGCGACGGCAGCCATGCGCTCAAGTGGGGCTCGACGAACATGTACAGCGAGGACAAGGACGGCAAGCCGGTCTACGACTGGACCATCGTCGACGCCATCTTCGACACGTACATCGAGCGCGGCATGAAACCGCTGGCGCAGATCGGCTTCATGCCCGAAGCGCTGTCGCAGCGCCCGCAGCCCTACCGCCACCACTGGAAGCCGGGCACGCCCTACAAGGAGATCATGACCGGCTGGGCGACGCCGCCGAACGACTACGCCAAGTGGTCGGAGCTGGTCTACCAATGGGTCAAGCACAGCGTGGCGCGCTACGGCCAGAAGGAAGTCGAGAGCTGGTACTGGGAAGTGTGGAACGAGCCGGACGGCCTGTACCTGATCGCGCCGGACACGAAGCGCGAGTACTTCAAGATGTACGACTACGCGGCCGACGCGGTGAAGCGCGCGCTGCCCACGGCGCGCATCGGCGGGCCGCACACGGCCGGCGCGGGCCGCTTCATGGACGACTTCCTGCAGCACTGCCTGCACGAGACCAACTATGCGACCGGCAAGACCGGGTCGCCGCTGGACTTCGTCGCCTTCCACGCCAAGGGCGCGCCGAAGGTGGTCAATGGCATCGTGCGCATGGGCATGGACGCCCATTTCCGCCACCTCGACGAAGGTTTCGCGCTCGTCGAGAAATACCCCGAACTGAAAAACGTCCCCGTCATCATCGGCGAATCCGACCCGGAGGGCTGCGCCGCCTGCGGCATGCAGACGAACCCGGAGAACGCCTACCGCAACGGCACGCTGTACGTCAGCTACACGGCGGCGTCGATCGCGCGCGAGTACGACCTGGCCGCGCGGCGCGGCGTCAACCTGATCGGCGCGGTGAACTGGTCGTTCGAGTTCGAGGACCAGCCCTGGTTCGCGGGCTTCCGCGACCTGGCGACCAATGGCGTGAACAAGCCGGTGCTGAACGTGTTCCGCATGCTCGGCAAGATGCGCGGCGAGCGCGTGGCGGTGACGGGCGACCGGACCTACGACGCGGCCCGCATCCAGGCCGCCGGCGTACGCGGCGCGCGTACCGACATCGACGCGCTGGCGGCGAAGGATGCGCACAGCGTGTCCGTCCTGGTCTGGAATTACCACGACGACGACATCATCGACGCCGGCTCACCGGTCGAACTGCGCATCGCCGGCATTCCCGCCAAACGGGTGCAGATGCGCCACTACCGCATCGACCAGGAGCACAGCAATTCGTACGCCGCGTGGAAGCGCATGGGCTCGCCCGCGAAGCCGACGCCGGCCCAGGTGGCCGAACTGCAGAAGGCGAGCGAACTGGCGGAGCTCGCGCCCGCGTCGACGCTGCAGACCACGGATAGTACGGCGACCGTGAAGATGCAATTGCCGCGGCAGGCGGTGTCGTTGGTGACGCTGACCTACTGAGATTGCCCTTGCTCCGGCTCGGACTCACGAACCGCAAACCATTGATACTATTAACTATTTTCTTGGTCTCACAGCTATTTTGGACGCCACGGCGAGAAAGGTTTTTACTGACGGCTTAAAGCAACTCTCGAATGGAACGACAATGCAGATATGCCCCAAGCGTCAGGCTCCTACGCTCGAATGGATGATGAACGATGACGAAGTATCGAATAGCTGGGTCGTGTCGGGTCCACTATGGTTCTACGTCAGGAAAAGCCATATCACGACAGTGCGACGACGTGCCTCGGTCATCAAGCCATGCCTGATGGTCGCGAATGTCAATGTGGCCAGGCGAGGATCAGCCATGGCGAAGCATCTGGGCCTCCATATGCTCGCGTTCATGAAAGATGTCGAGGCAAATGCGGTGCGGTTCGGTTATGCCGGTGTTTATGTCGAATGCGTTTATAACACCAGGCTGCATCGACCGTTGACCCGAGGCGGCTATCTGCGTTTGCGCACGTCCAGCAACACCGCCCCCTGCTTCTTCAAACCGGCAGCCTGCATGCAATCAGCGTATCGAAGAGGAACCACAATCCTCCAGACGCTGGAAAAGCCATCGCTTCGACGCTTTCTGTACACACCGGATGTCAAACGATTCTGGCTGCGCGACCAGACCGAAAACGTCATTATGCTGGTGCGCAAAGACGTCTACGCAACCTCTCCCATGTCAAACTGCATGCGATTGACGATGCTCGATGTTCATCGTCATAGAGTTGTCGATACCGTCGATCATACGGGTCATGCTCTTTGCTGGCCCGACGACGAGGCATGCATTATCCGCCTGCTGCGCAAGCTTGAAACGCGACTCGTCCGCGCAGGATTTCATGAGCTCGCGCTCTCGTTCTTTGTATCTGACCTGAGGATCAGGGCACAGCGCGATATGACGACGGCCAACGCGAATGCGCAGGCCGCGCGGCAGCGTTTGCAAAGTCTTGGTTTCAGCGAAGCGCGCGATAGCGACGGTGGGCGAATCTACCTTAAAACGCTATCCGCCTGGCACGCTGGAATCGATTGAGTTGGATCAGTCCTGGCCCCATGCGTTCTGCTGCAATAGCAGGGTTGCGCGTTGCGATCGCGTCCCCTTTCACTGCGGAGTCCGCCGATGCGTTGGATCGTCCTGCTGCTGTTCGTGGCCAGCGCGGTGGTCGTGCACCTGCGCGGCCGCGTGCGCCACGGCGTGTTCCGCCAGCTGTCCGACCACTCCACGTTCACGGCGCCGCTGAACTGCTTCTGCTACCTGTTTTCCGCCGTGCCGACGACGCCCTTCCTGCCAGCATCCTGCTTTCCCGAACTGGCGGAACTCAAACAGGAATGGCGCACGTTCCGGCAGGAAGCCCTCGCACTGTACGAGACGCAGCGCATCCGCCCCTCCGGCAAATACGACGACATCGGCTTCAATTCCTTTTTCAGGCGCGGCTGGAAGCGCTTCTACCTGAAGTGGTACGACAATCCGCATCCGTCCGCAGCGGCGCTGTGTCCGCGCACGGTGGCCATCCTGGAACGCATCCCATCGATCAGGGCAGCGATGTTCGCGCTGCTGCCGGCGGGCGGCACGCTCGGCCTGCATCGCGATCCGCTGGCCGTGTCCGTGCGCTACCACCTGGGGCTCGTCACGCCCAACGACGACCGCTGCGCCATCGTCGTCGACGGCATCCCGTATGCGTGGCGCGACGGCGAGGACGTCGTGTTCGACGAGACCTACCTGCACGACGCCGCCAACCGGACGGCGCACGACCGCATCATCCTGTTCTGCGACGTCGAGCGTCCGCTGAAGTACCGCTGGGCGCAGGCCGTCAGCCGCATCGCCGGCGGCTTCCTGCTGCGCGCGTCGGCGGCGCCGAACGAGATCGGCGACCGCACGGGCGGCCTGAACCGCGCGTTCCGCTACCTGTACGTGCTGCGCCGGTTCGGCAAGCGGCTCAAGGCCTGGAACCGCACCGTCTACTACGTGTTCAAATGGTGCCTGTTCGGCGCGCTGGCGTTCGTGCTGTTCTGGCGCTGACGTCTGCATGTCATACGGCGGTAACGTGCCCGTGCGTATGATGAGGCAACGAAATCCGGCCACGACGCACATGTACAAATCCAGGAAACGCCTGCTGATCCTCGACGCGGACGGCACCACCATCGACGCCTTCTCCGCCATCGAAGCGGCCTTTTCGCGGCACGGGCTGGACATCGGCGACGAAGCCCGGTTCCAGAAGCGCCACAACCTGTTCAAGTATCTCGGCGGGCTGAAGGAATTCCCCTCGATCATCAAGAAGAACCTGCGCAAGAACAGCCGGGCTCGTCTGGTCGACAGCCTCACGGAAGTCTACCGCCAGGAAGCGGCGATGTACGAAGGCATTCCCGACCTCGTGCGGGAACTGGTCGCCGCGCCGGACGTCGTCGTCGGCATGGTCACACGCAATATCACGAACGAACCGCTGGAGACCTTGCGCCAGCTGTTCCAGCGCCACGACATCGACATCAACGCGCTCGACTTCCTCGTCCACATCCCGCTCTCGGAAAAAAAGACGAGCCAGTTCCGCGCCATCCGCGAGCAGTTCGGCATCAATCCCGCGCGCGCCTACGTGTGCGGCGACGAGCACAAGGATTTCGCCGCGGCGTCAGGCACGGGCATGCATCCATTCATGGTGTCGTACGGCTTCGAAGACTACGACCGGCTGACGGGGAAATTCGAGATTCCCCACGAACTGATTTCGCGCACGTCCGGCGAACTGTGCCAGCGCGTGCGCCATGCGCTCGATCTGGGCAACCGGCGGTCCGGGACGGTCAGTACGCGTACCAGAACAACAGCGCGCTGACGGCGCCGAACATCCAGTAATCGACGGGCGCCCCGGCAAACCAGCGCTTGTGCCACGGGACCAGTTCGCGTTTAAAACGGCGCCAGCCGAAGGCAGGGTTGACGACGAACCACAGCCAGTCTTCGACGATCCAGAACAGCATGACGGCGCCGAGCGCGCGCGCTTCCAGCTGCGGCGACCATACGCCCATGAAGGCCAGCGGGAAGTGAAAAATGACGCCGATGAAGGAAAACATCCACGCGTGGTAACCGGTCAGCACGCGGCCGCCCCAGAAGATGTCGAGCAGCGGATGCTCTTCGATGCGCCAGGTGGGCAGGTTCGCGGCCCAGCCGGCGTCGCCTTCGATCTCGACTTCGACGCGGGCAAAAAAGTAGGCGGCAACGACGACGGCGGCCAGTGTCGCAAGGAACTGGCCGGCATGGGAAAGTTCAAACACAGGCATCGATGGGTTCGGTCTGCTTCAGGATGGCCGCCAGCACGGCGCTCGCGGCATGGGGACGGCCCAGCGCGAGGGCGCGGGCACGCATGGTGTCGAGTTCGGCCGGATGGGCCATCAGGTAGCGCACGCGGTATTCCAGCGACGGCGCATCGAACGCCTTCATCGCGGCGCCATGCTCGAGCAGGAAATTGGCGTTTCTCTCTTCCTGGCCGGGAATGGACGCATTCACGATCATGGGCAGGCCCAGTGCCAGGCATTCCGCCGTCGTCGCACCGCCCGGCTTGGTAATGGCCACGTCGGCGCAGGCCATCAGGCGCTCGACCTTGTCCGTAAAACCCTGCGGCACGAGCCGGCCCGGGTGCGCGGCCGCGAGCCGGCGCAGCGCCGCCAGTTCGGCCGCGTTGCGGCCCGCCAGGGCAATCAACTGGAAATTGCCGGGAATCGCCAGCAGGCGCTGGGCCAGCGTGGACAGGCCGCCCAGCCCCGCGCCGCCGCCCATCAGCAGGAAGGTCATGCGGCCGGGATCGATGCCGAGTTCGCGGGCACACGCGGCGCGGTCCGGTCGGCGCATAAAAGCCGGCATGACCGGGATGCCGGTGACGTGGATGCCGTCGCGCGCGATGCCGTGTTTTTCCATGAGGAACGCCACTTCGTCGTTGCCGGCGAAATAGCCGGCCATATGACGGTGCACCCACATGCGGTGCAGGTCGAAGTCCGTCACCTGCACCCACACGGGGCAGCGCAGCATGCCATCGGCAACCTCGCGCGCCAGGATCTCGCCCGGCAGGAAATGCGTGCAGACAATGGCATCCGGGCGCAGCTCGGCGATTTTCGCCAGCAGCGGCGCGCAGTCGCGGCGTTCGATGCGGCGCCGCAGCCGGTGCGCCCAGCCGTCCGGCGCGGCCGTATTCGTGTAGTCGTAGACCCAGCTCCACACGGCGGGCGCGCGGCGCACGAGCAGGATGTAGAGGTCGGCGTAGACCTGGCGCAGGCGCGGCGTCGCGTAGGCGGTCGCATCCAGGTGGATGACCTCGGCGATGCCGGGAACCGCGCACGCGGCGGCACGGATCGCCTCGGCGGCGCGCGTATGGCCGGCGCCCGCAGGTACGCTCAGCACGAGGATACGCTTGCCCGCCCTGCCTTCGCCCTCCATCCAACGCCCGCCCATCGCGCCCGCCTTGCCGCCCATATCGATGAGAGCAATGTAGCGGGGGAATATGACGGTGCCGTGACGCGTGCGCCCCTTGCCAAGCGCGGCCATGCACGCGATCATGGGCCCATGAACCTGCACACCCTACCCCGCACCCTCGCCGGCCTGGCCCTGCTGCTGGCGAGCAGCGCCTGCCGCAGCGATGCGCCGCAGGCACCCTCCACTGCCACGGGCAGCGCGCCCCTGCTGGCCCGCATCGAGGCCGAGCGCGGCAACGCCGCCTGCGATACAGACGACCAGTGCCACACGATCGGCGTGGGCCACAAGGCCTGCGGCGGTCCCGAGCGCTACCTCGCGTGGTCCGGCAAGAACAGCGACGGCACGCGCCTGCGCGCGCTCGTGGCCGAACACGCGGCCGCGCGCCAGGCCGAGGACACCAAGAAGGGCATGATGTCGACCTGCTCCGTCGTGCCCGATCCGGGCGCGACGTGCTCCGCCGGCCAGTGCGTGCTGCGCGCAACCAACACCGGGCCCGGCGGCATGGCACCCGTGGCACGCTGACACGACAGCTGTAAAAACGACAAAGCCGCGGCAAACACCGCGGCTTTGTCTTTGAGGGCCGCTTGTGGCGGCCCTGCCAGGTCGATTACTCGACCTTCGCCTGCTTGTTGCCGGCGTTCTGGAACAACGGGATCGGATCCGTCGTGTCGACTTCGACGATCGTCGTGCCGACCGTGCTGCCGCCGGTCAGGTACGAGACCGAACCCAGGTGGCGCTTGCCGGTCGCGAGGCCGGACCACGACAGTGCCACGGATGCCGTGCCGCCCAGGGCGACCTGCGTCGGTGCGATGGCCCTGAAGTTGCCGCCGGTCACCGTCGGGCTCAGCACCCAGGTCGACAGCTTGTACGTCGCGCTGCCGCCTACCGGATCGTAGCCGACGACGCAGACCTTGTACTCGCCAGCCGGCGGGTTGGCCAGCGTGACCATCTCGTTGGCCGTCTGGCCGCCGCTGGTGCCGACGACGGTCGTGCCGCGTGCCACCACCAGGTCCAGGTCGGACAGGCCGTTGCCGCTCGTGTCGCTGTCGTACAGCGCGAAGCGGGCCGTGGTCGTGCCGGCCGGGATGGTGACGGTATGGACGTTCACGCCCGTGCCGCCGCCGCCCGTGCACACGCTGTTGGCCGTGTTCGTCGCGGTGACGACCGTCGAGTTGAACTCGGTGGCCGGGATCAGGCCGGCCTTGGCGAGGGACAGCGAGCCGGCGTAGCCGGTACCGATGGTGACGACCTTGGTGCCGGACGTCGCTTCGCTCTGCACCGTGGCCGGTACGGCGATCGTGGAGGCGCGCGCCGTCAGCGGGCTGCGCACGGTGTGCGTGCCGTCGCTCCAGGTCAGCTTGCCGTACACCCACGTGTTCATCGGCGCGCTGGTGCGGGTCAGCTTGACGGTGTACGTGGCGCTCGCGCCCGGCGCCAGGTTCAGCGTGGCCGGTTGCACGTCGACCGTGTAGCCCGGCAGCGTGGTGCTGACGTTGTACGTCGCCGCGGTGCCGCCCACGTTCTTCACGGTACGGGTCAGGGTCTGGATGCCCAGCACGTTGGCGGCCGTCAGCGACGGCAGGTTCAGGTTGTACGGCTGGATGGTGCCGACGGCCGAGCAGGTGCCCGGGCTGAACACGTTCGTGATGCCGAGGCCGCACAGGAAGCGCGCGTAGTCGATCGTGGCCAGGTCGTACACGAGGCCCGGATCGACGGCGACGGACGGCGCCACGTGGCCGGCGCCCTGGCCCCACGGCAGCGTGCCGGTCGTGCGGGCCGTGCTGTCCCAGGACACCGGACCGTTCTGGCCATCGTTGAAGGTGTCGTACGCGGTCGTCATCAGGGCCGACTTGATCATCGCCGGCGTCCAGTCCGGATGGCGCTGTTTCAGCAGCGCGGCAATGCCGGCCACGTGCGGCGACGCCATCGACGTGCCGGTGTAGAACGCGAAGTCCTTCGACGGTGCGGGTGCGCCGCCGGCGACCGCGTCGCGCTGGGCCTTGGTCAGGTCGGCGCTGACGGCCGCCAGGATGTCCGTGCCCGGCGCGGTGACGTCCGGCTTCATGATGTTGGCGTTGGCCACGTTCGGGCCGCGCGACGAGCTGCTGTTCATCTGCGGTGCCACGATGTTCGGATCGACGATGCCGCGCAGGTTGTTCAGCGCCGCGGTGGCGCCCGGCGTCGAGGCATAGTAATCCTTGACCTTCTGGCCGTCCGCGGCCGTGATGTGCACGGTCGAGATGGAGTGCGCCTGGTTCAGGATCGTCGCCGCGCTGGTCGGTGTGTTGGCGATGATGACGCCCACCGCGCCGGCCGTCTTGCCGTTCGCGCTCTTGTTGACGAGCACGTTGCTGCCACGGTCGCAGACGAGGATCTTGCCCGTCACCTTGGCCGGATCGAGGTACGTGGTCGGACCGTCGGCCGGGCCGAAGCACAGGTTCAGGCTCGGATTGGCCGGATCGACGCCCGCCAGGCCGGCATCCTTCGCCAGGATCAGCGGTGCCGACGGCGTATTGGCGTTGCCGGACGCGCCGGTGACGGTCACGCCATTGCCCAGCGCGACGTCGCCCGCATAGGTGCGGTTGTGCGTCGAGTTGCCGACCGTGGTCAGCCACGGGCTGATGTGGGCGACCGGTGCCGTCGCCGGACCGGAGTTGCCGGCCGATGCCGCCACGAACACGCCCGCCGCGGCCGCGCCGAGGAAGGCGACTTCGGTCGGCTCGTTGAACTGGCCGCCGCCGGCATTCGGGCCGATCGAGAAGTTGATGACGTTCACGCCATCCTTCACGGCCTGTTCGATCGCGGCCACGCTGTTCGACGTGGCGCAGCCGTTCAGGCCCGTCACGCCGTCGGTCCAGCAGACTTTATAGGCGGCGATGCGGGCGCGCGGCGCCATGCCGGTGATCTTGCCGAGCGAGATGCCGTTGGTCGTGGCCGTCACGTGCGCGTTGCCGCCGGCGGTGCTGGCCGTGTGGTCGCCGTGGCCGCCATGGCCTTCCGCGCCCGCGACCGAGTCGCGCGCCGACAAAAATTCGGTCCAGTGCAGGGTCTGCGACGGCTGCTTGAAGTAACGCGCGCCGATCAGCTTGTTGTTGCAATCGGTGACCGCGAAGCCTTCGCCGACCTGGCAGATGCCCTTCCAGGAGGCCGGCGGCGCATCGTAGGCGAGCTTGGTGCCGTCGCGGCTCGGGTTGCCGTTCGCGTCGACGCGGTCGGCGAAGCTGTCGTGCTCCGGCCAGATGCCGCCGTCGACGATACCGATGACGATGCCTTCGCCGGCCTTGTCCTGGCCGCCGAGCTGGTCCCACAGGCCGCCCGGTTTATCGAGGCCGAGGAACGTGGGGGTATAGCTCGTGTCGAGCTGCAGGATATTGTCGGCCGAGATGCTGGCGACACCCGGATTCTTCTTCAGCGCGCGGACCTCGGCGTCGGTCAGCAGGGCCGAGAAGCCGTTGAAGACGACCTTGTATTCGTTGGTGACCTGGGCCTTGTTGACGGTCGACAGGACGTCGGACTGCTTGGTCTCCAGGTAGGTGATGTAGTTCTGGACGCTGGTCGCGTCGACGTTCAGGCGCTGCCCGGCGGCCGGCTTGGTGGCCTGCAGGCCGCTGACGCCGCCGTCATAGGTGGCGACCGGCTTGTCGGCCAGCTGGACGATGTACGAGCGGCGGACTTCGCCGTCGGCATACGCGTGGGTGGCGGCCGCGATGGTCAGTGCGAACAGGACGGCCGAAGTGATGGGACGCAGTTTCATGGTCGGTACCTCGGCGGCTCAAGCGTTGTTGGAAGAAGCGGACTTGCGGCGGCGCGCCAGGAACGCACCCATGCCCAGGCTGATCAGCGCGAGGCTGCCCGGCTCCGGCACTTCGGCCAGCCCGAGGTTGTCGATGGCGAACTGGGCCTGGTAGATCGACGGATCGGAGTTGTCGGGCGCAACGGTGCAGCCGCCGGCGCCGTCGAACAGGCAGGCGCGGATCGTCAGGCTCGTCAGCTCGGTGTAGCCGAAGCCGGTCGGCAGCGTGGCAGAGCCGAACAGCGGGTTGCCGTCGTTGTCCGTGCCCGGGAAGTCGAGCGCGTAGCCGAGCGTGTCGCCGTTCGCGAAGGTGCCGGTCAGCAGCAGTTGGCCGTACGAGAAGTTCGCCAGGCCGCCGGTGGGGCCGACGAAACCGAAATCGAGGCTGCGCAGGCTGAATCTGCCGCCGTCGTCCTTCGTGATCGTGACGCCGCCGTCGTTCAGGCCCAGGTAGGAATGGCTCGTGTTGTTGGTCGGGCAGCCGCCCAGCCAGCAGCTGGTCGGGTCCATGCCGTTCATGAGCGCGCCCACGACGCCGCTCGTATTGCCGTGGTTGTCGATCGCCTGCAGCGTGTAGCCGGCCTCGCCGAGGGTGTCGCCGCCCATGTAGATGCCGTCGGGGCTCAGGGATTCGAAGTTCACCACGGATGCCATGGCGGGCGCCGCGCCCAGCAGCGCCAGCGCGGTGGCGGCGCCCAGGACCAGTTTGTTCAGCCCGGATTGGGCAGGGGAAACGCAAGAAGTCGGATTGGTTGTCATGTCTCTCGCCTTGAAATGGAAGCACCGATGGGTATCGGGCCTACGTGTTTTTTTACCAACTACACGACTTTCCAATGTAGCAAGAAAACAATATTTATTCGTAAAAAATTATCCGAATTAACTATTGTGCTGATCCTTTGATATTGAACAAAATTTGGATTTCCCTATGAAAACAGCCATGTCAAAACGCAAGAAATTGTCGCTTTTTAATTACAATTCATTGCAAATTCAAAAATTGCTAGACAGACATCATTGCCCGTGCTAATTATTTGACAATGTAGCCTTGAGGAAATAATTTCAAGAACCGTTTCAGTCCTTGCAAATGTCATGCTTGATTGAAAACTTGGGTACAAACGGATGGCGCCAATTGGTTGCTCACAGGCCACAAACGTTCGCTGGGGATACTCTGAGAGAGTATGATTACGCTTCCCAAAGCCGACTCGAGAGATTTATTCAGCATGAATGTTCCTGCGCATACCGATGCTTTGTTCCGCCAGGCCGAACGTGGCGTGCTGCCGCTCGGTGAGCTGTTCCAGGGTGCGCAGACGCTGGTCGAACTGGGGATGCAGCAGGAAGCCATCCGGTTGTACGAAACCTGGATCGCGCACACGGCCTCCCCGGCCGCGTATGCCGCCTGCTTCAACCTCGCCGTCGCGCGCGGCAACGTGGGGGACGATGCGGGCGCCGTGCGCGATTACCTGAAAGCGATCGAACTCGCCCCCGCCTTCGTCGAGGCCCGCCTGAATCTCGGCACGCTGTACGAACGCATGAACCGGCCCGATGACGCGCTCGCCGCATGGCAGGGCATCCTCGCCGACATCCCGGACCTGGCCGCGAAGCCGGCGCTGCACGTGCAGGCGCTGAACAACCTGGGCCGCCTGTGCGAGATCCGCAAGCACCTGCCGGAAGCGCTGGACCATCTCACGCGCAGCCTGGAACTCGACCCGGACCAGCCCAAGGTCATCACGCACTGGGTGCACCTGCGCCAGAAGCTGTGCGTGTGGCCCATCTACGAAGCCTTCGGCGCCGTCACGGTGGAAGAACAGCGCCGTCACACGTCGGCACTCGCGATGCTGGGCGCGTCGCCCGATCCGGCCGAGCAGCTGGCCGCGTCGCTCAACTTCGTCGAACGCAAGGTGCACGCGGCGCCCGAGCAGCTGGCGCCGCCCGAAGGCTATGCGCACAGGCGCATCCGCATCGGCTACCTGTCGTCCGACCTGTGCTCGCACGCGGTATCGATCCTGACGGCCGAACTGTACGAGCTGCACGACCGGTCGCGCGTCGAGGTCTACGCGTTTTCCTGGAGCCGCGAAGACAACTCCCCGCTGCGCGCCCGCGTGGTCGGCGCGATGGACCACTACATCCGCATCGACCGCATGACGGACGAGGAAGCGGCGCGCTGCATCCGCTCGCACGAGATCGACGTCCTCGTCGACCTGCACGGTCTCACCATGGGCGCGCGCGCCGACATCCTGGGCTGGCGTTCCGCGCCCGTGCAGCTGACGTGGCTGGGCTTTCCCGGCCCGACGGCGGTCCCCGGCATCGACTACGTGGTGGCCGACGACTTCGTGTTTCCGCCCGAACTGGAACCGCATTTCACGGAACGGCCGCTGCGCATGCCGCACACGTTCCAGATCAACGACCGCCGCCGTGCCATCGGTCCGACGCCCACGCGCGCGGCGAACGGCCTGCCGGACGGCGCATTCGTGTTCTGCTCCTTCAACAGCAATTTCAAGATCACGCCCGAAGTGTTCGACAGCTGGATGCGCATCCTGAAGCAGGTGCCGGACAGCGTGCTGTGGATGGTGGCCGACAGCGACGCTACCCGCGCCAATCTTGTGCGCGAGGCCGAGGCGCGCGGCGTGGAAGGCAGCCGCCTGCTGTTCGCGGCACGCGTGGCGCCGGCCGATTACCTGGCCCGCTTCCGCCTGGCCGACCTGTTCCTCGACACGAATCCGTTCAACGGCGGCACTACCGCGAGCGACGCCCTGTGGGTCGGCCTCCCCGTGCTGACGTGGGCCGGCCAGACCTTCTGCTCGCGCATGGCGGGCAGCCTGCTGCGCGCGGTCGGCCTGCCGGAACTCGTCACGCACACGCTGGAAGACTACGAGGCGCTGGCCGTCGCCCTCGGCAACGACCGCCCGCGCATGGACGCGCTGCGCGCGCGCCTCGCGGCCAACCGCGACGCGAGCCCCCTGTTCGACACGCCGCGCTTCGTGCGCGACTACGAAGACCTGCTGGCGTCCGTCGTCAAGCGCCCGGCCGGCGCGGAACCCGCCGACGAGCCGGCGGTCGCCCGCCTGCAGGAAGTACCGGCCCCCGCGCAACTGACGCTGCAGCAGGAGAGCATGCTGGCGCTGCTGCGTCCCGGCATGCACAGCATCGTCGAAGTGGGCGGCGCCACTTTGGCCCAGGCCTGGCGCGCACGCGAGCCGAACTCGCACTATATCGCCATAAGCGCCGCTGTCGGCGCGTCCGGCGAGTGGAGCACCGCCGCCATCGGGCGCGATGCCGAGCAGCTGACCGACGCCGACTGGCAGCAGCTGGCCGCGGCCCAGTGCTGGCTATTCCCGGAAATGCTGGAACGCCTGCGCGATCCGTGGGCCTTCCTCGCGCGCCTGCGCCGCCAGGCGCTCGGCCCGGTGGAACTGGTCGCCTGCGTGGGCAACGGCCAGAACTGGCTCGTGCAGACGCTGCTCGCCGCGGGCAACATGCCGGACCGGCGCAACCTGCACCTGTTCACGCGCGCATCGCTCGCGGCACTGCTGCAGGAATGCGGATTCGCGCTCGTCTCCATGACGACGGTGAACGCGCAGCAGCCGCCGCCGGTCGTGCTGGACGCGATCCGCGCCCTGGCCGCGGCCAGCGGCGCCGATCCCGAGCTGGCCGTACAGGACGCGCTGCCCTATCAATACCTGGTGCGCGCGATCGCCGCCTGACACCACCGAGAACCTCATCCGGAGTTACGCAACACAATGAACAACATCGACGTCGACAGCATCCCCATCATTTCGGTCTCCTACAATTCAGCTGAGCTGATCGAGGAGTTGTTGAGTTCGCTGCGCAGGCATTACCCCAACCCGGTGACGATCATCGACGGTTCGAGCGAGGAGCATTGGCGCGCGATCGAAGCGGTGTGCGCCAACTACGCGGACGTGAAGTTCATCCACTTCGACTACAACATCCACCACGGCCCCGGCATGGCCTGGGCGTTCCAGAACCTGGAGCTGCAGGGCCCCGTGCTGGTGCTCGATTCCGACGTCATCGTGCTGAACCGCGGCTTCATCGAATCGATGCTGGAAGAACTGCAGCCCGGCATGTACGGCGTGGGTTATACCAATCACGTGAACGAGGGCGGCTTCGATGTGGACTACGAAGAGGGCGCGGTCCGCTACCTGCATCCGGCCTGCATGCTGGTCAATATCGAGGTGGTGCGCCAGTGGCCGATGCCGACCCGCCACGGCGCGCCGATGACGGAACCGATGCTGGCCCTGCACCGCGCCGGCAAGGACAACCTGATCAAGGGCATCCAGTGGCTCAAGGAAGACTTCAAGGTCGACGGCGTGAACCACTACCTGCGCCATGACTGGCAAGGCACGGTGAAGCGGTCCGGCGGCTATCACCTGGAAGCCTGGGAGCAGGCGGCGCGTGAAGCGGCCACCATGCGGCTGCACATCCAGAGCCTGCTGCCGGCGCGGCTGGCCAGGGTGGTCGAGATCGGCGCCAGCGACGGCGCCCTGGCCCGCGCCGTCAAGGAAGGCAATCCGGCGTGCGACTACACCGCGGTCGCGATCGATCCGGACAACGCGAATCTGCAGAAAGGCGCCTGCGACCGTGTCCTCAACGAGGACGTGGACGCGCTGGGCGACGACTTCTTCCGCGGCTATACCGACGTGGACTGCTGGGTGCTGGACCAGGCGCTGGAACGCATCCGCCACCCGGAGCGGCTGCTGCAGCGCATCCGCAAGGTGATCGCACCCGGCAGCAGCATCGTGGCCGTGATCCCGAACGGGCAGCACTGGAGCGTGCTGGCCCGGCTGTGCATCGGCGACCTGCGCTATGCGGACAGCGGCATCCTGGCCACCAGCAACCGCCGCATGTTCAGCCGCGGCACGCTGTTCGAGCTGTTCCAGCAGAACGGATTCGCCGTGGAACAGGGGCTGCAGATGCAGCTGGCCCCGCTGCAGAACGAAAACGTCGTGGCCGCGATCAGGCAGCTGGCCGTCAGCGTCGGCGCCGATCCGGACCTGACCGTCACCGATGCGCAACCCACGGCCTACATCATCAGGGCCGTACCCAAATAAGACGCCTTCCCTATCATGAACAAACCGCCCTTCTTTTCCGTGATCGTGCCGACCCACACGCGCGCGATCCTGCTGCGCCGCGCCCTGGAGTCGATCAAGTCGCAGGCATGTCCCGTCGACGTCGAAGTGATCGTGATTTCCGACGCCAGCGACCGTGCCACCGATGAAGTTTGCGCCGAACTGCTCGGCAAGAGCGACATGTACATCCGCCGCAACGGCGAAAAGGGTCCGTCGGCAAGCCGCAACCTGGGCTTGTCGCTGGCGAAGGGCAATTACATCCTGTTCCTGGACGACGACGACGCCTGGCATCCCAACTGCCTGGCGCAGCTCTACGACCAGCCGCATGTGCGGCTGGGCCTCCCGGTCTACTTCAACTGCTCGGTGGTCACCGAGCGCCGCCTGCCGCAAGGGCCGGAACCGTTGTCGGAAGTCGGCATGAACCTGGAGAACGGGCTGACGCCGGACGTGTACGTGAAGAACCAGGTGCACATGTCCTGCTTCGCATTCCCGAAACACCTGCTGCAGGGCCTCGAGTTCGATCCGTTCATGCGCGCCTACGAGGACTGGGACTATCTGCTGTCGGTGTTCGACCGCCAGATGCCGACCCATGTGCCGTTCCTGGGCTCGCGCGTGTTCGAAGTGTCGGACGACACCACCGACCGCCGCGGCAGCACCAAGGCCGCGAACGACTTCAATGCGGTGCTGGACTACCTGTACGTCTACCGGCGCCACCCGGCGCCGAGCCCCGAATTGCGCCAGAAACGTGCCGATCTGCTGGCGCAGACCGGCCTGCCGATCGGCGCGGATTTGCTGTAGCAAGACGGCGCACATGGCGCCTGCAGCTGGACGGCTGGACCGCCACGCTGTCCTGATGACACCAACGAATATGAGTTCCATGACGCCACAGAACGACACGCCGGACCAGTCCGGACCAGGCCAGATCGACAATTTGCCCCCGCTGCTGTCGATCTGCATCCCGACATTCAAACGCGCCGGCCTGTTGCGCCTGACGCTGGAAAGCATCACGTCGCAACCGCCGTTCCGGGACAGCGACGAGGTCGAGATCGTCATCGCGGACAACTGTTCGCCCGACGAAACCCGGGCCGTGGCCGAGGAATTCGTGCACGCCTTCCCCGGCAAGATCGTGTATCACCGCCACGAGACGCCGATGACGGCGGACATGAACTTCGAGTTCGTGCTCGGCAAGGGTCGCGGCACCTACCTGAAGCTGCACAACGATAACCTGCTGGTCCGCGCCGGCGCACTCGACGAGGTACTGAAGATCGTCCGTGCGACGCAGGCCGAAAAGCCGATCGTCTTCTTCACGAACGGGAATATGTACACGGGCGAGGCGTTCGACACGGCCCGGTCGTTCGACGAATTCCTCGCCAAGGCCTCGTACTTCTGCACCTGGATCGGCGCCTTCGGCATGTGGCGCGACGAATTCCATGCGATCCCGGACATCGGCCGCCTCGAGAAACTGCGGCTGGTGCAGACGGACGTCCTGTTCCGCCTGCTGGCGGCGGGCAAGCGCGCCATCATCATGTACGGCAGCTATTTCACGAGCATGCCGGTGGGCCGCAAGAGCGGCTACAACGTGGCCGAAGTCTTCGGCCACAACTACCTGTCGCTGCTGAAACCCTATCTCGCGTCCGGCCATCTGAGCCGGGAGGCGTACGAAGCCGAGAAGCAGCGCATCCTCATCCACCAGACGATTCCGTATTACTTCGACCAGGACAACGACTTCGTCAAGGATGGCTTCCTGAAGTGGATGGAGGACTACCGCGACGACGCCTACTTCTACGCCGCGATCGCGCCGATGGTCACCAACGGTCCCGCCGACCCGTTGCATATCACGCTGGCCGAATTGTGGCGCTTCCGTAATCCGCACAACGAGACGCACCTGGTCGAAAGCCACGGCGCGATCAACTTCAACAACGTGACGTGCGGCCGGCGCAGCTACGGCGGCCTGTCCGTATGGACCTTCGGCAGCGGCGACGAGGCGCTGCGGATCGGACACTTCGTCTCCATCGCCGACGACGTCAAGTTCCTGCTGGGCGGTAACCACGCCTACACGGGCTTCTCGACCTTTCCGTTCATGGCCAAGTATTTCGGCGTCGCCGAAGCGCAGTCCAAGGGACCGATCGTGATCGAGGACGACGTCTGGATCGGGTACGGCACGACGGTGCTGTCGGGCGTCACGATCGGCAAGGGCGCGGTGGTCGCGGCGGGCAGCGTCGTGACGAAGGATATCCCGCCCTACACGGTCGCCGGCGGCAACCCGGCCCGCCCGATCAAGCCGCGGTTCGCGCCCGAAGTGGTCGAGCGCCTGCTGGCCTTCGATTTCGCCAGCCTGTCGGACCAGGCGATCCTGGCCAACCGCGATCTCGTCGGCACGGCACTGACGCCGGAGAACGTGGACGCGGTGCTGGCGCAGCTGCGCGGCGCATAACGCACATCAAGACACGAAAGGCCGGTGGCGCATGGTGCGCCACCGGCCTTTTGCTTTGCCCTGCCCGGATCAGACCAGCAGATTCGTCGCCTTGTACAGGTACTCGTACTCGTCCATGTCGGGATCGCGCGCCAGGTTCCACAGCGCGGGCGCACGGGACACCAGTTCGAACTTGGCGTAGTCGATCGGGAACTCGTCGGCCTTCACCGGCGGGATGCGGGTGTGATTGATGTGGTAGATGAACTTCGACGTCACCCGGTTGAACTGGGCGATGTAGTTGGCGACGGTACTCAGCGACATCTCCGCCAGGCTGTAGGAGTTGAACGCGAGGTCGATCGAATCGTCGCGCAGCGCGGCGATGGCGAAGTTCGGCAGCACGAGGGCATCGTAGTCGCGCACGTCGATCGTCTCCAGGTCCACCTCGCCGTACAGCGCGATCTTCTTGTCGGGGAAGGCGCTCAGCAGGTAGAACGCGGTCAGGGCCATGTTTTCCGGCAGGTCGACGTCGATGTACGTCAGGTCCGGGTTATCGCGCAGCAGGAAGTGGCCCAGGCCGCCGAAGCCGCCGCCCAGTTCGAGCACGGCGCGACGCTGCCGGCTGCGCGTCAGGCGTGCGATCACGGTGGCGTAATAATGCTGGTAATCGACGCCGGCGCGGTAGAACACGCCGTCGATATAAAAGCCGTACGGATTGCCGATCACCGGCGTCTGCAGCGCGTCCAGGCCATGCGTCTTGCCGATGGAATCGAGCCAGATCTGCATGCGGTGCATGATGTCGGCCATGTATTTTCCGGCGTTTTCTTCGCTGATATTGCCCGAGAAATAGGCGGTTTGCATGTCAGTCGGCATGCCATGGATGCCGGTCGAGCAGCTTGCACGGAAAAAGTTACCGTAGATGCGGCTCAGCGCGGCGACGTCACCGCGCGCCATCACGTCCATGACCTCGCCCATGTAGCCTTCGTAGATCGGCAGCCACATGTGGCCGACCTGGTATGCGTCCGGCGCGTCCTTCTGCACCGCCTTCGACTTGTTGTAGGCGGCGATCACCCGTTCGATGACTCGTGTGTCGACCGGGGCAGGTCGGTTGATGAAGCCGTTTTCTATGCTCAGGAACATGCTCGTTTCCAGTAAATGATGGGTGGAGGTGCGGAATCAGGGTTCGCGGATCGCTTCGTCGAGGCCCTTCGTCAGGGGCCACAGCAGGTACGACAGCACGGTGCGCTTGCCGACCACGATTTCGGCCGTCAGGGTCATGCCCGGCAGCAGGCGCGCGTGCGGGTCCATGTTCTTCAACTTGCCGCTGCCGAGGTCGATACGGCTCACATAGTACGCGTCGGTGCCCGTGTCCACGTTCGTCGTCTCGCGCTTGAACGCGTCCTCGGACAGGGTGCGCACCTTCGCTTCCAGCGTGCCGTGCTTCTGGAACGGGAACGCGTCGAGCTTGATGTGCGCAACGTCGCCCGCCTTCACGTGGCCGACGTCGAGCGAATCGATCTGCACTTCGGCGTCCAGCGCGGTCCCCAGCGGCACGAGCGTGAACATCTTCTCGGCGGCCTGCGCGACGGAACCCTGCGACAGCTTGGCGATGTCCTGCACCATGGCGTCGGCCGGTGCCGTCAGGATCACCTTGTCGCGGCGCAGCGTGCCCTTCTTGATCTGCTCGGCCGTCGCGTCGCGTTCGCGCGTGAGGTTCAGCATGTCTTCCATGATCTTCTGGCGCCAGCCATTCACGAACGCGCGCTTCTCCGCCTCCAGGCCGGCCAGCGTACGGCGGATCTCCGGTTCCTGGTTCTTCGCCAGCGTGTAGTCGCGTTCCACTTCCATGCGCTTGTTGCGCGCGTCCAGCAGGTTGACCTTGGCGCCGAATTTCTGGTCGACGAGGCGTTCCTGCATCGTCTCCACTTCGCGCAGCGACTTGGTGCGGTCGGCCAGCACCTGCTGGTCGTGCACGTTCGTGTCGAGCGACGCGCGGGCCTTGGCGATGTTCTCGTCCAGGCGCGCCATCTGCGCGGCGAAGTTGGCGCGGCGCTCGCCGGCCAGCTTGTCCTGCAGCTGGGTGTCGGCCGACACCTTGCCCGTCTCGGCCGGCGTGCCCCGGCCGGCCAGTTCGGCCTCGAGGCGTTTCACCTGCGTGTCCAGGCTGTCGAATTTCAGGCGCAGTTGCGCCTGGTCGGCGTCGGCGTCCGTCGGGTCCAGCGTGGCGAGGCGCTCGCCCTTCTTGACGACCTGGCCGATGCGCACGTCGATCGAGCGGATGATCGAGGTCTCGATCGGCTGCACGACGATGTTGGACAACGGGGTGGTGAGCCGGCCCTGCGCCTTCACGACCTCGTCGACCTCGGCGACGCTGGCCCAGCCGAGGAAGCACACGAGCATCGCCGCCAGCGCGTGGACGGTGATGCGGGCATACGGCGGCAGCGGCCGGCGCTCGATCTCGTCGGCGTCCGGCAGGAACTCGACGTCGGTCGGATCGAGTGCCGTTACAGATGACTTGTTTGCTGGTTCCATAATTGAATGTAAGTAGAGCAGCGCGTCAGGAGTTCTTCATGGCGGCCCGCATCCATCAGCTGGCCGCGCTGCATGACCAGGATCGAGTCGGCGTTGACGAGCGTCGACAGGCGGTGCGACACCATGATCACGGTGCGACCCACGGCGATGCGCGACAGGTTGTTGATGAAGATCGCTTCGCTTTCCGGGTCGAGCGCGCTGGCCGCTTCGTCCAGCACGAGGATGCGCGGCTTGGCCAGCAGCGCCCTGGCGATCGACAGGCGCTGCTTCTGGCCGCCGGACAGGTTCGACGCATTCTCTTCCAGCATCGTGTCGTAGCCCTGCGGCATGCGCTCGATGAATTCGTCGGCGCCGGCGGCTCTAGCCGCCTCGACGATGTCCTCGAACGAGGCCTCGGGCATCGTCGCCGCGATGTTCTCGCGCACGGTGCCGTGGAACAGGAAGTTTTCCTGCAGGACGACGCCGACCTGGCGGCGCAGGTGCGACAGGTCGATCTCGCGGGCGTCGTAGCCGTCGAAGCGGACGATGCCCTCCTGGATCTTGTACAGGCCGTGGATGACCTTCGTGATCGTCGTCTTGCCCGAGCCGCTGCGGCCCACGATGCCGATCACGCTGCCTTGCTTGATCTCGAAGCTGGCGCGGTCGAGCGCGTTGTTCTGCGCGCCCGGATAGCGGAACACGACGTTGTCGAACGTGATGTTGCCGCGCAGTTCGGGGCGCAGGCCGCCGCTGCGGCCTTCCGGCGCGCGGTTCATGACTTCGCCCAGCATGCGGATCGACAGCGCCGTTTCCTGGTATTCGTTGACGAGGCCGACCAGGGCGATCAGCGGCCCGCTGACGCGGCCGGACAGCATCTGGAAGGCGATCAGGGCGCCGACGGACAGGGTCTGGTCGAACACGTCCTGGGCGCCGATCACGATGATCACGACGGGCAGCACCTTGCCGAGGAAGTCGGTGACGGCATTGCCCGTGATGGAGATCTGGCCCACGCGGAAATGCTGGTTCAGTGCGTGCGCGGAGCGCTGGTCCCACGCGCGGCGCTGCATCGGCTCGATGGCGAGCGCCTTCACCGTGCGCATGCCGTGGATCGTTTCCACCATCAGCGCCTGGCGCTGGCCTTCGGCCGTGTACAGGTCGTTCAGGCGGCGCTGGAACGTGGGCACGAGGACCGCGACGATGCCGCTGATCAGGAAGGTGAACAGCAGCACGATCATCGCCAGCTTGACGGAATAGCTGAACAGGATCGGCAGCAGGATGAACAGCGCCGTCAGGTCGAGCGCCGTGAAGAACATGCGGCCCGTGAGGAAGCCGCGGATCTTTTCCATCTGCTGCATGTGGCGCACGACCACGCCCGCGGACGTGGTCTCGAAATAATCGATGGGCAGCGACAGCAGGTGCGCGAACGTGCGCCGGGTCAGGCGGATGTCGATCTTGTTGGTGGCCCACAGGGTCAGGATCTGGCGCATGAAGCCGAACGTGGATTCGAACAGCAGCGCGATGGCGATGCCGGCCGCCAGCACCCACAACGTGGACACGCTGTGGTGCACGAGCACCTTGTCGATGACGAGCTGGAAGAAGATCGGCGACGCGAGGCCGAGGATGTTCATGGCCATCGCGGCGATGGCGATGTCGCGGAACGCGGCCTTCTGCTGCAGGATCTCGGGAATGAACCAGCGCAGGCCGAACGGCTGGCGCGTGTCGGAGAGTTTGGACGTGCGCTTGAGGAACAGGACTTCGCCGCTCCACAGGGCCTGGAACGCGGCCGGGTCGAGCATCTTGACGGTCCCCAGGTCGCCGAGCGGATCGAGCACGGCGAGCACGCCACCGTCGTCGTCGCGGGCACCCACGACGATCATGCTGTTGCCGTCCTTCAGGCGCGCGAGCAGCGGGAACACGCCCTTCTGCCCCAGCAGCTTGTCGACCGTCAGCTGGCGCAGCCTGGCCTTCAGGCCGATGCTCGAAGCCATGCCCAGCAACATGGAGGACGAAGGCTCCTCTGCGTTCAACGCATAGTCGTGGATCAGGCGTTCCGGATTCACTTGCAGGCCGTGATGCTGCGCGATGGCAGTCAGGCATTGCAAAGTTGTATGAGGGAATTTGTCGGCCATTAGGAAACTAATAGAAGCGAAGTGCGGCAGACCGAGAGATTACCTTGTTGTTGACCAGAATTGTTGCTGAACAGCACTGTGTTACACCCCTTATTCTTGGTTTGTCGCAATTTGGACGCAAAAAAAGGCAAGACCGATAACGGTCTTGCCTTTTTGCTGTCAAAGCGGGGCCGGCGCGAACCGGCCCTGATGGACATTACTTGCGGCCGCCGGTGGTGAGGAAGCCGGAGTCCTGCGGCGTCGACACCGACTTGGCCAGCGATTCGGCCGTCGAGGTCATCGCCGCATTCGCACCCGCCACCTTGTTGCCGTTGGCGTCGAACTGCTTCATCACGTCGACCATCGTGCCGACCGAAGCCAGCAGGCCGGTCTGCGCACCCGCCAGGTTCGGCAGGGTCAGGCCACCAGCCACGGCGCCGGTATCGGCGGCGTTGAAGGCGGTCATCGCCTGGACCATGCTGCCCACCTTGCTGCTCAGGGTGGTGGCGGCCGCCGCGGCTTCCGCGGCCGACTTGTCGGTCGTGAACCACACGTCGCCCGTGGCGGCCGTGGAGCCGTCGGTCTTCGTGAAGGTCGACTGCATGCCGATCCAGTTGCCGTTGTCCTTGGCCGCGGTCTTGTCGCCGTTGACGTTGATGCTTGCCACGTTCAGCGATGCCAGGCTCTTCAGCTCGCCCGATTCGCTCACGCCGTCGCCGTTGCCGTCGACCCACACCTTCAGGTTGCTGTAAGCCGCATCCTTCGAGTCGATCACGCCGTCGCCGTTCGCATCCAGCTGGGCCAGTGCTTCGTAGCCGTTGGAAGCGTTCTGGCCGTTCGCCAGCTTGGTCGACGTACCGAACAGCTCGCTACCGTCGTCGATCGCACCGTTGCCGTTGCGATCCAGGGCCAGCAGGCCGTCGGTCGCATCCACCCAGCCCGTCGTGACCTTGCTGCCGGTCGCGAACAGGTCGAACTGCACGCCCTGGGCGATGCTCTTCGTGTGGACGCCGTCGCCGTTCAGGTCCAGCACGATCGGGCTGCCGACCTTGAGCTGCTGGATCTGTGCCGTCGTCATTGCGTTCACCTGGGCCGACGTCAGCGCCTCGACCTGGGCGGTCGTCAGCGCGGCCACCTGGGTCGTCGACAGGCCGTTCTGGATCTGGTTCGTCGTCAGCGCCTGGATCTGGTTCGTCTTCAGGATCGCGATGTCGCGGGTTTCCAGCGCGGCCACCTGGCCCGTCGACAGCGCAGCGACCTGGCCGGTCGACAGCGCCAGCACCTGGCCGGTCGACAGCGCGACGATCTGGTTCGTCGTCAGGCCGCTGGCAACCTGGCTCGTCGTCAGCGCGGCAACCTGGGCCGTCGTCAGCGCGGCCAGTTGCGTCGTGCTCAGGCCGGCGGAGATCTGCGCCGTCGTCAGCGCCTGGATCTGGCTCGACTTCAGGGCGACGAGGTCGCGGGTTTCCAGCGCAGCCACCTGGTTCGTCGTCAGGGCTGCAGCCTGGCCCGTGGTCAGGGCGGCAACCTGGGCCGAGCTCAGGGCGACGATCTGGTTCGTCGTCAGGCCGTTCGCGACCTGGTTCGTCGTCAGCGCGGCGATCTGGTTCGTCTTCAGCGCGGCCAGGTCGGCCGTTTCGAGTGCGGCAACCTGCGACGTGCTCAGCGACGAAGCCTGGGCCGTCGTCAGCGAAGCCACCTGGGCCGTCGTCAGGGCGACGATCTGGTTCGTCGCCAGGCCGTTGACAAGCTGGCTCGTCGTCAGCGCGGCCACCTGGGCCGTCGTCAGCGCCGCCACCTGCTGGGTGGTCAGGCCGGCCGAGATCTGGGCCGTCGACAGCGCCTGGATCTGGTTCGACTTCAGGGCGACGAGGTCACGGGTTTCCAGCGCACCCACCTGGTTCGTCGTCAGGGCGGCGGCCTGGGCCGTCGTCAGGGCGGCAACCTGGGCCGAGGTCAGGCCGACGATCTGGTTCGTCGTCAGGCCGTTCGCGACCTGGTTCGTCGTCAGCGCGGCGATCTGGTTCGTCTTCAGCGCGGCCAGGTCGGCCGTCTGGAGCGCGGCCACCTGCTGCGTGCTCAGCGACGAAGCCTGGGCCGTCGTCAGCGCAGCTGCCTGGGCCGTGGTCAGGGCGACGATCTGGTTCGTCGTCAGGCCGTTGACGACCTGGTTCGTCGTCAGCGCGGCCACCTGGGCCGTCGTCAGCGCGGCCACCTGCTGGGTGGTCAGGCCGGCCGAGATCTGGGCCGTCGACAGCGCCTGGATCTGGTTCGACTTCAGGGCGACGAGGTCACGGGTTTCCAGCGCACCCACCTGGTTCGTCGTCAGGGCGGCGGCCTGGGCCGTCGTCAGGGCGGCAACCTGGGCCGAGGTCAGGCCGACGATCTGGTTCGTCGTCAGGCCGTTCGCGACCTGGTTCGTCGTCAGCGCGGCGATCTGGTTCGTCTTCATGGCGGCCAGGTCGGCCGTCTCGATGGCGGCAACCTGCGACGTGCTCAGCGACGAAGCCTGGGCCGTCGTCAGCGCAGCTGCCTGGGCCGTGGTCAGGGCGACGATCTGGTTCGTCGTCAGGCCGTTGACGACCTGGTTCGTCGTCAGCGCGGCCACCTGGGCCGTCGTCAGCGCGGCCACCTGCTGGGTGGTCAGGCCGGCCGAGATCTGGGCCGTCGACAGCGCCTGGATCTGGTTCGACTTCAGGGCGACGAGGTCACGGGTTTCCAGCGCACCCACCTGGTTCGTCGTCAGGGCGGCGGCCTGGGCCGTCGTCAGGGCGGCAACCTGGGCCGAGGTCAGGCCGACGATCTGGTTCGTCGTCAGGCCGTTCGCGACCTGGTTCGTCGTCAGCGCGGCGATCTGGTTCGTCTTCATGGCGGCCAGGTCGGCCGTCTCGATGGCGGCAACCTGCGACGTGCTCAGCGACGAAGCCTGGGCCGTCGTCAGCGCAGCTGCCTGGGCCGTGGTCAGGGCGACGATCTGGTTCGTCGTCAGGCCGTTCGCGACCTGGTTCGTCGTCAGCGCGGCGATCTGGGCGGTCGTCATCGAAGCGACTTGCGCCGTGGTCAGGCCGGCCGAGATCTGGGCCGTCGACAGCGCCTGGATCTGGTTCGACTTCAGGGCGACGAGGTCACGCGTTTCCAGCGCAGCCACCTGGTTCGTCGTCAGGGCGGCGGCCTGGGCCGTGGTCAGGGCGGCAACCTGGGCCGAGGTCAGGCCGACGATCTGGTTCGTCGACAGGCCATTCGCGACCTGGTTCGTCGTCAGGGCGGCGATCTGGTTCGTCTTCATGGCGGCCAGGTCGGCCGTCTCGATGGCGGCAACCTGCGACGTGCTCAGCGACGAAGCCTGGGCCGTCGTCAGCGCAGCTGCCTGGGCCGTGGTCAGGGCGACGATCTGGTTCGTCGTCAGGCCGTTCGCGACCTGGTTCGTCGTCAGGGCGGCGATCTGGGCCGTCGTCATCGAAGCGACTTGCGCCGTGGTCAGGCCGGCCGAGATCTGCGTGGTCGACAGCGCGGCGACCTGGTTGGTCTTCAGCGCGGCCAGGTCGGCCGTCTGGAACGCGGCGACTTGCGCCGTGCCCAGCGCGGCGACCTGCGCCGTGCCCAGGGCGGCCGCCTGCGCGGTCGTCAGGGCGACGATCTGGTTCGTCGTCAGGCCGTTGGCCACCTGGTTCGTCGTCAGGGCGGCGATCTGGTTCGTCTTCATCGCGGCCAGCGTACCGGTGCTGATCGCGGCGATCTGCCCCGTGCTCAGCGCGGCAGCCTGCGCGCTCGTCAAGGCGACCACCTGGCTCGTGGTCAGGGCCACGATCTGGTTCGTCGTCAGGCCGTTGGCGACCTGGTTCGTCGACAGCGCGGCCACTTGTGCCGTCGTCAGCGCAGCCACCTGCTGGGTGGAGAGACCGGCCGAGATCTGCGTGGTCGACAGCGCCTGGATCTGGTTCGTCTTCAGCGCGGCCAGGTCACGGGTTTCCAGCGCGGCCACTTGCGACGTGCCCAGCGCGGCGGTCTGCGCGGTCGTCAGGGCAGCGGCTTGTGCCGTGGTCAGGGCGACGATCTGGTTCGTCGTCAGGCCGTTGGCGACCTGGTTGGTCGACAGGGCGGCGATCTGGCTCGTCTTCATCGCGGCCAGGTCGTTCGTCTCGATGGCGGCCACTTGCGAGGTGCCGAGGGCGGCGGTCTGCGCGGTGGTCAGCGCACCGGCCTGGTTCGTGGTCAGGGCGACGATCTGGTTCGTCGTCAGGCCGTTGGCAACCTGGTTGGTCGTCAGGGCGGCGATCTGGGCGGTCGTCATCGCGGCGACTTGCGCCGTGGTCAGGCCGGCCGAGACTTGCGTCGTCGACAGCGCGGCAACCTGGTTCGTACGCAGTGCGGCGACGGTGGCCGTGCTGATCGCGGCGATCTGCTGGGTGCCCAGCGAAGCAGCCTGCGCGGTGGTCAACGACACCACCTGGCCCGTCGTCAGACCGACGATCTGGGCCGTCGTCAGGCCATTCGCGATCTGGTTCGTCGTCAGCGCGGCGATCTGCGCCGTGGTCATCGCAGCCAGTTGCTGCGAAGTCAGGCCGGAAGCGATCTGCGTGGTCGACAGCGCCTGGATCTGGTTCGTCTTCATCGCGGCCAGGTCGCGGGTTTCCAGCGCGGCGACCTGGCTGGTCGTCAACGCGGCGGTCTGGGCGGTGGTCAGGGCGGCAGCCTGGGCGGTGGTCAGGGCGACGATCTGGTTCGTCGACAGGCCGTTCGCGACCTGGTTCGTCGTCAGGGCGGCGATCTGGTTCGTCTTCATGGCGGCCAGGTCAGCCGTCTGGAACGCGGCGACTTGCGACGTGCCCAGCGCAGCCACCTGCGCCGTGCCCAGGGCAGCGGCCTGGGCCGTGGTCAGCGCGACGATCTGGTTCGTCGTCAGGCCGTTGGCGACCTGGTTGGTCGACAGGGCGGCGATCTGGCTCGTCTTCATCGCGGCCAGGTCGTTCGTCTCGATGGCGGCCACTTGCGAGGTGCCGAGGGCGGCGGTCTGCGCGGTGGTCAGCGCACCGGCCTGGTTCGTGGTCAGGGCGACGATCTGGTTCGTCGTCAGGCCGTTGGCAACCTGGTTGGTCGTCAGGGCGGCGATCTGGGCGGTCGTCATCGCGGCGACTTGCGCCGTGGTCAGGCCGGCCGAGACTTGCGTCGTCGACAGCGCGGCAACCTGGTTCGTACGCAGTGCGGCGACGGTGGCCGTGCTGATCGCGGCGATCTGCTGGGTGCCCAGCGAAGCAGCCTGCGCGGTGGTCAACGACACCACCTGGCCCGTCGTCAGACCGACGATCTGGGCCGTCGTCAGGCCATTCGCGATCTGGTTCGTCGTCAGCGCGGCGATCTGCGCCGTGGTCATCGCAGCCAGTTGCTGCGAAGTCAGGCCGGAAGCGATCTGCGTGGTCGACAGCGCCTGGATCTGGTTCGTCTTCATCGCGGCCAGGTCGCGGGTTTCCAGCGCGGCGACCTGGCTGGTCGTCAGCGCGGCGGTCTGGGCGGTGGTCAGGGCGGCAGCCTGGGCGGTGGTCAGCGCGACGATCTGGTTCGTCGACAGGCCGTTGGCGATCTGGTTCGTCGTCAGGGCGGCGATCTGGTTCGTCTTCATCGACGACAGGTCGACCGTTTCCAGCGCGCTGGCCTGCGAGGTCGTCAGGGACGAAGTCTGGGCCGTCGTCAGGGCGCCGGCCTGGCCCGTGGTCAGGGCGACGATGTGGTTCGTCGTCAGGCCGTTGGCAACCTGGTTCGTCGTCAGGGCGGCGATCTGGGCCGTCGTCATCGAGGCCAGTTGGGCGGTGGTCAGGCCGGCCGACAGCTGCGTCGTCGACAGCGCCTGGATCTGGTTCGTCTTCAGTGCGACGAGATCGCGGGTTTCGATCGCGGCGACCTGGCCGGTCGTCAGCGCGGCGGTCTGGCCGGTCGTCAGGGCGCCGGCCTGGGCGGTCGTCAGGGCGACGATCTGGTTCGTCGTCAGGCCGTTCGCGACCTGGCTCGTGGTCAGGGCGGCGATCTGGCTCGTCTTCATCGCGGCCAGGTCGTTCGTCGTGATCGCGGCCACCTGCGAGGTGCCGAGGGAGGCAGTTTGCGCAGTGGTCAGCGCGCCGGCTTGTGCCGTGGTCAGGGCGACGATCTGGTTCGTCGTCAGGCCGTTGGCAACCTGGTTCGTCGACAGCGCGGCCACTTGGGCCGTCGTCAGCGCGGCTACCTGCTGGGTGGAGAGGCCGGCCGAGATCTGCGTGGTCGACAGCGCCTGGATCTGGTTCGTCTTCAGCGCCACCAGGTCACGGGTTTCCAGCGCGGCCACTTGCGACGTACCCAGCGCGCCGGTCTGCGCGGTCGTCAGGGCAGCGGCCTGGGCCGTGGTCAGGGCGACGATCTGGTTCGTCGTCAGGCCGTTGGCGACCTGGCTGGTCGTCAGGGCGGCGATCTGGCTCGTCTTCATCGCGGCCAGGTCGTTCGTCTCGATGGCGGCCACTTGCGACGTGCCGAGGGAGGCGGTCTGCGCGGTGGTCAGCGCACCGGCCTGGCTCGTGGTCAGGGCGACGATCTGGTTCGTCGTCAGGCCGTTCGCGACCTGGTTCGTCGTCAGCGCGGCGATCTGGGCGGTCGTCATCGAAGCGACTTGCGCCGTGGTCAGGCCGGCGGCGATCTGCGTGGTCGACAGCGCCTGCACCTGGGCCGTCTTCAGCGCGGCGAGGTCGCGGGTTTCCAGCGCGGCCACTTGCGACGTACCCAGCGCAGCCACCTGCGCCGTGCCCATGGCAGTGGCTTGTGCCGTGGTCAGGGCGACGATCTGGTTCGTCGTCAGGCCGTTCGCGACCTGGTTCGTCGTCAGCGCGGCGATCTGGCTCGTCTTCATCGCGGCCAGGTCGGCCGTCTCGATGGCGGCCACTTGCTGCGTGGTCAGCGAAGTCGTCTGGGCCGTGGTCAGCGCCGAGATCTGGCCCGTCGTCAACGCGGCGATCTGCGCCGTGGTGAAGCCGGCCGAGATCTGGGCCGTGCTCAGCACAGCCAGGTCGCGGGTTTCGATCACCGCCACCTGGGTCGTCGTCAGTGCCGAGATCTGCGACGTGCTCAGCGACGTCATGTCGTCGGTCGCCAGCGCGACGATCTGGGAAGTCGTCAGCGCCTGGATCTGGGCGGTGCTCATTCCGGTAACAATTGAAGCCATGGTTGAACCTTTTATATTGAAGTTGTCCGATCGCCGCCCAATGCGCGATGTTCAGTTAAAAGTTATTTCCCTAAGGATACATTTTATTGGTGCGCTTACGCATGCTTTACGGCAACAAACTCGGCAACTTGAGGATTTCCGGTTGTTTTTTCTCCACAACCGTTCTCTTCAGGATGATTCTTTTTATCCGCTCGACAATTCTTCCGGACCGACTTTTCCAGCCGCGCGGCACATGACATTTTCATGTTGCCATCAAGAAAGTGCTCTCAGCTCAAGGGAAAGGCGACAGCGGGATGGCCAGCATTAAATCCGCCGGACATCTTTCCCACAATTCAACCTGATTGCATGTTTAGCAACCCAGGTTGGGTGCCAGCGGGCGACGCATGACGCCAGGTTGTCGTACGATAGACACAGTCCAGTTCAACGACGTGTCCCATGCTCCCGAATACCCGCCTGATCCTCTTGCTGCTCGGCCTGCTCGGCGCCAGTGCGACGCTGCTCGCCGCCGAGCGCGGCGCGCGTTCCGCGCCCGTGACGCCGATCCCCGCCCTCGACGTGCCGCGCTACATGGGCGCCTGGTATGAAATTGCAAAATACCCGAACCGGTTTCAGAAACAATGTGCCAGCAATACGACAGCGCATTACAGCCTGCAACCGGACAAGACCGTGCAAGTCATCAACCGCTGCCGCCGCGCGGACGGCACCATCGACGAAGCCGTGGGTACGGCACGCCAGCTGGGCGGCCCCACGTCGGCGACCCTGAAAGTGCGGTTCGCGCCCGCCTGGCTGTCGTTCCTGCCGATGGTGTGGGGCGACTACTGGGTGATCGACCTCGACCCGAACTACCAGCTGGCGGCTGTCAGCGAGCCGGGGCGGAATTATCTGTGGATCCTGTCGCGCACCCCGACCGTGTCGCGCCAGGCGTACGGCGCCCTGCTCGAGCGGCTGGAGCGGCAGGGGTTCGACCTGAGCAGGCTGGAGATGACGCCCCAGGCGGCGTACTGACAACACTCGGCGGTGGCCGCAGCGGTAAACGCTTGCCAACGGCATATTATTTACGGAAACTAGTTATTTCAATTTTGCAAATGACTGCCGTTGATGTCGAAGACCGCCGCGCGCGTGTCGCGCCTGTATGAAGTGATGGACCTGATGCTGGACTCGGTCGGCGATCCGCTCGCATTGAAATCGCTGGCGGCGTCGGCCAGTTATTCGTCGTTCCACTTCGACCGCATCTTCCGCGAGCTGACGGGATTCTCGGCCGTCGAATACCAGCGCAAGCGCCGCCTGCGCCGAGCCGCCCACCTGCTGCGCCACGAGCCGGACGTGCCCATCGTGCGCATCGCCCAGGATTGCGGCTTCCCATCGAACGCGGCGTTCGCCAAGGCATTCAAGCAGCAGTTCGCGATGTCGGCCAAGGCATGGCGCGAGGGGGGATGGCGCGCCTACATGGACCAGCAGGTCGGCCGCGAGAGCGACGTCAGCTTCTTCGTGGCCGAGCCGGACGACCTGGAAGCGATCCTGGCCCCCTACTGCCCGCCCGAACCGGGCACGATCGCCGCGCGCATCGCCGTGCGCAACCTGCCGGCGCTGACCCTGCGCTACCAGCGGTTTTTCGGCCAGTCCGGCGCGGCGCTGTCGTTCGCCTGCCACGACTTCATCCAGGAACGCGAGAAGGCGGACGGCCTGCCCGCCAGCACCCCGTGGTACGGCGTGTTCGACGAGGACCCGGGTTTTACCGGCGAGCGCGAATACTGCTACGACTTCGGCTGCGCCGACGACACCGTGCTCGACCCCGGCCTGGGCCTGCGCATCCTGCCGGCCGGCGCCTACGCCTGCCTCGACTTCGACGACGAATGGCCGCGCTTCCGCTCCATGTACGAGGATTGGCTCGACAAGCAGGCCGTCTGGCGCCTGGACAGCACCCGGCCGCACATCCAGAAGGTCGAGCGGGGAGACGACAGCCGCTGGCGCGGCTGGCTGGCACTCCCGGTCAAGAAGCGCTGATCACCAGTCGAAATCGTCCGGAATCTTGAAGTCCTTGTACGGGTCGTCCTCGCCTTCCGCGACGGCTTCCGCCGCCTTGTTGACGCGCACGACGCGGTCCGGCGCCCGTTCCGCGATCTTGTCGGCGATCACGCGCGGCACCAGCTCGAACCCGCCCGCGTGGGCGACGATGGACAGGCGGCCCGCCACCAGGTGGTCGCGCACGGCCGCGGAGACGTGGATGCGCTCGATCTTCGTGCCGATCGTGAAGTTGTAGGCGACGTCCAGGTTGCCCTTGCCCCTGGGCTGGCGGTTCACCTGGATCATCTGCGCGATCTGGGCCTCGACGGCCTTCGCCGCGGCGGCCGCGTCGCGCTGGGCGTTCAGCGCGCGGGCGCGCTCGGCCTGCTGGCGCTGGGCTTCAGCCACCGCCTCCTTCGTCTCGTTGACGCTCGTGACGCCCGTGCGGCGCTCGATCTTCTGCTGCTTGGCCTTTTCCTGGTTGGCGACCTTGACCTTCTTCTTGTCGACCAGCCCGGCCTTCATCAGCTGCTCTTGTAGGGAAACCATGTCCTGCTCCGGAATGCGAAAACCCCAAGCATAGCAAACCGGCGCCGGCGAATCACTCTTCCAGCGCCGTCATCTTGACGAATCGCGTCAGCACGAGCACGGGCAGCGCCGACAACACCACCCAGAGAAAGAAGTGGCGGTAGCCGAGCAGTTGCTGGATGTCGCCGCTGGCCACCTTCGACAGCACGAGGCCCAGCTGCATGAAGCCGGACCCCAGCGCGTAGTGGGCAGTCTGGTAGCGGCCGGGCGCGATCACCTGCATGATGAACAGGATCATGCCGACGAAACCGAAGCCGTAGCCGAACATTTCCAGCGACAGCGCCGCCATGACGAGGCCCAGGTTCGATGGCTGCAGCGCGCCCAGGTACCAGAACACGAGGTTCGGCACGTTCATGGCGACGATCAGGATGGGCATCGCGCGCCTGAGGCCCACGCGCGACGTGAACCAGCCGCCGAGGATGCTGCCGACGAGGAAGGCCGCCGTGCCGGCCGTGCCGTAGATGGCGCCCACTTCCTGCGTGGAGAGACCGAGGCCGCCGGCCTCGCGCGCGTCGCGCAGGAACAGCGGGCCGATCGTCTGCACCTGCCCTTCCGCGAGGCGGAACAGCAGGATGAACACGATGCCCATCCAGATGCCCGGCTTGGCGAAGAAGGCGCGCACGACGTCCACCAGTACGTCGACGGTGCCTCGCACCGACGCGCCGGCGGCGGTCCGCACCGTCTCCGGCAACGCCCACAGGTGATACAGCCCGAGCCCCGCCAGCAACGCGCCGAGCAGCCCGAACACGGTGGCCCACGCGGCCGGGGGACCGATGCGCTGCTCGAGGAAGCCGGCCAGGATCACGAGCCCGCCCAGCGACAGGAACTTGGCACCGTTGAAGAACGCGCCCTGCCAGCCGGCGTACGCGGCCTGCTGGCGCGCGGACAGGTTCGCGATGTACAAACCGTCGGCCGCGATGTCGTGCGTGCTGGACGCCAGCGACACGATGGCCAGCAACCCGATCGCCAGAGCGAACCACGCGGGCAGTTGCAGCGCGAGGGCCAGCGCCGCGAGCGCGATGCCGCCCGCGACCTGCAGCGCGACGACGACGCGCTTCTTGCTCGCCGCCAGTTCCAGGAAAGGACTCCACAACGCCTTGAACACCCATGCGAGGCCCAGGACGCCGGTCCAGCGCGCGATCTGTTCGTTGGGCACGCCCATGCTCTTGAACATCAGCCCCGCCACGAGAGCGACGCTGAAGAACGGCAGGCCCTGCGCGAGGTACAGCGTGGGCACCCACGCGAGCGGATGCCGCGACGCGACGGGTGTCAGGTGATCGGGACGGATGCTATCCATGGGAATCCAGTGCGATGACGACGGTTGCGCTCTTGCGGCCGCGCGTGTCGAAGGTGGCGACCTTGAACACGGCGGCGCCCTGCCCTGCCTCCACTGGCGCCGTGTAGCGCGGGCTGGCGGCATCGGGCTCGCTGCCGTCCAGAGTGTAATGCAGCGCGAGGCCCGGCAGGGCGACGTTCGCGTGGACCGTCCGGCCATTGGCGACCGCGCCCGGCGGCGGCAACCGGTACCCGTAGGCCAGCGGCGCGCGGTCGAGCCGTGCCAACTCTCTCTGGCCGAGGCGGTTGGCGAATTCGTTCCACGCGTCGTCCATCGCACGCGCACGCTCCCCGGCATCCGCGATGGCACACCAGCCGGGATCCGGCGCCCACGCCCGCTCCGCCAGCGCCACGAGACGCGGGGCGGCCAGGTATTCGATGCGGTCGCGCGTGCGGGCATTCTCTCCCCACAGCTGCCCCTGCAGGCCGACAATGCGGCGCCGGCCTTCGGCCGTCAGGCGTGTCATCGCGGCCAGGCGCTCCGGCGGTACGCTTCTCCCCATCGGGTCGGTGGCCGCGCTGACGATCATGTCCAGCGGGCAGAAGCCGAACGCATGGCGCGTCTCGACGAAGCCGGCCCAGTAATAGCCCGGTTCCTGCGGATCCTTCGCATACGCGAGGTCGAAATACAGGTTGGCGGCATTCGCCAGCACGACGTCGTAACCGGCATTGGCGAGGCGGTACGCGACGTCTTCCTTGCCCGAGCCCCACGCGTTGTTCCACGCATAGACCTGGAAACCGGGGCCGCCATCTTCGTACACGAGGGCCGTTTCTTCCCAGCCCGCGAACGCGAGGCCGTGGCGTGCAAGGATCGCGCGGCAGCGGTCGACGAAATCCGCCTGCAGCTGCCCGATACGGGTCCAGCCCCGCTCGCGCATCAGTGCCTGACAGCGCGGCGAGCCTTCCCACGCGCCCAGCGGCACTTCGTCGCCACCCGTGTGGATCGTCTTGAGCGGCACGCCGGCCTCGCGGTACAGCGCGGCCACGTGGGCGACGACCGTGTCGATGAAGCGGTCGACCGACGGCAGCGCGATGCAGATCACGTTGTCGCGCCACAGCTGCACGGATTCGTAAACGGAAGCGTCGTACGGATCGCTCAGCAGGTAGCGCTCCGCCTCTTCGACGTCGCCCTGCGCGCGCAGGCGGTCGTGGCGCGCGCGCATCGCCAGCACGGCCGCGCGCGCGTGGCCCGGCATGTTGAATTCCGGGATGACGTCGATGTGGCGCGCATGCGCGTAGCGCAGGATGTCGATGAAGTCGTCCGCGTCGTAGTAGCCCGTGCCGGACGACGTGCCCACGTCGGCGCCCGAGCCGAACGACGGCGGCAGCGTGTGATCGCCGGCCACGCCCCGTTTGCTGCCGATGTCCGTCAGTTCCGGCAGCGCGTCGATCCGCAAGCGCCAGCCTTCGTCGTCCGTCAGGTGCAGGTGCAGCCGGTTCAGTTTATAGCGCGCCATGCAGTCGAGCAGGCGCTTCACCGTGGCGACCGAGGCGAAGTGGCGCGCCACGTCGAGCATCATGCCGCGGTAGCCGAAGCGCGGCGCGTCGAGCACGCGGCCGCACGGCAGGCCGCCGTCGGCATCCAGCAGCTGGGCCAGCGTCTGGATGCCGTTGAACACGCCGTGCGCGCCGGCGCCGCGCACGAGGATCGTGTCGGGGCCGATGTCGAGCCGGTATGCCTCGGGCCCTTCCGCCGCCACCGTGCCGATCTCCAGCAGGATGCGTGCGCCGTCGCCCTCCGGCAGGTTGGCCAGCAGCGCACGCAGCAGCGTCGCTTCGCCGGCCAGCGCGGCACCGGCCATGATCTCGCTGGACGCCGACAGGCGGCAGCGCGCCTCCGTGAACCGGGCCGAGACCGGCGTCGGCGTGATGCGTCCCACTTCTTCCGGCGGCAGCAGGCGCAGGCCGCCGTTCTCGCGCCAGCGCCAGGCCGCGTCGGCCGGCGGCAGCACGTCGCGCGCATGGCGCTGCTGCTGTTCCGGCCGCGCGAACGGCGTGACGTCCGCATCGCCCAGGTCGACCGTGCGCCCGTCCGCGTCGGCGAGGTAGAAGCCGAGCGGCGCGTCCGTCAGGCTGATGGCCCAGAACTGCGCCTCGTAGCGCACGTCCAGCGTCTCGCCCGGCTGCCACGCTTCACCCCTCGTGCGGCGCAGCGCGAACAGGTCGCCGTTGACGTGCTCGATGTGGAAACCCGCGCTCACGCTGCCGGCCACCACGCGCCGGCACGCGTTGAAGTACACGGTCCACCCCGCCGCGATCGGCGCGCCCGACACGTTGGTGAGCGTCAGGCGCGCCGCGAACACCTCGTCCGCGACGAGGTTGGACACGCACGCCCACGTCACGGCGGCCGGCGCACCGGCGACTTTCTCTTGTTGCGACACGATCAGAGCTTGCCGCGCAGGCCGAGGTAGAAGGTGCGGCCGTTCGAGTAGAACGCGCGCGGCTGGTCCTTGTTCTCGGCGTACATCCTGATCGTCTCGTTGGTGAGGTTCAGTGCATCGAACGTGACCGTCAGGTGCTCGTTGATCTTGAAGTTCACCGACGCGGCGAGCGACGGCATCGAGTCCACGTGCTGGCTCGCGCCGCGGTCGACGCCGGCCTTGTACGACGAACGGTAGCTGTACGCGAGGCGCGCGGAGAAGCGATCGTTCTCGTAATAGCCCGTCACGTTGTACGTGTTCTTCGACGCGTTGAGCATCTCGCCGCCGCCATCCAGCTCGCCGTCGGCCCACGTGTAGTTGGTGAGCATGCCGAAGTTGTTCCAAAGCGGCTGCTGCCAGGAGAGCTCGATGCCCTTGTTGGTGGCGGTCGTGTTGTACGGCGACGTGATCTGGTAGTCGGTGAACGCGCCGCGCTTGTTGTTGTAATAGCTGCCCGTGCTCGTGCCCTGCGCGACGATGGAGCTGAAGTCCATGTAGAACAGGCCAGCCGACAGCATCGCTTTCGGCATGTAATACCACTCGGCCGACAGGTCGTAGTTGACGGAGCGGATCGGATCGAGCTTGACGTTGCCGCCGCTGCCCGACAGCGCGTCGTCGTTCAGCGATACGGAGCCGCCCAGCGCGCTGTAGTCGGGCCGGGCCATCGTCTTGGCGATGCCGGCGCGGACGACGAGATCCTGGCGCACGTCGAACTTCACGTTCGCGCTCGGCAGGTAGTCGCGGTACTTGCGTTCATAGGTCGTCGGCGTGTACGGACCGAACGCGGAACCGGTGATCGGATTCTGGCCGCCCGGCAGGTTCACGACGGTCGTCTGGCGCGTCTCGACGGCGCGCAGGCCGACATTGCCGCTCCAGCTGTCGCCGCCGATGTCGGCCATGCCGTACACGGCCGCCGTCTTCTCGGCCACCTTGAATTCGTCGAGCCAGTTGTGGCGCAAGGTGAAGTCGAGCAGGCGGTTGCCCGGCACCGCGCCCCAGGCGCCGAGCGCCGGACCGCTGTACTTGAAGTAGTTGTTGAAGACGCTGCCGCCGAGGTCCGAGCCGAAGTCGGACGGGTACATCTCGCCGTTCCACACCGGTCCCGGATTGCTGAAGCCGTTCGGGCCCGGGCGCGTTTCCAGCGGGTGCTCGGCGGTGCGCTTGTGGTCCGTCCAGCGCGCGCCGAAGCGGACGCCCTGCAGCCACGGGTTGTCGCGCACGCGCCAGGTGCCGTCGACCTGCGCATACTTTTCCTTGTCGACCGACTGCGCTTCGCCGCCGCCCGCCCACGCCGTCGATCCCGGCTTCGTCGTGTTCCCGCCCGGGTAGCTGACGGTGGCCGGCGTCATGCCGTTCAGCGCGTACATCATGCCGCCGTCGACGTTGTTCTGGTAGTAGACGTCGCCGTGGTCCCAGCCGATGCCGTGCGTGCGGCCGATCTTGCCCGTGAAGCCCAGGTCTTCGTTGACGCGCCAGCGGCCGTTCAAATCGATGTACCACGATTCGCCGCCCGCATCCGGACGGTAGATGTTGTCGACCTCGCCCGAGTTGCTGGAGAATGTCGCGCCGACGAGCGTGCCGTTGCGGACCACGGGGCCCGTCGGGATCAGGTTCGCGCTGTTGATGGAGTTCGCGGGCGCGGCCAGCCAGTTCGTGTTCTGGTGCGGCGCGCTCAGTTTCGAATAGAAGCCGTTCAGGTCGACGCCGATGTCGCGCGTGGGTTTCGCTTCGATGTCGAAGGCGCCGCCTTCACGCTTCTTCTTTTGCTCGAAGAACGCGGCGCCAATGAACGTCGGGACCTTCACGCCGGCCAGCGACGGGTTCGCGACGGCGGCGGCGCTCGTCGCGCTGATCGGGGTGTAGCCGAGGATTTCCTGGCCGTCGCGGCGCACGCTCTGCTTTTCCGAAAAGCCCTGCAGCAGCACGCCGAACGTATTGGCCGCGTTCTTCCAGCTCACGAGGGCCGACACCTGCGGCTCGGTCTTTTTCGCGAGGTCGTTGTAGTTGGCCTGCACGGACGCTTCCACCGTCAGGGGCTGGCGGAAGTCGAGCGGACGGCGCGTGATCACGTTGATGGCGCCCGACACGCCGCCTTCGACGAGATCGGCGGTGGCGCTCTTCTGCACGACGATGGAACCGACGAGCTCCGACGGCAGCAGGGAGAAGCTCGACGAGCGGCCCACGTTGCCGCCGTACTGGTTCAGCACGAACCAGTCGCCCGTGCTGATCGCGTGGCCGTTGAACAGCGTCTGCTGCAGGCTGGGGCTCGTGCCGCGCAGGCTGACGCGGTCGTTCTCGCCGAAGCCGCCCTCGCCGCCCGCGGACGATTGCGTGTTCACGCCGGGCAGGCGCTGGATCGCGTCGGCCACGTTCTTGTCGGGCATCTTGCCGATGTCCTCGGCCGTCACCACCTCGACGACGGCATCCGCGTTGCGCTTCTGGCGCAGCGACTGTTCCAGTGCGGCGCGCACGCCCGTCACGATCACGGTCTGCGCGTCCGGCGTGCCGCCGTCCTGCGCGCGCGCCTGTGCCGCGATGCCCATTACCAATATCGTCACCGCGCCCGCGATTGCGGTGGTCCGTCCCATCGACTGTCTCATGTGCTCTCCCAAAACTGTGGTAATCAAGGAACCTTGCCAGTTTCGAATTCGTGGACGCTGCAGCGTCTCTCGTCTTCGTATGGGGCGCATTGTCTCGTTGAAATTCCGACCGTGTTTGTCAAATCTTGCTAATCAGCGGCGGAAGAACCACAGCACGATCGAGACGACGATCGAGATGATGAGGCAGGTGACGATGGGGAAATTGAAGGAAAAGCCTTCGCGCACAATGTGGATGTCGCCGGGAAGACGGCCGAACGGGAACCGGCGCAGCCAGGGCCAGAGGAGGCCTGCGGCGAGCAGCACGAGGCCGAGGACGATGAGGAGTTTTTGCATGGCGCCAGTCTAGCGTACCTCGTGAAAATCCTGGTTGCGCTAGACTCTCCTCAGCCTGTATGGCCCCGGTGGGCCTACATCTTCAAATTTACTTTCGGAAAAAGGGGGAAAGCATGCCTACCACCTGGATCGTATCCGCCGACGCGGGCCGCGCCCGCATCTTCGCCGAATCGGACCCCAAGCAGCCTTACATCGAAGTCGAGAACATGGTCAGCGCCAACGCGCGCCTGCGCGACGTGGACATCAACACGGACCGGCTCGGCCCGACGTCCGCCGGCCAGAGCATCCACAACACGGGTGGCGCCACGCCGAACAAGCAGTACCAGCCGGCGCAGACGCCGGAACAGCACGACGCCGAGTTCTTTGCCAAGGACATCTGCAACTACCTGCTGAAGGGCTGGCAGGAGCAGCGCTTCCAGAAACTGGAACTGGTGGCCGAGCCGAAGTTCCTGGGCGTGCTGCGCGGCCAGCTGGACAACCAGCTCAAGCCGCTCGTCGATCTTGAACTGAACAAGGACTACAGCCACTTCAACGCGCACCAGCTGCGCGAACAGCTGCAGGCGCAGAAAGCCAAGTTCTGATCAAGCCCGTGCCAGTGCCGGACGCCGTGCCGCCGGCACCGGCACGGCGGCGGATTGCGCGCGGGTGCGGAACACGCCGACCGACGCGGCCAGGCGCCTGGCCTCGTCGCGCATCGCGCCGGCCGCCGCCGCCGCTTCCTCGACCAGGGCCGCATTCTGTTGCGTCACCTGGTCCATCTGCGCCACCGCGACGTTGATCTGGCCGATGCCGGCCGTCTGCTCGCTGCTTGCCGACGTGATCTCGCCCATGATGTCCGTGACGCGGTGCACGCTCGCGACGATCTCCTGCATCGTCGCGCCCGCCTGCTCGACGAGCCGGCCACCGGCCTCCACGCGTTCGACCGAATGCTCGATCAGCCCCTTGATCTCGCGCGCCGCCGCGGCCGAGCGCTGCGCCAGGTTGCGCACCTCCGTCGCCACGACGGCGAATCCGCGCCCCTGCTCGCCCGCGCGCGCCGCTTCCACGGCCGCGTTCAGCGCCAGGATGTTCGTCTGGAACGCGATGCCGTCGATGACGCTGATGATTTCGGCGATGCGGCGCGACGATGCGCTGATCTCGCCCATCGTGCCCACCACTTCGCGGATCACGGCGCCGCCGCGTCCCGCCACACCGGACGCCGCCTCGGCCAGCGTATTCGCCTGGCGCGCATTGTCCGCATTGTGCTTCACCGCCGACGTCAGTTCTTCCACCGACGCGGCCGTCTCTTCCAGCGACGTCGCCTGCTGCTCGGTGCGGGCCGACAGGTCCTGGCTGCCGGCCGCGATCTGGTCCGACGCCGCCGCGATGGTATCCGTGCCGCGGCGCACTTCGCCCACGATGGCGACCAGCGACCCGTTCATGGCCTGCAGCGCCGCCAGCAACTGGCCGATCTCGTCATGGCGCTCGATGCGCACGTCCTGCGTCAGGTCGCCGGCGGCCACGCTGCGCGCCAGGCGCACGGCTTCGGCCAGCGACGCGCCGATGCCGCGGATGAGCAGCGCGGCCACGAGGGCGCCGGCCAGCGCACCCACCGCGATCAGGGCGATCGACAGGTTGCGCGCGCGCTCGTAGCGCGCCAGGGCCTGGTCGTACTGCGTCCTGGCGAGGTCCTGCTGCAGCTGCACGAGCGCCTGCATGTTCTGTTGCGCGACGAGGAAGCGCTCCTTCAGCGGGCCCTTGACGAGGGCGCGGATCCGCTCGACGTCGTTGCCGTGCAGGGCCGCCATGGTCGGCTTGAGGCCGTCCTGCACGAACGCCGTGCGGCTGTGGATGAAGGTCTGTGCGAGCGCCTGTTCTTCCGGGCTCAGCGGCGTTGCCTTGTAGCGGTCCCACAAGCTGCTGATCTCGCGGATGCGCCCTTCGACGTCCGCGATCACGGGGCCGTTGTCCGCCTCGGCCGCCAGCGCCGCGCTCGACAGGGCGTTCTGGTTCTGCTGCATCAGCGAGAGGATATGGCCGAGCCGGGAGAGCACCAGCAGCCGGTCGTGGTAGACGGTGCCCAGCGCGGCGTTCGTCGCACCCTGGTTCACGAGGCCGACGGCGCCGACGAGGACGGAAACCGCACTCAACAGTACGGTCAGGAAGATGAGACGGGTCTTGATGCTGAGGTGTTTGGGCATGGGGTAACCGGGATGATGGACGCCATCAAACTGTAGAGCAGTTTGACGGGCGCCGAAACCCCGGTTGTTGCCATCTGACTACAAAATAGTGCAATCCCCTGCTAATACGCAGTCATTTGCACCTAAATAGCCAGCACACTCACCACGCCGGTGCGCCATGCCCAAAACGGTGCGCCGAGGCAAGAGCCGTGCGTGCCGGCGCGGGTGCGGCCGCATGGTCCAGCTTGAACACGCTGACCGCCTCGGCCAGGCTGCGCGCCTGTTCCTGCATGGATTCCGTGGCCGCCGCGGCCTCCTCGACGAGCGCCGCGTTCTGCTGCGTCACCTGGTCCATCTGCAGGATCGCGGCGCCGACCTGTTCGATGCCGGCGCTCTGCTCGCCCGACGCGGCCGAGATCTCGGCCATGATGTCCGACACGCGGCGCACGCTGGCGACGACTTCCTGGATCGTCGAGCCGGCCTCGCCGACGAGACGCGAACCGGTCGCAACCTTCTCGACGGAATCGCCGATGAGTTCCTTGATCTCCCTGGCCGCGCCGGCCGAGCGCTGGGCCAGGGTGCGCACTTCGTTCGCCACGACGGCGAAGCCGCGGCCCTGTTCGCCGGCGCGCGCCGCTTCCACGGCCGCGTTGAGCGCCAGGATGTTCGTCTGGAACGCGATGCCGTCGATGACGCCGATGATGTCGACGATCTTCTTGGACGACGCGTCGATCGCGCCCATCGTCTCGACCACTTGCGCGACGACGTCGCCGCCGCGCACGGCCACGGTCGACGCCGACGCCGCCATCTGGTTGCCCTGCCGGGCATTCTCCGCGTTCTGGCGCACGGTGCTCGTCAATTCTTCCATCGATGCCGCGCTCTCTTCCAGTGCGCCGGCCTGCTGCTCGGTGCGCGCCGACAGGTCGTGGTTGCCGGTGGCCACCTCGACGGCGGCGGTGGCGATGGTGTCGGCACCGCTGCGCACGCGCGTCACCAGCGCGTTCAGGTTCGCGTTCATCGTCTGCAGCGCGATCATCAGGTCGCCCGTCTCGTCGCGGCGCTCGACCTCGATCCGCGTCGTCAGGTCGCCCTGCGCGACCGCGTTGGCCACCGCCACCGCCCGGCGCAGCGGGCCGGTGATGCTGCGCGTGAGCCACCATGCCAGCGCCGCGCCCAGCAGCACGGCCGCGATGCCGACGCCGACCAGCAGCAGGCGCCCGCTCGCCGCGATGCCCTCGACGCGCGTCTTGGCGTCGTCGAATCCCGTTTTCTGGTGCTCGGCCAGGTCGGCGGCGGCCGCCTCGTACGCGGCAAGCGCCGGATTCATCTCGGCGTCGGCCGCGCGCTCGATGGCGCTTGCGTCGACGGTGCCGCCATCCTTGAGGGCAAACAGCTTCTTGCGCGCCGTCGTGTACGCCTTGCGCCGCTCGCCGAGGGCCGCGAACAGCCGCTTCCCTTCGCTGCTCGCGACGAGACGCTGCAATTCCCCGTCGATGCGGCTGATCTCTTCGCTGTTCGCCTTCATCTTGACGTTGATGCGCTCGCGATCCTCCGCGTCCACGGCGCGCAGGCGCGCTTCGGTCAGGGCACGGTTGATACGGGTGCTGGCCAGCCTGCGGTCGGCCAGGCGGGTCTTGCTGATCGACTCGTCCATGTCCGCGGTCGCGCCGACCACCTGCTGCAGCCGCAGCGCGCCGACGACGGTCAGCAGGGCCGACAGTGCGAGCACGGCGGCGAACGCGAGCCCGAGCCGGGCCCCGATTTTGAGATTCTGGATATTCATGTGCACCTCGACGGAAACGGTAATGCTGCGGATGCGCGCGGCGGGTCTGGCGGCGGGCCGGAGCGGTGAAAGGGCGAGGATGAGGCCCTCACGTGCCGCGCCTGCGTGGGCGGGGCCGTGTCACGATTCCATGATACACGCCATATTTCTCAATGGAATACTCAGTTGCAGCATCGCAACGCCATTTCGTCGCAGAATGAAGTAAAGCCTGCCGGTATGACGTTAGAATTCCAGATTCCGCTCTGTCAGCGAATGCCATGTCCGCCTCGAATACCACGTTCTCCCCCCGCCGCCGGTTCGTCGCCGCCGCCCTGTCGCTTTCCGGCCTGTTGCTGCCGACGGCACGTGCGGCCGCGCCCCGCCCCGTGCTGCTGGGGATCGACGGTGAATTCGGACTGGTCAATTCGACATCGGCCCAGGCCGTCGAACTGGGCATGCGCGCGGCCATCGCCGAGATCAACGCGGCCGGCGGCGTGCTGCATGGCCGGCCGTTGGAAATCGTGACGAAAGACCATCGTTCGATCCCGGCGCGCGGCATCCGCAACATCCAGGAATTCGCGGCGATGCCCGATCTCGTGGCGGTGTTCGGCGGCCGCTTCAGCCCCGTCATCATCGAGGAACTGCCGACGCTGCGCGACACGCGCCTGCTCTTCATGGCGCCGTGGTCGTCGGCCGACGTCATCGTCGACAACGACATGCGCCCGAACTATGTATACCGCCTGTCGCTGCGCGATTCCCTCGCCATGCCGAAGCTGCTGCAGACGGCGCACCGGCGCGGCCTCGACCGCATCGGCCTGCTGCTGACCAACACGTCCTGGGGCCGCAGCAATGCCCAGGCGGCGGCCCGCGCGGCGGAAAAGCTGCCCGCGCTGAAGCTCGTCGGCACGTCGTGGTACAACTGGCGCGACACGAGCCTTGTCGACAATTACCAGCACCTGCGCGCGGCCGGCGCCCAGGCCATCGTCCTCGTCGCCAACGACGACGAGGCGGCGATCCTCGTGCGCGAAGTGGCCGCGCTGCCGAAAGCACAACGCCTGCCGATCCTGAGCCACTGGGGCGTGACGGGCGGCGAATTCGCGGCCCAGGCGGGCCAAGCGCTGCAGCAGGTCGACTTTTCCGTGATCCAGACCTTCAGCTTCTTCCGCGCCGACCCGGCCCGCGTCAAACGCTTCCTCGCCAGCGCGGCGCAGGTGTCGAAGGTCCGCCGCATCGAGGACATCAAGGGTCCCGTGGGCGCCGCGCACGCCTACGACCTCACGCACATCCTCGCGCTCGCGATCGACCGCGCCGGCGGCACCGACCGCAAGGCCGTGCGCGACGCGCTCGATCGTCTCGGCACCGTCCACGGCCTCGTCAAGACCTATTCTCCGCCGTTCACGCCGGCCCGCCACGAAGCGCTCGGCCCGGACGACCTGCTGCTGGCGCGCTACCGTGCCGACGGCGTGCTGGTGCCGGCGGGCGACTGACATGATCGACGCATCCGCTCCGGCCAGCCTGGCGCGCCGCTTCGCGAACGCGGCCGCGATCCTGACGGCGGCCGCCGTCCTGCTCATCGCCGGCGTCTCGTTCTGGCTGATCGACCACCAGCGCGCGCAGGCCAACGCCCTGCTGCAGAAACGCGAAGTCGCGTTCCACGCCGAGACGGTCGCCCACAACCTGGACGCCGTGGTCACGCGCCTGCACGAAGTGGGCGCGAGCCCGATCCTGGCCACGGCGCTCGTCGACAGCGCCGGCAAGGAAACCTATCTGACGCCGTTCCTGCACGGCCTGCGCCACATGAACGGCATCCCGCTGCGCCTGGTGTTCACGGACTTCGAGGGCAAGGAGATCGCCGACAACGGCGTGCCCGGCTTCACGGATGCCGACATGGCATGGCTGCGCACGCGTCTGGGAAACGGCGACGAACGCGCCACGCTGCAGACCGGTCCCGACGGCGGGGAGCTGCTCGGCGTCGTGCTGCTGCGCTACCAGCGCACGCGCACGCCGGAGGGCGCCCTGATGTACAAGGTAAGGCTGGCGGACCTGAAGCCGACGTCGTGGGCCATCCTCGCGTCCGGAGCCGTGGACAAGGCGGCGGCCAAGGCGGCCGGCGCGCACGAGATCGCGGCGCCCGTGCCGTTGCCGCCGCGCCTGGCCCACGTGGGCCTCGTGCTGCGCGAGGACGAGCGCCGCCTGCCGCTGCCGCTCGAGACGTCGGGCCCGCAGTATCTCCTGATCCTCGTCGTCGCCTGCCTGCTCGCGCTGATCGTGTTCATCCTCGCGGCGCGGCTGGCGCACGGCCTCACGCGCGACCTGCGCCGCCTGGAGACGTTCTCCGCCAGCCTGGGCGACGACATCGGCACCCAGCGCGCGCCGCTCGAGGGCTCGCGCGAAGTCGCCAGCCTGGCGCGCGCGCTCAACCGCATGCTCGACCGCCTGTACGAACAGCGCGCGCACCTGGAGGAAGAACGCCGCAAGTTCCTGCAGCTCGCGAACAACATCCCGCAGCTCGTGTGGATGGCCGACCCGGACGGCAACATCGTCTGGTTCAACGAGCGCTGGCACGAATTCACGGGCAGTCCGCCGGGAAGCACCGGCGCCGACGAGTGGCACCGCTACCACGATCCCGAGGTGCTGCCGCAGGTGATGCGGCGCTGGAAGGAAGCCCTCGCCAGCGGCAACATGGCGCAGATGACCTTCCCGCTGCGCGGCGCGGACGGCCGCTACCGCAGCTTCTTCACGTCGGTGGCGCCGCTGCGCGACGAGGCCGGCCACATCGTCCAGTGGTTCGGCACGTGCACCGACGTCACCCCGCTGGAACGGGCGGAACGCGCCGTGCGCTACAGCGAGGAGCGCCTGCAGCAAGGCCTCGTCGCCGCCCGCATGGCCGTGTGGGAACGCGATCCGGACAGCGGCCAGGTCACCTTCTCGGCCAACCTGCACAGCGTGTTCGAAAAAAACTGGCGCAACATCGCCGAGTTGCAGAAGCTCGTCCACCCGGACGACCGCCAGCCCCTACGCGACACGGTCGAGCAAGCCATCCGCGCCGGCGGCGAATACCGTGCCACGCCGCGCATCCGCCGCGCCGACGACGGCCGCCTCGCGTGGATCGACCTGCGCGGCCGCCTCGGCCTCGGCGCCGACGGTCGCAGCACCGTCGTGCACGTCGTCGCGATCGACATCACGGAGCGCAAGCGCGCGGAAGAAGCGCTGCAGCTGGCCGACCGGCGCAAGGACGAATTCCTCGCCATGCTGGCGCACGAACTGAGGAACCCGCTGGCGCCGATCTCCAGCGCGGCCGACATGCTGCGCCTGGCCTATGCGGGCGAGCCGCGCGTGAAGCAGATCAGCGACATCATCGCGCGCCAGGTCGCGCACATGCGGCACATCGTGAACGACCTGCTGGACGTCTCGCGCGTCACGCGCGGCCTCGTCGCCGTGGCCAGGCAGCCGATCGACCTGCGCCGCGTCGTCGCGGAGGCCGCCGAACAGGTCCGCCCGCTCGTCGACGCGCGCCGCCACGGCCTCGACGTCGCGCTCGGCGAAGCGCCCGTGATGGTGGACGGCGACCACACGCGCCTCGTGCAGGTGGTCGCGAACCTGCTCACCAACGCGGCGAAATACACGCCGGAGGGCGGCCACATCGAGGTCGAACTGGAAGCCGCCGACGGCCACGCCTTCCTGGCCGTGCGCGACAACGGCAACGGCATCGGCCCCGACCTGCTGCCCGTCGTGTTCGACCTGTTCACGCAAGGCTCGCGCACGCTCGACCGCGCCCAGGGCGGCCTGGGCCTGGGCCTCGCGCTCGTGCGCAAGCTCGTCGAACTGCACGGCGGCCAGGTCGACGCCGCGAGCGCCGGCCCGGGGCGCGGGAGCACGTTCACGGTCACGCTGCCGCTGCTGCCGATCACCGAACCGGCCTGACAAATTCGGGGTCAGAGCACGTTTTTTCTTAAATTCGGGGTCAGAGCACATTTCGTATCAATGTCTTCGGCTTAACCGTCAACGCGCCCGATGGCGATGGCAGGGTTCTATCCGAGAGCGACTGCACGGCGACCGTCGGGCCGTTCTTGCTGCAGAACAATTTCTCGAAAATGTGCTCTGACCCCGAATTGCGCCGAAAATGTGCTCTGACCCCGAATTGCGGCTGAACCGCATTTGACCCACTGGTGATTGGGTTTCTGCGCCGCATTGGTTTGACGGCATGGGTGGATCGGGGGACCATGGCCCCAACGTCAACGCGCCCGCTTCGTCCATGCCCGTCTTGTCCCCGCCCCAGCTCGGCCTCGTCTGCATCACCGTCTCGAAAGACATCCGCTACCGCACCGTGACGCGCAAGCGCCTGCTGGAGCAGTCGGACGACGGCCAGCGCAAGCTGCTCGACGACATCTACCGCGACAATATGCAGACACTGGACGGCGCGCTGCAATTCTGCCGCCGCAACGGCATCCGCCTGTACCGCATCCCGTCGTCGATCTTTCCGTTCTTCGACGAGGACATCGGCCGCGCCGTGATGCAGCCCCTCGCGCCCGCGCTCGCGCGCACGGGCCGGCGCGCGACGGAACTCGGGCTGCGCCTCGTGATGCATCCGGACCAGTTCGTCGTGCTCAGTTCCGACTCGCCCGACGTCGTCGCCAACAGCGTCAAGATCCTGCAGATGCACGCCGACCTCATGGACTTGCTGGAGCAACCACGCTCGCCGTGGGCGCTGCTCGAGATCCACGGCGGCAAGGCCAACCGCAGCGACGCGCTGGTCGAGCGCATCCGCGCATTCCCCGATGCGATCCGCCTGCGCCTGTGCCTGGAGAACGATGAATACTCATACGGCGCGGCCGAGATCCACGACGTGTGCGTGCACGCCGGCGTGCCGATGGTGTTCGACGCGCACCACCACATCGTGCACGACAAGCTCGCCAGCTACGACGACCCGAGCGTGGCCGCGATGCTCGCCGCGGCGCGCGCGACGTGGCCCGTGCCCGAGCACCAGGTCGTCCACATCTCGAACGGGCGCGATGGATTCAACGATCGCCAGCACGCCGACCTGATCACGACGATGCCGGCAGCGTATGTGGAGGCACCGTGGATCGAGATCGAGGCCAAGCTGAAGGAAGAGGCGATCGATGGATTGAGGAGCTGGGCGGCTAGCGGTTGACCGTCCCCATCGCCCCTTCCGGATACCGCGTCCCCGCCGCCGCCCCGCGCGGGAAGATCGACTCCAGCTCCGTCATCTGCGCCGGCCCGAGGTCGATGTCGACGGCCTCCACGTTCTCCTCGAGGTATGTGCGGCGCTTGGTCCCGGGAATCGGCACGATGTCCGGTCCCTGCGCCAGCACCCACGCGAGCGCCAGCTGGCCCGGCGTGCAGCCCGCCTCGCGCGCCAGTTCGCGCACCTTGTCGACGAGGGCGATGTTCTTCGCGAAGTTCGCGCCCTGGAAACGCGGGCTGTTGCGGCGGTAGTCGTCGGGCGCGAAATCGTCCGGCGTGCGGATCTCGCCCGTGAGGAAGCCGCGGCCCAGCGGACTGTAAGGCACGAAGCCGATGCCGTGGCGGCGGCACGCATCCAGCACACCGCCCTCCTCCTCCGGGTCTCTCGTCCACAGCGAGTATTCGCTTTGCAGCGCAGTCACCGGATGCACTTTCACGGCGCGCTCGATCGTCCGTACCGACGCCTCGGACAGGCCCACGTAACGCACCTTCCCCGCGCGCACGAGGTCCGCCAGCGCGCCCATCGTGTCCTCGATGGGCGTGGCCGGGTCCACGCGTTGCTGGTAATACAGGTCGATCGTGTCGATGCCGAGCCGCCTGAGGCTCCCCTCGCATGCGGCGCGCACGTACTCGGGCCGGCCGGAGACGCCGAAATCGCCCGGATTCTCGGGCGTTCTCCTGACGCCGAACTTGGTCGCGATGACGAGTCCCTCGCGCCGTCCGCGGATCGCGCGGCCCAGCAATTCCTCGTTCGTGTGCGGGCCGTACATATCGGCGGTGTCGAACAGCGTGACGCCCAGGTCGATGGCGCGGTGGATCGTCGCGATGGATTCGGCGTCGTCGCGGTTGGCGTAGAAATCGCTCATGCCCATGCAGCCGAGACCGATGGCGGACACGTGCAAACCCTGGTTGCCCAGCTGGCGAGTCTTCATCGCGGTCCCCCGTGACAGTCGATGGCCGTGACGATAACCGTTTTATGGCCACCGCGGCACACGGGACGCGAGCGGTTTATGATGATGCATCGAAGCATCCTCCACATCCAAAACATGATCGTCCGCGACCGCCCCTCGGCCCTGCGCCTGTTCTTCATCATGCGCGGGTCGATCCTGCCGCGCATCTGGATGCACCTCGCGGTCAGTACGCTGCTGGCAGTCGCCGTCACCTGGACCGATGGCCAGTTCGGCCACCACAAGCTGCATTTCACGACGACGCCGTTCACGCTGATGGGCCTTCCCCTCGCGATCTTCCTCGGCTTCCGCAACAACGCCGCCTATGACCGCTACTGGGAAGGCCGCAAGCAGTGGGGAGAACTGATACTGCGCAGCCGCAGCCTCGCGCGCCAGTGCCTGTCGCTCGTCGCGCCCGGTCATCACGACGCCGACGATCCGCATGTTCGCATCGTCCGCCGCGCCATCGCGTACGCACACGCGCTGCGCCACCGCCTGCGCGGCGACACCGACGGCAACGCCGACGTCGCGCCCTGGATCGCACCCGTCGAATGGGAACGCGTGCGCACGCAGCCGAACCTGCCGTACGCACTGATGCTGGAAATGGGCGCCGACCTTGGGACCTGCCTGCGCACGGGCCGCCTGGACGCCTGCCTCGCACCGTCCATCGACGCGAGCTTCTCGGCGATGACGGCGGTGGCCGCGTCGTGCGAGCGCATCCGCGGCACGCCGATCCCGTTTTCGTACACCCTGCTGCTGCACCGCACGGCGTACCTGTATTGCTTCCTGTTGCCGTTCGGCCTCGTGGACACAATCGGCTACCTGACGCCCCTCGTCTCCGCCATCGTGGCCTACACCTTCTTCGGCCTGGACGCCCTCGGCGACGAGCTCGAGGAACCCTTCCGCGCGTCCGACAACGGCCTGCCTCTCGAGGCCCTGTGCCGCACGATCGAGATCGACCTGCGCACCGCACTGGGCGACCGCGACCTGCCGCCCCCGCTGCAGCCGGAAAACTACCGGCTCAGCTGATTTACTTGACGTCGAGCTGGAACGGCGCGGCCGGCAGGTCGTCCGCGCCGAACAGGTTCACGAACGGCGCGTCGGCCCACGCGTAGCGCACGCGCGTGACGTCTTGCGTGCCGGCGCCCGGCAGGACAACGGTGTCGCCGACAGCACGCGCCTCCGCGTAGCGGCACGTCGCGCCCGCGCACACCTCGAACGCGTTGGCGCGGTCGGACGAATACGTCGCCAGGCCGCCGCCCGTATCCTTGAACGTCACGACGATGTCGCCGCCCTTGCGCTGCGCCGACACGGCCGTCGGGCTGCCGGGGATCGTCTTTTCGCCGTACGCGACGGCGCGCGCCGCGCGCGCGAGGCGTTCGCCGACGAGCGTCTTCTGCGTCGGGTGGATGTCGAAGCGGTCGCCCACGTCGATCGTGACGGCCAGGCCCGCGTGCGGGTCGTTCGCCACCGCGGCCGCCTGCGCGTCGCGCAACTCGGCCCAGCCGGACTGGCCGGGCGTCTTCGCGGGCGAGCCATACGACGTCAGTTGGACGACGAAGAACGGGAGTGCCGGCTGGCCGAAGCGCTGGCGCCAGTCGCGCATCAGCAGCGGCAGCAGCGTGCGGTATTCCTGCGCCGCGCCGGCGTTCGATTCGCCCTGGTACCACGCCGCCAGCTTGAATTTATAGCCGACCAGCGGCGCGATCATGCCGTTGTACAGCGTGGTCAGGCTCGTCGGCACGGACCACGGCGCCGGCGGCACGGACTGGCCTTTCATGGCGCCGCCGCGCTGGACCTTCCACGCGGCCGGCAGCGGGATCGCCTGGCCGTCCGCGAGTCCGATGCTGCGCTTGTCCACCGGTCCCGACAGGCCGCCGCCCTGGCCGCCGCTCAGCACGCGCATCGCGATCACGTTGCGGCCCGGCTTGAACACGCCCGCCGGCACGTCGTAGTCGCGCCACATCCATCCCGTGCTGACGCCGCCCACGCGCACGCCGTTGACCCACGTCGTGTCGTACGTGTCGACGGGGCCCAGGTGCACCGCGTTCGCGGCCTTTGCCTGCGCTTCCGTCAGGGTGACCGTCGTGCGATACCACGCGACACCGTCGAAGTCCTTGAAGCCGGCCACGCCGCTGTCCTTCCACGATCCGGTCGGCGTGACGGTGGGCCATGCGCTGTCGTCGAAGTCCGGCGCGATCCACGCGCGCTGCGCGGCGGCCGCCGGGTCGTGCGCCGTCCACCAGGCCTCGTTGCGGGCGTCCTCGGCGCGCATGCCGGCCACCGGGTCGGCGCCGTACTGCTTGACGGCGTCGACGCCGGCCGTGTAGTCGCTCACCGTGCGCAGCGATTCCCCGCCGATCCAGCCCTGGATCGTCGTGCCGCCCCAGCTCGCGTTGACGAAGCCGACGGGCACCTTGTAGCTGCCCTGCAGCGAGCGCGCCATGAAGTAGCAGACTGCGGAGGCGTCGCCGATGGTGTCCGGCCCCGCGACCTTCCACGCGACCGGGCCCTTGAGTTCATCCTGCGGCGCCGCCGTGCTGTTCTTTTCCACGTTCAGGAAACGGATGCGGTCATTGGCCGCCGTCATGGCCGTCGACCACGCGTTGGTCGCGTTGTGCACGGCGAATTCCATGTTCGACTGGCCCGAGCACAGGTAGACGTCGCCGACGAGGATGTCGGTGCGGCTGACCGTCTGGCCGCCCGAGGCGACCGTCAGCGTGTACGGTCCGCCGGCCGGCTGCGGCGGCAGCTGGGCCTTCCACTTGCCGCGCGCATCGGCGGTGCCGCTCACGGTGCGTCCGCCCAGCGTGACGCTCACCTTGCTGCCGGCGCCGGCCGTGCCCCACACGGCAATCGGCTGGTCGCGCTGCAGGACCGCGTGGTCGGCAAAAATACGGGCCAGGCCCAGTTCGGCCGCCTGCCCCGGCAGGCAGGCGCTTGCCGCCGCGAGCGCCAGCAGGCGTGCGGCCATCTTCGTAGTCTCCATCATTTTCCTCGTCGTCGTTGGCGCAGATGTTTGCGCTTTTCATTTTTTCTTAGGAAATGATGTTATACCAACGGCGAGGCAAAGGCAGCAAAAAAAACGCCAGCCCGCAGGCTGGCGCGTCATTGTGGAGCGGAGCGATCAGTAGCCGCGGCTGCCGGTGCCCTGGCTGCCACTGGTGGTGCTGGAGCTGGTGCCGGTGCCCGCTGCGCCCGTGCCGGTCGCGCTGGTGCCCGTGCCCGAGCCGGAACCCGTGCCGCTCATGCCGCTCGAGCCGGACAGGCCGGTGCCGCTTGCGCCGGTGCTGCCGCTCATGCCGCTGGTGCCCGACGAGCCGGAGCCGGTGGTGCCGGTCGCGCCGCTCGAACCGCTCGAACCGGTGCCGGTGCCGGTCGGCGGCGTGGTCGTGCCGGTGCCCGTGCCCATGCTGCCGCCGGTGCCGGTCCCCATGCTGCCCGACGTACCGCTGCCGCCGCTGGTGCCGGTGCCGGTGCCGGTGCCGGTGCCGGTGCCCATGCTACCCGACGAGCCCGAGGTGCCCTGGGTATCCTGGCTGCCGCTCGACGACGAACCGCTGCTGGTGGAACCGCTGCTGCCGCTCGCACCGGTACTCGAGCTGCCGGCGTTGCTCTTCTTATGGTGTTTCTTCTTGGTGTGTTTCTTGGTGGTCGAGCTGCCCGACGCCGACTGATCCTGCGCGGTCGCGCTGCTGCCCGACGACGAGCCGGTCTGCGCCTGCGCGTTCACCGTACCGAACATCGCCACCGTGACGGCAGCACCCAGCAGGCCCTTCAGTAACTTATTCATTTTCATGTCTTTCTCCTCAGAGAATGGATTTGGGGCAAAAAAAGCTCTGCAATATCAAGAAGATACTGTGGAGGCGGAGTTTAAAGACATCGCCATGAAGGGTGCGCGCGTTAGCCGCGCGGAAACAAAAATCAGTCGGCCCCGGCCGCCTGCGCCGCAAGCGTACCCATCCGCGTATACAGGTCGAGGATGTTGCTCTTGTCGTCCGGATAAACGCGGTTGGACAGGAACACGTAGAACGACTTCGACCGCGGATCCACCCACAGGATGCAGCCGGTGAACCCGGTATGGCCATAGCTGCCGACCGGATATACGGTGCCGCGCGGGCGTTTGGCGTACGGCGAGTCGATGTCCATGCCGAGGCCGCGCTTCGCCAGGCCTTGCGGCGATTGCACCGTCGTCAGCAGGCGCACGCTGTCAGGGTTCAGGATGCGTACGCCGTCCAGCACGCCGCCCGCCAGCAGCATGCGGGCGAAGCGGGCCACGTCGCCGACGGTCGTGAACACACCGGCCGAGCCCGCCACGCCACCCATGCGGCGCACCGTCGGGTCGTGCACGACGCCGCGCAGCAGCTGCGCCGGGTCGAGGTCGCCGTGCGCGCCCTTCCCGTCGTCGCTGCCCACCTGGGTCGGCGCGATCGTCTCGACGTCGACCCGGCGCAGCGGCAGATAGCCCGTGTTGCGCATGCCCAGCGGCGCGTAGATGTGGGACTGCGCGTAATCGTCCAGCGGCGTGCCCGTGACCTTTTCGACGACCTGGCCCAGCAGCACGTAATTGATGTCGGAATAACGGAAGAACGTGCCCGGCGCGTGCGTGACGGACTGGTCGCACGCAAGCTTGTGCGCGGCCGCGCCGCCTTTCCACGCGGGGTCGGCCGGCAGCCCGGCGGGCAGTCCCGAACTGTGCGTGAGCAATTGCCGGATCGTGATCGTTGCCTTGCCGCCCTTCCCGCATTCGGGGAAGTATTTGACGAGCTTGTCGTCCAGGCCGATGCGTCCCTGCTCGGCCAGGATCAGTACGGACGGCGCCGTGGCCAGCACCTTCGTCAGCGACGCGGCATCGAACGTCGTCGCCGTCGTGACGGGCGCCGCGTCCGGTTCATAGGTCAGGCGGCCGTAGGCGCGTTCGTAGACGGCGTCCTCGTGCTCCAGGTGGAACACGGCGCCGGGCAGCTTGTGCGCATCGATGGCGTCCTCGATGGCCGCGTCGATCTGCGGGAAGCGGCTCACGTCGAGCCGGGGGACATCGGCCGCGGGCGTGCGCGGTGCACGGCCCGGCAGGGCGCAGCCGGCGGCAAGCACGGCGATGCCAGCGGCCGCAAGAAGCGGGTAAATACGCATATTGGACAAGGGATGATGCCCTGGAGACATTGTTCAACAGGCCATCATATGCCGATCCGGACCGTGGCGCACGCGAAAAATTCGATCGGCGTATCATGAGGCGATGAATGCACCGATGATGCCCTTCTCGATACTCGACCTCGCCCCGATCACCGAAGGCAGCGACGCTGCCGAATCGTTCCGCCGCACGCTCGACCTCGCGCAGCACGGCGAACGCTGGGGTTACCACCGCTTCTGGCTCGCCGAACACCACGGCATGCCGGGCATCGCCAGCGCGGCGACGGCGGTGCTGATCGCCCACGTGGGCAACGGCACCTCCACCATCCGCCTCGGCGCCGGCGGCATCATGCTGCCGAACCATTCTCCGCTCGTCATCGCCGAACAGTTCGGCACGCTCGAATCGCTGTTCCCGGGCCGCATCGACCTGGGCCTCGGCCGCGCCCCCGGTTCCGACCACGCGACGGCACGCGCGCTGCGCCGCAATCTCGCCTCCGACGCGGACGAATTCCCGCAGGACGTCGTGGAACTGATGGATTATTTTGCGGACGCCCCGCGCCGCCACGTGCGCGCCGTGCCCGGCGCCGGCCTCAAGGTGCCCGTGTGGATCCTCGGCTCCAGCCTGTTCGGCGCGCAGCTGGCCGCGATGCTGGGCCTGCCGTACGCGTTCGCGTCGCATTTCGCGCCGCAGATGATGATGCAGGCCATCGACATCTACCGCACCAATTTCCGTCCCTCGGCGCAGCTCGACAAGCCGTACGTGATGCTCGGCTTTAACGTGTTCGCCGCCGAGACGGATGCGGAAGCCCAGTGGCGCGCGACGTCCATGCAGCAGGCGTTCGTGAACCTGCGCAGCGGCCATCCGACGCGCCTGAAACCGCCCGTCGAAGGCTATCTCGACCTGCTCGGTCCGGCGGAACGCGGCATGCTCGACGGCGTGCTGTCGTGTTCGGCGATCGGCTCGCCCGAGACGGTCGCACGGCAGATCAGGGACTTCATCGCGCATACGGGCGCGGACGAGCTGATGATCACGTCGCAGATCTACGACCACGCGGCGCGCCTGCGCTCGTACGAGATCGCGGCGGAGATCCGGCGCAACGGTGACCTGGCGAACATTCAACCGGCGCGGCCTTAGCCACACTGTCCTCCATGAACTGTCATGGAGGACTTATGAAAATCCAACTCATCGCCGCAACCCTGATGCTCTCGCTCGCCTCGACGGGCATCGCCCATGCCAAACCCAGCTGCGCGAAAGGCGCCATCGTCGGCGGCGTCGGCGGGCACGTGGCCGGCAAGCATGGCCTGCTGGGCGCCGCCGCAGGCTGCGCCATCGGCCACCACATGGCCAAGAAGCAGGAGAAGGAGCGGCAGCGGCAGGCGCAGGCTGCAAACAACCCGCAGCCGGCGCCGCGCAAGTAACGTCAGGCGTCCCCCGTCCCCGCCTGCAGCGCGTCGATCACACGGCGCGTCGAGCGCACCTTCCCCATGACGGGGAAGATGTGCCCGCAGGCGAACCGGTGCGCGTCCGCCGCCATGCTGCTCATCGCATCCTCGACGAAGACGAGCTCGTAGCCGCGGTCGAACGCGGCGCGCGCCGTCGACTCGACGCCGAAGTTGGTGGCGATGCCGCCGAGGACGATGGTCTTGATGCGGCGCCGGCGCAGCAGCTGGTCCAGCTCCGTGCCGTAGAAGGCGCCCCACTGGCGCTTCGTCACGACGATGTCCTGCGCCTGCACCTGCGCGTCCGGCGCCAGCAGCGATGCGTCCGGCGGCGGCGCGGGCGTGCCCGGCTTGCGCAGCGGCGCGTCGGCGGGCGGCAGCTGCAACTCGTCGACGAGCACGCGCACGAAGATCACCATGCCGCCGCGGTCGCGCATTTCGCCCGACAGCAGCACGCAATTGCCCACCACCTGCTCGGCCGTGTATGGCGCCAGGTCGCGTTTCACATTACTGTTCTGCAAATCGATCAGCACCAGGGCGGTGCGGCCGATGTCGATGTCCAGGTCGCTCATGTAAAGTCCTCCTCGCCGCGCAGTATCCGTCAGCAGACGATTTGGTGGCGCCGGTTTCCGCTGTGCTACATTCCCAGCATCATGCAAAGAACCGCCATCGCCGCCTTGTGCGCCCTGCTGGCAGGCTGCGCCAGCCAGCCCGCCCTCACCGACTACACGGTCAATTCGGGCGCCCAGCGGAGTAGCGCGCAGCAGGCACTGTCCTTCGACCATGCCGACCTGAGCCTGCGCATCGATCCGGACAGCCGCAGCCTGCGCGGCGACGCGACGCTCACCTTCAGCACCGGCGCGCCGCTGGACAGCATCGAACTCGACCTGGACCGCAACCTGCCTGTCGATGCCATCGCTGTCGACGGCCAGCCGCTCGCGGCCGACCGGTGGCGCAATCCCGACGGCAAGCTGACGATCGATTTGCCGCAGCGCCTGGAACCGGGCCGGCAGATCAGGATCCGCGTGACGTACCACGGCGAACCGCACGTGGCCAAGCGGGCGCCATGGGACGGCGGCTTCGTGTGGGCGCGCACGCCGGACGGCAAGCCGTGGGTCGCGAGCGCCGTCGAGGGCGAAGGCTGCGACCTGTTCTGGCCCTGTATCGACCACCCTATGGGCAAGCCGAAGGTCGTCGACGAACACATCACCGTGCCCGCGCCGCTCGTGGCCGCGGGCAATGGCGTGGCCACCGGCATGACGGAAGCCAACGGCTGGCGCACGTGGCACTGGCGCGCAAAGTACCCGAGCACCTACGGCATCGCCATCAACGTGGGCCCGTACGAGGTGCTGTCCGGCGAATACCGCAGCCGCTACGGCAATACGATCCCGCTGCGGTTCTGGTACCTGCCGCAGAACAAGGCGCATGCGCAAGACCTGTTCTCGGAATTCCCGAAGATGCTGGATTTTTTCGAATCGACGATCGGCCCCTACCCGTTCGCCGACGAAAAGATGGGTGTCGTGGAGACGCCGCACAAGGGCATGGAACACCAGACCATCAACGCCTACGGCAACAAATACGTCAAGACGCCGTACGGCTACGACGACCTGCTGCAGCACGAATTCGCCCACGAATGGTTCGGCAACCAGCTCACGAATGCCGACTGGGACGACATGTGGCTGCACGAGGGCCTCGGCTCGTACATGCAGCCGCTGTACATGCAATACCTGCACGGCGACCAGGAATATTTCGCGGCGCTGATGCAGCAGCGCGCGAGCATCCGCAACAAGGCGCCGCTCGTCTCGGGCAAGCACAAGCGCGAGGAAGACGTCTACGACCTCAAGCGCGGCGGCCCGGGCGGCGACATCTACACGAAGGGCTCGCTCGTGCTGCACACCTTGCGCGGCCTGATCGGCGACGCCGCCTTCTTCCGCGCCGTGCGCGAGCTCGTGTACGGCACGCCGGACCCGCGCCCCGGTCGGTTCTCTCCGCGCTATGCGACGACGCCGGAGTTCATCGCCATCGCCCAGCGCGCGAGCGGACGCGACCTCGGCTGGTTCTTCCAGGCCTATATGTACCAGGCCGCCCTGCCCGAGCTCGTGGCCACCCGCCGCGGCGACACGCTGGACCTCGCGTGGAAGACGGCCGCCAACACGCCATTCCCGATGCCGCTCGACGTGCGCGTGGACGGGCGCATCGTCACCCTGCCGATGGCGGACGGCCGCGGCAGCATCGCGCTGCCGCCGCACGCGACGGTCACGGTCGATCCGCAGTCGAAGATCCTGCGGCGCGAGAAGCGGTTCGAGGTGTTCCAGCGCTATCAGGAGCAGTTGCAGAAACAGACGAAGCCCTAGGCCTGCATGTGCTTCAATGCCTCGCGCCGGGACAGCGGCGACAGCTTGTCCTCGTGCGCCGCCACGAACGCGCGCACCGCGGCGCCATCCCAGCGCGCGTAATCGCGCAGCGCCCAGCCGATCGCCTTGCGGATGAAGAATTCCGTCTCGGGGGCGAGTGCCGTCGCGTAGCCGAACAGGCGGTCGCGGTCCGTCTCCAGGCGCCAGCCCAGCTGGTGCAGCATCGCGGCGCGGCGCACCCAGAAGCTGGCGTCGGCGATCCAGTCGTCCATGATGGACTGTTCCTGCGTGGCGAACAGGACCTCGCCGAGCACGCTCGTGAGGCCATCCACCGTGTCCCACCACGGGTCCGTCTCCAGCAGCGCGCGCAGGTCCTCCACGTGGTCGGACGACAGCAGCCGGCGGTGCCGCGCGAGCAGGTCGATCGCCGTGTAGCGGTATTCGCGCTCGGGCCGTTGCCACAGCCGGCCGGCCGCCTCCAGCAAGGCGTCCGGCGACGCCCACGGCCGCGCGACGAGCGGCTTCACCGCGGCGCGGCGCACGGGCGCCGGCAGGCCCAGGAACGCGAACTGGTCCAGCATGTAGGCCCGCATGCCGACGGCCCGCGCCGGATCGGCCAGCGGGGCCAGCACATCGGCCACCTCGTCGGCAAATGTCATTGCAGGGCCTTGCCCTCGACGTCGATCCGGCGCACCTCACCCAGGTTCAGCGCGCGGATCGGCGCCTCGATCCTGCTCATGTCGCCGACGACGATCCACACGGGCTGCCGCGGCAGCACGACGCGCGCGGCCAGCGCGTTCAGTTGCGCGGGCGTGACGGCCAGCGCCGTCGCCGTGTACGTGTTGTAGTAATCCTCGGGCAAGCCATATTGCAGGATCGTGGCGTAGGCGTTGCTGAGCTGGCCGACCGTTTCGAATGAACCGGGCAGGCCCAGCGTCTCGTTGGCCTGCGCATCCTGCAGTTCGCGCGGCGTCACGGGGCGTGCGTTGCCCAGTTCGGCGTACTGGCGCGCCAGCTCGCGCAGCGCGTCGGCCGTCTTGTCCGTCTGGACGGGCGAATCGCTGTAGAAGATGCGCTGCCCGCGCGCCGCGACGAGCGACGAACCGACGCCGTACGACCAGTGTTTGTCCTCCCGCAGATCCATGTTCAGGCGCGAACTGAATGTGCCGCCGAACACGTCGTTGAGCAGGTTCAGCGCCACGGCATCCGGCGTGTTGCGCGGCGGTGCCAGCTGGGCGCCCACGATATTGCTCTGCAGCGCGCCGGGCCGGTCGATGAGGTAGATCGTCGTGCCGGCCGGCTGGTCGACCTTGGTCACCTCATGCGCAGGCATGGGTGCCGGCCTTCCACGCGCCGAACGCGCGTTCCAGCAGCGGCGTCAGTTCGGCCAGGGTCGTGTCGCCCACGACGAGCAGGGTCGCGTTGTTCGGCTTGAACCACGCGGCGTGATATCCCACGAGATCGGCACGCGTCATGCGCGCGACCGCGGCTTCCGTGCCGGTACCCGTCAGCGGCAGGGAATACGGGTGGCCGGGGCCGTACAGCAGCGGCGGCAGCACGCGCAAGGCCATCAGGCGCGGGACCGTCTGCTCGCGCTGGATCGCAGCGAGCCGCGTCTTGCGCACGCGCTCGAAGTCCGGCTGCGGAAAGGCCGGGCGCAGCGTGAGGTCGGCGTACAGCCCCAGCGCCCGCGCCAGGGTCGGCTTGAGCACGTTCATGTTGACGAATGCGCCGTCCAGGTTGATCGACGTGCCGAACGACGCACCCAGCGCTTCCAGTTCGCGGCTGATCTGCAAGGCGCTGCGCGACGTGGTTCCCTCTTCCAGCATGCGCAGCGTCAGGCTTGCCAAGCCCGGCAAGGCCTGCGAATCCGACGCGAACCCGCCATTCAACATCAGAGACAGATTGATCACGGGCGCGCCATGGCGCTCGGCCAGCACGACCTGCATGCCATTGGACAGCGTCGTCTTCTGCATGGACGGCAGCCTCAAGGCTTCCGGATGGCCTGCCGGCGGCCCCTTGCTGCGGTCCACCGTGGATGCCCCTGCCGCGAGCCCCGTCGGGAAGGGATCGACTTCCAGCACGTAGTCGCCGTCGGCCAGCCAGTCTTGCATGGCCTTGCGCACCGCGGCCGGCGTCGCGTCCTTGATGCGCTGCAGGTACAGTTTGTAGCAGGCCGGATTGCCCGTGTACGTGACACAGCGGGCCAGCACGTCGCTCTTGCCGCCGAAGCCGCCCACGCGCTCGACCGCGCGCGCGTGCTGCGCGAGGATCGTGGTCTGCGCAAGTCGCAGTTCGGCGGCCGTCGGGCCGGATGTCATCAGCGCGCGCAATTCCTCGTCGGCCAGCGTTTCCATGCGCGTGACGTCGCTTGCCGGCGCGCCGGGCTTCGCGGTCAGGTTGATGCCGAACTGGCCTGCGATCTCGTTCGAATCGTTGCCGGTGCCGACCGACGTGGCCAGCTGTTCCTTCACGACGAGCCGCTGGTACAGCCGCGACGTCTTGCCGCCGCCCAGGACCTGCGCGGCGAGGTCGAGTAGCGGCTCTTCCGGCGTGTCGGCGCCGGGCACGTTCCACAGGCGGTAGATGCGCGCCTGCGGGACGCGGTCTTGCACCTGGCTCCGGTGCGTGCCGCTGCGCTTCGCGACCCAGGCCTGTTGATGGGCTTGCGGTGGGCCGGGAGGAATATCTCCGTAGTATTTTTCGACTTTTTCGCGGGCCTGCTGCGGCGTGATGTCGCCGGCCAGCACGAGCACGACATTGTTCGGGCCGTAATGGCCCTTGAACCAGTCGGTGACGTCCGTCATCGACGCCGCGTCGAGATCGGCCATCGCCCCGATCACGGTCCACGAATACGGGTGATTGGCCGGCCACGTGTTCTCCGTGACGATCTGCTCGACGATGCCGTACGGCTGGTTCTCGCGTTGCCGCTTCTCGTTCTGGACGACGCCCCGCTGCAGGTCGAGTTTCTTCTGATCCAGTACACCCAGCAAATGGCCCATGCGGTCGCTCTCGGCGAACAGCGCGTAGTCGAGCATCGAGGTCGGCACCGTCTCGAAGTAATTCGTGCGGTCCTTGTTCGTCGTGCCGTTCAGGTCGGTGGCGCCGATCCCCTCCAGTGCCGACAGGAATGTCTTATTAAAATTGGCGCTGCCGGAAAACATCAGGTGCTCGAACAGGTGCGCGAATCCCGTCTTGCCGGGCTTTTCGTTCTTCGAACCCACGTGGTACCACGTGTTGACGGCCACGACGGGCGCCTTGTGGTCTTCGTGCACGATCACCGTCAGGCCGTTCTTCAGAACAAATTTCGTGTACGGAATATCGGGGATGGGGATGTCGATGCCGACGTCGCGTGCCGGCGCCGGCGCGGCCAGTGCAGACAGCAAGACGAACGACGAAACGAAGGCGAAACGCATGCGGGTCTCCTGATGGGATGGACTGCCGCGCTCATTCTAAGCCAAGAAATATTGCCAGGCTTGTCGGCCTGGACTGACAAACAGTCCGGGCACGGTCCGCTGCAAGAATCATGCATGGGGCGTATCATTGAGGCTGGCAATCAGCAAGGAGAAGCTCATGAATCAACGACGCTCTTTCCTCAAAAGTTCCGCCGTCCTCGCATCGGTGCTCGGTGCACCCGCCATCCGGACCAGCGCCAAGACCCTGCCGGATGCGCCTGTCACCCCTGTCGCGCCGAACGAGCGCATCGTGCGCCTGTACAACACGCATACGGGCGAAAGCCTGCGCACCATTTTCTGGGCCGAGGGTGAGTTCATCCCCGAGGCCATGCAGGACATCAACAAACTGCTGCGCGACCACCGCAACAACAAGATCTCGGCCATCGATCCGAAACTGCTCGTCTTGCTGGACCGCATCAGCGCCCAGTACGGCAGTCACCCGACGGTGCACGTGATCTCGGGTTATCGCTCGCCGGAAACGAACGAGATGCTGCACGAAAAGACGGGCGGCGTGGCCAAGCACAGCCTGCACATGGAAGGCAAGGCCATCGACGTGCGCATTCCGGGCCAGGACCTGGCCAAGCTGCACAAGATCGCGATGGCGCAGAAGGCGGGCGGGGTCGGCTATTACCCCGACTCGCAGTTCGTGCACATGGACGTCGGCCGCGTGCGGTACTGGTGACCATGCGCCGGGCCGCCGCGTGGGTGTTGTCGGCGCTGCTGGGTGCGCTGTGGGACGTCCTTGCAGCGGCGCCGGCGCACGCCCAGGCGGCGCCCGACGACCAGGGTATTCAGACGGTCACGGTCACCTACACGCGCGATCCCGTCGACAAGTCCTACCGCAAAATGATCCGCGGCATGGAGCGGTTCCAGCGCGAGCATGCGCTGGCGCCGCAGGCCACGCTGCGCTTCCGCCTGCTGCCCCGCTCGCCGACCGTGGACATGCATGGCATCACCTTGCGCGTCGTCGGCGACCACATCGCCGTGCCGGTCCCTGTCGCGCCGGACAACAGTTTTACGCTGCCGCGCAACGACCAGGCGCTGAAGGAAGACGCGGCCGTCGTCGCCAACCGCAAGACGACCAGCATGACGTGGCGTGCGCAAGTGATGACGCCCGGCCTGCCGCCCGGCACGCGCCGGCTCGGGGACTTGCGTCTGGAATGTCTCGTCGGCATGGAAGCCGGGCTCGTATCGAACAGCTCGCCGCTGTTCGGCTGGATCTCGAACGCCCTCACGAGTCCCGAACAGGTGTGCAACAGCCCCGACGGCAATTTCCTCTTCTTCAACGAGCGTCCCGTGTTCGCCGTGACCCTGCACGCGGGCGACCGCACGGAAGTCCTGCCGTTCCGCTTCCTGTACGCGGGCGGCGAGCAGACGCGCGACATGCTGCCGTTCTGCGACTGCCAGGTGCTGCTCGACCGCACGTACTATGCGCCGATCTGGGACCGCAGCTGGCCGGACGATACGCTCGTCACCTTCGAGTACATGGAGGACGCGCCATGACACTGCGAATCCTGGTGGCGGCGATCTTGTTGTCCGGCTGCGCCACCCGCGCACCCGAGCCCGGCACGAGCGTGGCCGAGTCCCGCTTCGACCGGCTCGTCGTCCCCGGCAGCACGACGCGCGCCGAGCTGCTGGACGCGTTCGGCCCCACGAAGACGGTCGTCTTCGATTCCGGCATGGAAGCATGGCTCTACACCGCCCCGGCGGCGAGCGGACATACGGAACTGGTACTGCTGGTGGGCCGCGACGGCATCGTGAAAAAGATGCGCAAGCGGTCCCCCTAGGTGTACAGTTGCGCATCATTGTTTTGAGAAAGATAACGATGCGCAAGATGACCGGGGCGCTGCTGGCGCTGGCAACACTGGCGTACGTACAGGCGGCGCGGGCCGACGGGCTCGATCCGACCGAGCAGAAGATCGTCGCGGAGATCAAGGCGCATGCGCCGCAAGCCCTTGCCCTGCTCGAGCAGAGCGTCCTCATCAACAGCGGCACGATGAATATCCGCGGCGTGCGCGACGTGGGCGCCGTGTTCCGCAAGCAGTTCGACGCGCTCGGCTTTACGACGCGCTGGATCGAGCTGCCGCCCGAGATGCGCCGCGCGGGCCATCTCGTCGCGACGCGCGACGGCAACCGCGGCAAGCGCCTGCTCCTGCTCGGCCATCTCGACACCGTGTTCGAGCCCGGTTCCGACGTCCCCATGTGGAAGCGCGACGGCGATAAAGTCCGCGGCCAGGGCGTCTCCGACATGAAGGGCGGCGACGTGATCGTCATCGAAGCCTTGCGCGCGCTGCACCGCGTGGGCGCCCTCGACGACACGCGCATCGCCGTCATGTTCACGGGCGACGAGGAAGAAGCGGGGAATCCGAAAAGCGTGTCGCGCGGCGACATGGTGGAGCTGGCCAAGCGTAGCGACGTCGCCCTCAGCTTCGAGGGCAGCATCCTCGACAGGAACGGCCAGGCGACCGCCACCGTGGGCCGGCGCGCGACGGCGACGTGGGAGCTGGAAGTCAAGGCGCGCCAGGGCCATTCGATGGCCGTGTTCGGCGCCAACGGCTACGGCGCCGTGTACGAGACGGCGCGCATCCTGGACGCCTTCCGCCAGCAGGTGATCGAACCGGGCCTCACGTTCAACCCGGGCGTGATCCTGGGCGGCACCGAGGTCGCGTTCGACGACGCCACCTCGCGCGGCACCGCGTTCGGCAAGACGAACGTCATCGCCAACACGGCCACCGTGAAGGCCGACCTGCGCTACCTGGACTACCCGCAACGCGACCGCGCCCAGGCGCGCATGCGCGCCATCGTCGCGCAGAACCTGCCCGGCACCAGCGCCACCATCGCATTCCACGATTCGTATCCGCCAATGGCGGTCACACCAGGCAACCTGAAACTGCTCGACCTGTATTCGCGCGCCAGCCAGGATGCCGGCCTCGGCACGATCGGCGCGCTGCCGGCGGAAGCGCGCGGCGCGGGCGACATCCAGTTCGTGGCACCGCTCGTCGACAGCCTCGACGGCCTCGGCGCGAGCGGCAACGGCGCCCACTCGCCGAACGAAGACCTCGATGTGGGCTCGATCGAACGGGGTGCCGTGCGCGCGGCATTGCTGATCTACCGTTTGACGCGTTGACGCTCGTCGAATTTCTTCAACCGGACACGCTACCCGAACCGGGTAATATGCACACATGGCACGACTGATACTCACCTTCCCCGAAGACCAGTACTACTACACGACCTTGCTGACGGTGCGCGTCACCGACATCAACGCCGGCAACCACCTGGGCAACGACTCGATGATCTCGATGATCTCCGAGGCACGGGCCCGCTTCCTGTTCGAATACGGCGTTTCGGAAACGGAGGGCGACGGCACGGGCATCATCGTCACGGACCTCGCGACGACGTACCGCGCCGAGGCGCATGCGCGCGACCAGCTGCTGTTCGAAGTCGGCGTCATGGACTTCAATAAATATGGCGGCGACATCATCTTCCGGGTCACCCGGCCCAAGGATAAAACGCTCGTCGCGATGGCCAAGCAGGGCTTCGTCTTCTTCAACTACAAGACGAGCCAGGTCGTCGCCATGCCGGAAGACTTCCGCGGCAAGTTCGACCGCGTGAACTGGATCGACTGACATCCTCGAAAAAACGGGAACTTTCCCCGCCTCCCGCTGGAATATGGGTAAATAAAACGACCCATGACCACGACCATTCACGACATCGACCTGCTGCGCCAGACGCGCAGCGGCGCCGCCGACGCCTTCGCGGCCCTGTACCGGCGCCACCAGGGTCCGCTGTACCGCTTCGCGCTGTTGCGCTGCGGCTCGGCGGACACGGCCGCCGACGTGGTCCAGGAAACGTTCATGGGCCTGCTGACGGATCGGTTCCGCTTCGATCCGCTGCGCGGACAGTTGCAGCACTTCCTGTTCGGCGTGGCGCGCAACCTGATCCTGAAAAACGAGACGGCCCATCAGCGCCACGTGGTCCTGGGCGACGACGACGACGGCGAGGACGACCTGCCCGACGACGCGGCCTGTCCGCTGGGACGCCTGCTAAATAACGAGGCCGCCGAGGAAGTACGGCGCGCGCTGGCGCTCCTGGCGCCGCATTACCGCGACGCCGTCATCCTGTACGAGATGCACGAATTGTCGTACGCCGAGATCGCCGACATCTGCCAGGTCGACATCGGCACCGTGCGTTCGCGCCTGTCGCGCGGACGGGCGGCGCTCGCGAAGCGCCTGGCTTGCATGAAAGGATAGCCATCATGGACACAAACAAGACGACGGCGACGGACCGCGATCCCCTGTTCGACGCCCTGCGCGCGGAAGTGGGTCGGCTGGAGGCCCCGCGCGGCGTCGAGAAGGAATTGCTGCAGGCGTTCGCGAAACTGCACCCGCCGAAGCGCCGCTGGTATCACAGGCTGGCCGTGCGTCCGGTCGCGCTGGCCGGCAGCCTCGTGGCGGGCGCACTCGTGCTGGCGTTCGCGGTGCGGGCACCGCACCCGGCGGACGACGGCCGCGCCGGCGCGCTCGTCGCGCTCGACGGCAACGGCGTGTTCATCGCACTGGATTCGGCCGAGCGCATCGCCGCGGAACCCGCACCGCGCATGGTCGCCACCGAGGTGCCGCGCACGAGCCTGGCCGCGCTGGGCGTGCCGCTCACGCCGGAAAACGCGGGCGATTCCGTCCGTGCCGAGATGCTCGTCGCGGCCGACGGCCAGCCGCTGGCCCTGCGCCTGAGTGCCGTTCAATAACGAAAGAGGATGCCATGACTACCAGACATATTGTGATCGCCGCGCTGCTGGCCGGCCTGTCCGCCCCGGCGCTGGCCGAGGATACCCAGGGCCGCGCGTCCGACGGCGCCATGACGTTTCACTTCGATAAGATGGAGTTCGACGCGCGCAGCGGCGTCGCCGTGATGCGCTCGAACATCGTCAAGACCGCGCCCTACAGTGCGCAGATGGTGACGGAGTTCGCGCAGGCGCTGGCCGACGGCAACCAGATCGCCACGCGCCGCACCACGATGACGTACCGCGACAGCGCCGGCCGCACCCGCCAGGAGATCCGCGACGACAAGGGCGACGTCGTCACCGTCACGATCAACGATCCGGTGAGCGGCACGAACCTCGTCCTGCATCCGCAAAACCGCACGGCCGTCAGGATCAACCTGGCGGCGACGGCACGCGCGGCGGCGGACGCGGCGCAGGCGAAGATCGACCGGATGCGCAAGGACGGCACGCTGCCCGCCGGCAGCGAGGAGATCATCGTCAAGCGCGTGCAGGGCATCGACGACGCCGAACGGCAGCGCATCCAGCGCGACGTGCGCATCCAGGTCTCGCGGGCGCTGGCGGAAAACGGCACGGCGCAGCGCAGCGCGCAGATGCAGGTGGCGCCGCTGATGAACGGCGCGTTCGCCGACGTCAAATGGTCCACGAAGGCGACGACGAAGGACCTGGGCACGCGCGATTTCGGCGGCATCAAGGCCGAGGGCAAGCTGCGCAGCTACGAGATCCCGGCCGGGGCGATCGGCAACCGCAACGCGATCGTCGTGTCGGACGAGACGTGGACGGCGCCCGACCTGCAGGTGACGGTCTACACGAAGCACAGCGACCCGCGCAGCGGCGACGTCGTGTTCCGCCTCGAAAACATCAAGCGCGAGGAACCGGCGGCCGCCCTGTTCACCGTGCCGGCCGATTACACGGTACGCGAAGCGGGCGGCCGCTGGCGCGACAAGGCCGGCCGCGCGGACAAATAGTAGCCGTAGGGTGGGCACGCCGTGCCCACCATCATCGCCGCTTCTGCTTGATCGGCGCGATGGTCTTGCCGAACCAGTCGTCGATCATCTGCTTCTCGTAGCGCAGCGGCTCCGAATCGAAATAGTGGCTGAACGTCTGCTGGTAATTCATGTCCTGCAACTCCGACTGGCCGCTCTTGATCACCTGGCCGTTCTGCTCGATCGCATAGTTCAGCTCCATGCGCGGCCAGTCCGCGCGACCGGTCATCACGCGCAGGTCGCGGCCCAGCCGGGCACTCGGGATGAGGCGGCCGGCCGGGTCGAAATACGTGATCTCGATGCGCAGGTCCTCGCCCGGCGGCAGGTTCGCGCCCAGCTTCACGAAGTGATCGGTGATCTGGTCCAGCATCTCCTTGCGCTCCCAGCCCGGGAACGGCAGGTCGTGGAAAGTCTCGGGGTGCACCCACGTGACGTTGACCGCCGCCGACGCACTGCCCGCGGCCAGCGCCAGCAGGCCCGCCAGGGCCATCGTCTTCAGGAACGGTTTCATGATTCTTCCTTTCTTCGTCGTCGAAACCAACAACTGTTTATACCTCATTCTTATACGCCGGTTTCCACGCCGGGTCCGTTATCGATTCGTCTTAGTTTGTATCGAAATGTTAGTCCGCGCACAGGGCCGCGAGCGCTTGACCGGCACAATCCTGAACGGGACAACGCAAGCAAGGATGCATCATGCCGGAAGGCCCGTCGCTGGTCATCTTGAAAGAGCAGACGGCCCCGTTCGTGGGCCAGGAAATCGTGCGCGCCGAGGGCAATACCTGGGCCATCGACACGACGCGCCTCATCGGCCAGCCCGTCGTCGCGCTGCGCACCTGGGGCAAGCATTTCCTCATCCAGATGCCGACGATGGTCGTGCGCATTCACTTCCTGCTGTTCGGCACGTACCGCGTGAACGAACGGCGCGACAAGCCGCCGCGCCTGTCGCTCGGCTTCGCGGACGGTGGCGAGCTCAACTTCTACGCCTGTTCGGTAAAAGAGATCGACTGCGACATCGACGCCTATTACGACTGGGCCGCGGACGTCATGTCGGATGCATGGGACCCCGCGAAGGCGCGCAAGAAGCTCCGGGCAGCGCCCGATACCCTCGCCTGCGACGCCCTGCTCGACCAGGACATCTTTGCCGGCGTCGGCAACATCATCAAGAACGAGGTGCTGTTCCGCATCCGGGTCGATCCCCGGTCGCGGGTCGGCGCGCTGCCGCCGGCCAAGCTGCGCGCCCTCGTGCAGGAGGCGCGCCAGTACAGCTTCGATTTCCTCGCGTGGAAAAAGGAATTCACGCTCAAGAAGCACTGGCTCGCACACAACCAGAAGACCTGTCCCCGCTGCCATCTCCCCTTTCATAAAGCGAACCTGGGCAAAACGAACCGGCGCAGCTTCTGGTGCGAGCGCTGCCAGAAACTGTACGAATGAGCCATGCCACCGCGGCGCAAATGACAGGGAAGCAATACGTTGCGACATTGTGACTTTTTGCACTGCGTCATTAATATTTCTTGTTGTTAATGGTCACTGCTCATACTACAATCATTTCGGACTGGCTCTGCCTTACCTCAAAACCTCGTGAGATCGTCAAATGTCCTTCCTGTCCTCAGCCGCGCCGAAGCTTGCACCATGGAAAGTACTGCTCGTCGACGACGAACCGGACATCCATGACATCACCAAGCTGACGCTGTCCCGGTTCCGCCTGGACGGCCGCAGCCTCTCCTTCCTGCACGCCTACAGCGGCGCCGAGGCCAAGGAGATCCTGGCGCGCGAAAAGGACATCGCGCTGGTGTTCCTCGACGTGGTCATGGAGCGCGAGGACAGCGGCCTGGAAGTGGCGCGCTGGATGCGCCAGGAACTCGACAACCAGTTCACCCGCATCGTGCTGCGCACGGGCCAGCCCGGCCAGGCGCCCGAGGAACGCGTGATCGTCGACTACGACATCAACGACTACAAGGAAAAGACCGAGCTCGACCGCACCAAGCTGTTCACGACGACGTTCGCCGCCCTGCGCGCCTACCGCGACATCATGAAGGTCGAGGACGCCCGCCGCGTCCAGCAGAACTACCGCGAAGGCCTGGAGCGCGTGATTTCCGCGTCCACGCACCTGTTCAGGCAACGCAACCTGAAGGATTTCGCCAGCGGCCTGCTGCAGCAGGTCGTCGCCCTGCTGCGCCTGGAGCAGAGCATGCTGCTGCGCGTGGCCGGCGCCAGCGTGATCACGGGCGAGAGCCAGTACGAGATCCTCGCGCGCATCGGCGACGTGGGCGACGACGACATCGGCCCGGAACTGATCGCCCAGCTGGACGAGGCGCGCCACAACCGCATCTCCAAACTGCATGGCGACACCTATGTCGGCTACTTCCCGAACAGCAGCGGCAAGGCGTCGCTGCTCGTGCTCAAGGGCGTGGAAGAAATCAACGAGATCGACGTTCAATTGCTCGACGTCTTTTGCTCGGGCGTCGCCATCGCCTTCGACAACATCCTGCTGAACCAGGAGATCACCGACACCCAGGCCGAGCTGATCCTGCGGCTGGGCGACGTCGTCGAATCGCGCTCGAACGAGGCCGGCAACCACGTGCGCCGCATGGCCCAGGTGTGCCACCTGCTGGCCCAGGAATCGGGCATGTCCGACGACGAGACGGCCGTCTTGATGCATGCGGCGCCGATGCACGACGTGGGCAAGATCGCCACGCCGGACGCCGTCCTGCTGAAACCCGGCCGCCTCACGCCCGAGGAATGGGACATCATGAAGCAGCACCCGACCATCGGCCTGCAGATCCTGGACGGCTCGCAGCGTCCGATCCTGAAGGCGGCCGCCGTGATCGCCCACCAGCACCACGAGAAATGGGACGGCAGCGGCTACCCGCAGGGCCTGAAGGGCGAGGACATCCATCCGTACGCCCGCATCGTGGCCGTGGCCGACGTGTTCGACGCCCTCACGCACGAGCGCGTGTACAAGAAGGCGTGGCCGATCGACCAGGTGCGCGACTACCTGCGCGAGGTGGCGGGCCAGCACCTCGATCCGCACTACGTCGACATCCTGATCAAGAACCTCGACAAGGCAGCAGGGATCAACGAGCGCTGGCCGGACTAGGCGTGTAACGACGGCCGGGACAAGGCAGGCAGAGTCCGGTAGTATGCTGAGCTTCGAGGACAACCTTGTCCCGACCGCCATCCAGCCCATGCGTATCCGAACCCGACTGCTGATCCTGATCCTCGCGATCCTGGTGCCCGCCCTCCTCGCGGCGGTACTGGCCGTCTGGTATGTCTATCAGGAAGAGCGGCGGGCCCAGGAAACGAGCGTCAAGGAAGCCGTGCGCGCCTTCACCCTCCTCGTCGACAACGAGCTGGAGATCAGGGAAGGCATCCTGCGCACGCTGGCGAATTCCCCCGCGCTGGCCCGCGGCGATCTCGATACCTTTTACCGCCACGCCCATTCGGTGGCGCCGCGCGGCGAGACGGCGATCCTGCTGCTCGACCGGGACGGCCGCCAGCTGCTCAACACGCGGGTCGCGCCGGGCGCGCCGCTGCCGCCGGGCCGGGCGTCGAACCTCGACGCGCTGATGCAGCGCGATGGCGCCGACCGCACCCTCGTCTCCGACCTGTTCGTCTCCTCGATCACCCAGCGCCATGCGGTCGCGATCCAGGTGCCGGTACACGTGGACGGCAGCCTGCGCTACTTCCTCGCCATGAGCATGAGCGCCGCCCAGTTGCAGGCGCTGCTGGGCGAACAGCGCTTCCCGCCCGACTGGCAGGCCGCCATCATCGACCGCACCGGCCGGCTGATCGCGCGCTCGGTCGACCCCGACCAGTACCGGGGCCGCTCGGTCAGCAGCGTGGCGCTGGGCCAGTTCGCCGCCCACCGCGAAGGCGTGTTCTCGAACAGGAACCTGGCCGGCATCCCCGTGCAGGCGTTCTTCAGCACCGTGCCCTCGTCGAACTGGCGCGTCCTCGTCAGCATTCCCACGGAAGACCTGCGCCGCGTGCCGCTGCATGCGGCGGCGTTCCTGGCCGCCATCATGGCCGTGATGCTCGTGCTGGCGCTCGTCGCGGCGCGCTGGTTCGCACGCCACGCCGCCATCCCGATCGAATACCTGGGCCGCGGCGCCGAGGACCTGGGCGCCGGCCGCGAAGTGCATTACCGGCCGCAGGGCATCGTCGAGATCGACGCCGTGGCGCAGCGCATGGCCGAAGCGAGCCGCCAGATCCTGACCGCGCAGGCCGACCTGGAACAGCGCGTGGCCGAAGCCGTGGCGGCCAGCGAGCGCGCCCAGAGTGCCCTCGTGCGCGGCCAGAAGCTGGAAGCCCTGGGCCGGCTCACGGGCGGCATCGCGCACGAATTCAACAACCTGCTGCAGACGCTGACGACCGCGCTGCAGCTCGCGTCCCTGACGGCGAGCCAGCCGAAGGTGCTGAGCCTGATCGACACGTGCAAGCGCACCGTCAGCCGCGCCACCGCGCTGACGACCCGCCTGGGGTCGTTCGGCCGCGTGCAGGATGCGCGTTTGCTGACGGTCGACCCGGGCGAGCAGGTGCGCGGCTCCGTCCAGCTGCTGCGCGGCGTGCTGCGCCAGGGCACGCGCATGGAAGTGCAGTGCGCGGACGACCTGTGGCCCGTCACCGTCGACCCCGTGCAATTCGACCTGGCCCTGTTGAACCTGGCGATCAATGCGCGCGACGCCATGCCGGACGGCGGCCGCCTCGCCGTCGACGTGCGCAACTGCACCCTCGAACCGACGCTGGAACGCACGGGCGGCGACTATGTGCGCGTGAGCGTGACGGACACGGGCACCGGCATGCCGCCCGACGTGCTGGCGCGCGCGCTCGACCCGTTCTTCACGACGAAACCGCCGGGCCAAGGGTCCGGCCTCGGGCTGCCCCAGGCCTACGCGTTCGCCACGCAGTCGCGCGGCTGGCTGACGCTGGCGAGCACGGTCGGCGGCGGCACCACCATCGAGATCTACCTGCCGCGCTCGCTGCAGCCGCTGTCGGCCCTGGCGGCACGCGGCGACGGCCAGGCGCCGGGACGCGGCAGCGGGCGGGTGCTGTTCGTCGAAGACGATCCGCTCGTGCGCGAAGCGGTCGTGCGCGGCCTGGAAGACTGCGGCTTCGACGTGATGGTGGCGGCCGACGGCGACAAGGCGCTCGCGATGCTCGACGCCGGGCTCGACGCCGACGTCGTGTTTTCCGACATCGTCATGCCCGGCAAGGTCAGCGGCGTCGACCTGGCCGGCATCCTGCACGAGCGCCGCCCGGGCCTGCCGGTCGTCCTCGCCACCGGCTATACCGACCAGCGTGCCGTCATTCCGGGCGTGCAGGTCCTGGCCAAACCCTACGAGATCGACCAGCTGGTCGAACTGCTGGCCAACCTGTCCGGCGGCCGCTGAACCCTTACAGCGTCAGCGTGACGTGCTCGCCGGCCACGGCGACCGTGCACGTGGTGCCGCCCAGCTTGCGTCCCGCCACCGTGGAGCAATCGGCGCTGACCTGCTGGCCCTGCCAGGTGCCGTCGAACTTGCCGCCCCCGTGCACCAGCGATACCTGATCGTCGATGACCTTGTCGCCGTTGACGAAGATGCGGACGTCGGAGCTGTCGATCAGTTCACCCTGGATGTCCAGCTTGCCGTCGCGGCTCGTGTAGTGATTCCCGGTTACCGGCGCGAGCGCGCCGCAGCCGGACATTGTGACGGCCAGCGCGGCCGCGATCATGAACTTCGTTGACATCTTTGTGCAATCTCCGCTTATCTTCGCGTTTCTCTTCAGGAACTCCGGGAATGATAACCGTATTCATGCGGAAATTAATATTCAAAAATAGCAAGACCCATGCATTTTTTATCAATGCAAAACGGTGCTACGCTTCGAATTACAATTTCCACATAGAAACTTTTGGTTGCACGGCGGCTGGCGTAGAATGAGGCAGGATCAAGGAGACAACCATGCAGACCCTGCCCCTCAGGATCGGCGCCGGCCAGGACCTGCGCGCCGTGCTCGACACCCTCGTCGCGGCGCACCACGTGGACGCCGCGTTCGTCCTGCAAGGCATCGGCAGCCTGTCGGTCGCGCGGCTGCGCTTCGCGGGCCGGCCGGAATTCACGGAGCTGCGCGGCGACCTGGAAATCCTCACGCTGGGCGGCTCGTTGTCGCCGGACGGCCCGCACCTGCACGCGAGCGTGGCCGACGACGGCGGCCGCGTCATCGGCGGCCACCTGGGCCCCGGCTGCATCGTCCGCACGACGGCCGAGGTGCTGGTGGCGCTGCTGCCGCGCCACCGCTTCCGCCGCGAATTCGATCCGGCCACCGGCTTCGACGAATTGTTCGTGAAGGCGTAGGCCTAATCTCAGTCGAACGTCTCCGGCAAGTTCTTACTTGCACTCAGCCGTTGCTGTCCAAGGCTGGGGGTAAGTTGATGTTTTTAGCTTCCGAGCTTTTAAAACGCAAGAGGTGATCTTTGCGTCCAATCTTTGCCATAGTTGGACCGAGCCAATAACGCCCTGCTTGCTGTCACTCCACTCGCTCCCACCATATACGCACACAAGCCATTTTTTGTCTTCCGGTCTGAAGCTTTGTCGAATGTCCACTTGGCCGTTTGAATGAGCCACATCAGGACCGACCAGATACTGCTCCCCGTAAAGCTCACCGACGTACATATATGCCATCGATAAGTTACTTGGTTGCAAGCGCGCTTTTCCCTGCAGATTATCCGGCATGCTCAGCGCCGCATCGACGCCAGGATACGAGTCAGGGCATTTGAAGACCTGAGCTTTAGCCCCTGAATTAATCAGCAAACAGCATGCAATTAGAAGAGTTCTCATGGCACGAGTACCACGTAAAATTCGTCCGCACTGTTGGACGGTGTAGCGAACAAAGGGTTAGCTTTCTTAAACGCAGGGCTAAGGATACCCAAGCCGCGTTCGCCCGGTCGTTTAGTCGTCCATTGGTCAAACATAACGAATTCACACGGAATGCCGTTCGACATGACCGCCTTATGGGCGAACCTGATGAATAATCCTGCGTGAAAGCCGTGTTCGTTGGGGTATTTCCACTTCCCGTCTACCAGCTTGAAATTGGCAATGACAGTCCCAGGCAGAAGATGAGGAGAATCAAGCACGCGTGGACCACGCTGCCAACGTCCAGTCCAACCGACGTTCGTTAGCATCTGCGGTAGTCGGGCACACTCTCCGTTATCAAGTAACGCTAACGGCTTGCGGTCGGCCTCGTCCAATAACGCTGACAGGTCTCCTGGGTAGACAACCGGGTGCGGCATGGCTAACTCCTGGGCTTATGCAGCTACTTTGTTTGCAGCAGCGTCCCATCCGCCAGAAGTGCTGCCGGTACTTCCGCCTTTGATGTCCTGCTTGGTGTAAGTCCATTTGATACGCGAGTACGCCATGTGCACTGTTTCTTTCATGGTTCCGCCATCGCCGCTGTCCATCGAGACGCCCGAGATCATCACGTTCTCAAGCTCAATCTTGTAATACGTGATCGGGTTGCCGTTCCCATCAGCGCGCATGAACTCGAACTTGGCCTTGGGGATCGTCTTGCCCATTGCGCAGTGCTGCTTGAGGATGGGTGACGACATGTCGGCCAGTTTTGTGAACGTAATGTTTGACAGGTCGGCTTTGCCGCTGGTATGGCCGCCAGCAGTAGATACCGCTTCTGCCCTCGGCTGATGGATACCTGCCACGACGTGTGACACTTCGATCCATTCCTTGTGCTTGTCGTCGGTCGACTCGCCCTTGATGCCTTCGATTTGCAGGTACACGTCGTTTGCCATTTTCTTGCTCCCGATTGGTAAGGTAGAGGAGCAGCAATTGTTGCGCTGCCCCTCCTGGCAAAAATTGTGTCCGGTCAAAAATAAGTAACAGGCAGCCTGCGTCGCTTAAAAGGCGATGCTATGTCCGTTTCCGCACTGAACGTTTAGAGGCGTGGCCGTAGGCTCCCGGTAAATACTTCTGAAGAGACCACCATGACCACGCACACTTCGGATGAAGACCCGACCCAGCCCAGGCCCGCCCCCCTGTCGCTCGCCGCGTGGAAACACTTCGTCAACGTCGCCAAACCCTATTGGCTGGGCAATGAAAAACGCAAGGCGTGGACCCTGCTGCTGCTGCTGATCGTGCTGATGCTGGTCGACACCAAGCTCGCGGTCATGCTGAACAACCAGACTGGAGAATTGACGTCGGCACTGGCCGGCAAGGACGCCGGCCGCTTCTGGACGTCGGTGCGCGCGTGCCTGTTCATCCTCGCGTTCGCCGTGCCGACCTACGCCTTCTACTACTACATGCGCGACGTGTTCGCGAACCAGTGGCGGCGCTGGCTCACCGGCCGCTTCCTCGACGGCTATTTACAGGACCGCAAATACTACGCGCTGGGCGCCAGCAACGAGATCGACAATCCCGACCAGCGCATCAGCGAGGACATCAACACGTTCACGGGCCGGTCCATCAATTTTTTACTGATCTTCCTCGGCTCGCTCATGCAACTGGTCGCCTTCAGCACCGTGCTGTGGTCGATCTCGCACCTGCTCGTCGCCGTGCTCGTGGCGTACGCTGTGACGGGCAACATCGTCGCGCTGTACTTCTTCGGCAGCCCGCTGATCCAGCTGAACTTCTGGCAGCTGCGGCGCGAGGCCGACTTCCGCTTCAGCCTGATGCGCCTGCGAGAGAATGCCGAATCGATCGCGTTCTACCGGGGTGAAGCGCAGGAGCGCACGCACATCGACAGCCGGTTCGAGAAAGTCATCCGCAACTTTGCCCGGCTGATCAGGAAGCAGCGCGCACTCAATTTTTTCCAGCGCACGTTCAGCCAGCTCACCGTGGTGCTGCCGTACGTGCTGCTGGCCGGCGGCGTCCTGTCGGGCGAGCTGGAAGTGGGCGCCGCGACGCGGGCCGCCGGCGCCTTTACCGCCGTGCTCGGCGCCGTGGGCGTCATCGTCGACAATTTCGAGAGTCTCAGCCGTTTCGTCGCGGGGATCGGCCGCCTGCAGGCCCTGTCCAACCTCGTGCTGCCCAATGCGCAGCCCGCCACCGTCGACGAGAAACATCCGCGCATCACGATGCGTCCCGGCACGCACTTCGCGCTGGAAGCGGTGACCTTGCATCCGCCGCAATCGGACCGCGTCCTCATCAAGGAACTGAGCCTGGTCCTGAAACCCGGCGACGCGCTGTTGATCACGGGCGCCAGCGGCTGCGGCAAGAGCTCGCTGCTGCGCGCGATCGCGGGGTTGTGGAACACGGGCAGCGGCACGATCCAGCATCCGCCGCTGGAAGACGTGTTCTTCCTGCCGCAGCAGCCGTATCTGCAATCGGGTACGCTGCGCAGCCAGCTGATCTATCCCAGCGAGCACCGCGAACTGAGCGACGAGCAGTTGCTCGACATCCTGGACCAGGTGCACCTGCCCGCACTGGCCGACCGCGTGGGCGGCCTGGATGCCGTGCATGACTGGAGCAAGCTGCTGTCGGTGGGCGAGCAGCAGCGCCTGGCCTTCGGACGTGTGCTGGTGCACGCGCCGCGGATCGTCATCCTGGACGAGGCGACGAGTGCGCTCGACAGCACCAACGAAGCGTCCCTGTACGCGCGCCTGCGCGCCAGCGGCGCGACCCTCGTGAGCATCGCCCACCGGGAAGCCGTGTTGCGCCATCACACGCATGTGCTGAAGCTGACGGGCGACGGGACGTGGGAAGTGGTCGAAGCCAGCGGCTTCGCGTTCGACAAGCCGGCACCGGTGCGGCAAGCGGCTGTCGCGACCTTTGTCGGGTAGCTCTAGTAACCAAAACATCGTTGCGCCGCTGCCCAATCGACATTCGTGCGCGCGCCAGATGTTCGCTCATCCTTAGCTGTCAGGGATGCCTTCGCGGCCCCAGCCTACACCATGGTCGACTCTATCCGAAGCGATGGCCAAAACCGAAAACTGGGCCAATATCAGCCATAGGTCGCCGTCATTAAACTAGAGATCAGTGTGCAGCCGCACGCGCTGTGATGACCCTGGAGCGCAACCATGCGCCCGCCGATCAGGTAGGTGGGCGCGCCCTCCACGATCACGTTGACGCCATGACCGGGCATCGGACAGATGACTCGGTCCCCCACCCGCGCGATACCGATACCATCGATCAAATGCGTGGTCGAAGCCGAGATAACTTTGCCACCGTGCGAGGTCGAATCGCCCAAACGGACAACTGGTAAGGCCATGATTGCTCCCGTGATGACACGTATATATGAGTGTGCAGACTTGCCATAATTTTACCTAAAATGTCAGGTAAAGCGACCTCAACCAACGAAGTGGACAGTCCATGGGAGTTCGATGTAGTATCGCGAGCTGAATTTTCGGTATTAAATTGCCAACTACCATCCCGTTTCTGCTTCCCCTCTGAGCAGCATGTCGGGACGGTTGCACAGAGACTCCTCCGACTTTCCGATCGTTGACATGCCCGTCTCCTCATCGCTCAACCAAGCCCTTATCGCGCAACATGACCGCCTTCTCAGGCTAACGACACCCCTTGGCGACGCCATCCTGCTGCCCCAGCGCGTACTTGCCCACGAGCGACTGGGCAGGAGTTACGATTACACCGTCGATGCGGTAGCGGTGCGCGATGACGTCGACCTGAAAAAGCTTATCGCGCAGCCGGTTACCCTTTGGATACAGCAGGAGGACCGCAGCTATGTGCCCGTCAATGGCTACGTCCATACGGCGAAACGCCTCGGCAGCGATGGACAACTGACCTACTGCCAGATCGCCTTTGCACCGTGGCAGCATTTCCTGAAATTCCGCCGCGACGCCCGTATCTGGCAGGACAAGCGCGCCGACGATATCCTGGCCGAGGTATTTGCTGGGCATCCGCAGGCACAGGGAAATTTCCGGTTCGACCTCTCGGAGCCGGCCGAGCCGCGCTCCTATTGCACGCAGTATGAAACCGACTGGCATTTCGTCCAGCGCCTGATGGAAGAGGAAGGCTGGTACAGCTATCACGAGCAAGCCGAAGACGGCAACGGCCATGTGCTCGTGATTACTGATTCGACCGGGCTGCTCAAGCCCGTCACGCCAGGCCAGATCCTCTTTCACGGCGCAGGTACCGGGGACGAACTGCACCGGATCGTCCACTGGAGCGCCAACCGCAGTCTCGTTCCGAGCAAGTTTACATCGCGCACAGACGACTACAAGTCACCAAGATTGCCCAAGCACAGCAGCACGTCCGTCCTGCCAGAACATGGCGACCTGCCCGTCCAACTGGAAGTGTATGAGTACACCGGTGCCTACGCGTATTCGAAGCAGGTATATGGAGACAAGCAGTCGCGCGTCCGCGTCGAGGAATGGGAATCGCGCATGCAGCGCTTTTATGGCGTGTCCGGTGTTCGTTCATTGCCGGCAGGCCGCTGGTTTTCGCTGGAAGACCATCCCGTGCACCAGTGCGATCCCGAGGAGGATCGCCAGTTCGTCGTGATCGCCGCCGAATGGTGCATCGAAAACAATCTGCCGCTGTCGCATCAGGTCAAGGACTTCCCGGGCAGCCTGCGTTTCGCGGTCGATGAATTTAAGGCCGCTATCGGGCGTAGCGACGAACCATCCAAAGAGCGCACGGAGAGCGAACGGACTGGTCATTGCTTCAATCGTTTCGAAGTCCAGCCGCGCAAGATCGCCTTCCGCAGTCCGGCGGAGCACACCAAGCCCGACGTGCATGCCCAGACGGCCGTCGTCGTCGGTCCGGCGGGCGAAGAGATCTACACGGACAAGCTGAATCGCATCAAAGTCCAGTTTCGCTGGGACCGACTCAACCCGGGAGACGAGAAGGCGTCCTGCTGGGTCCGCGTGAGTTATCCGAATGCCGGCCAGGGATGGGGTGGCGTCCACGTTCCGCGCGTGGGGCAGGAAGTCATCGTCACGTTCCTGGGCGGCGACGGCGACCGTCCCGTTGTCACCGGACGGCTCTACAACGAAGAGCAGGCGCCGCAATGGCATACCGACGGCAAGCTCTCCGGCTACAAATCGAAAGAATACAAGGGCGCGGGATTCAACCAGCTGGTGTTCGACGACACCACGGGCCAGAACAGGGCGCACCTGTACAGCACGAGCACGAACGCGCAACTGAATCTCGGCTATCTCGTCACGCAGCAAGGCAATGAGCGCAGCCGCTTTTATGGATCGGGTTTCGCGCTGAGTACCGACGATTACGGCGCCATCGTCACGCACAAGGGGCTGTACCTCAGCACCTTCGGCCGGCCGGGTGCGCAAGGTACCCAGCTCGACGCATCCGAAGCCACAGCCCAACTCAAGGCCGGCGCAACACTCGGCAAGACCCTGTCCGATACGGCTTCGAAGGCAGGAGCGGAACCGCTTGGCGGACAGGACGCCCTCGACCATTTCATCGACGCCTCGCAAGATCGCTATACGGACGCCGGGCAACAAGACGCCAACCGCTTCAAGGAACCAATCCTGTTGGCGGGCTCCCCTGCTGGAATCGGGCTGGCCAGCGCGACCAGCACGCACGTGCATGCGGGCGAGCAGGTCACGCTGTCGTCCGGCAAGGACACGAATTTCGCCGTAGGAAAAAGCTTGCTGGCCAGCGTGGCCGAGAAAATCAGCCTGTTTGCTGCGAATGCCGGCGCCAAGCTGTTTGCGGCAAAGGGAAAAGTCGAAGTGCAGGCGCAGAGCGACGACATCGACATCATCGCGGAAAAAGTGCTGCGCTTGCTATCGACGACATCCCGCATCGAAATCCATGCAAAGGATGAGGTCATGATTTCCGCAGGCGGCTCGTCGCTGAAGATCGATGCCTCGGGCATCACGAATACCACCTCCGGAAAGTGGACTGCACACGCCTCGCTGCATTCGATGCCGGGTCCGGCCACGAATCCCTATGTGATGCCACACATTCCAAAGACCGAGATCCAGAAATCTGACATGGAATTCCGTCACCTGACCAGCTGGGGCGAACCGATGGCGGGCGCGGCCTATAAAGCGATCCTGAGCGACGGCAGCATTCGCAAAGGTATGCTGGATGCACAAGGCATCGCCCGCATCAGCGGTCTGCCGGCGGGCACGGCGGCCAAGATCGAATACGATTACAAGCCGCTCCAGGCGACCTCGATGGTCGACACGGAAATGCATGAAGACATGCACGAGTTCCTGGCTTGGACGCCCGGCAGCACGGGAAGCGGGGCTAAGGCATGAGCGGCACACATCCGACTCCAAACCATCAATCCATTCTGGACGACGCCTGGGACAGCGTCGTCGGCGGTATGGACTGGCTCAAATCCGTCGTGTTCGGCGAGTTCGCCGATCACCGTCCGCTGTCGGCCGTTGTTGCCGATATGCTGGTGAGTTTCGTGCCTGGCGTCGTGATCGTGACAAGCGCGCGCGATGCCGTCGCCGTCACGCTGCGCTTGGCAAGCCACCCGGAAAAGCGCGAAGACCTGATGGAATGGGTGCTCCTGTGCGCGTGCCTGATCACGATCGCTTTACCCATCGCCATGGCTGCCGGCGGTGCCGTTGCAGCGGGGGTTGGTGCGGTGGTGGGCGGCATCGCGGGCACGGAACTGGGCGCGGCACTGCGGGCGGTGATGCTGATGCTGATTAAGGAAGCCTCCAAGCTGGTTGAGCTGGTGCGGTTCCTGCAAAAGTTCATCAAGGGCGACATCCTGAAATTCCTGCGCGCCGTGAAGTTTGCGAAATACGAAAAGGCGCTGGTGCAAGCGCTGAACAAGATTTCCGGCAAGCTCATCCAGATGGTCAAGTCGTTGCGCGTTCACCTGGAAAGCCTGAATTACTTCAATACGCTCAAGTCCACGATCGCCAAGCTGGCGGAATGGGAGCACAGGTTCTATGCTGTCCAACATGCGGCGTTGACGCAGATTCCGCGGGCGATGGCCGAACTCGACGCCAGACTGGCGAAGGTGCTGGCGCAGACGGCGCCCAAGGAAGCCCATACGGTGAGCGCCGGCGTCGCTGCGGACAAGACGGCGGCAACCGTGCCGGCCAAGCACGCGGTGGCGGATACGCCTGGTAAGCTGCTGGCGAAAGTCGACGCCGACCTCTCGGGTACCACCGGCAAGGCAGCCGGTGGCAAGGCGGCGCCGAAGCCGGGCGCCAAGGCTGCCTCCAAGGGAAAGCCCGCAAACCCGGCGAAATCGACGAAGCCGCCTGCTCCGCCGCCGAAACCTAAACCCGATCCAGTGAAGCCCCCGGAGCCGGGGACGAACACGAAGGTGCAGGAGGTTGCCGATGCGGCCGCGCTCGCGGACCGCGAGCGCATCACGCAATTATCCAAAGCCGGCGACATTGATGGAGCCCGAAAAATCCTGGAACCCTATGTCGACGCAGCAAAGAATGCTAAGACGGTCGCGGAAAAACGGGCAGCACTCGATGAGATCGTTGCGCGGCTCGACGTAACGTCGGACAAAGAGAAAATGTTCTGGTCCGGCCGCAAGGAATTGGCACGGCAAATTGCGAAGGATACCAACAAGACCATTCTGGAAGAAACCGCGGGCGGCAAGGTGATCGATGAATGGAAGGACATCAATGGCGTCTTTTCATGGGATCCCAAAAACCTCGGGCCGCACGGCTGGGACCTGTGGGGCGAAGTGTCCGAGAACTACGCGAAGGACGCGAAAGGCAGCATCGACATCATTCAATCACCCGACAAATTTCCGAAAGGCGGGCAGACTTGGATGGAGCGGGAATACCCGGTGATATTGAAGGCAAAAAAAGTTACCTCGATGAACGTATACAGCATGGACGAAGCCGGAAAAATCCTGGACCAGATCAAGATTGACCCACAAAGTGACGCAGCCAAGACGCTGTTCGGAGTGAAAAAATGACCGTTGCCTATGATAAGTTCATGAAGCAGTACCATGCCACCGGCAGCGAGAAAGCCGATGGCTACAGCCACGATGCGTTCTTAGGATTGGCACCTCAGGAAAAGGAAGATGTATTCCGGTTGCTGATAACGGAACTTCCGTGGTCCGTCGAGTGGCTGTTCTTCGTGGACGCGGAACGAGCTTTGCCTGTCGTCGTGGAAGCGGAACAGAAAGGCCGTGACGACCCTTACGGCGACACTTACAAGCTCCAGGCAGCCATCGTCAACCATACGGGCGACCTGACCTATCAGAAACACATGATTGAAGACTACCCGGCCTATCACAAGCGCAAGAAGCCGCTGGTCGTCGATGCGATCAACCGGACTCCGGCGAACGAAACCACGATCGATTTCTTCAAGAAGCTCATCTTGACGGAAACGAACGAGGATGCCGTCGCGGGTGCGAGCATGTACTTCCTGGACGCCCTGAACGTCGCTAACGCGACGCCGCTTGACAGGTTGGTATATGACCGTTTGCTCGACGAGCTCCGCAGTGACGACACGGCGGCGAAACTGCGCGCCATTGCCCAGGCTGAAAGCGCCGCAGGCTTGGCGGGCAGCTGAGTCAGGCGATAAGGCTGCGGTGGCGGCGAGCGCTCGACAGCACCAACTAAACGGCCTTCCGTGATCGCGACCCTCGTCGGGTAGCGCCTGTGGCGAGACTGACATATGCACACGTTTTTTGTGTACGATTTGTTTAGTTCCAATTAACATTGTCCGGATGGCAACCACGGGTTGCCGACGATTTTCTTCAACTACTCAACGGACAACATGAAACTCAAGCTGATCATCGCAACGGGCGCGGCCCTGGGCCTTTTCACGACGCTTGCACATGCCGACGGCGGGTATGCCGGATTGAGCGTCGGCAGTGCCGAGCAAAAGAAAGGTTTCGAATTTTCCAGCACAAATATCGACCGGACGAAGGACACCACCACGGCGTTCAAGCTGCTGGCCGGCTACCAGTACAACCCGACGTTCGGCGTGGAAGCCGGCTGGGTCCACCATGGCTCCTCAGATCTGGCACTGTCCGGCTCGATCGCCACGTTGAAGCCGGAATCGTTCTACGCGGCAGGCACGGTGACCTTGCCGCTGGGGAACCAGTTCTCGCTGTTCGGCAAGCTGGGCCTGTCCAACAACCGCACCAAGGTCAGCGGATCGAGCAAGACCAACACCCAGGCGTTCGCGGGCGTCGGCCTGTCATACGCGTTCACGCGAACGGTGTCCGGCGTCGTCGAGTACGAGGATTTCGGCGAGGTCGTCGATGAGCCGGCGATCACCGCGAAGTCGCGCGTCGTGTCGGTGGGGCTGCGCGTGGCGTTCTAAGCCGCTCAAGGCGCCTTCGCCTCGGGCCGCACTGCCTTGCGCGGAAAGCGCAGGTGGTAGCGCAGGCCCTGCCCCGGGCTGCTCTCCACGCGCAGCGAGCCTTGCAGTACGTTCGTCGCGAGGTTGTACAGGATGTGGCCACCGAGGCCGCTGCCGCCACTGCCGCGCTTCGTCGTGAAGAACGGGTCGAACAGCTTGGCGAGGGTCTCCGCATCCATGCCGACGCCATCGTCGCCATAGTCGAACACGACGTGGTCGCCGTCGAGCGCCGCATGGATCATGATGTGGCCGGGCTGGTCGCGTTCGAAGCCGTGCATCAGCGAGTTGACGACCATGTTGGTGACGATCTGCGACACGGCGCCCGGAAAACTCTCCAGCATCAGGTCCTTCGGACAGTCGATGGCGACTTCCAGCGGCCGGCCCTTCAGCTTCGGCTGCAGCGACAGCAGCACCTCGTTCAGGTACGTGCCCAGGTTGAACGTGCGGATGTCGTCCGACGACTGGTCCACCGCCACCTGCTTGAAGCTGCGCACGAGGGCCGCGGCGCGCTGCGTGTTGGTCGTCATGATGCGCAGGGACTGGTCGACGATGTCGAAGAACGCATCCAAGCTCTCTTCCGTCATTTCTCCCGCCGCCAGCTCCTCGCGCGTGAGCTTGAGTTCCTGCACGAGGTGGCTGGTGGCCGTCACGCAGATGCCCAGCGGCGTATTGATCTCGTGCGCGACGCCGGCCACCATCTGGCCCAGCGACGCGAGCTTTTCCTTGCGCACCAGTTCCGTCTGCGCTTCCTGCAACTGGTGCAGCGCCTGTTCGAGCGCGGCGTTCTGCTGTTCCAGCCGCTCCTTGGCCTTGCGGATGGCGCGGTCGGCCTGCATGCGCGCGATGGCCACCGCGACGTGGCTGGAGATGAACGCCATCAGGTCCAGGTCGGCCTTCGTGTACAGGATGGCCGGGTCGTAGCTCTGCACGACCAGCACGCCGTACGCCTTGTCGTTGACGAGCATGGGCGCGCCGATCCAGCTCGCGATGTCCGTGTTCCCCAGCGGGTGCTTCACCTTGCCCGCCGCGTGCAGGCGGGCGAAGCTGCCGGCGTCGTGGAGTTGCGCCTGCTTCGTCCGCAGCACGTACGACACCATGCCCATCCCGAACGGGAAGCGCTGCTGCGGCGGCACGTCGTCCTTTTCGTCGGCAAAATACGGGATGCTGATCTCGCCCGTGTCCGGGTGCGTGAGCGCGATGATGAAGTTCTTGGCCATCATCAGCTCGCCGATGATGGCGTGCAGGCTGGACGCCAGCACGTCGGTTTCGAGGGCGGACGCCGACAGGTCCGCGATCTGGTACAGCGCGTGCTGCACCTGTTCCGCGCGGCGGCGTTCGGCCACCTCGCGCGCCAATGCGCGCGTGCGCTCCTGCACGGCGCGTTCCAGGCGGTCCATGCTCTGCAGGCCCTGCAGCGCGTTCGACACGTGGTTGGCGATCAGCGCGAACAGCGCCTGGTCTTCCGCGCTGTACGTGTGTTCGGGCAGGTAGCTCTGGATGACGATGGCGCCCACGACCTCGTGCTGCTGGTCGAGCAGCGGGCAGCCCATCCAGTGCTCGGCGATGCTGCCCGTGCCCCAGACGGCGCCGTTCTCTCGCGCGCGCATCTCGTCGCCCGTCACCACGAGGGGTTGCTTGTTGAGCATGACCCAGGCCGTCGGCGATTCGTCGGGCGACGCCAGCGTCACGCGCTCGTCGGGGCCCGGCCCCTCGTCGCGCGAATCGACGAAATAGACGAAGCGGACCGTGTTGTCTTCCCGCTCGGCCAGCGTGACGTAGAAGTTCTCCGCATACATGATGCGGCCCAGCGCGCGATGCACGGCGCCGATGAACTCGGTGACGTCGGTACAGCTGGCGGACAGGTGCCCGATGCCCAGCAGCATGGCCTGGACCGTTTCCAGGCGGGCGAGGCGGTCTTCCATCGATTCCCCTTGTCGAACAAAAAGTTACGCTCGGGAAATCTTATCAGTTCAGGCCGTCTCTGCGGGGGTTGTGTCGCGAAAATGCCTTACCGGGGCGCGCGAAACTCGTTCTCGACCCAGGTGGACGCGGACGACGGCGACAACTTGAAATCGGGACGCACGCGCACCTGCGCCACGCGCTCGCCCATCTCGTCGAACGCGCTCAGCAGCGCATACGGATTGTCCTCGTCCGGGACGATGTCCAGCGTCACCTTCAGTTCCCCGTCGGCGGTCGAGACGACGGTGCTCTTGTGCAATTGCGCGTGCAACTGCTGCTCGTGGCGCCGGATCACTTCGGACGCCGTCTTGACGAGCGTGTGGAAAGCCGGCGTATCGAGCGGCTTCGGGTTTTTCTTGTCGCGGCCCATGGTCCAGGGGCCGACGAGGGCCGGCTCGGATTCGCCGTCCTTGTACATGGCCACGGCCCAGCCGTCGTCGTCTTCGTTCTTGATGACGCGTGCGGTCCAGCCGTTGCCCTGCCACAGACGGGGCTCCTGCACGGGAGCATCATCGTCGTGGTCTGGGATGTCGTCGTTCATTCTTGCTTTCTCGGTCGTGCGGGCATGCGCCCAGAAGCAAGATCATAGGCGTTCACGGCGCACTGGACAAGCGCCGCTTCCGTACCGCTAGATGATGCGCAGGTCGGGGCCGCGGGGCGGCACGATGGGTGGGCCGGGCGGCGTGTTGCGCGGGTCGATCGCCGGCGAAGGGATCTGGCTTTTGAACGGGTTGATGATGATCGGTGGAATCGCCGGCGGTGCCGATGGCGGGTTCTTGTGGCCGGCGGCGTACTGGATACACTGCATAGAATGCCTCCTGCAAACAGAGCAGGCTGTCAGTATAGACCTCGAGTCCAGCATTGCAAGGCTTGATTTCCGGCCACTTTTTCTTATTGCAGCGCCCGGTCGAGCAGTTCGACCCAGTGCTCCACCGGCACGTCCGTCCCCGATTGCAGGTGCGTGATGCAGCCGATGTTGGCGGACACGATGCGCTCCGGCGCCGTCGCTTCCAGCCGCGCCAGCTTGTCGTCGCGCAGGCGCAGCGACACGTCCTTGTGCAGCACCGAATACGTGCCGGCCGAGCCGCAGCACAAATGGCTGTCCGCGCACAGCCGCACGTCGACGCCGGCCGCGCGCAGCAGGTCCTCGACCTTGCCGCGGATCTTCTGGCCATGCTGCAAGGTGCACGGCGGGTGGTACGCGACCCGCTCGCCCTTTTCCCGCTTGCCCAGCTTCGCACGCAACTTCGCCTCGAACTCCGGCAGCACTTCGCTGACGTCCTTCGCAGCAAGCGACACGCGCGCCGCCTTGGCCGCGTACGCCGGATCGTCGGCCAGCGCATGGCCGTATTCCTTGATCATCGCGCCGCAGCCGGACGCGTTGACCAGGATGGTGTCGATGCCCTGCTCCAGATACGGCCACCACGCGTCGATGTTGCGGCGCATGTCGGCACGGCCGCCATCCGCATCGTTCATGTGCCAGCGGATGGCGCCGCAGCACCCTGCCCGGCTGGCCGCGACGATCTGCACGCCGACGGCATCGAACACGCGCGCCGTCGCCGCATTGATGTTCGGGGACATCGCCGGCTGCACGCAGCCTTCCAGGAACAGCATCTTGTGCGCGTGCTCGGTGCGCGGCCAGGTGCCCGCGCTTTGCCGCGCCGGCACCTTGTCCTTCAGTGCCTGGGGCAGCAGCGGCCGCACCGCCTGCCCCGCCTTCATGGCGGGCGTGAACAGCCAGCGGCGCGGCAGGGTTTCCTTCAGGAGTGTCCGCAGCATGCGCTGGCGCGCGGGCCGCGCCACCTGCTGCTCGACGACGCGCCGGCCGATGTCGGCGAGGCGTCCGTACTGCACGCCGGACGGACAGGTCGACTCGCAGTTGCGGCACGTGAGGCAGTGGTCCAGGTGGGCCTGGGTTTTATCCGTGGCGGGCCGGCCTTCGAGCACCTGCTTGATCAGGTAGATGCGGCCGCGCGGGCCTTCCAGCTCGTCGCCGGACAGTTGATAGGTCGGGCACGTGGCGGTACAGAAGCCGCAATGCACGCATTTGCGCAGAATCGCGTCGGCCTCGTCGCCGTCGCGCGTGCCCCGGATGAAATCGGCGAGATTGGTTTGCACGGCTAGAAATCCTTGTACATGCGGCCGCGGTTGAACACCCCGGCCGGGTCGAACACAGTTTTGAGTTGGCGGTGGATCGCGAGGACGGCGGGCGCCAGCGGCTGAAATACGCCCGCTCGACGGTCGCCCCCGCGGAACAGGGTCGCGTGGCCACCGGCCGCGCCGGCGGCCTTGCGGACCGAGGCGGCATCCGCATCGGTCCTGAGCCAGCGCTGCGCGCCGCCCCATTCGATCAGTTGGATGCCGGGCAGCGCCAGCGGCGGCGCAACCGTCGGCAGCGACAGGCGCCACAAGCTGCCGGCGTCCGCAAAGAACGCGGTGTCATGCTCGCGCAGCGCGCGCCACCAGTCATCCGCATCGTCGAGGGCCTCCCCGCCGATGCGCTTGCGCGCCGCATCGACGGCCGAGCGCGCGCCGGACAGGCGCACCGTCAGCACGCCGTCATGCCAGCTGGAGGCCGACACGGGCAGCGGCTGCCCGCCCCATTCGTTCAGCCGGCGCAGCGCCTCATCGTCATTCATGTGCAGCTGCACCGTGCATTCGGCGACGGGCTTTGGCAACACCTTCAGCGACACTTCGGCGATCAGGCCGAACACGCCCAGCGATCCGGCCAGCAGGCGCGACACGTCGTAGCCGGCCACGTTCTTCATCACCTTGCCGCCGAAGTGCAGCGTCTCTCCTTTCCCGTCCACCAGCACGGCACCGAGCACGAAGTCGCGCACGGCGCCTGCCGCCTGGCGGCGCGGCCCGGAGAGCCCGGCGGCCACGGTGCCGCCGATCGTGGCGCCAGGCCCGAAGTGCGGCGGCTCGAACGCGAGCATCTGGCCGTGTTCCGCCAGGTGCGCCTCGATCTCGGCCAGCGGCGTGCCGCAGCGGGCGGTGATCACGAGCTCCGTCGGCTCGTAGTCCGTGATGCCGCGATACGTCGTCGTGTCGAGCACCGTGCCCTGCACGTCCTGGCCGTACCAGTCCTTGCTGCCGCCGCCGCGGATGCACAATGGCGTACGGGTGGCGGTGGCGTGGCCGATCCTGTCGGCGAAATCCTGTAAGGTCGTATCCATCATTAAAAACGCGGCAGGTTGGAAAACGGCATCCGCCCGTGGCGCACGTGCATGCGGCCGTATTCGGCGCAGCGGTGCAGGGTCGGAATCGCCTTGTCGGGATTGAGGATGCCGGCCGGATCGAAGGCGCGTTTCACGGCCAGGAACGCATCCAGCTCGGCGCGCGAGAACTGCACGCACATCGAATTGATCTTCTCGATGCCGACGCCGTGTTCCCCCGTGATCGTGCCGCCCACCTCGACGCACAGCTCGAGGATGTCGGCGCCGAACTGCTCCGCGCGATGAAATTCGCCCGGCACGTTCGCATCGAACATGATCAGGGGATGCAGGTTGCCGTCGCCGGCGTGGAACACGTTCGCGCAGCGCAGGCCATACTTCTGTTCCATCGCCTCGATCCGCTGCAGCACGTGCGCGAGGTGCTTGCGCGGGATGGTGCCGTCCATGCAGTAATAGTCCGGCGAGATACGGCCGACGGCCGGGAACGCGTTCTTGCGACCCGACCAGAAACGCAGGCGCTCCGCCTCGTCCCGCGACACGGCCAGCGCCGTCGCGCCGCACTCGCTCAGCACTTCGCTCATGCGCGCGATCTCTTCGTCGACTTCCTCGGGGATGCCGTCGGATTCGCACAGCAGCACCGCGGCGGCCTGCGTGTCGTAGCCCGCATGCACGAATTCCTCCGCGACCTGCGTCGACAGCCGGTCCATCATTTCCAGGCCGGCCGGGATGATGCCGGCCGCGATCACGTTGGCCACCGCATCGCCGGCCTTCACGATATCGTCGAACGACGCCATCACGACGCGCGCCACGCGCGGCTTCGGTACCAGCTTGACGGTCACTTCGGTCACGACGCCGAGCATGCCTTCCGACCCGATCGCGACGGCCAGCAGGTCGAGCCCCGGCGCGTCCAGCGCCTCGCTGCCCAGTTCGACGATCTCGCCGTCCGTCGTCACCATCCGCACGCGCAGCACGTTGTGCACGGTGAGGCCGTATTTCAGGCAGTGCACGCCGCCGGAGTTCTCGGCCACGTTGCCGCCGATCGTGCACGCGATCTGCGACGACGGATCGGGCGCGTAATACAGCCCGTGCGGCGCGGCCGCTTCCGATATCGCGAGGTTGCGCACGCCAGGCTGCACGACGGCCGTGCGGGCGTACGGATCAAGTTTCACGATCCTGTTCAGGCGCGCCGTCGACAGCACGACGCCGCCGGCGATCGGCATCGCGCCGCCGGACAGGCCGGTGCCGGCGCCGCGCGGCACGATCGGCAGGTTCAGTTGCCGGCACACGGCGATGGCGGCCATGATCTGCGCCTCGTTCTCCGGCAGCAGGACGATCATCGGCATCTGGCGGTAGGCGGCGAGGCCGTCGCATTCGTAGGGGCGCGTTTCCTCGTCGTTGGCAAGGATACAGCGGTCGGGCAGCACGGCGCGCAGCGCGGCGACAGCAGAATTCATCGGATCACCAGCAACGTGAACGGCCACACATACGCCTGCAGCGTGACCATGACACCGACCAGCACGGCCAGTGCGAAAGAGTGGAAGAAGACGAAGCGCAGGATGTCGCCTTCGTGGTTGACCCAGCGCGTGGCCGTGGAGGCGACGACGATGGACTGTGCATCGATCATCTTGCCCATGACGCCGCCGGAGCTGTTCGCGGCGCCCATCAGGTTCGGCGCCAGGCCGAGCTGCTCCGCCGCCACCTTCTGCATGCCGCCGAACAGGACGTTCGACGCGGTGTCCGACCCCGTCATCGCCACGCCGAGCCAGCCCATGAGGGTGCCGAAGAACGGATAAAACGCGCCCGTGTTGGCGAAAGCGAGTCCCAGGGTCGTGTCGGTGCCGGAATAGCGCGTGAGCGTGCCCAGGGCCAGCATCAGCACGATGGTCAGCAGCGAGTAACGCACGAGCCACAGGGTGCGGAAGAACGTGCGCACGATCGCCCCGAGGCTGTAGTGCATGAACAGCGCGCCGACGATGGCCGACAGCAGGATGCCGGTGCCCGTTGCCGACAGCAGGTTGAACACGTAGACGGCCGCTTCCGGCTCGGCGTGCGGCACGACCGGCGGCACGCGCATCACCAGGTTATGCAGGCCGTCCATCGGGAACTTCGGCGCGAACAGCGTGTTGAAATACGCCTTCACCGGCGGCAGGCCCCAGATGAAGACGAACACGGTCAGGATGAGCCACGGCGTCCAGGCGCGCACGAGTTCCGCACGCGAATACGTTGCGGTGCTCTCCGTGCGCGGCGCAGTCTCCGCCTCGCGGCCCTTCAGGCTGGCCGACGTCCACACGGTCTTCGGCTGCCACACGCGCAGGAACAGGATCAGCGACGCCATCGACACGAGGGCCGCGATGATGTCCACCAGTTCCGGCCCGATGAAGTTCGACACGAGGTATTGCGGGATCGCGAACGACAGGCCCGTCACGAGGATCGCGGGCCAGATGTCCCACATCGCCTTGCGGCCGGCGAACGCCCAGATCAGCCAGAACGGCACCAGCAGCGAAAAGAACGGCAGCTGGCGGCCAATCATCGCGGTTACTTCCATCAGGTCGTAACCGTGCACCTTGGCCAGCGTGATCACGGGCGAACCGAGCGCGCCGAATGCGACAGGGGCCGTGTTCGCGATCAGCGACAGGCCCGACGCGGCCAGCGGAGAAAACCCGAGCCCGATCAGGATGCCGGCCGTGACCGCGACCGGCGTGCCGAAGCCCGCGGCGCCCTCGAAGAACGCGCCGAAGCAGAACGCGATCAGCAGTAGTTGCAGGCGGCGGTCGTTCGTGATGCCGGACAGCGATGCCTGCAGCACCTTGAAACTGCCGTTCTGTTCGCACAGCTGCTGCAGGAAGATGATGTTCAATACGATCCAGCCGATGGGCAGCAGGCCGGTAAAACCGCCGAGCAGCGCGGCCTTGCCGGCCATCGCGGCCGGCATCGAGTAAGCGAAGACGGCCACGCAGAAGGCCGCGACCAGGCCGAGGGCGGCCGCGATGTGTGCCTTGATGTGGAAGAATCCGAGCGCGGCCATCATCACCACCACAGGGATCGCGGCGAGCAGGGTCGAGAGGGCCATGCTGCCGAACGGATCATAAATCTGTTGCCATACCATCTACGTCTCCTTGATTGATTGAATTCTTATTGGGCCTGATTCTTCTCGCGCAGCAGGTCGGCCAGGCTGCGCGGTGCGGGCTTGAGGGGGGTTCTGTATTTTGTCCAGCCCAGTTGCTGCGTCGGCGCCAGCACGCGCAGCCGCGTCGCCGCCCAGCGGAACATCCGATAGACGCCGGGGCGGGCGAATGCGCCGCGCCAGAAGCGCCACACGAGGCGCTCGCCGCGGCTGTACTTGGCGCCCTGCCCGCGCAGCGGATGTTCGACCTCGGCGTCGGGATTGCGGTTCGCCTCCGTGCGCAGGCGCACGAGCAGTTGCGGGATCGGGATGCGCACGGGGCAGACGTCGCCGCACGCGCCGCACAGGCTCGACGCCGTGGCGAGATCCGCCGTGGACTCCAGGCCGAGCAGGTGCGGCGACAGGATCGCGCCGATCGGCCCAGGATACGTCGTGCCGTACGCATGGCCGCCGATGCGGCCGTAGACGGGGCAATGGTTCATGCACGCGCCGCAGCGGATGCACTGGAGTGTCGCGCGCAGCTCCTCGTCGGCATAGGCCTGGGTGCGGCCGTTGTCGAGCAGGACGAGGTGCAGTTCGCGCGGCCCGTCCAGTTCACCGGCACGGCGCGGGCCCGAGATGAGGTTGAAGTACGTGGTGACGGCCTGCCCCGTCGCGGAACGCGTCAGCAGGCTCGCGAGCGGGACGATGTGCTCCAGCTTTTCCACCACCTTCTCGATGCCCATGATGGCGATGTGCACGTCCGGCACGGTGGTCGACAGGCGGCCGTTGCCCTCGTTCTCGACGAGCCACAGGGTGCCCGTATCGGCCGCGGCGAAGTTCACGCCCGACAGGCCGATGTCGGCCTCGACGAACGCGTTGCGCAGCGTATGGCGCCCGGTCTGGATCAGGCGGTCGACGTCTTCCGTGTATTCCGTGTCCGGGATGTGCTCGGCGAACAGCGCGCCGATGTCCGCACGCGTCTTGTGAATCGCCGGCATCACGATGTGCGACGGCTTTTCGCCCGCCAGCTGGACGATGTATTCGCCCATGTCGGACTCCAGGCACTTGATGCCGCGCGCTTCGAGGTAGTGATTGAGTTCGATCTCCTCGCTCGCCATCGACTTGCCCTTGACGATGCTTTGCGCACCCCGCGCGGTGGCGATGCCATGGATGATGTCGTTGGCTTCCTCAGGCGTCGCGGCCCAGTGGACGTGCGCGCCGGCCGCGGTCAGCTTCGCTTCCAGTTGTTCCAGCAGCGCGGGCAGTTGCACCAATGCGTTCTTGCGCACCGCTTCGCCGAGGTCGCGCAGGCGCTGGAGCTCGTCGTCGTCGCCGAACTGGCTGCGGCGCTTGTCCTGCAAAAAGGTCATCGCGCCCTTGAAACTCTGGCGCAGCTGGGCATCGTCCAGCGCCGCGCGGCTGCGTGCGTGGAAATCCTGGGGCGGAACGAACTGCAACGGGGACGTGGTCATGCCGGCTCCCCGGTGACGATGACGACCCACGTCCAGCGCGGACCATGCGCGCCGAAGGCCAGGGTCTGCTGGATGTCCGACGTACGGGATGGCCCCGTCGCCAGCACGAGGTTGGCCGGCATGCCGTCCTGCCAGCGCTCCGCGTGCAGCGCCTGGTGCAGGTCGGCGTGCAGCGTATTTGCGTACACGAGCGCGATGTGCAGCGGCGGCACGAGCGACACCGTACGGGGAGACGTCGTGTCCGGCGCCAGTACCAGCGTGCCGGTGGCGGCGATGCCGGAGCGTGCGACCGTGAAGCCGGCATCGATGGTGCCGAACAGTTCCTCTTTCCAGTCTTCCAGCGGGCGGTCGAACGCGACCGGTTCGACGCCGGCCGGCAACGCAGCGCGCAGCGCGCGGCCTTCCGGCGTCGCGGCGTCGACGAGGACGCGGCGCACGCCTGCGTCGGCGATACGTTTTGCCAGCAGCGCGGGCCATGCGCCGGCGCGCGCGCACCATGCCTGCGCGCGCACGGCCTCCAGCGCGGACTGCATGCGCCGCGCGAGCACGTTTGGCGGCGCATCGTCGCGGCGTGCGTCGAAATGCGCATCGATGCGGTGTTCGAGATCGTTCAGGCCGACGCCGTGCGGAGCAGCGGCGCGCAGGCGTCCCAGGATGCGGTCGCGCGCGTTCATGCCTGCTCTCCCATCCGCCGCCACAAAAAGCTGGCCAGATGCTCGACGGCGAGCGGCGCGCCCTGGTGCTGCGCCGCGTGGCCGATGTTGAGCAGGCAGGCGCAATCGGCCGACACGACGCGGCGGCAACCGGTGGCGCGCATGGACGCGACCTTGTCCGTGACCATGGCGCCGGAAATGTCCGCGTGCTTGATCGAGAACGAACCGCCGAAACCGCAGCACTCCGATTCGCGCTCGTGCTCCACGCGCGTCACGCCGGGCACCGCGTCGACCAGCGCGACGCCGTGGACCCGCGTGCCCATCTCGCGCCGCGCGGAACAGGAGGTGTGCAGGACGACGTCCTCCTGCAGCACGGGCGCCCCGGCGGGCATCTGCCACTGCAGGACGTGCAGCAGGAATGCGCCGAACTCGTACACGCGTCCCGCCACGGCCTGCGCCTGCGCGCTCAGGGCCGGATCGTCACGGAACAGCTCGGGCCAGTGCTTGCGCATCATGCCAGCGCACGAAGCGGAGGGAACGATGATGGGCCAGGGTTCGGGAAACAGGTCCAGCTGGGCGCGCGCGACGGCCCGCGCTTCGTCCGGGTTACCGCTGCTCCACGCGGGCTGTCCGCAGCAGCTCTGGCCGCGCGGATAGTGAACAGTGACGCCGGCCGCTTCCAGCACGCGCACGGCGTCGAGGCCGGCCTGCGGCATGAACAGGTCGATCACACACGTACCGAACAGATACACGTTGCGAGTCATGCAATGTCTCCAGAAGGGATTGTCTTTTTTTCTTTTAGTGGACAGATCTTTCCAGTATTCTTTGCGCATCACAAACTGGTTGGGCCAGAGGAGACGAGCACATGGTCACATCGATCCGGCAGGTGCTGGACAGGCTGGAAGAGGCATTGCTCAACGGCAGTTTCCCGGCCAATTCGAAGCTGCCGTCGGAGCGCGAGCTGGCCGAGCGTTACGGGGTGTCGCGCAACACCGTGCGCGAGGCGATCCAGCAACTGGGGGCGCGCGGACTCGTGCGCATCCGGCCGCGCAGCGGCGTGTTCGTGTCGGACCAGTTGCGCACGGGCGCGACGTCCCCGTGGGGCCAACTGATCGCCGACAGCCCCGCGCGGCGCGAAGACATCCTGGAATTCCGGCGCGTGCTGGAAGGCGCAACCGCCTACTTCGCCGCCCTGCGCGGCACGGACGAGGACCTGGAGCGCATCCGCGGCGCGATGGCGCGGCTCGACCAGGCGCGCCGGGACAGCGACCATGCTGCCGAATCGCGCATCGACGTCGAACTGCACGAAGCAATCGCCCAGGCGTCGGGCAACAGCATGTTCCTGCACCTGCACAGCAGCGTCACGAAGATGATGCGCGAACACATCATCCGTAACGTCGACGGCTTGCGCGAGCTGAACCAGTCGGTGTCGGAAATCCTGGCGTGGCAGCACCGCACGGTCTGCGACGCGATCTGCGCGCGGCGCCCGGAAGAAGCGCGCACGGCGATGCAGACGCACATCGACTACGTGCGCAGCCGGTTCGACGCGGACGAGGGATAGCCGACGCTGGTTGGGCCAGCGCCGTTCGTCGTCGGTTGCAACCCTCCGGCCCTCGAAAAATGCAGTTTGTCGCAGTCCGATGGAGCGGATCGGGACGTATGGATACAGTACGACCATCCGATCAACGAGAACCCCAAAGGACTCATCATGAAAAAGACCGCCGCCATCATCATCCTGTTCCTGTTCGCCCTGCTCGTCTGGAACGTCTTCACGTTCGGCGACAGCGTCGTCAGCTTCGGCGACGAGGATATCGGCGGACCGCTGGGCGCCGTGCTGGCGACAGTCTTCACGGGCGGCGGCCTGCTGCTGGCCGGCGTGATCATGCTGCTCGTGGGCGGCGTGCTCGCGGTGGTGTTCGCCGGCGTGGGCATCCTGTGCATCGGCGGCCTGGCCCTCGGCGCCTGCGTGCTGGCCCTGCTGATTTCCCCGCTGCTGCTGCCGCTGCTGGTGCCCCTCGCGATCGTGTGGTTCTTCGTGAGCCGCTCGCGCAAGAACCGCTACATGCAGCAGCCGGTCTAAATGCCTTCCACCAGCCGCATCGCGAACACGATCGGCAAGCCGGCCGCGATGACCTTCCGCGCGGCCGCGCCGTGGTCATACGGCACCCTGAAATACTGGATGTCCCGGGCCGCATCGTCGAAGATGGCGTAACACGCCGCGTTGTTCTGGTCGCGCGGCTGGCCCACGGCGCCGGGCAGCACGAGGTACTGGTGCTGCGGCTGCAGCGGAATGGTTTCTCCCGCTTGCGGCACGTGGCGGCCCATGCGGCCGTCGTCGGCGCGGCGGTACAGCGCGGGCGCGTGCACGTGGCCGGAAAACACGATGCGGCTGCCGCTGGCGCGGATGCTGCGCTCGGCCTCTTCGATCCCCGTCACGTATTCCCACCGCTCCGGCGCATGCGCGCTCGCGTGCACGAAGCACGCGTTGCCGTGCCGTTGGATGAGCGGCAGCGCGGCCAGGAAGGCCAGCTGCTCGGCATCGAGCTGGCCGCCGGTCCAGGCGATGACTTCGCGCGCTTCCGCATGCATGCGGGGGTTCAGCGGCAGCGTGACGGCGAGATCGTGATTGCCCTGCACCGCGATGGCGCCCCGCGCCACGTACGCCATCACCATGCGCACGACCCAGGCCGGATCGGCGCCGTAACCGACGAAGTCGCCCGTGAACGCGTACTGGTCGACGTGCTGGCGTTCCGCGTGCGCGAAGCACGCTTCCACCGCCTCGCGGTTCGCGTGCAGGTCGGTCAGCAGGGCGAGGCGCATTCCATCAGCCGCCCGAGCAGGAGATAGCAGATTCGCGCGCGTACTGTTCATAGCCGCGCGCGCGCAGCTCGCAGGCCGGGCACTTGCCGCAGCCGTGGCCCCAGGCATGCGGGGCGCCCCGTTCGCCCAGGTAGCAGGTGTGCGTCTCGAAGCGGATCAGGTCGACGAGCGCTTCACCGCCGCACTGCTCCGCCAGCTGCCATGTCTGCTTCTTGTCGATCCACATCAGCGGCGTCTCGACCTTCAGGCGCGTGGCCATGCCCAGGTTCAGCGCGACCTGCAGCGCCTTCATCGTGTCGTCGCGGCAGTCCGGGTAGCCGGAGAAATCCGTCTCGCACATCCCGCCAACCAGGACGTTCAGGCCGCGGCGGTACGCGACTGTCGCCGCCACCGTCATGAACATCAGGTTACGGCCGGGCACGAAGGTGTTCGGCAAGCCGTTGGCCTGCATCTGGATCTCGACGTTGCTGGTCAGCGCCGTGTCGGAAATGCGCGAGATCAGCGACAGGTCGATCAGGTGGTCTTCGCCCAGGCGCTGGTCCCAAGTCGCGGACAGCGCGCGCATCTTCGCGAGCACGGGCGCGCGCACGTCGAGTTCGATCGCGTGGCGCTGGCCGTAGTCGAAGCCGATGGTTTCCACGTGCTCGTAGCGTTGCAGGGCCCAGGCGAGGCAGGTCGTGGAATCCTGTCCTCCGCTGAACAGGACGAGGGCGGTATCGGGTTGGTGCATGATGAATTCCTGTATTGACGTCGGCGCCGAGTCGTCCGCCATTTGATTTGACAATCAGTTAAGATGTGGCCGGCATATTGACGAATGGAGCGACATGATTTCCGCACGACCCGACCCATGCACGGCGATGGCGCCGGCGCGACCACGAATTTTGGCACAAATCGTGCTGGCCGTGAACGCGCTGTGTGTCGTCCCGGTCGCGGCCGCGCAGGATCAACCGCCTCCGGAAGCCCCGTCGAGGGCCATCGACTACGACGTGCGCATCGACGCGCCGCGCCAGTTGCGCGACCTGCTGGAAAACAATCTCGACCTGATGCGCTGGCGCGGCAACCCGCGCCTCGACATGGAACAGCTGCTGCGCCTCGTGCGCACGACGCCCGAGCAGATCAAGACCCTCGTCGCCACCGAAGGGTATTACACGCCGAAAGTATCCGCCGACCTCGACACGTCGGGCGCCAGGCCGCGGGCGCTCATCGACGTCGTGCCGGGCGAGCCCGTCGTCGTGGGCGACGTCGACATCGAACTGCGCGGCTTTGTCCCGTTCGACAAGGGCAGCGCCCCCATCGACGCGGCCGCCCTCCGTAACCGCTGGACGCTGCCCGTCGGCGCACGCTTCCGCACGGCGGACTGGGAGGCGGCCAAGCGCGGCCTCGTGCGCCAGGTGGCGCAATCGCGCTTTCCGCGCGCGCAGCTGCTCGATTCTTCCGCCACCGTCGATCCGGACACGCACCGCGCCCTGCTCAAGGTCGTCATCGACAGCGGCCCGGACGCGCGCTTCGGTGGCCTCGAGATCGAGGGCCTGCAGCGCTATCCGGCCAGCGTGATCACGAACCTGAACACGATCCGCCCCGGCGACGAGTACAACGAGGCCGCGCTGCAGGCGCTGCAGGGCCGTTTGCAGGACACGGGTTATTTCGCCAGCGTGGAGGTCAGCGCCGACATGTCGTCGGTGATCGCGTCGAGGGTAGCGGACCTGAAGGAAAACGAGGGCGCGACGCCGCAGCCGCCGAGCGGCCCCGCGACGTTGCCCGTCCTTGTGCGGGTCACGGAGAACAAGCGCAAGAACGTGGCGCTCGGCGTCGGTTTCTCGACCAACACGGGTGCCCGCACCCAGGCCGAGTACGATGACCTGAACGTGTTCGGCAAGCGCATGAAGAGCAACGTGCTGTACGAGCAGAAGCACCAGGCCGCGAAGGCCGAGTTCTACCTGCCGACGACGACGGGCGGTTACAACAACAGCTTCGGCGCCGGCTACGACCGCCTCGACGCCAATGGCCAGATCACGCGCACGACGAGCATCCACGCCAAGCGCGCGTGGGGCTCGCCGCTGCTGGAAAAGACGCTCACGCTGGAAGCGCTGACGGAACAGGTGACCATCGACGACCTGCCGACGACGCGTGTAAAAAGCGTGCCGCTGACGTTCTCGATCACCAAGCGCAAGCTGGACAGCCTCGTGCAGCCGTCACGCGGCTACATCGTCAACGCGCAGGTCGGCGGCGCCTTCCTGCCCGTGCTGACGGACGAAAAATTCGTGCGCCTCTACACGCGCGGCCTCGTCTACAAGCCCGTGGGCGATTCCGGCACCCTGATCGTGCGCGGCGAATTCGGCGCAGTGGGCTCGAAGGACAAGAACGGCGTGCCGTCGACGTTCCTGTTCCGCGCCGGCGGCGACCAGTCCGTGCGCGGCTACGGCTACCAGCAACTGGGCGTGCCGGTCGGTTCCGCCATCACGGGCGGCCGCTACCTGCTCACCGGCAGCGCCGAATACGATTACTGGTTCAAGCCGCCATGGGGCGCGGCCGTGTTCTACGACGTCGGCAACGCGGGCGACAATTTCGCCGACCTGAAACCGAAGGTCGGCTACGGCGTCGGCGCGCGCTGGCGCAGCCCCGTCGGCCCGATCAACGTCGACGTCGCCTACGGCAAGGCGGTCCATAAAGTCCGCCTGCACTTCTCACTGGGATTCACGTTCTGATGGAAGCCGATCAACAAACGCCCCAAACCCCTGCGCCAGTGCGCCGCTGGCCGCGCCGCGTCGGCATCGGCGTGGTCGTCGTCGGCGTCGTGCTGGGCGGCGCCGTCTGGTACCTGGGCCGCGAGACCACCTTGCAGATGATCGCCCAGCGCGTCGCCAATGCGAGCGGCGGCAAGCTGACCCTGTCCGGCGTCTCCGGCTCGCTGTACGGCCACATGCACATCGGCCACGTCGTGTTCCGCAGCGAGACGTCCGTGACGACGGCCGACGACATCGACATCGACTGGAAGCCCTGGCAATACCTGTCGCGCGGCGTGGAGATCGACAAGCTGTACGCGCGCGTGGTGCGCGTTGAGACGCTGAAGGAATCGACGGAACCGGCGACGATGCCCACGCGCCTCGCGCCGCCCTTCAAGATCGCGGTCGAGGATGCGCGCCTCGCGAAGGCGATCTTCGTGAACAAGGGCGCGACGACGGAAATCGACGACATCCGCGCACGCCTGCACGGCGACAAGACGCAGTGGAAGCTGGACTACGCGTCCGCGAACACGCCGTGGGGCCAGGTCGCGGCCAAGGGCAGCATCGCCAACACGCTGCCCTATAAACTGGATGCGGATGCGAGCCTGACGCAGTCGCAGCCCGCCGCGCCGGCGCAGACCGAGGCGCCGCCGAGCCTGGGCGCGCAACTGAAACTGCACGCGTCGGGCGACTTGCAGAAAACCGTCATCGACGCCACCGGCCAGGCCGCGCGCGCGCAGGGCAAGGCGCAGATCGTGATGGCGCCGTTCGCCGACATCCCGCTGCAGGCGTTCACGCTCGATGCGCACAACATCGACCCCGGCTTCTTCAGCCCGACGCTGCCCAGCGCGGACCTGAACCTGGCCGTGTCGGTCCGGCTCGACCCGAACCGCAACATCGCGGGTTCCGTGAACCTGACGAACGACGGCGCCGTCGGCACGCTCGACCAGCAACGCCTGCCGCTGCGTGCGATGCGCGGCCAGCTGGGCGGCAGCCTCACCGCCATGCGCATCACCGACGTGCTGATCGACGTGGGCAGCGCCGGCCGTTTCACGGGCAGCGGCAGCGTGCAGCACGGGCCTGACGAAACGGGTCTCGGCACGGCCGAATTCGCGTTGCACACGGACCGCTTCGACCTGCATGACGTCTACGGCAGCATGAAGCCGACGAAGATCGCGGGCGACATCAAGATCGCTAACACGAAAGACACGCAGACGCTGGACGTCAACCTGTCGGACGCGGGCCTGCGCCTCGCCGCCCAGGCCGCGCTGGCCGACAACGTGCTCACCGTGCGCGACGCGCGCCTGTCCGCCGGTAAAAGCAGCGTGCGCGTGACGGGCAATGCGCACCTCAAGGACAACCGGCCGTTCAAGGCGAATGCCGTCGTCAGCAGATTCAACCCGGCCGATTTCGGCAAGTTCCCGCAGGCCGACATCAATGCCGAGATCAACGCGGCCGGCGCGCTCGCCCCGCAGTGGAAGGTCGCGGCCGATTTCGCCGTGCGTCCGAGCCGGCTGTTCGACCAGCCGCTGTCCGGCCGCGGCAAGCTCGATGCGGATGCCACGCACGTGCACGACGTCGACGCCACGCTGGCGCTGGGCCAGAACACGGTCGATTTGCGCGGCGCGTTCGGCAAGCCGGGCGAGAAGCTGACGTGGAAGGTCGACGGCAGGCAGCTCTCGGCGCTGCGCAGCGACCTGTATGGCGCCGTGCTCGCAAGCGGCGTCGTCACGGGCACCATGGCGGCGCCGCGCACGACCTTCGAAGTCGATGCGCGCAACCTCGGCTGGGTGCCGCGCGAACGCAAGAACGACAATGGGTCCATGCACGCAAGCGGCGAGGCCTGGCTCTCTGGTAAAGAAGGCGCGCGCATCGTCGAAGTCACGGCCAAGGGCGACATGCAGCGCCTGAACCCGGCCGCCTTCGGCTCGCCGCTGGTCGGCAGCATCAACGGCGGCTTCACCGCCAGCGGCCGCACGGGCGCCAACATGGGCGGCGCCATCGACCTGGCGCTGCAGGATTCCACGCTGTCGAAATCGCCGCTGTGGGGCCATGCAAAACTCGCGGCGGACAAGCGCCACGTGTCGAACGCCGATATCGACCTGCACCTGGGCGGCAACGTGGTCGCCGCGAAGGGTGCGTTCGGCAGCGGCCGCGATACGCTGAACTGGCGCATCGACGCGCCGCAGCTGGCCGCCCTCGGCCCGGACTTCGGCGGCGCGCTGCGCGGATCCGGCGCGCTGTCCGGCACGATGGACACGCCGTCGCTGACGGCCGCCATCGAGGGCCAGAACATTCGCGCGATGGGCACGCAATCGGTGAAGGCGCTGAAGGCCACCGCGAACCTGGGCTCGGGCCGCGGCGCCGCCGATCCGCTCGCGCTCGATGTGTCGGTCACGGATTACGCGAGCACGACGACCGATAAGCTGGGCAACGTCGGCGAAACGAAGATCGCGTCCGCACGCCTGACGTCGACGGGCACGCGCGGCGCGCACACGATTTCCGCCGCCGCGCGGGGCGACAGCTTCGATGCCGCGCTGGCCGTGCATGGCGGCCTGACGGGCAATACGTGGAACGGCACGGTCGATTCGCTGAAGAACAGCGGCCGCTACGCGCTGACGCTGGCCGCGCCCACGCCGCTGCGCATCGCGGGCGCGCCGGGCAGCGGTCTCGCGGGCCTGGCGAAACCGGAGCAGATCGCGCTCAGCGGCGCGACGATCCGGCTGCCGGCCGGCTCCGTCACGATCGACTCGCTGGCCAAGATCGGCCCGCGCTGGAACACGCGCGGCAGCGCCACCGGCGTGCCGATGAATTATCTGGCGCAGGCGTCGGACGCGATGCGCCAGAACGTACGCGGCGACCTGACCCTGGGTGCGCAATGGGCCATCGACCTGCGCGCGCCGACCGCGGCCGGCGCCGTGCCGCAGCTCGCGGGCAGCGTGCACGTGTTCCGCGAAAAGGGAGATTTGATCGCGGGCGACATCTCGCCGATCGCGCTGGGCCTGCGTCAACTGGACCTGCGCGCGGACGTCGCCGGCGGCGCGCTGCGCAGCCAGCTCGCGCTGGACGGCACGCGCATCGGCACGGCCAGCGTGGCCGCCACCGCCCAGCTGCTGCAGGGCCGCGTCGACAACGACAGCCCATTGAAGCTGACGGCCAATGCGAACCTCGCGTCGCTGTCGTGGGTGTCGCCGCTGCTCGGCCAGCCGGGCCTGGAAGTGGACGGCGCGCTGCGCCTCGCGATCAACGGCACTGGTACCGTCGGTGCGCCTGCCCTCAACGGCAACATCGAAGGCGACGGCCTCGCCGTGCGCTGGCCGGACCAGGGCGTCCGCCTGCGCAACGGCCAGCTGCGCGCGCAGCTCGCGGGCGACCAGCTGCAGTTGCAGCGCCTGACGCTGGAGGGCAACAGCGGCCGCGCGACGGCGGACGGCTTCGTGCGCTTTGCCGGCGGAGAAGCGACGATGAACCTGAAACTCGTCGCGGACAAGCTGGAAGCGCTGTCGCGCCCGGACCGCACCGTGGTCCTGAGCGGCCAGGCCAGCGTCGTGCGCGACGCGCGCCAGTTCCGCGTCGAAGGCAACTTCAAGGCCGACCGCGCCCTCGTCGAACTGGCGCCGCAGGACCGCCCGACGATCTCGGACGACGTCATCGTGCTGGGCCGCGGCACCGCGGCCGCGCCGGCGAAGAAGGAAACGGCGGTCCCGCTGACGATCGACCTGACGGCCGACCTGGGCGACGACTTCCACCTGCGCGGCATGGGCGCCGACGCCTACCTCGCCGGCAACGTGCACGTGCTGAAGGTAGGCGACCGCGCGCCGCGCATCAACGGCACCGTGCGCACCGTGAGCGGCACGTATGCCGCGTATGGCCAGCGCCTGACGATCGAGCGCGGCGTGATCACGTTCAGCGGCCCGTACGACAACCCGTCGCTGGACATCCTCGCGGTGCGCAAGCGTCCCGACGGCGAGCAGGTGAGCGAGACGAACGTCGAGGCGGGCGTGCAGGTGCGCGGCACGGCGCTGTCGCCGACGGCGAAGCTCGTATCGACGCCGAACGTGTCCGACAGCGACAAACTATCGTGGCTCGTGCTGGGCCACGGCATGGAAGCGACGACGGGCAACGAGGCCGACGTGCTGAGCGCCGCCGCCGGCGCCCTGCTGGGCGGCAAAGGCGGCACGGGCGGCATCACGAGCAAGCTGGCGAACTCGCTGGGCGTAGACGAACTGGGCGTGCGCCAGGGCGCGGGCCAGGCGTCCGGCCTGGAAAACACGGTGGTCACGGTCGGCAAGCGCATCTCGTCGCGCCTGTACCTGAGTTTCGAACAGGGCGCGGCGACCGCATCGAGCGTGGTACGCGTGCGCTACAAGATCAACCCGCGCATCACCCTGCAGCTGCAGACCGGGACCAACACGGCACTGGACGTGCTGTATTCCTGGGCGTTCGACTAACCAAAAAATTCGGGGTCAGAGCACATTTTTGGAAATGTGCTCTGACCCCGAATTTAATGCCGAGTTTATACGGCGGCTTTTGAACGCTTCGGCTTTGCCTTCGCCGCATTCAAGGCGGCCGCGGCGCGGATGAGCGCACGGAACGCGGCCGGATCCAGCTCCTCGCCTTCGTGGATGTCGATGGCGCGCCGGGCGTTGCCGTCCAGGCTGGAGTTGAACAGGCCGGACGGATCCTCCAGCGACGCGCCCTTCAGGAAGGTCAGCTTCACGTGCGACTTGTACGACTCGCCCGTGCAGAGGATGCCGCCGCTGGACCACACGGGTGTCCCCATCCACTTCCATTCTTCCACGACGCCGGGCACCGCTTCGTGGATCAAGGCGCGCACCCGGGCCAGCGCCGCACCGCGCCAGTCGCCCAGGTCGGCAATGCGGCGGTCGATCAGTGCGGACGCCGGCAGGTCCGCGGACGCATTCTCCTGCTTCATCTCTCCTCCTTCAGCTTAGTCGTCGAGCTTCGCCAGCACCTCGTCGAGGGCAGCGGTGAACTTGTTCCAGCCGTATTTCGCACCATTGTAGGCCGCATCCTGGCCGGGCTGGAAGCCGGTCTGTTCCATTTTCAGGTGCGTGCCCGCGCCGGCCGGAGTCAGGGTCCAGGTGACGACGCTGTCCAGGCCCATCGCGGCCCACGTGTACGACAGCGAACGGTTCGGTTCGATCTCCAGCACCTCGCACTCGACGGCGCCCCAGTCGGCGCTGAGCTTGAAGCGGTGATGCAGGGCGGGCACGAAATCGTTCTTCATGAGCCACGCTTCGATCAAGTGCGGCTGCGTGAGCGCGCGCCAGAGCTTTTCCGGCGGATGCGCGAATTCGCGTTCGACGGTGACGGTGCGCGTGTGGAGCGAGGTATCGTTCATTGGTCCATCCTTTTCAAGAGGTCTTCCAGGTCATCGAACCGGCTCTCCCAGAACCGGGCCATTTGGTTCGTCCAGTCGGCCAGCGGCGCCAATGCCTGCATCTGCGCGGTGTAGTGCGTCTGGCGTCCTTCATGCCGGTCGCGCACGAGCCCCGCCTGCTTCAACAGCCCCAGGTGCTTGGACACGGCCGGCTGCGAGATGCCGGCCCGGGCCGTGAGGGCCCCGACCGTCTGCTCGCCGTCGCGGCACAGCGATTCGAAAATGGCGCGGCGCGTCGGGTCGCCGAGTGTCCGGAAAAGAATATCGTGGGTGTCTGTCATGGCAATTAATAACCGGCTGACTATGAATTAAATCATAACCATCCGGTTATTGGTTGGTCAAGCACTTTTTTATCGAGGCCGCAGCAGCACGGCGCCGCTCGTCTGCCCCGCCTCCAGCGCGGCATGCGCCTCGGCCGCGCGCGCCAGCGGCAGGTCCAGCCCGACCGGTACGCGCAGGCCCGCCGCCAGCCGCGCCAGCGTGGCCTGCGCGCCTTCGTGGTACAGGCCGGGGAGCGTCATGAACTGCATCACGCTCGGCCGGGCGAATGCGATGCCGCGCGGTTTCCCGATCCGCAGCAGGTCGACCGGTTCCATGCTGCCGCCGGCCTGGCCGACGCTGGCCGCCATGCCGTACGGGCGCACGGCGTCGAAGGTGCGCAGCAGGGTCGCGCCGCCGATGCCGTCGATGGCAAAGTCGACGCCGCGCCCGCCACTGAACTCGCGCGCGGCCGCGACGAAGTCTTCCTCGCGGTACAGGACCACGCGTTCGGCGCCATGGGCCAACGCCAGCGCCGCCTTGTCGCGGTTGCCGACCGTGCCGATGACGCGCGCGCCGAGCGCACTCGCCCACTGCGTCAGCACAAGCCCGAGACCGCCGGCGGCCGCGTGCACGAGGACGGTGTCGCCGGGGCGGAGTTCCCGCACGTGCGCGAACAGCATGTGCGCCGTGAGGCCGCGCAGCAGGCCGCCCGCGACGGCATCCAGGGAGACGGCGTCCGGCACCGCGACAAGACGGTCGGCCGGCACATTGCGCACCGCCGCGTAGCCGCCGGGCAGCCCCGTGTACGCGACGCGCTGGCCCGGTTCGAAGCCCGTCACCCCGGCGCCGAGCGCCTCGACGACGCCGGCGCCTTCCACGCCCGGCGTGGCCGGCAGTTGCGGCAGCGGATACGTGCCGTTGCGGTGATATACGTCGAGGAAGTTCACGCCGATGGCCAGCTGGCGCACCCGCACTTCGCCGGCCGCCGGCGGCGCGACGGCGAGCCGCTCCGCTTCCAGTTGGTCCGCACCGCCCTGGCGGTGGATGCGCACGTGTTCGATCAATTCGTCCATGTCATTCTCCTGTAGATGAGAACCCCATGGTAGATTGATCAAAAATCATCCGAAATCCCAAAAAATCGCCTTTGACCGTGCAAAAATCGATAAGTCCATCACTCGACTGGGACGATATCCGCTACTTCGTCGAACTGGCCCGCCAGGGCAAGCTGAGCGCGACGGCGCGCGTGCTGGGCGTCGAGCATTCGACCGTCGCGCGCCGCATCGGCATGCTCGAAGCGAGACTGGGGGTGCGCCTGTTCGACCGGTTGCCGAAGCAGTGGGCGCTGACCGTGGAAGGCGAGGAATTACTGGCGCAGGCGCGCCGGGTGGAAGACGAAGCAATGGCCTTCGCGCGCGCCGGCGCGGGTGCGTCCGCCCTGCGCGGCGTCGTGCGGCTGTCTGCGCCGCCCACGTTTGCGAGCAGCTTCCTCGTGCCGCGCCTGGGCGCGTTGCGCGCGCGCTGGCCCGCGCTCACGCTGGAAATCATCGGCGAAATCCGCCAGGCCGACCTGTACCGGAGAGAGGCCGACCTCGCGCTGCGCATGGCGCGTCCCGAACAGCCGGGACTGGCGGCGCGGCCGCTGGCACAGACGGGCTACGGCCTCTACGCGGCCCCCGGCTGGTTCGAGCGTCCGCATGACGAATGGGAGTTTATTGGCTACGGCGAAGCGATGAAGGATACGCCGCAACAGGCCTGGCTCGCGAAATTCGCCGCCGGGCGGGCGTACTCGTTCTGGACCAACGATGCGGCCGCGATGCTGGCCGCGTGCCGCGCTGGCCTCGGCGTCGCCGTGCTGCCGCACTTCCTCGGCCGCGGCGATCCGCTGCTGGTGCCGCATCCGGATTACGGCCACGTGCTGAGCCGCCCGCTGTGGCTGGCGGTGCATCCGGACGTGCGCCGCTCGCCGCGCGTGACGTTGATGGCGGAGCTGCTGGCCGACTTGCTGCAGGAGCACGCGGCGCTGCTGGCCTAGTGGAGCGCTTAGTGGAGCGTTACACTGGGGTTCGGATCGACAGGCGGCTCGTCGTTCTGCGGCGTGCGGATGGGCGGCTGGTGCGGGTCGGCGGGCTCGAACGGGTCGGGCGGCGGTTCCTCGATGGGTGCGGGATCGGGCGCCCGGTGCGCGTGCTGCCCGATTGTATGCCGCCTCGCGGTCAGGTCTGGGATCATGTGAGGCTCCTGCTAACGATGCCAAAACATTACCATGGGCAGCGGTTTGCCGACGCGCGCCTGGATTACAATGGCGGATTCGACAGAAAATTCCAAGGAATCCCATGTTGCCGACTCCCGTCGTTGCCGCCGTGCTCGCGCCGTTCGTGCTGTGGCGCATGTACAGCCGCATCAAGCGCCTGACGACCCGCCAGCGTTCGAAGACGTGGCGTCACCGCACGACGCTCGTGTTCTTCCCGATCCTGCTGCTGGTCCTGGCCGCCGTCAGCTTCAAGACGAATCCGTTCGCCCTCGCGGGCCTCGCGGCCGGGCTGCCGGTCGGCGCCGTGCTGGGCCGCATCGCGATCGGCAGGACGCGCTTCGAACAGGTCGGCGCCGACTTCTTCTTCACCCCGCACGCGCCGATCGGCCTCGCGGTGGCCCTGCTGTTCATGGCCCGCATGGCCTGGCGCGCGTACGAGTTTTTCGCGCTCGGTTCGGTCGCCCATCACGAGTTCGTGTCGAGCCCGCTGACACTCGTCATCTTCGGCGTGCTGGCCGGCTATTACATGAGCTATGCGTTCGGCCTGCTGTCGTGGCGCAAGCGCACCGCCACCGTCTCACCTTGAGTTTTTTCGCATGAGTCTTACCACCCTCGCCCTCATCGCCCTCGTCCCATTCCTCGTCTGGCGCATCTATCAGCGCCTGAAAAACCAGATGGTCCGGCAGCGCTCGATCCTGTCGCGCCACTACACGGGCCTGTTCGTCTTCGTCGTCATGATCCTCATCCCCTTGTCGGAGCTCGGCGACCGCCCGTTCCAGCTGGCCGCGCTGGCCGCCGGCGCCATCGGCGGTATCGCGCTGGGCACGTACGGCCTGCGCCGCACCCGGTTCGAGGACACGCCCGAAGGCTATTTCTTCACGCCGCCGTCGCGCATGGGCATCCTCGTCGCCATGCTGCTGGTGGCGCGCGTGATCTACCTCGGCATCGAGATCTACATGAACCAGGGCAGCAACAAGCCGAATCCGCGCTTCACGGACAGCCCCATTACGATGCTGTGCCTGGGCATGACGGCCGCCTATTTCGCCACGTTCTCCGCCGCCCTGATGCGCTGGCGCCAGCGCATGCGCAAGGAAGTCGGCGACGCCTGATCCGCTTGATGCACTCCAATACACCATGCATGACCCTGCGGAGAATAGCCGGCGGGGCCACGTAATGTATTGACAACCGTGTCGCGGCTCCAGTCATTTACCTGGAGCACGCATGGTCTTCGCCCTCCTCACGCGCCACTGGATGGCCCGACGGCATTATCCGTTTGCGTCCTGGGCCGCGTGCATCGCGCGCAGCCTGCGCGTGCTGCTGTTCCGCCGCGCGCATGTGGAATTGCTCGCGATGGACGTCTACCGCAACTACGTGACGCAGGTGCACGACGACGTGTTCCACCACCTGAGCCACCGGAACTATCTCGCCCGTGGGTTGTCGCTGCGCCAGCGCGTGCGTTGCGTGCTGACGCATTACCGCTTCGAGGACGCCACGTTCGACGCCGCCTACAAGCATGCCGTCTACCGCGACGGCGGGCTCGTCCTGTGGCAGCACGAGGCGGACGGCAGCAAGGTCGAGCTCCGGCTCGGCATGGCGCAGCGGCTGAACGCGGAAGGCGACCTCACCCTGACCCTGCTGGCCAACGGCAGGCGCGTGCACCGCCTCTCATTCAGCTGGGTCGACGAGCGCTTCGCCGGCCTGGCCGGACTCGGCGTGGCCGGCATCCTGCCGTTCATCGCCCGCAACCAGGGCCACCGCGCCGACGAGGCGGACGCGGTCGACGCCTTCCGCCGCGCGTTCCCGGCCAACTCGCCGCTGGTCACGACGCCCGGCTTTTTCTGCTACGCGGCGCTGCAGGGCGTCGCGCAGGCGCTGGGCATGGACCACGTGGTGGCCGTCAAGTCGGCGTGGCACTGCGCCTACGCGCCGGCCCACGACAGGCAGTTCGCCACCGCCTACGACGGCGTCTGGCGCAGCCTCGGCGGCACCGGAATGCCGGGCCGCGCGTGGCACATCGCGCTCCCCTTCCACGCGCGGCCGCTGGCGGAGATCCCGTCCAGGCATCGCAAGCGGGCGGCGCTGCGGCGCGCATACTGGCAGCGCATCGGCCAAGCGGCGGGCACGATACTTCGGGCACACCTCGTGTAGCCAGGCAGTACCAACCATGCGTGTGAAAAACCACACTTTACCAATATTCAATTTCCATCAGTCAATTAGTAGTTCTTAAATGCTATAGTTTTCCGTTCAATGGGGAAGTCGTCGCGTCCCCGACCATAACAAGGAAAACTCATGGATACGAACTACGACGCTGCCGTCAATTCTTTCTATCTCGCGTATTACGGCCGTCCCGCCGATCCGGCCGGCCTGGCTTACTGGTCGCAAGCGCTCGCGCAAAACAATGGCGACTTCAGCGCCATCATCGATGCATTCTCGACGTCGGCCGAAGCGACGGCCCGCTTCGGCGACGCCTCCCCCAGCGATCGCATCGCCGACGTCTACCAGCAATTGTTCAACCGCGAGCCGGACCCGGCCGGCCTCGAATACTGGACCAAGGCCATCGAATCCGGCAGCATCAGCATGGCGGACGCCGCCATCCAGATCATGAACGGCGCCCAGAGCACGGATGCGCAACTGTCGACCCTGCGCCAGGAAGCCGCCGCCCAGTTCACCGCCGAAGTGGCGGCCTCGGGCGTGGCCTACGACGGCGCCGCCGCCGTCGAAGCCGCGCGCGTCCTGATCGCAGCGATCACGCCCGAATCGAGCACGGCCGACATCCAGTCGCTCGTCACGGCCACCAAATCGCTCGTCCAGACGGCGCACGACAATCCGGAAGTCATCACCGCCCTCGCCAGCAACGGCAACCTGACGACGCTGCTCACCTCGGCCAGCGCCAAGGCCGACCCGGTCGCGATGGTGCAGGCACTGGCCAGCGTCGGCAAGGCCGCGGCCAGCGATCCCGCCGCGCTGACGACGCTGAAACAGGGCGGCGGCATGGCCGGCCTCGTCGACAACCTGCCGGCCGGCGCCAGCCTGCAGGACGTGGCCCAGGCCGCGGACAAGGGCGGCATCACCGCAGTGACCGACATCGTCAAACCGTCCGCGCCCTCCGACACCACGCCGCCGGCCGCGCCCAAAGTCGAGCTCGTCGCGGACACCGGCGCCAGCGCCACCGACCACATCACGAGCAACGGGCAAGTCAAGGTCAGCGGCATCGAGGCCGGCGCCACGTGGCAATACAGCACGGACGGCAAGACCTGGACGACGGGTCCGACCGCCACCAACGGCACGGCCCTGCTGGACACCACCGCGAACGGCGCGCAAACGCTGCAGGTCCGCGCCATCGACGCGGCCGGCAACGCCAGTGCCGCCGCCACGCTCGAATTCACGCTCGCCACGACCTTTACCCCGCGCCTGGCATTCCAGGGGCCGGACGGCAAGGACCTCCCGGTGGACGCGCTGGTGACGAACACGGATTTTTACTGGGTCTCGCTGTACGGCGCGAAAGGCGCGGCGTCCACCAGCTTCCAGATCTCGGACACCGGCGCAGACGGTACCTGGAAGCCGGCCCTGGACACCGATCCGCTGACCGACGGCACCCACTACATCCGCTACATCGTCACGGACATGGCCGGCAACACGGCCCCGTCGAATCCGCTGAAGCTCGTCATGAACCACGCGCTGCCCAGCGCGCCGGCCGTGCAGCTCGCCCAGGACACGGGCGCGAGCGCCACCGACCACATCACGAGCAACGGCCAGGTCAGGATCACCGGCCTGGATGCGACCGCCGTCTGGTCGTACAGCACCAACGACGGCCAGACCTGGACCGCGGGCCCGGCCTTTGATCAGGCCGGCACGGCCCTGCTGGATCTCGGCGCGGGCCAGCACCATCTGCTGGTGCGCACGTTCGACGTGGTCGACGGCACCGAGACGTTCAGCATCAAGGCACTCGACTACACGGTCAACACCGTCTTCAATCCGACGCTCGCCTTCCGCGACGGCGCGAACGGCGCGGACCTGACGACCACGAAGCTGCTGACGAACACGGACGACTACTGGGTCACCCTGCACGGCGGCAAGGACGCCGCCAAGGTCATCTTCCAGGTGTCCGACAGCGGCAACGACGGTACGTGGCTTGAAGCCGATCCGGCCGCCGCGTTGTCCGACGGCGCCCACTTCATCCGCTACGTCGTCACCGACCTGGCCGGCAACACGGGCACGACGAACGCGCTCGAAGTCGACATGGACAAGACCGCACCGGCCGCGCCCAAGGTCGAGCTCGTCGAAGACACCGGCGCGAGCGCCACCGATCACATCACCAGCAAGGGCCAGGTCAAGGTCAGCGGCATCGAGGCCGGCGCCGAATGGCAGTACAGCACGGACGGCACGACCTGGACGACGGGTCCGGCCGCCGACCAGACCGGCACCGCATTGCTGGACACCACCGCGAACGGCGCGCAAACGCTGCAAGTCCGCGCGATCGACGCGGCCGGCAACGCCAGTGCCGCCGCCGCGCTCGAATTCACGCTCGCAACGTCCTTCGCGCCGCGCCTGGCCTTCCAGGGCCCGGACGGCAAGGACCTCGCGGTGGACGCGCTGGTGACGAACACGGATTTTTATTGGGTCTCGCTGTACGGCGCGAAAGGCGCGGCGTCCACCAGCTTCCAGATCTCGGACACCGGCGCAGACGGTACCTGGAAGCCGGCCCTGGACACCGATCCGCTGACCGACGGCACCCACTACATCCGCTACATCGTCACGGACATGGCCGGCAACACGGCCCCGTCGAATCCGCTGAAGCTCGTCATGAACCACGCGCTGCCCAGCGCGCCGGCCGTGCAGCTCGCCCAGGACACGGGCGCGAGCGCCACCGACCACATCACGAGCAACGGCCAGGTCAGGATCACCGGCCTGGATGCGACCGCCGTCTGGTCGTACAGCACCAACGACGGCCAGACCTGGACCGCGGGCCCGGCCTTTGATCAGGCCGGCACGGCCCTGCTGGATCTCGGCGCGGGCCAGCACCATCTGCTGGTGCGCACGTTCGACGTGGTCGACGGCACCGAGACGTTCAGCATCAAGGCACTCGACTACACGGTCAACACCGTCTTCAATCCGACGCTCGCCTTCCGCGACGGCGCGAACGGCGCGGACCTGACGACCACGAAGCTGCTGACGAACACGGACGACTACTGGGTCACCCTGCACGGCGGCAAGGACGCCGCCAAGGTCATCTTCCAGGTGTCCGACAGCGGCAACGACGGTACGTGGCTTGAAGCCGATCCGGCCGCCGCGTTGTCCGACGGCGCCCACTTCATCCGCTACGTCGTCACCGACCTGGCCGGCAACACGGGCACGACGAACGCGCTCGAAGTCGACATGGACAAGACCCCGCCCGCAGCGGCGAAGGTCGCCTTCGTGAACGACACGGGCGCGAGCGCCACCGACCATATCACGAGCAATGGCCAGATCCAGGTCAGCGGCATCGAGGCGGGCGCGGCGTGGCAGTACACGGACGACGGCACGAACTGGATCACTGGCGCCACGCCGGATGCCGACGGCCGCGCGACCGCGTGGCTGACGAACGGCCAGCACACGCTGCAGGTGCGCGTCGTCGACGCGGCCGGCAACACGGCCGTCACGACGATGCCGTACACGCTGGAGGGCACCGCACCGGCCGTGGGCCTGGCATTCGACCACGTCGTGGGCGGTGCGCCGACGACGTCGTCCCAGGCCGACCTCGTGTTCACCTACACCGGCACGGTCGATGCGGGCGCTTCGGTCATCGTCCAGTACGGGGCCGGCGGCTTCGTCGGCGCCAGCAACGCGACGATCGACACGGCCGCGAAGACGGTCACCTTGCATGACGTGAACCTGACCAGCTCCGATCCGTTCGTCATGATCGGCGTCACGTCCCTGGGCGGCCTCTCCACGTACTCGGCGCCCGTCAAGATCGACGGCCCGTACGTGGACTACTCGGCAATGGCGACGGACGCCGGTATCTCGCTGTCCAGCACCGAGGCCGGCCATGTCTACCTGGGCGCCGTGCAGATCGGCGAAGCGACCGTCGGCAGCGTGACGCTGGGCGCGCAGGCCACCGCCGCGCAGGGTGTGCTGGGCGTGGGGCCGAGCGCGGCCATCCATACCGACAAGGACGGCACGTACTCCCTGGGCACGAGCGGTGCGGACACGCTGTCCGGCCAGTACGTGTGGGGCTTCGATGGCGACGATCACATCACCGCCGGCGCCGACGGCATCGTCTACGGCGGCAACGGCGCGGACACGATCGACGCCACGTCCGGCTCGACCACGTTCCGCTTCCGCGCCGCGCAGGAGTCGACCGTCGCGGCGGACAGCCAGCAGGCGCATGGTTTCGACACCATCACCTTCAACACGTCGGGCGGCGCCACGGGCCACAGCCAGGTGTTCGACGTCGGCGTCGTCCTCGACGGGATCTACAACACGTTCACCGGCACCGGCCCGCTCACGGGCAGCGAAACCGGCAACGAGTTGCTGGCCCTGCTGAACGGCGCGTCCCACTTCGCCGCCAAGGGCAAGGCCGAAGCCGCGATCATCGGCTTCGGCGACGCGCACGTGAACTACCTGGCGGTGGACACGAACGGCGACGGCACGATCGGCGCCGCCGACTACGTCGTCAAGCTGGTCGGCACGATCGACGCCACGAACATGGTGTTCCTGGGCGGTACGGGCCTCATCACGCTGCCGACGGCCTGACGCCGCGGTAAACGACAACGGCCGGCGCCCTCGCGGACGCCGGCCGTTTTTATTGGCCGCTGCGCGGCGCTCAGGCCGCCTGCACCTCTTCCCCTTCGCGCCTTCTCTGCAGCACGAAGATCGGCTGCGCCCACTGCGTGTCCTTCTTCTTCTTGCTCGTGATGAGCGTGAGGTCGGACGGATCGTAGACGTCCGTGTTGTGCGTCAGCGGCGTCGTCATGAGGTATTGCGCGTCGGTGTTCTTCAGGAACTCGCCGACCAGCTGGATGTTGCGGATGTCCAGGTGGGCGAACGGTTCGTCGATGAACACGAAGCCGCCGGAGCCCTCTTCCGATTTCAGCAGGCCGATCAGCAGCACGAGCGATTTCATGACCTGCTGGCCACCGGACGCCTCGCCGTCGTTCATGCCGATCTGGCCCTTGCCGTCGAATTTGAAACGCACGTGCAGGCCGGCCTGCGCCAGCTGCACGTCGTCGTTCTCGAGACGGACCGGGTCGACCGACACGTCGATGTTCGCCAATTCGCCCAGTTCGCGGATGTTCTTCGAATAGGTCTTGATCGTGTAGCGCAGGCGCTCGATGTAGGCGCCGCGCGCATTGTCCGTCGCCTCGATCGCGCGGTTGTTCTGGTAGCGGCGTTCCTCCGTTTCCACCTGGCGGCCGGACAGCTGGTCGTTCAGGCGCGCGTACTGGTCGATGACGGTCGGGTCCTGCTCCCAGTCGCCGCGCGCGAGCGACGCGTCGAGGGAATTCATGCGCAGCTTGACCTGGTGCGCGTTCTGGTGCGTCGCGACCAATGCCGCGCGCTGCTGCGCGCTGCGCCACGACTTCGGCACGTGGCGCCACGACCGGCGCAACGTGAGGAGTTCGCGCGCATGCTCGCTGCGCTGCTCGATCACGCGGCGGTTGTTCAGGCGCATGCCCGCTTCCGCTTCCGACAGCGCCATGCGGGCGTTCTGCCAGACGGTGTCGGCGCGCGTGCGCGTGACGGTCGCGTTCTTGATCAGCACCTGCAGCTCGCCCAGGCGCGCACCCACCTGCAGGCGCTCGGCCTTCAGCGGTTCCAGCGCACGCGTCGCTTCCTCGAATTCGGCCTGGCGCGCGGACAGTTCCTTCGCGGCGTCCACGCCGGCGATGCGCACGCGCAGCGCGGACACTTCCGCCGCCAGCTTGCTGATCGCGAGCGTCAGCGTATCTTCCTGCGCTTCCAGCGCCGGCAGCGAGCGCTGGATGGCTTCCAGGCGCTGCGTCTTGCCGGCCGCGCCAAAGCGGTAGCGCGACGGCTCGACGAACAGCGAGCGGCCGCCGCGGCGTTCGCGGTGGTAGGCTTCCGGCGTGATCCATTCGTCGGCGTCGCTCTTGAAACCGGCATCGACGGAATCAACGCGCTCGATGCGTTCCAGCTGGTCGATCAGCCAGGACGGCGCCTTCGAGCTGAAACGCACGACGGACAGCAGGGTATCGTCCTTGACGACCGGCGCGTCGACGCAGTCCGGCACGATGAAGTGACGATAACGCTCCTTCTCCGCCAGCTTATAGGCGGCCGGCGCATCCTTCGCGCGCTCCAGCAGAACGACGGATGCATAGCCACCGAGGACACCCTCGACGGCGCCCTGCCACTTCGGATCCGTCACTTCGACGATGTCCGACAGCATGGCATGCGGGATGCCCGCATCGCGCAGCGCGCGGCGCATCTGGCGCTGGGCTTCCGGCTCGGGCATCGTCGTCTTGCCCTGCAGCGCGCTGATCGTCGCCAGCTCGCCCGCGATCTTCGTGGCCAGCGCTTCGCGTTCGGCCTTCTTCTTCGCGAGCTCCGCTTCCTTCGCTTCCAGCTGCGTGGCCACTTCGGCGATGTCGGCACCGGCATCAAGCGCCAGCTTGTTCAGGCGTTCCTTCTGCTCGAGCAGGCTTTCCAGCGGCTTCAGTTTCGCGTTCACCTGCGTCAGGCGCGTCGCGAGTTCGTTCGCTTCCTGTTCGAGTTTCACTTCCTGCTGCTGCGCTTCCGTCAGCGCGCGCTGCTGCGCGGCGAGCGCGTTGCGCTTTTCCGTGAGCAGGCTGTCGGCCTGCATCAGCGGCTTCTTCGCCTCGCGCAGCGCGCGGCTCACGTTCGCGGCCTTCTCGCGTGCTTCGTGGTACTCGAGGCTCGGCAGCACTTCCTCGACGAGGGCGCGGCGCTCCTTTTGCAGGTCTTCCCACTGGTGGTAGTTCGCCACGCGCAGGCGCAGGCCTTCGAGGTTGATGCGCGACGTCTCCAGCTCGGCCTCGAAACGCTTCAGTTCCGACTCGGTGTCGCGCTGGTGGCGCTTCGCCTCGTCGTACGCGTCCAGCACTTCCTTGTCGCCGAACACCTGGAACACGAGGTCCAGCAGCTGGCGCGGCGCGTATTCGCACAGCTTATCGGTCTCGCCCTGCTCCAGCGCGAGCACCTTCGACATCGCCGGCGACAGGCCGGCCGACGCGAGGCGTTTGCGGTAGTTCTCGACGCCGAGCCAGTCGGTGGCTTCCGTCACTTCCTCGATCTGGATGTTCCCTGGCCGCATGAGGTACTGGCGCTTCCAGTCGCCGCCGTTCTTCTGCACCTGGCAGAACAGCGTGACTTCGTCGTCGCTGAAAAAGCCGCTGTGCCGGAAGGGGCGGTTCGACAGCTGGCGACCGGACGGCTTGTTGTCGACGACGGCGCGCAGCCAGGCGCTCTGCTGGCCCGAGTGGCGCGCGTAATGCTTGTACGTGCGGCCCATCGAGCAATCGAGGCCGAACAGCGTGCGCAGGGCATCGAGCAGCGTCGTCTTGCCGGAACCGTTCTGGCCGGCGATGGTGATGATCTTGGCGTCGAGCGGGATGTTCTTGATGCGCTGCCAGTAGTCCCAGTGGACCAGCTCGAGGGATTTAATGTGGAACATGCGTGTCTCTTAAGCTTGTGGCGTTTCGGTGTCGGCCGGCTCGTCGTTGGCGGCCTCGCTGACGTGGCGGCGCGGTGCGGCCGCCAGCGGTGCGCGCTTGAACACGTCGGCCAGCGCGCCGTTGATGATGCGTTCCTTCAGCACGTCGGTATCCATCAGCAGGTCCAGCAGCGGACCTTCCAGGATCACGTCGCCGCGGCGCTCGATGAAGCCGAGCTTAGACAGGAGGCCGAGGTTCATGTCCATGCGGGTCTTCTTGCCCAGCTTCTCGCCGAAGTCCGCGAGCAGCGTCGTGTACGAGATGCCGATCGACGTGTCTTCCGCACGCGGGATCGGGTTGTCCTTGTCGAACATGTCGGACTGGTCGACGTCGATGGCCTGGTGCGTCTCCTGGCGCTGGCGCTTGGGCAGGATGATCTGCGCCCACAGCACGACGAGCAGCGCCACGCCGTCGCGCGTGAGGCCGAAATTATTGTTCTGCCAGATGTCCTTGGCGCCGAAGATCTTCGGTTCGACGTTGCGGTGCAGGGCCAGCGTGACGTGGTCCGCGTACACGTTGTCGAGGAGTTTCAGGCCGCATTCGAGCAGGCGCTTGTCGATCTCGGCGCGGAACTGGTCGTCGGACAGCGCGCGCTTGACCATCTTGTCGTCGCGGCGCAGGGTCTGGTGCGTGAGCAGTCGCGCGATCAGGATTTGGGCGTCGTCATTCATCTTGCGTCTTGCTTTCCGGGGTGCTCGGTAGATCGAGATTCAGTGAGAGGGTCGCGCGCGAGATGGCCGCGATGTGCGGATCGTCCAGCGGGATCATTTCGTCGGCGGAGTCGAAGCGCACGGGCAGGCGCGCCAGTTCGGCGGTCGGACCCTGCAGGTTGGCTTCGGCCGGATCGCCCAGCAGCGGCAGCAGCGAGGCGCGGTACGATGCGACGGCAAAGCTGGCCGGCAGCAGCGATTCCTGGATCGGCACGCTCTTCGGTGCACCCTCCGCCATGACGGGGAAGTTGTCCAGGTTGGCGAAATCGGCGAGGCGGCGGATCCAGCCGTCCAGCTCCGCCTGCATCGCCGGGTTGTCGTTGATGGTCATCGGTGCGTCCTCGCCGTTCGGCAGGCCGCCCGGCGCCATGGGCGCGACGCGTTCCATCATGAGTTCCGTCTCGGCCACGTCGATCATCTCGGCCGGCGTCGTGAACAGCGGGACGACCGGACGGTCGATCGCGTCCTCGGCCAGGCTCGCGAGATCGTCGTGCGCCAGCAGCCAGCGCTTGATGTCCGTCGTCGACAGGCCGGACTGGCCCAGGTGCACGCGCTGGCGCTCGATCTGGTTCAGCGCGCGCGAGAACATCCCCTGCATGTTCAGGAGCTGCGACTGGGCACGTCCGATCGCCTGCGCGGCGCGGTGCGTGGCGGAGTCGGCGCGCTCGTCGGACGTGATGGCGCGCAGGATCACGGAACCCTTCTCCACCCAGTCGCACGCCATGTGCCACTTCGCCTGCGACGCGCGCAGGCGGAATTCGGAACCGGACGCGATCGCGTCGCGGAATTCCTCGTGCAGCTCGACGAGGCGGCCCAGCAGGTGCTTCAGCTGGTCGACGGTGACGCCGCCGACGGCCTGCGCACCGGCGACCTGCGACAGCAGGAAGCCCATCTCGGCCTCGTCCTCTTCCGGCTTGCCGAGGGCGAGCAGGGTGTCGAGTGCGGCCAGCACGTTGCGCGCCAGCGGCGTGATGCGGTAGACGGCGGCCGGGTTGTCCCACGCGAGCAGGCCGTGCGTACGCAGGCGGCCCAGCACCGTCTCCAGGCTTTCCGGGATCAGGTAGGCGAACTTCGTATTGATGTCGGCGCGCGAGAAGGCGGAGTCCGTCGTGTCGGACGCGAGTTCGCGCAGCACGAGCAGGCGCACGATGACGCCGTCCTGCGAGCCGTGGAACAGCGCGGTGAACGCCTGCAGCATGGGCTGCGCACGCTTGAGGTGATATACCTGCTCGATCTCGTCCGGCGCCACTCCGTCCTGGAAGTGCGTCTGCAGCGGGTCGAGCTCGTCGAGCGCTGGGATTTGGGAGTCGGCGGCGGTTGCTGCCAGGTTGTCGATCATCGTAAGGCTTACCAGTCTGCTGTCGCGCGCGGCCTTCTGGGCCACGGGCGCGGGGGCGTCAGTATAACAGTTAAGGCTTGGCAACTAATACGGAACGCCCGCGTACGGTTCACAACTGGTGAATATGCAACGGAATCGAAGCGGCGCTTGACTTGCCAACATTGCAACATCAGGCGCGCGCCCCTCTGGGCCCGACAGCGCGATAATGAACATTGTTATCTTTACATCACCAACAAGGAGGAATGCCATGCAACGCACACTTGCGGCCGCGGTTGTGTCCACCCTTCTGGCCGCCTGCCTGACCCCGGCCGCCGTCATGGCGGCACCTACCCCGAAGCAGCAGAACGGCATCACCTACGTCAACGGCGGCGTCGGCGAGGAAGAGCAGGCCGCGATGAAGGCCCAGCGCGCCGACTACAACCTGCTGCTCACCTTCGCCACCAAGCAGAGCGGCGCCTACCGGTCCGACGTCCAGCTGGACATCATGGACGCCAAGGGGGCCAGCCTGGTGACCGCGGCAAATACGGGGCCGATGTTCTTTGCCAAGCTGCCGCCAGGCACGTATCGCGTCAGTGCGGCGGCCGAGGGCAAGACGTTCAAGCGGACCGTCAAGGTGGGGAATGCCCCCAAGGAAATCGTGCTGCATTGGGAAAATGACAATCCGGATGATCCCGGGCCCCAAGACTGAGCCGCCGGAAGAGCGCGAACGCATCGCGCGCAACCTGCACGACACCATGCTGCAGACGTTCCAGGGATTCGTGATGAAGGTAGAGACGATCGTGGCCGGACACGGTGCCTTGCGCGCGTCCGCTCCTCCGGCACATCCATTATGATGAGGCACATCCAGTTCACGTTGCCCCATCCATGACGCAATCGCCGCCGCCTTCGCCCCCCTCCCCGCAGACGCCATCCTACTCGCTGCAGCAAAAGGTCTTCCTCTGGTTGCTCGTGGTGGTGACGATCGCCTTCGGCTGGATCCTGCTGCCCTATTCAGGCGCCATCTTCTGGGGCGTCGTGCTGGCGATCCTGTTCGCGCCGCTGCACAACCGCATGCTGGCGGCCACCGGACGCAAAGCGAACGTCGCCTCCCTGCTCACGCTGCTGACGATCGTCGTCATCGTCATCCTGCCGGTGTCGCTGGTGACGATGTCGCTGGTGAACCAGGCGCTCGGCATCTACAAGCAGGTCGGCACCGGGCACATCGACGTCGGCCGCTACTTCAGCCAGATCGTCGGCGCGCTGCCGCAGTGGGCCGTCAGCCTGCTCGACCGCTACGACCTGTTGAGCCTCGCCACGCTGCAGCAAAAGCTGTCGGCCGAAGCGGCCAGGTTCAGCCAGATCGCAGCCGTGCACGCCATCGACTTCGGGCGTAACACGATGGACTTCCTGATCGGCCTGGGCATCATGCTCTACCTGCTGTTCTTCTTGCTGCGCGACGGCCGCATGCTGGGCGCGCGCATCAAGGCGGCCGTGCCGCTGAGCCGCCGCTACAAGGGCCGCCTGTTCGAGAATTTCACGACCGTCATCCGCGCCACCGTCAAGGGCAACGTGCTGGTCGCGGTCGCGCAGGGCATGCTGGGCGGCGTCGCGTTCTGGTTCCTGGACATCCAGGCGCCGCTGCTGTGGGGCACCGTGATGGCCGTGCTGTCGCTGCTGCCGGCGATCGGCGCCGCGCTGGTCTGGGCGCCGGTCGCCATCTACCTGCTGGTGAGCGGATCGACGTGGGAAGGCATCGGCCTGATCGGCTGGGGCATCGTCGTCATTGGCCTTGTGGACAACATCCTGCGTCCGCTCCTGGTCGGCAAGGACACCAAGCTGCCCGACTACCTCGTGCTGCTGTCGACGATCGGTGGCATGGCATTGTTCGGCCTGAACGGCTTCGTGATCGGGCCAGTCGTGGCGGCGCTGTTCGTCGCGTGCTGGGAATTGTTCGACTCGGCCGAGGAATTCCACGTCGACTGATTGCTCGCGACGGGCAGAGTGACACCGGCCAGCCGCTCAACCAGCGCATCGATCCGCTCGGCCGGCACCTGCGCGTAACCGAGCATCAGCCCATTTACCGGCGTCCCGCCCGGCACCGCATGCGCCGACAACGCATTCACGACGATCCCTTGCGCCCTCGCCCGCCGTACGATCTCCACGTCCGCAGTGCCATCGTCGGGCAGACGCAAGGCCAGATGCATGCCCGCCGAAGCGCCTTCGACGACAGCGTGCCCACCCAGGTGCCGCTCGAGCGCCTCCACCAGCGCATCCCGCCGCTGCCGATACAGCCGCCGCATCCGCCGCAAGTGCAGCGCGAACTCGCCGCTGCGTAAAAACTCCGCCAGCGCCAGCTGCTCCGCCGTCCGCCCCGCCGCCGCCGACTGCGCGCGCATCGCTGCGAGCTGCGGTGCCAACCCGGGCGGCACGACGACGAAACCGATGCGCAACGCCGGGAACATCGTCTTGCTGAACGTGCCGCAGTACAGCACCGGCGCATCCGCCACGAGACCCTGCATGGCCGCCAGCGGCGGGCCTTCGTGGCGGAATTCGCTGTCGTAGTCGTCCTCGACGATCAACGCCCCCGCGGCTCGCGCCCCGTCGATGAGCGCCAGGCGCCGCGCCGCCGACGTCACCACGCCGATCGGGTACTGGTGCGACGGCGTCGTGTAGATCAGCTTCGGGCGGCGCGCCGTCCAGTCGTGAAGAGACGGCGCCATGCCCTCCCCGTCGACCGCGATGCCTTCGACGACCAGACCGGCGCCCCGGAACGCGGCCAGCGCGCCGCCATAGCCCGGGTTTTCGATCCAGGCAATCTCTCCCGCGTCGGCGCAGGCGTGGGCGCACAGGTCGAGGCTCGCCTGCGTGCCGTCCGTGATGAAGACCTGGCCCGGCTCGCACACGACGCCGCGCGACGCGCGCAGGTAGTCCGCGATGGCCGTGCGCAGCGCCGGCTCGCCGGCCGGGTCGCCGTAGTTCAGCTGCGCAAAGGTCAGGCCGCGCCAGGCGCGGTCCAGCAGGCGGCGCCACTGCGCCAGCGGGAATGCGCGCAGGTCGGGCACGCCGGGCGTGAACGGCAGCGCGACACTGGCGGTGCCGTTCACTGTCCGCAGGTTCTGCGCGCGGCGCGCGAGGCCGGCCTGCGGCACGTCGGCGCTGCGTCGGCGCGGTGCCGGCGCGATCCCGGCGACCACGGTGCCGCGCCGGTCCGGGATGACGAACCCTTCGCACGCCAGCTGCTCGTACGCGTACAGCACCGTGTTGCGGGCAATGCCCAGTTCCTGCGCCAGCGCACGCGTGGCGAGCAGGCGCGTGCCCGCCGCCAGGATGCCGTCGCGGATCGCGGCGCGCAGGCATTCGTGCAGCAATCTCTGGCGCGGCCAGGCGTGATGCGCGTGGTCGCGGCCGAAGGCGTCCAGCAGCAGGGAATAATCCATCGTGGCTCCATGAAATCGTGTGGCTCTGGATCTGTTGCTGGAGCCATCACGGCCATTATAGTGCGGCTTCCACCCACATTATCGAGGCCAATGAACACTGCTCCTTCCTCCCGCACCCAAGTCAAGCGCGGCGCAAACAAGGCGTCTTACGCCCCTGCCCTGCTGCACGCCATCGTCGATGCCGCCTACGTCTGCCACGTCGCGTTTACCGATGCGCGCGGCACGCATTGCATCCCCACCGCCTGCTGGCGCAGCGGCGACTACCTGTACATCCACGGGTCGAACGGCAGCCGCATGCTGCAGTGCCTGATGGAGCAGGATTGCTGCGTGACGATCACGCATGTGGACGGCCTCGTGCTGGCACGCTCCGCCTTCAATCATTCGATGAATTACCGCAGCGCGATGGTCTACGGCCGCTTCGAGGTCGTCACGGAAGACGCCAAGCGCCAGAGCCTGGCCGACTTCATGGAGCATCTGGCGCCGGGCCGGCAGGCCGAGATCCGCCCGGGGAACGACAAGGAATTCGCGGCGACGACCGTGATGCGCATCGCGCTGCTTGAAGCCGCGTGCAAGGTGCGCACCGGCCCGCCCGACGACGACGCGGAAGACATGGGCATCGCCGCGTGGGCCGGCGTGCTGCCGCTCCACGAGGCGCGCGGGACGCCCGTGCCGGACGCGCATTGCGCGGTGCCGGCACCGGCCTACGTGAAGGACTGGGCTACTTCTTGACGATGCGTTCGAGCGTCTGCTCGACGTAGTCGCGGTCGTTGTCCGTGAAGCGCAGCTTGACCGGATACCACTCGTGGCCAGGGGCCAGCCAGATATCCAGCGTCTGGTCCCTGGAGCCCGGCGGCGGCGCGCGCATCACGTGCACGGCATCCACTTCGCCCAGCGACGCCCCGGCCTGCACCTTTTCGCGGCCCACGACGCGGAACGTCCACGGGTCGGCATCGTGCGGGCCGACGACGAAGAACTGCCATTCCGACCCCGGCTTGAATTTATCCTTCGCGGCGCGGGCGATGGACACCAGTTGCCACGAGATCGATACGCGGTCCTGCTCGCCGCCCTTGATCGGATACGTCTTGTCGCCCTCGCTGAACGTGATGGTCTTGCCGTCGCGGTCGAACGTGGCGGTCGTCGGGTCCTTGCGGAAGCGCTTGTCGTAGTACTCCGTCGGTGCCAGGCCCCAGTTGTCGACGAGGCCCGTGCTGCGGTTTTCCGTCAGCTTGCCCAGCAGCGCCACGCGCGACTCGGCGCTGACCGAATATTTACTGTCGCTCGCGCGCCAGGTGAGCGTTGCATCGCCGCTCAGGTTGAAGCCGCGCTGGCGTGCGCTGATGGAGTAATTCAGGTCGGCCGACGGCGGCAGGTCGAACGGGCGCTTGATGGCCGGATGTTCTTCCGCCGCGACAGCATGGCCGCCCAGCGTTGCCATCAACATCATCCCTGCGCCTGCCATTCTTAAAACATTTTTCATATCAGCTTCCTGCTTGTTGAATCACGATTTTGCTCGCGGTCTGGGTCGTTACGGCCCCGCTCGCCTCGACGTTGCGGATCTGTACCGGATACCAGCCGTAGGCCGGCGCCAGCCAGAGTTCCAGGCGCGAGTTGTACGAGCCGGGTTTCGGTGGGCGCACGAGGTGCCACGTGGCGATGCGGCCCAGCGGCGTGTCGAGCTGTTCCTGTCCGGCCACCGTAAAGGTGAAAACGCTTGCGTCGCGGTCTTCGCCGACAAGGATGTCGATATTTCCCGACAATTGTTTCGAATCACCGCGCGCGATGGCCGCCAACTGCAGCGGCACGCTGGCTTTATCCTGCGCGCCCGGCACGAGCGGGTACTTCAGGCTGGAGGCCGAAAACGTCAGCGTGCCGTCCTGGCGATTGAAATGCGTCGCCGTCATGGCGCGCCCGCGCCGCTTCTCCGTCATCAAGGTGGGGACGAATCCTTCGTCTCCAACCGTGCCCTCGCTCGTGAGGGTGAGCAGGTTCACGTGCGCGAACACGACGCGGATGCCGGCCTCGATCTTCACGCGGTAGCTGGACGGCGTCACCCGCCACGACAACAATGCATCGCCGCTCCACTTCGTGCCGTTCGCGTCCGTGCGCGCGACGTCGAGCGTGATGTCGGCCGAAGGCGGCATGTCGACCTTGTAGCGGCGCGCTTCCGGCGCGGCCGGCTGGGGCTTCGGTGCCGCTTCCGGCTCGACCTGGGCCCGGGGTACCGCATCCTGTGCCGTGGATTGTACGGTGTCTGCGCCGGCGGCGGCGCCGCCCTGCCCCGTTTGCTGTCCCGCCGCATCGGGCGCGGCGAGACCGTCCGATTCCGGCGTCAAGGAAGGCGCTGTCGCGTCGGGCTGGCCGGGCGGTGGCGCCGCGGGCACCACGGGCTCCGGCTCGATCTCGGGCAGCGGCGGCGGCGTCAGTGCCGGCTGCGGCGGTGGCACGGGCGGCAGCGGACGCGGCCGCGGTGCCTCGACCAGCTCGGCCGTCATGAGTGCGCGTCCCGTGCGCGCGGACGGGTCGGGCACATGGCCCATCTGGCGCATGAACCAGATGAACACGAGCACATGCAACAGGATCGTGAGCGCGCCCAGCACCAGTTGCCGGGGGCGTCGGGTCGTGGCGTATGCGGGGCTCATCCGCCTAGTGTAGCCGGTCCGCCCGCGCACTGCCCGCCTGCGCTTCCAACCATCGCATCCAACCATATCTATGTCGGCTCTTATTTATCTGTTACGCTAGCGGCCACCAACCAGGGAGACCACCATGCTGAAACCCTCCGCACCCGCCATGCCAGGCGTGACGGACACGCTGGAATTCGTCAAGAACCTGTGGGGATCCATGCAGATCCCCGGCACCGGTATGCCCGGCATACCCGGCATGCCGGGGATGGCTGGCATCGCCGCACCGCCGATGTCGACCGAGGACCTGGACAAGCGCATCGCCGACCTCAAGGCGGTCGAGTCCTGGCTGAACCTGAACCTGTCCATGCTGCGCGGGACCATCCAGGCCCTCGAAGTGCAGCGCGGCACGCTGATGACCCTCAAGACGATGGGCGCCTCGATGGCCGAAGCGATGCGCCAGTCCGGCGTCAGCGCGGAAAAGATGGCGTCCATGCCGTTCTCGCCCTTCTTCGGCGCGCAGGGCCAGTCGAGCGCCGCTGCCAAGCCGGCAACGCCGGCCGCGAAGACGGATGCTCCCAAGGCGCCGGATGCCGCCGCGGCAGGCAGCGGCGGCACGGCTCAGCCGGGCACGGCCGCGCCGCAAGCCGCCGGCGCGACGGACGCGCCGGGCAACCCTGCGGCGGCGGCGATGCCGGCTGCCGTCGCGTGGTGGAACATGTTGCAGGAACAATTTACGCAGGCTGTCGCCAACGCGATGACGCCGAGCACCGCAGCGCCGGCAGCCCCCGGCACGGAGGGCGGCGGCGCACCGAAGGCGGAGCCGCCCAAGGCGGCATCGAAGACTGCCGCGCCGCCCCCCGGCGAAGGCACCGGCGGCACGGTGGTCGGTAACGGCAAAACAGCACGCACCAGCCGGACGAAGACCGACAAGCCCTGACGCTACGCCTGCAACGTCGCGAGATCGAACGGCAGCTTGCGCAAGCGCTTGCCCGTGAGGTGGAAGATGGCGTTGGCGAGGGCCGGCGCCAGCGGCGGCAGGCCCGGCTCGCCCATGCCGGTCGGCGGGTCGGCGGACGGCACGATGAATACGTCCACATGAGGCATGTCGGGCATGCGCGCCACCGTGTAATCGTCGAAATTCTTCTGCTCGACGACGCCGTCCCTGAACGTGATGGCGGCGCCCGGCAACGTGGTGCCGAGGGCCGCCAGCACGGCGCCCTGCACCTGCGCCTCGATCGACAGCGGATTGACAGCCATATTGCAATGCACCCCGGCCGTGACCTTGTGCAGCTTTGGTACGCCCTTTTCGACCGACGCCTCGACCACATAGGCCACCACGCTGCCGGACATGCCGTGCACGGCCACGCCCCAGGCACGACCCTCGGGCAGCCGCTTCTTGCCGTAGCCGGACCTGGCCACGGCCAGGTCGAGCGCCGCCACGTGGCGCGGACGCTTGTCGCCCAGCAGCTTGCGTCGGTACTCGACCGGGTCTGCGCCTGCCGCATGCGCGACCTCATCGACCAGCGTCTCCATGACGAACGCCGTGTGGTTCGACGCCGCCCCGCGCCACCACAGCACCGGCACGTTCGCCTTCGGGTGATGCACCGACAGGTTCACCGGCAGCGCGTACGCCTCGACGATGCCTTCGGTCGTCGTGGAATCCACACCGTTCTTGATCAGCACCGATTCAAAGGGCGTGCCCGCGCTGATGGCCTGGCCGACGATCACATGGTTCCACGTCGCGACGTCGCCGTTCCCATCGAGCCCGATGTCGACCTTGTGCACGTGCGCCGGGCGGTAATAGCCGCCCTTGATGTCGTCCTCGCGGCTCCAGATCACCTTGACCGGACCGCGTCCGTACGCCTTCGCGACGTTGACCGCTTCGACGAGGTCGTCCGACGTGGTCACGCCGCGGCGGCCGAATCCGCCGCCGGACATCATCGTGTGCAGGGTCACCTGCGTGAGCTTGAGCCCCGCCGCCGCCGCGACGGCGGTCTGGTCGAAGGTCTGGAACTGCACGCCCGCCCAGACGGAGCAGCGATCGGCATGGAGGTCGACCACGCAGTTGACCGGTTCCATCGGCGCATGCGCCAGGTAAGGAAATTCGTAGACGGCCGAGATCGACGTCGTTGCCGATGCCGGGGTGGCGGCAAGCGTCCGGTAATCGCGCAACTGGCGTGCCGTATCGAGCTTGTCGACGGCGCCCGTGTCCCAGTCGATGACGAGCGCGTCGCGACCCAGTTTCGCCTGCCAGTAGCCATCCGCGATCACGGCCACGCCGCGCCCGCCGCTGCCGACCGCCACCTCGACCACGTCGACCACGCCCTTGATCGCTTTCGCCTTGGCGGCGTCGAGGCTGCGCATCCTGGCGCCGAACACGGGCGGCCGCGCGACCACGGCCACCTTCATGCCGGGCAGCGTAAAGTCGATGCCGAACTGCTGCTTGCCGGTCGATTTGGCACGCGCGTCCAGGCGCCCGGTCGGCTTGCCGATGTGGCGGAACGCCTTCGCGTCCTTCAGCTTGACGGTGGCCGGCACCGGCAGCGTCATGGCCGCATCGGCCAGCGCGCCGTAGCGGGCCTTGCGCCCGCCGGGGCCGATGACCACGCCGGCGGCCGTCGAACACTGGTCCGGCGCGACCTGCCACCGCTCGGCCGCGGCGGCGACCAGCATCGCACGGGCGCGCGCGCCGATCTCGCGGTAATGCGTGAACGAGTGCGCCACCGAGATGGAGCTGCCGGTCATCTGGATGCCGAACAGGGGATCCTTGTAGGCGTCGCCGGCCGGCGCCAGCGCGGCGCGCACGCGCGACCAGTCGGCGTCGAGCTCCTCGGCGACCAGCATCGGCAGTGCCGTGTGCACGCCCTGGCCGAATTCGAGCCGGTCGACCATCACAGTGACGGTGTCGTCCGGCGCGATGTGCAGGAAGGCATTGGGTGCAACGGGCGCCGCTGCGGCCGCGCGGCCGGGAAGAGGCATGACGAAGCCGAGCACCAGCCCGCCGACGGACTTCAGGAAGCCGCGGCGCGTCACCTCCACATGAGTGTTCCGTTCGATGCGCACGCCGCCCTCCGCTGTAATCAAAGGCGAATTTTCACACGGCGGGCAGCGCTGCCGGCGTTATGATTTTCACCAGATCGTATAGCGAATTACGCCACTTCGGCGATAGTTCCGCTTTCGGCGACAGGCTGCAGCTGCGCCAGCTGCTCCATCAATTGCGCGAAACGCTGCTGTCCCGGCAGCAGGCGGTCGACGTGGTGCAGCACCTCGTACGCTTCACTGGATAACGCCGTGTCGTAGCCGTGCTGTTGCAGATGCGAGACGAGGATCTGGGCCGCGTTGAACAGGATACGCTGGTTGTTCGGCACCTTTTTTCGCGCCTGGCGCATCCACTCGACCGCGTCCTTCAGCTTGCCCGTCTTCCACAGCAGCACGCCCTGGTTCATCAGGTCCGTCGCTTCCTTCTTGGAGGCGCGGATGAACTCCAGGCCCTCGTCGCCGAGGCGCGCCTTGTCGAAGATCTTCTGCACTTCGTCGAGCAGCAGCGGGTTGTCGTGGTTATTGCGGATCACGTAGCACAGCAGCTCCACCGGCGCATCCTTCACGCCCACCGCGAACAGCAGGGTCGCCAGTTCCAGGCAGGTCGGGATGTCGGGCCGGTCTTCCGTCGCGTTCAGCAGCGCCTCCAGCTCGTCGCCGGCCTTGCGCGCGCGGCGGTAATCGCCGCTCTCGTGGTAGACGAGGCCCTCGGTGATCTTGGAACGCAGCGCGATGTCCGGATGGTCGGCGGCGAACTCGCGCTGGACCTGCAGCAGCAGCCGCAGCGCTTCCTTCGCATCGTTCTTCTGGCCGCACACACGCGCCAGCCCGAGGTAGGCGTCGGGGGTCTTCATGATCGAATACTCGCCGATCAGCATGCACTTGCGGAAGGCCTGCTCCGCCATCTGCACGTTGCCCACCTTGAGCGCCACGTTGCCCAGGTTGCGCTGGCGCGGCACGGAATTCGGCGACAGTTTCGCGGCCCGTTCGAGGATCGCGCACGCCTCGTCCAGCTTGCCCAGGTTCTGATAGGTCAACGCGAGCTGGTCATAGGCATCGATGTAGTAGCGGTTCTCCGCGATCACGCTCTGGAACGCCTGCCTCGCCTGCTCGAATTCGCCGTTGGCCAGGCGGATCTTGGCGATGCCGGCGCGCGCCCACTGGTATTCGCGCTGCTCCAGCACGCGCTCGTACACCTCGCGCGCCTTGACCGGCTCGCCGCTTTTCTCCATCAGCCTGGCCTTCATGCGCAGGAGGTCGATCTCGTGCGCCTTGTGATTTTCGATGGCGGCGTCGCACAGGCGCGCCGCGCGCAGGTAGTCCTTCTCGGCATAGGCCTGGTCGATGAGGCGGAAGATCTGCTTCTTGTGCCACACGCGATTGAGCCGCGTGAGCAGCACGCCTTCCGTGATCGGCTTGATCAGGTAGGCGTCCGGCTGGTGCTCGGCCGCGCCCATCACGGATTCGACGCTCTTTTCGGCCGACACCATCAGCCACACGGTGCTCGGGTTGACGAGGTTGCGCACGCGCGCTTCCTCCAGCACCTGCTGGCCGTTCTTGCCGTCGCCCAGGTTGTAGTCGCACAGGACGACGTCGTAGCGGATGCGTGCCAGCAGGCCCATCGCCTCGCCGCCGGACGACGCCTGGTCGATGTTCTTCGCGCCCAGGCTGCGCAGGGCTTCGCGCAGCAGCTGGCGCACGCCGACGAAATCGTCGACGACGAGGTAGTTCTTGTCGGCCCAGTCGATCTCGTTCACGGCCTTGACGGAAGCGTTCATGGCAGGTTCAGGATGAAGCAGCCGCCGCCGTAGCGGCCGCCGTTTTCCAGGCGCAGTGTGCCGCGCCGCTCGCGGTGCTGGTGCATGCGCGCGACTTCGCTGGAAAAATACAGGCCCAGGCCCGCGCTGTTGGTCAGGAAGTTCATGCCCCCCGCCGTGTCACGCGTGGCGATGGCGCCGGCCTTCAGCAGCGCCGGCGGATAACCGGGGCCGTTGTCTTCCACGCGCAGTTCGAGCCAGTTGTCGTCGGTGACGCGGATCGCCAGGCGCACCGTGTCGCACGTGTAGTGGATGGCGTTGTTGATCGCATGCGACAGCACGCCCGTGATCAGGTCTTCGTCGAAATGCCAGACGAGGTCCGGGTCGTAATCGAGTTCCAGCTTCAGGCCGCGCGACTTCAGCAGCACGCGTTCCAGCGCCACCACCTGGTCGACCAGCTGGCCCAGTTCGAGCGGCTGCACGTCGAACGGGTACGCGGGCGTGCCCACCTGCTTGTACAGCGCGAGCAGCTGCATCAGGTTGTCGTTCAGGCGCTTCGTCTGGTACAGCATGTGTGCCATCTGCGGGTACGCCGTTTCCGTCTGCGGCGAAGCGTCGACCAAAAGGCGCTCCAGCGTCCCGGACAGGACGCTGATCGAATTCTTCATGTCGTGCGCGGTCGAGGCGAGAAACAGCGACAGCTCGGGCGCGTCGGGGGTGTCGTCCATGGCTGGATCATGTGTGAAATGTTGCTTGGCACACATTATACCTTTGAAACTTTCGGTTGCCCGAAAGAAATCAATTTTCTGGCTGCGGACCCCGCGGAGCGCGGCGTGCGCGCAACACGAAGCGGGCCGGATCGAGCGCGTCGACGAGGCTCGACTCCAGCGGCAGCGGCTCGCCCTCGATCCCTGCTGCCAGCAGTTCGGCCGACAAACCGGCCCAGATCAGGCCGCGCGACGCATAGCCGAGCAGTCCATACAGCCCCGGATGGCGCGGCACGTCGCGCAGGCGCTCGGTGGTGCCGGCCGCGTCGAAATCGGGCAGGCGGCCGACGAGCGGCAGGCGGTCCGGGGCGACGCAGCGGAAGCCCACGCGCCCCGCCAGCGGCGCATCCTCCGCCGCATGCGGATCGGACAGCAGGCCGCGCAGGCGCTCCAGGTTTTCCGCATGGCTAGTCAAGGACAGCGCCGGATTCGGATCGGCGTCGTACGTGGCGCCCGCGCTGCACACGCCCCCGGACGGCGGCGTCAGGTACGCTTCGCGGCACAGCACGACGGGGAGCTTGGGCACCATGTCGGCCGGCACGTGCGACACCTGCCCGCGCAGCATTGTCAATGGCAGCGGCGCCGCCTGCGGCACTTGCGCGGCACCGGCGCCGTTGGCCAGGATCAGGTTCGGCGCCCGCGCCACCACGATGCCGTGTTCGTTCGTCAGGCGCCATTGCGGGCCATCGCGTTCGATGCGCACGTCGCCCACGCCGAGTTTGCGCTCCAGGCGTCCGCCGCACGCGTCCAGCATCGCGTCGCACACGCTGCCCGGCCGCGCCCAGCCGGCGCCGCGGAACAGCCAACCGCCGTCCGGCGCCGGCAGGCCGCCGAGCAGCGCTTCCGCCTCGGGGCGCTCCAGCCACTCGGCGAAATCCGCCGGCAGCGATGTATCGGCGGCGATGGCGCGCTGCACGTCGGCGTGGCCAGGGTCGCGCGCCAGCTGCAGCACGCCGCACTTGTCGCCCTCGATGGCGCGGCCGATGCCGCCCAGGTGTTCCCAGTGGCGCAGCGCATACAGGTAGGCGGCGCGCGTCAGGCGCGTAGGCACGTTGTCGTCCTTCGACAGCAGCGGCATGAAGATGCCGGCCCGGTTGCCCGACGCTTCCATCGCCGGTTGCGGCTGGCGGTCGACGATGGTCACCTGCCAGCCGCGCGCGCACAGGCGCTCGGCCGCGGCGGAACCGGCGATGCCGGCACCGAGCACGATGGCGCGGCGTTCGGGCGCCGGCGGTACAGGCGGGCGCGGCTTGCGGCTGGCGAAGCGCGCGTGGCGGCCGTCCGCGTCGAACACGAAGCCCTGCGCCGTCAGCGCGGCGACCTGGTCTTGCGTGAGGCCTTGCGCCTGCAGGCAGGCATCCTGCGCGGCCACGCGCGCGACGTGGCGTGCGAAGTCGGTGCCGGCGTGTTCGATGTCGTGCAGGCGGAACATGTCGACGCGCGCGGTCAGCTGGGCCAGCGCGTCCGTCAGCGGCGCGCTGATCAGGTCCAGCGTGACGCCCGGCTCCGCCTGCGGCATGCGGTGGAAGCCCGGCAGCAGGTGCTCGCACAGGGAGATGATGTGCAGATTGGGCGAGCGGTGCGGATCGGTGCGCCAGACGTCCGTCAGGACGCGGACCGCGGCCCCGTCGCCGTAGTGCGAATCGAAGACGGTGTAGCGGGCCCGGGTGCACCAGCAGGCGCGGACATCCATGACATCACCTCCGGCGGCGGCACAGGCAGGCGCGGTCGTGGTCGTCGACGATGCCGATGCCCTGCATGTAGGCATACACGATGGTCGAGCCGACGAACTTGAAGCCGCGTTTGGCCAGGTCTTTCGAGATGCGATCGGACAGTTCCGTGCGCGCCGGCCGGCTGCCGTCGGGCCAGTCGTTGACGATGGGCTTGCCGTCGACGAATGCCCACAGGTACGCATCCAGGGTCAAGCCCTGTTCGCGCAGGCGCAGGTACGCTTGCGCATTGTTGATGGCGGCCGCGACCTTGAGACGGTTGCGCACGATGCCGGGATTCGCGAGCAGTTCCGCGACTTTCGCATCGCCGTAGTTGGCGATCTTGTCCGCGTCCCAGCCGTCGAAGGCGATGCGGTAGTTGTCGCGTTTGTTCAGGATCGTTTCCCACGACAGCCCGGCCTGCGCGCCTTCGAGGTTGAGCATTTCGAACAGCGTCGTCTCGTCGTGGCAGGGTACGCCCCACTCGTGGTCGTGATAAGCGATGTAGCGTGGGTTGGCCATGTTGGCCCAGGTGCAGCGGGTGTCGTTCATACATCAAGTATAAACCGGCGGCGCCGATTTTCATTGTCTGCAAACCAATTTGATTTACACTTGCGCCCATGAACCAACCGACGCAGTTAGGCAGATACCGGATCGTACGCGTGCTCGGACGCGGCGCCATGGGCGAGGTCTACGAAGGCCTCGATCCGCGCCTGGACCGAAGCGTCGCGATCAAGGTCATCTCCACCGCCTGCGATGCCGATCCGGAGCTGCGCGCGTCCTATTCGGCCCGCTTCATCCGCGAGGCGCAGGCCGTCGCGCGGCTGAACCATCCGCACATCGTCGGCCTGTACGACTTCGGCGAGGAAGACGGCATCGCCTACATGGTGATGGAACTCGTGCGCGGCGAAGAGCTGGCGGCATACTTCGACATGACGCAGGACTTCCACCTGGAGTTTACGCTCGAGGATGCCGTGCGCATGACGTGCGAGCTGCTCGATGCCCTCGGCTATGCGCACCGCAATGGCGTGATCCACCGCGACATCAAGCCGGCCAATGTCATGCTGAGCCACGACCTCTCGGTAAAACTGACGGACTTCGGCGTCGCCCACATGGCCGCCCTGAACGCGGCGGTACAGGATGTGGATGGCGCCGACATGGTCGGCACGCCCAGCTTCATGTCGCCCGAACAGATCACGGGCCAGGCCGTCGGCCCGCAGTCGGACATCTTCGCCGTCGGCATCATCCTGTACCAGTTCCTGACGAACGAACGGCCGTTCCGCGGCGCCGGCATGTTCGCCGTGCAGCAGAAGATCCTGCACGACCACCCCGTCCCGCCGACCCTGCTGAATCCCCTGCTCGGCCCGGCCTTCGACCGCGTCGTGCTGCGCGCCCTCGCCAAGCGCCCGGACCAGCGCTACCCCAGCGCGGAGACGTTCCGCGACGATCTGCGGCGGGCGCTCGACGGCGACACGCTTGCGGCTTCGCCCTGGCGGCCGCTGGACACGGTCACGCCGCGCTCCCCGGCCGACGTCGTGCGCCAGGCGCAGGACGATGCGGATGCGACCCGTGTTGAAGACATCGACGCGACGCGCCTCGCGCCCATGACGCGGCCATGAGCGATACGACCATCGTGCGCAGTTTGGATATGCGCGGCGACTTCTTCCGCCGCCTGCAGCAGCTGACCACGCGCATCCACGCCACGCGCAACGTCGACGAGATCATGCTCGACCTGTCCGAAGGCATCTGCGCCCTGTTCGGCGCGGACCGCCTGACGATCTACACGGTCGGCGACGACAAGGCGAGCCTCGTCTCCAAGGTCAAGACGGGGATGGCGTCGTTCCGCCAGCTGCGCCTGCCGATCTCCGCGCAGAGCGTGGCCGGCTACGCCGCGCTGGCGCGCCGCCTGCTCAACCTGAACGACGTCTACGATGCGGCCGAACTGCAGCGCTACGCGGCCGACCTGCGCTTCCAGCAGGGCGTCGACCGGCGCACGGGCTACCGCACGACGCAGATGCTCGTTGTCCCGATGATGCACGACAGCGAAGTCATTGGCGTCCTCCAGCTGATCAACAACCTGCGCGGCGGCCCGTTCGACAGCACGATCGTCGAAGGCGCGCGCTACCTGTGCGACACGCTCGCCATCGCGTTCGCCCAGCGCAGGCAGGAAGCAAGGCGCGAGCGCACGGGCTTCGTCGGCGCATTGGGATCGCGGGCGCTGGCACGCGAACAGGTCGAACAGGCGGTGGAACAGGCACGCGCGCAGGGCCGCGACGTGGAGGACGTGCTGCTCGACGACTTCAAGGTGAAGCTGCCCGTCGTCGGGCGCGCATTGGCCGACCATTTCGCCGTCCCCTACCTCGCCTTCCACCCGGGGCGGCGCGTGCCGGCGGAACTCCTCGACGGCATGGACCGCGCGGCCGCCGAAGTGCGCCAGTGGCTGCCCGTGGAGCGCAACGAGCATGCGCTGTACGTCGTCTGCATCGACCCCGAACAGGTCAGGAAAGACAACGCCGTCGCCACGCTGTTCCCGCAGTCGCGCCCCGTGTTCTGCGTGACGACGCGGCGCGACTTCGCGGCGCTGCTCGACCAGTACTTCGGTCCGGCGGCACCGACATCGCTGCCGCCCGCGCATGCGGACAGGCTGGTCGACGCCGTCGCGGCGCTCGTCGCGGGCAGCCACAAAGAGGGCCTGTCGGACCTGCGCATCGAGACGGCACCGGGCGACAAACCCGGCGAAATCCGCTTCGCGGTGAGCGGGGTCCTGCGGCTGCCGTGAAAATCGCCAATCCGCCTGGGCAGCGTGCTAGCATGCCGCACCTGTATTGATATCCACCGCGTTCGATGAGCCCCTGGAAGCAGCTAACCCCGAGCATCTACCACCGCCTCGCCTTCGGCTGCGCGTACGGCCTGACTGACGTCGGCCTCGTGCGCCAGTCCAACGAAGACAACTTCCTCATCGATCCCCTGCTCCGCCTGGTGGCCGTCGCCGACGGCATGGGCGGCCACGACGGCGGCGAAATCGCGGCGCGCCTGGCGCTGGAAACCGTGCGCGACGCGCTGGGCGCCGTCGACCCGAAAAAATCCTCGCCCGGCGATGCGGCGGACCCGGACGCGACCTGGCAGGACGAGCACATGCCCGCCGTCGTGGCCGTGCACGAGGCGGTCGACGCCGCCAATGCGCGCGTGTATGGCGCGAATTTGCAAGGCGGCCGCGGCGAAGGCAGCGGCATGGGCACCACGCTGACGGGCTTCTGGCAAAGCCTGCCGGACGGCCCGCTCGTCATCTTCCACGTCGGCGACAGCCGCCTGTACCGCTACCGCGACGGCGAACTGGCCGTGCTCACGCGCGACCAGACCATGTACCAGCAGGCGCTGGAAGCGGGTGTCTCCGGAGACTTTCCGCCGCGCAACCTGCTGCTGCAGGCGATCGGCCCGACGGCCGCCATCACGCCCGACGTCAAGGCCTGCGCAATCCGCTCCGGCGACCTGTACCTGCTGTGCAGCGACGGCTTGTACGGCAACACGCCGCATGCCGCCATCGAGCGCGTGCTGGCCGGCGCGCATGCGCAATCGCTGGAGCACTGCTGCGCCGAGCTGATCGCCCTCGCCAAGGCCCATGGCAGCCGCGACAACATCACGGCCGTGCTGGCGCTGGTCGAACGCTGACCGGCAAAGTCTCGCTATTTCCACAATGCAAATAGAATTTCTTAAAAAATAATGTAGATTTGATATGGGGAAATATGATACTCTGTAGGAGATCTCCTACTATCACGCCCCTGGACCTCGTATGGACTACCGCAGCGCCTACATTCGCCGCAGCAGAAAGGATTCGCGCCTGAAGAAACGCCTGGCGGCCATTGGCCTGCTCGGCGTGGCGGCGTGCGTGGGCCTGTACGCGCTCGCGATGAGCGAGTCCGGGGCGCCGGCGCTGTCCGCGCAGGCGCAGGCGCCGGCGAATACCACGACGCCGGCACCGGCCGTGCTGCGCACCGCGGCCCAGGTCGAGGCCCAGGACAAGACCGGGAAGAAGACGCGGCGCGTCTATCCGTATTCGATCGTGCCCGGCGGCCTGGCCGACCGCCGCGAACTCGCGCGCGCCGTGGTCATGGACAAGGTCGTGGCCGTGCACTATGCCGCGTTCGAAACGGACAAGGCGACCGTCAAGACCGTCGACAAGCCGCGCGCCGTATACGTTTCGTACCGCAAGGGCGACAAGGTGTTCTGGACGGCGAAGAAACTCCAGCTGGCCGAAGGCGAGACGCTGCTGTCCGACGGCCAGAACGAGATCCGCACCCGCTGCGGCAACCGCATTTCCGACGAGCCCCAGCTGCCCGTCGAAGCCAAGGGACCGAGCGAGGAAGAACTCGACTCTTCCGTCGAAGTGGCCGAGGATGACGCCGGCGAAGGCACGGTGGCGCAGGTCGGCTTCGCGGTCGACGGCAATCCCGCTGGCCGCGGCTACCAGCTCCAGTCCTTCGGGACAGGCGCTGCGGCACAGAACGGCGGCACGCGCCTGACGCGCACCAGCATCGCCACGCCGGGCGTGCCCGGCATCGGCGTGGGTCCGATCCGGGATGGCGGTACGGTATTGGCAGGCAAGGTGTCGAGCGACCCCTCAGAGACGGGTACGTCGGGTACGGGAACGCCTGGCACGGAGACGTCAGGCACGGGCACGCCGGGCACGCCGGGCACGAGCACGCCGGGCACTGGCACTCCGGTTACCGGCCCTTCGGGCACGGGAACGCCAGGCACCGGCATGCCCGGCACCGTCGTCACGAAACCCGGTGGAACGAACACGGGCGGGCCCACTCCAGGCGGTCCGAAGACCGGCGACACCGGCACGACGCCGGACAGCGGAACGCCCACGGGCGGCACGCTGCCGACGGTGCTGCCGGACGAGCCGGTCCCGCCCCCCACCGACACCGGCACGAAACCGACGCCGATCCCCGGCACGCTGCTGCCGCCGACGACGGACCTGCCCGGCCAGACGAACGATCCGGCCAAGACCCCGGTCAAGCATGCCGACGTGCCGGAACCGGGCACGCTGTGGCTGGCCGGCGCCGGCGTGGCCGCGCTGCTGGCGGCGCGCCGCGCGAAGAAGCGCCCGCGCGACTAGATCAGTCTTCGATCACGGCGCGCCCTGCGCGCTTCAGTTCTGCGAGATGGTCGAGCATCTGCCGGATCACTTCCGGCGGATGTCCCTGCCAATCCTCCACTTCCCCGACGATCCTGAGCGGCGCCCGCGTGCGGTACGAGCGCGTGGGATTGCCGGGGAAGCGCTTGTTCGTCAGGTTGGGATCGTCCTCGAACGTCCCCGTGGGTTCGACGACATAGACATGTCCCCGCCCCTCGGCGCCGGCGAGCGCCGTGGCCAGTTCCGCACCCCAGATCGCAGCCTCCATCGAGGCGCTGAAATACACGTTGTTGGAGACGCGGCCTTCCTCGAAATTGGAGGCATGGCCCGGGATTAATACGTCGCCCGGCTGGAAACGGGTTCTGGTGCCGTGGTAGAAAGGGCCCGCGACGTGGTCGCAGTCCTCGTGGGTGACCGGGGTCCATGCTTGATTGCTCATCGACGACCTCATTTCAGCAGCTTGATATGAAAGGTAATTTCTTCGGCCAGTTGTCCGGTTCAGCGCTCGGTCCAGTTCAACTGGACTTCCCCATCCGCCCCGAACTGTTTCAGCCTGAGGCTGCTGACACCGGCGACCGCCGCGGCTGGCATCACGATGCCCCGCACGCGGGTGCCATCCCATTGCACGCCACCCAGACCGTCGCACGCGCCGGAAAACACCAGGTTGTCCTCGTCGTTCCTGTCGAGCCTGGCCTGCGCAGCGAGAACATAAACTTGCTTGATGCAAACGGAACCGGGAAAACCGGCGATGTCTTCCGTGATGACGATGCGGTGGCGCCCATCGGGAGAAACCATTTCCCAGGCACTGTCCGGGGGCTGATTCCTGAATAGCCGGAGCCCGGCCGCAGCCGCCGAATACAGGACGGTCCCGCTACCGATCAATGCCAGCAGAAGCAGCAGACCCTTGCGCACCGCGAGGTGTCGTTTCATCGAGCGATCCATCATGAAACCAATAACGTAATCCTTCATAATACTGAAAGGATGAAGTCACAAGTTCACGCTTTACCACGACCCTGCCACTCTCCGAAAGCGATCCCGCCATGCCCCTCGCGCTCTACGGTCATCCCTTCTCCTCGTACACGCAGAAAGTGCTCATCGCGCTGTACGAGAACGACACGCCTTTCGAGTTCCGCTGCCTCGGGCCGGACACGCCGCAGCACGCGGCGGCGTGGCTGCAACGCTGGCCGCTGCGCAAATTCCCGCTGCTCGTCGACGGCGAACGCAACGTCGTCGAGACGAGCATCATCATCGAATACCTGCACCTGGCGCATCCGGGGCCCGCGCGCCTGCTGCCGGACGATCCGCTCGCGGCGCTGGACGTGCGCTTCATGGACCGCTTCTTCGACCTGCACGTGATGAACATGGTCCAGCATGCGGTGAACGGCGCGCTGACCGGCGATGCGGCCAAGCGCGCGGATGCCGTCGCGACGGCGACGGAAAAACTGGAACTCGCCTACGGCTGGCTGGAGAACTGCCTGGCCGGACGCACGTGGGCCGCCGGCGACAGCTTCTCGCTCGCGGACTGCGCCGCCGCGCCCGCGCTGTTCTACGCGGACTGGACGCATCCGATCGCGGAACGCTACCCCACCCTGCGCGCCTACCGCGCCCGCCTGCTGGCGCGGCCGTCGTTCGCCCGCGCGGTGGACGAGGCGCGGCAATACCGCTCCCTGTTCCCGCTGGGCGCGCCCGACCGCGACTGAACGCCGGCGTCAGTAGTCCCAGAACACCGGCACGTAACGGTACGCATCGCCATCCGCCATGACCCGCCCGATGGACGGGAACGGCAGGTGCGCCGCGACCAACAGTCCGCCATCAATCATCAGCTCGCGGAACAATCGGTCGCGCACGCGAGCCGCTTCTGCGGGATCGTGTTCAAAACCGTTCTGCCAGCCCGGATGCTCGAAGTTGACCGGGAAGACGGCATCGCCGGCGAACATCAGGCGCTTGCCGCCGGACGCCAGGTCGACCACGCTGTGGCCGGGCGTGTGGCCGCCGGTGCGGCGCGCCACCACGCCCGGCGCGACTTCGCGGCGCGCCTCGAAGACCTGCAGCCGGTCGCGGTACTCGGCCAGGAAACGCGCGGCCGTCGAACGCAGCACGGGCGGCACCGCCTCCGGCATGACCGTCAGCGAGAAATCGGGAGACTCCCAGAATTTCACTTCGGCCTCGGCCACGTGGATCCGCACGTCCGGGCGCAGTCTCTCCTTCACGCCGGGCGCGAGGAGCCCACCCACGTGGTCCATGTGCATGTGGGTGATCACGATGTCCGTCACGGACGCCAGATCGATGCCGACGGCCTCCAGCCGCGCCGGAAACTGGCCTGCGCGCGGGAAGCCCGGAAACTGCGTGCCCACCCCGGCGTCGACGAGGATGGTCTGGTCGCCGCTACGCACGACGAGCACGTTCAGCGGCCAGTCGAATGTATCCGGCGGCAGGAACATGTGATCGAGCCAGTCCGCCAACTCGGCCGGATCGGCATTCGTGGCCATCGTCGTGGCGGGCAGCGGCAGCACGCCGTCGCTGACCACCAGCACGTCGATGTCGCCGACCTTCAGCGCGTAACGGGACGGCACCAGTTCTTCCGGGCCGTGGCTGGCGGGGCGCAATGGGGAATCTACGGTAAGCATCATGGTCTCCTGGATGAGGCCCGGATCGGGCACGGAGCCATCGTAGAGAGGAAGACCGCGGGCCAGAAGCCACGCGGGCGGGCGCACCGTGTTGCCCGCTACGCACCAAACGGCTTCAGCGCGCGTACTTGCGCTGCACGTCGTCGTAGAACTGCTTCATCGTCCAGAACGCGAGCTTCTTCTTGCCGGCGTCCGTGACCAGGCCCTTGCGGTTCCAGAAGTCCTGGTAGTACGGGTGCTGGCGGCGCGGCGAGCGGAAGTCGACGAGGACCCACGGCGTCATCCCGCGCAGACCCGGGATCGCGGACAGCATCTTGAACTGGTTGCGGTACAGCGTGTCCTGGTATTCCTCGCTCCAGCGCGTGTCGGCGTCGGCGTGGTAGCCGCCCAGCGCCTCGGCGCCGAATTCCGTGACGACCACCGGCTTGTTGTAGCGGACGTCGAAGCGGTAATTCAGCATCTCCGCATTGCTGGCCCAGTACCAGCCGGCGTACTCGTTGAAGCTGGCGAGGTCGAGGTAGTCCGCGAGCGGATCCTCCACCGTGATGTCGCTGCCCTTGCGGTGGATTTCCAGCGCGGCCGCGACGAGGCGCGTGTCGTCCAGCGACCGTGCCCTCTTGGCCAGGTTGCTCATGAACGTGTTGCGCGGGCCGCCGATCGGCGTCTCGTTCCCCACCGACCAGACGACGACGCTGGCGCGGTTCTTGTCGCGCGTGACGAGGTCCGTCAGCTGCGCGTTCGCGTTGGCGTAGGTGTCCGGATTCGTCCACGAGATCGTCCAGTACACGGGCACTTCCGCCCACACCATCAGGCCCATCTCGTCGGCCAGGCGGATCATCTCTTCGCTGTGCGGGTAGTGCGCGAGCCGCACGTAGTTGCAGTTCATCTCCTTGGCCCACTGCAGCAGCATGCGCATGTCGCCCGCGCCGCGCGGACGACCTGGGATCAGCGGATTCTCTTCATGCATCGAGATCCCGCGCAGGAACACGGACTTGCCGTTCAGGAGGATGTCCTGGCCGCGCGTCTCGATGGTGCGGAAGCCGATGCGGTCGACGACCTTGTCACCGCCGCCGGACAGTTCCACCGTGTACAGCTTCGGCTGCTCGGGCGACCAGTACGTCAGTTTGTTGACGGGGAAGTTCAGCACCGCGCGGCCGCTCGCATCCGTGCGCACGGTCGTCCTGATGCCCGCTTCGGGAATATTCACCGTCACCTGCTGCGCCTTGCTATCCCCCGCCATTTGAATGAAACCTTCGATGCGGCGGGCGTCGCCTTTCGCGAGCTGCACCTTGTAGTCGGCGATGTACGTGGCGGGCAGCTCGGCCAGCAGCACGTCGCGCGTGATGCCGCCGTAATTCCACCAGTCCGTGTTCACGGTCGGGATCTCATCCTGGTGGCGCGTGTTGTCGGCCTTGACGATCACCACGTTGCGGCCCTTGACCAGCTTGTCCGTCACGTCGAACTGGAACGGGGTAAAACCGCCCTTGTGCATGCCGAGTTTTTTACCGTTCAGGTAAACGTGCGCCTCATAGTTGACGGCGCCGAAGTACAGCGCGTAATGCCTGCCCGGCCTGGGATCGGCCTGGAACGCCTGGCGCAGCCACACGGTGCCCTCGTACAGCTGCAGCTTTTCCGCCTGCGAATTCCAGTCGCCCGGCACCGTCATCGTCGGCGCGTGGTCGAAGTCGTACTCGACCCACTCCGTCTTGTCCTTCGGCTTGCGGTCGTCGTAGAAGCCGCCCTTGCCGCTGTCCGACTGGTCGAACGGCATGTGCCGGTAGTCGTAGTACCCGTTCTCGTACGGGTCGATGATGTAGCTCCAGCGGCCGTCCAGGCTCACGTGGCTGCGCGCGTAGATGTTCTGCGTGGGCGCCATCAGGCTGCTGGCGTGCGCGGCGCAGGACGCCAACACCAATATGGAAAAATGCAGCACGGCCGTCAGCCGGGCGAACGGGTGTGTCATGGCGTCTCCTGATTGTCATTCAGGGAATGGTAGCGCTGTCACAGTACCGGTGCAATCTTTACAATGGAGCGCACGCCGCCCGTGCGTTATACTCGTGCGATAAGGGGTGTTCGCGTCATGTCGGCGCGGCAGGTGATACGCGCTGGTCGGGCCGCCACGCGGCCTTGTCACGGCCCTATGCTTACACCCACGACCCTGCAAATGATCGGTGCCGCGCTGTTCGGCGTGGCCGTCCTCCACACCTTCTCCGTCAAGTATTTCGAGCGCCTCGCGCACACGCACCCGCGCCATGCCGGCATCTGGCACCTGCTCGGCGAAGTGGAAGTCGTGTTCGGCTTCTGGGCGATGGTGCTGATGCTGTTCATGTTCGGCGTCGCCGGCCGGCACGAGTCCGTGGCCTACCTCGAGTCCCGCAATTTCGCCGAGCCGATGTTCGTGTTCGCGATCATGGTCGTGGCGGGGAGCCGGCCGATCCTGGACTTCGCCCACCTGCTCGTGCGCACCGGCGCGCGCCTGCTGCCGCTGCCGCGCACGATGGCGCTGTGCTTTGTCGTGCTGTCCCTCGTGCCGCTGCTGGGCGCTTTCATCACCGAACCGGCCGCGATGACCCTGGCGGCCCTGCTGCTGCGCGACAGCGTGTTCGCACGCGATACGGGCCCGCGCCTGAAATACGCCATCCTCGGCGTCCTGTTCGTCAACGTCTCCATCGGTGGCACCCTGACGCCGTTCGCCGCGCCGCCCGTGCTGATGGTCGCGTCGACCTGGGGCTGGGACCTCGGCTTCATGCTTCAGACCTTCGGCTGGAAATCCGCGCTGGCCGTGGTGACCAACTCGATCCTGCTGCTCGCGGTGTTCCGGCGCCGGTTCCTTGCACTGGGCGATGCGGCCCACGCCACGACCGATCCCGTGCCCCTGCCGGTCATCGCCACGCACCTGCTGTTCCTCGTGCTGATCGTCGTCTTCGCCCATCACCCGCAAGTCTTCATGGGCATCTTCCTGTTCTTCCTCGGCTTCACGGCCGCCTACCAGCGCTACCAGGACAACCTGATCCTGCGCGAGGCGCTGCTCGTCGCCTTTTTCCTCGCCGGCCTCGTCGTGCTGGGCGGCCTGCAGGCCTGGTGGCTCGCGCCGCTGCTGACCAGCATGAGCGCCGACGCCGTGTTCTTCGGCACCACGGCGCTCACCGCCATCACCGACAATGCCGCCCTCACCTACCTCGGTGCCCAGGTGCCCGGCCTCAGCCTCGCGTACAAGACCGCCCTCGTCGGCGGCGCCGTCGCGGGCGGCGGGCTGACGTTGATCGCCAACGCGCCCAATCCGGCCGGCGCCGCGATTTTGAAGGACAGCTTTCCCGACCGTGCGATCAGTCCCCTCGGGCTGCTCGCCGCCGCAACACCGCCCACGCTGATCGCGGTGGCGGCCCTGCACTTCCTCTGATCCCCAACTGGAGACGCAAGCAATGAACGACCTGGTAAACGCCATCAACGGCATCGTGTGGAGCCCGGCGCTGATCGCCCTGTGCCTGGGCGCCGGCCTGTATTTTTCGCTGCGCTCGCGCTTCCTGCAGGTGCGCCATCTACGGGAGATGGTGCGCCTCATGATGGAAGGGAAAAGCTCGGCCGAAGGCGTGTCGTCGTTCCAGGCGCTAGCCATGACCCTCGCCGGCCGCGTCGGCACCGGCAACATCGCGGGCGTCGCCACGGCCATCACGTTCGGCGGCCCCGGCGCCGTGTTCTGGATGTGGGCGGTGGCCTTCCTGGGCGCCAGTTCCGCGTTCGTCGAGTCCACGCTCGGCCAGGTCTACAAGGAACAGATCCACCGCGAGTTCCGCGGCGGGCCCGCGTTCTACATCGAAAAGGGCCTGGGCATGAAGTGGTATGCCTGGATCTTCGCCGTCGTCACCGTGTTCGCCACCGGCGTGCTGCTGCCGGGCGTACAGGCGAATTCGATCGCGGAAGGCCTGCGCAACGCCACCGGCATCGACGCCAACGTCACCGCGGCGCTGCTCGCCATCGCGCTCGGCTTCATCATCTTCGGCGGCGTCAAGCGCATCGCCCACTTCGCCGAAATCGTCGTGCCGTTCATGGCCCTCGCCTACATCATCGTCGCCTGCGTCATCATCTTCCTGAACTGGCAGGCGCTGCCGGGCGTACTGAAACTGATCTTCAGCTCGGCCTTCGGCCTGGACGCCGGCTTCGGCGCCATCGTCGGCATGGCGATCCAGTGGGGCGTCAAGCGCGGCGTCTATTCGAACGAAGCGGGCCAGGGCACCGGACCGCACGCCTCGTCCGCCGCGGAAGTCAGCCACCCTGCCAAGCAGGGCCTCGTGCAAGGCTTCTCGGTCTACATCGACACGCTGTTCGTGTGCTCGGCGACGGCCTTCATGCTGCTGATTACCGGCCAGTACAACGTCGAAGGCCCGGACGGCGCCGCGATCCACACGGGCGTCCACGGCGTCGCGTCGGGCCCGGGCTACGTGCAGACGGCGCTCGAAAACGTCATGCCGGGCTTCGGCTCGCTGTTCGTCGCGCTGGCGCTGCTGTTCTTCGCCTTCACGACGATCGTCGCCTATTACTACATCGCCGAGACCAACATCGCCTACATCAACCGGACCGTGCACCGCCCGTGGATGACGCTCGTGCTCAAGGTCTGCATGATCGGCGCGACCGTGTACGGTTCGGTGAAGACGGCCGACGTGGCCTGGGCGCTGGGCGACCTGGGCGTCGGCCTGATGGCCTGGCTGAACATCGCCGCCATCCTGCTGCTGCGGAACGTGGCCTTCAAATGCCTGCGCGACTACGAAGCGCAGCGCGCGGCGGGCAAGGAGCCGGAGTTCGATCCCGCCGCGCTGGGCATCGAGCGTGCCGATTACTGGGTCAAACGGGCCGCCGACCGGCGCCAGCGCGGCGCGGAGGCCGTCGCGGCCAAGGTGTGAACACATCGTCATCAGTTTGGCGCGTGAGTGTGGCTATTTGTCCCATTGCGTCGAAACCATTTGTAATTACCGGGAGGAACCTGCAAGAATAAATTACCATGTCGAAACTTAAGTTCTCCGAAAGAAAATCCGAAGGGCTGCCGCTCGAAGCGCTGGCCCAGGGATTACGTCGTATCGCCGCGAACGCCAGTGTGGAGACACTGCAGCAGGAAACGGTAGCCGTTGCGGTGTCGCTGTGCGGCGCCGAGCGTGGATACTGGGTGGCTGCGGGCGAGACGGCCTGTATCGGGGACATGACCAGTTTCGCGGTCGGCGACGGCATGGTGGTCCTGGAGCATGCGCAGACGGTCGACGCCGCCCTGCTCGACATCCTCGCCACGTCGGCGTCCTCCGCGCTGGAGAATGCGGCCCTGCGGGACCAGTCGGCGGGGTTGGCGTTTGAACAAACCCTGCTGCACACCCTCGTTGACAACATTCCATTCCGTATCTACGCCAAGGACCGCGACAGCCGGTTCCTGTTCGGGAATAACCGCATGGCCCGCCTGGCCGGCGTCGAGACGCCTCCCCAACTGATCGGCAAGACCGACTACGATTTCTTCCCGGCCGAACTGGCAGCCAAATACTTTGCCGACGAAAAGCAGGTCATGGATTCCGGCCGGTCGCTGTTCGATTACGAGGAATTGGTGGAGGACCAGGACACGGGCGAATTGGGCTGGACCGTGACGACCAAGGTGCTGCTGCGCGCCCAGGACGGTTCCGTGAACGGCATCGTCGGCATCGGTTACGACGTCACGCAGCGCAAGCTCATGGAAGAGCGCCTGCGCGAGAGAACCCAGGCGCTGGAAGTGGCCAATGCCCGGCTGGAGGCCGAGAAGGAACAGCAGCAGATCCTGATCCGCAAGCTGAGCGACATGCAGGGCCAGTTGCTGCAATCGGAAAAAATGGCGTCGATCGGCCTGCTGGCCGCGGGCGTCGCCCACGAAATCAACAATCCGCTCGCGTTCATCAGTTCGAATTTCGGCGCGCTCGAACGCGACGCGAAAGACATCCTGAAACTCATCAGCGCATTCGAAGGCGTCGAAGGGCTGCTGCCGGGCGACGCCCGCGCGCCGGTCGCTTTCATGAAGGAAGACATCGGCCTGGACGACATCCGGCAAGACCTCGACGCCCTGTTCATCGAATCCCGCGAAGGCCTGCAGCGTGTAAAACACATCGTGCAGAACCTGAAGGATTTCTCCCGGCCCGGCGGCACGGAAAAAGAGATGGCCGATCTCGAGCAGGGATTGAACAGCACCCTGAACGTGGCCTGGAACGAAATCAAGTACAAGGCGGAAGTCGTCAAGGAATACGCCGGCGTCCCCGAGCTATATTGCCTGCCCTCGCAGATCAACCAGGTCTTCCTGAACCTGCTCATCAACGCGGCGCATGCGATCGAGGGCAAGGGCACGATCGTCGTACGCACCGGCTACGACGACAAGATCGTCTGGGTCGAGATCGAGGACAACGGCAGCGGGATCGCGCCGGAGCACCTCGATCATATTTTCGAGCCCTTCTTTACGACCAAGCCGGTTGGCAAGGGGACCGGGCTCGGGCTGTCGATCGTGTATGGGATCGTGCAGGGGCATCAGGGCACGATCACCGTGAAGAGCGAGGTCGGCAAGGGGACGGTGTTCAGGGTGGCGTTGCCTCGGACGTAGCCCAGCTGCGCCGCACTGCGCCCTCTTCGGCCGCGCCCCACAGCACCTTGCCGGGGTTGAGGATGTTCTGCGGGTCGAACACCCGCTTGATGGCCCGCATCAGTTCCACCGCCGGCAGCCCGGCTTCCTGCATCAGGAAATCCATCTTGTGCATGCCGATGCCGTGCTCGCCCGAGCACGTGCCGTCGAGGCGGATCGCGCGGGCCACCAGCCGGGCGTTGAGCAGTTCCGCGCGTTCGCGCTGCTCCGGCTTGTGCGGATCGATCAGGTAGCCGAAATGGAAGTTGCCGTCGCCGACATGCCCGACCAGGTAATACGGCACGCCCATCTCGTCCGCTTCGCGCACCGATTCGAGCAGGCATTCGGCCAGGCGGCTGATCGGCACGCAGGTGTCGGTGCTGATCGCGCGGCAGCCGGGCATCGACGCGATGCCCGCAAAATAGGCGTGATGACGCGCCGTCCAGAGCCGCGTCCGCGCCTCGGTGTCGGTCGCCCAGGCGAACGCCGCGCCGCCGTGTTCCGCGGTCAGGGCCTCGACCGTTTCCGCCTGTTCGCGCACGGAGGCCGGCGTACCGTGGAATTCCATCAGCAGCATCGGTTCCTCGCGCAGATCCAGCTTGCTGTACCGGTTCACCATCCGCACGGCATTCGCGTCGATCAGCTCCATGCGCGCGATCGGAATACCGGATTGGACGATGTCGATCGCGGCACCGACGGCGTCGGCGATGCCGGGGAACGAGCACACGGCCGCCGACTGCGCTTCCGGCAGCGGATGCAGGCGCACGACGATCTCGGTGAACACGCCGAGCGTGCCTTCGCTGCCCACCATCAGCCGCGTCAGGTCGTAGCCCGCACTGCTCTTGCGCGCACGCGTCCCGGTATGCACGATCTCGCCGGCGGCCGTGACGACCTGCAGCGCGAGCACGTTCTCGCGCATCGTGCCATAGCGCACGGCATTGGTGCCGCTGGCACGCGTGGCGCACATGCCGCCGATCGACGCGTCCGCGCCCGGATCCACGGGAAAGAACAGCCCCGTGCCCTTGAGGGCCTGATTCAGCTGCATCCGCGTCACGCCCGGCTGCACCGTCGCCGTCATGTCCGCGGTATCGATGGCCAGCACGCGGTTCATGCGGCTCACGTCCAGGCTGATGCCGCCACGTACCGCCAGCAGGTGGCCTTCCAGCGACGAACCCGCGCCGAACGGGATCACGGGCACCGCGTGCCTGTTGGCCAGCGCGAGCAGCGCCTGGACGTCGCCGACGTCCTCGGCGAACACCACGGCGTCCGGCGGGTTCACGTCCACGAATGCAGATTCGTCGCGGCCGTGCTGGTCGCGGACTGCGGCGGCGGTCGAGAGGCGGGGGCCGAAGCGGGTTTGCAGTTCGGCCAGCAGCGGGGCCGGCAGGGCCTGCTCCTTGTGGTCATTCATTCCTAAATTCCTTGTGATGTCGGTGCGTGCGCGTAGATTGTCTCTCATTCCGTGGACCGGCGACACTGCCTACACCGCAATATCGAACAAGCTACTTCCCTCGACGACATCACCGGACCGCATTCCGTCGCGGCCAGAGATCAGGAAGATGAACGCTCACAAACAGCGCTTGCGGTCCATGTGCTTTTATTCGGACTGTTTGCTTTTATCTCCCTGACCTGCACCGTGCAATTGCCGGCCTTGGGAGCCAGTTTCACCCACCATTTGGTGCCGCCATAGGACATCGTTTGACCCCACTCGCGCCCACCAACGAATCGGCCCTTGATCCGCTTATTGGCGCCATATGCGCAGACAAGCCACCCCTGCTCGTCGTCCGCGAATCCATAGTGTATGTCGCGGCCACCGTCGACGGCCACGTCATCGCCATGCAGATAACCGTCGCCGTGAAGCTCGCCCCACATCATCGAAGCGCCCGTCAACGGAGCGGCGGGAGCATCCTTGCCGGGATAGACCTGCGGGCATTTGTAGCCCTGCGCGCTGGCAAACGTGCAAGACAATGCCAAGCTAACGGACACGAGCGTTCTCATGGGACCACCACGACGTAAAAATCGTTCGCGTTATCACAAGGTGATCTGCGGCTCTTTCTTGCCTGCTCAGGAGTGTAAGCGCGAACGGGTCGGGAACCGGGCGCGTGTGAACCATCAGCAGTAGCACTTTTCCACTGGTCGAACATGACGATCTGGCTGGGTTTCCCTGTCACGACGCTATAGCCTTCTCCCCTTACGAATAACGCCGCGTGGTAGCCGTGGGAATTTGGATAAACCATTTTCCCATCCTTGAGTACAAAGTTCGCTATCACAGTGCCCGGCTTCAATGTCCTGGCAACGTCTACGACTCGCTCGCCCGGCTGCCACCGACTCGTATGTCCGACGTTCGTCAGCGCTTGAGGAAGTCTGGCGCACTGTCCGTCGGCGATGAACGTCAATTTGTTGTGATCCTCATTCCAATCCGCGAGCCTTTGCTTGGCCCACTTATCTAGCAAGGCTTTGAAATCGCCGGGGTAGACAACCGGATGCGGCATGGTGGCCTCCATCAGGCGCAGATCTTGTTAGCGGCGGAATCCCAACCGCCTGCGGTGCAGCCGCCCGCACCTCCCCCGATCTTCTGCTGAGTGTACGAGCATTTGAACTTTGAGGATGCGAGATGCACAGACTCGGTAATGATGCCTCCGTTGCCGCTAGTCGGCGTGACATTTGAAATCATCACGTTTTCGAGCTCGATTTCAAAATATTTGACGCGGGACCCGTCGCCATCAGCACGAAAGAACTCGAACTTGGCCTTCGGTATCGTTTTTCCTGCGGCACAGGTCTGGAACAGGATGGGAGATGCGAGATCGGCCAGCTTGTTGAAGCTGACCTCGTGAACGTCGGCCTTGCCGCTGGTGTGGCCGCCGGCTGTTGATACTGCCGTGGCCCTTGGCTGGGTTACGCCCCAGTGCACGTTTTGGACTTCGATCCAGCCTTTGTGCTTGTCGTCCGTTGACTCGCCCTTGATGTCGCCAATTTGCAAGTATGCGTCGATCATTTTTTTCTCCAATACAGGGTTGATTGGAGATTGTTGCCCGACTATTCTACATAACCATTGGCCAAGGTCAGAAAACCATGGCAGACAAATAAAAAATTAAAGCCCCGACCAAAACTGAACACTCCATTTATCGAACCCCGGATCACAGACCACTTTCCGCCCTAAGCAGGTCAAATTCCTCAGAAGCAATTCTATTTTTTGATCGAATGCTATTTAACAACGGCCCTAACTGAAAACTTCCAACAACCTGATCATTTTTACCCGCCTCCCGAATAATCAGGCGCACCTGATCCGGAGTTAAATCAGATGCATATATACCCAACTGTCGCGCCCACTCATTCGCTTCGTCGAACGAACCCGAGTTCAAATATCGGCTAATCATCCAGTTTGCCAATTCCTCATGCAAATCCAAGAAAAGTGAGTCACTAACCTCTTTCCGAGTCATTTTATTCAATCGCTGTCTTGCCTGAACTCTCAAGAAATCCAAACGAAGCAAGGCGGAAATTTCTTCGACTTGTCCAGACGGAAGGTCTGAAACATAATTTTGCGCTCGCTTTTGAACATCCGCATCTAGGTAAACCCAAAGGTTTGGCGAAGTCTTGAGAAAGTCAATCTGAGCACGAATATCCTGATCCGGCACGCTTCGGAATATGGCGGAAAGCGTTCCTGCGACCGCACGCGCAAATTGTTCAGGATGTAATAGTTGAGTAGCGTGTAACGCGGCCACCAATCGAGCTCTTCGTTTAGAGTCCGGTTTTTCTTTTAACAGAGCTTTCAGTAAAAGAACAACAAGGTTGCGAGTCAGTGATTCGCGTGGTCGCCTTAGTGGACCAGAAAGAAACACGATCTTTGCATCACTAGGATTGGTGGGAAAATAATCCGAGTCAACTTCTGCACGTAAGCGATCCAAAGCGTACTTACCTTGAACCGGCGGATGCTGGAGCAAATGTGTTACTGCGGAGTGAATATGCAGCCTAGCAAGCTCGGCCGACGGGCTATATGCCTGCTCATCGACCGTGAGAGATGGATGAGCACAGCGATTTCTATCGGCCTGAAGCCGCTCCAAATCCACAAACTCTAAGGGAGAAAGTAATTCGAATTTGTCCTTGGCTAGACTTAACAACTCGCGTTCGAATCGCAATGCCCTAGATAAATCGCCGGTTCGACGTGTTGCCTCTAAGTCGCGAACCTGATTCTCTGCTTCTTTATCGCCAGCAAGCGCTAATTCGCGCAATTTTTCAATAAGGTCGAAGCAGACTGCAATCCATGCTGCAACGATGGCGGATCGGAACGCACCGGCTCGATAACTTGCCACAGCCTCTCGTATATATTGGCGAGCTTTCTCGTCTCTGCATCGCAACGTAAGCTCATCAAGATCCTCAAGAAAGGAAGCCAAACAGACACCTCAATAATTAAAAACCATCACATTTCAAGAAAAACAAACTATAAACAACTATTGTTTATACATTTTCTACGATGTGATTAATCCCTTATAGGGATTTTCAAGGCCGCCAGGCCTTGTTCCGGGGCGAGCCTGTTGGCCAGTGCGAGCAGCGCCTGGACGTCGCCGACATCCTCGGCGAACACCACGGCGTCCGGCGGATTCACGTCCACGAATGCGGATTCGTCGCGGCCGTGCTGTTCGCGGACGGCGGCGGCGGTCGAGAAGCGGGGGCCGAAGCGGGTTTGCAGGTCGGCCAGCAGCGGGGCCGACAGGCCTTGGTAGGTGCGGTCATTCATTCCATCATTCCTTTTGCTTTGCGGGTGCGTCGACGTGCTCGTAACTGAAAATGCGCGCGATGCGCCACTGCTTGCCCTGCAAAAGCATCAGATGCGTAAAGTTGGCATGCCCCGCCAGCGTCTCCGGCGCACCCGCCGGCCGCGCATAGAACCGGTGTTCGCCGGTCACCATCGCGCCGTACAGCGTCTCGCCCCGGCGCATCGGGAAAAAGCGAATCGTTCCCGGCACGGCTTCGCGACGCAGCTTGACCGGCGCACTCTTCATGCCGTCGTTCACGGCGGACAGCGCCTTTTTGCCGATCAACTTGCCGCCACGGTCGTGATAGAACTCGACGTCCGGCGCCAGCCAGGCATTCATGGCGTCCGGGTCGGCGTGATTGTAGGCCTCCCAATACGCCTTGTCGGCGGCACGTGCGCCGGCATCCCAGGCGCTATCGGCTGTCGGCTGGGCCATGGCCGTGGTGGATGCCATGGCGAGCATGGCGAGGGATGTGGTTACCAGACCGCGTGCAAACATCAATTCTCCAATATGAATCCGGGTACGTGTGCCGAGTGCTCCAGCCGTTCCGAATTATATGGCGGACGGCCTAGCGGCTGGGCGCCTGGAAATCCACGTCGGCGGTCTGCACAACCCCAGCGCTGCGGCCGGGGCCAGTATGGTAGCTCCAGTACAGGTTCGTGTGCGCGATCACCTTGGCCGGTTCCGGTGCACCCCATTCGGTCTTGTCGCCCGTCGTGTGGGCATCGCCGACGAGGATGACGTCGTAGCCGCGCGTAAAGGCGCCGTGGATCGTCGAGCGGATGCAGGCATCGGTCTCGGCACCCGCGACAAACAGCCTGCCCACCCGCAACGCCGCCAGGCGCTCGGCCAGTACGGTATCTTCGAAGGCGTCGCCGTACGCCTTGTCGACCCGCACATCGTCCGGCGCGGGATGCAGCTCCGGTACCAGCTCCCAGCCCTCCGTGCCGCGCACCAGGCCGTCGTCCGCATGCTGGACCCAGATCACCGGAACGCCCGCGGCGCGCGCCCTGGCGACCAGCAGGTCGATGTTCGCGACGACCGCATCGCGGGCGTGCGCCTGGGCGACCACGTCCCGCTGCACGTCGACGACGAGCAGGGCGGTGTTTGGGCGATTCTCGAATGTCGTCATAAAGGCCTCGTCGAAGGTTATCTATCCAAAGTGGGTTTCTGGCCGGGCTTGCCTGTTATCAGCGTAGCAGTTTGCCGAGGTGGGCACTCGCGGAGCGTAACAGACGGTATGCAGTCGGGTTACCGACATCTGCTGGAAAGCTCATTGTATTGATCCCGGGACAATTCGCGACTCTCGGATGTACTAGCTCCGGGGCGATCTTCCGGGACAAGCTCCACTGTCGCCCAATGCCAGCCTGGAATGGCTTTGACAATCGTTGGCTTGTAACCAGCCGCCGAGACGCCGAACTCAAACGGAAGCGCGTCAGCACCACCAAGTGCAAAGCAACCGGACTGCCTCGTACGTGCCGTGTACCAGTAAAGACGCACAGCCGCGTTGGAAACCGGCCGACGCGATACTGCGTCTGTCACCGTTCCCGTGACATAACCCGCTGGATGGCATGGCACGAAGTAACAACAACTGCTCAGTGACAGCGGGATCAGGAAAAGGGAAACCCTTGCAAGCGAAAGTTTCACGATAAGTTTCACGAGTGTGTAGCGTCGATCGACGCTAACGCGCATCCAGCATCGCCGTAAACCGCTCCGCCCTCGGTAGCCCTGCACACATGAGCATCGACGGCTCGACGCCGGGCGCCCCGTCCGTCCACCACAAACTATGCCCCTGCAACGCCACCGCAGCGACGCGGTCCCCGACGCCCTCGTCCAGCGCAAACCGCCATGCCCCGCCAACAGGCGCGGCCTGTCCGGCATCGATCAGCGCCGGCGCCGGCATCGCATCGAACTGCGCCAGCCTGAACCCCGGATCCAGCGATGCCCGCGCCAGATCCTCCATCGCGTCATACCACGCCGCATGCTTGTGAAACCAGTCCAGCAACGGCGGCGTCCCGACCGCCCCGATCATCAGCGGAAAATAGCGCCCGACGCGATCCACGCTCGGCATCATCACGCCGCCCAATCCTTCAGATCCGAGAATGCCGGGCGAGATCGCAAACCGCCACACCGGACTGGTGAGATAGTGATTGAGCCACTGATCCCCCAACTGCTGCTGGCTCGCATGAATGCACTGCTGCAGCCACGCATCCCAGGCAGCCACCAGCCCGTCCGGCAACCCGCGCGACACGAAGTCCCCGAGCGTGGAGACCTTGCCGAAGTACCCGGTCACAGCTTGTCCACGCAGCGGAACTGTTCCAGCACGGCGCGGCGGAACGGGTTGACGACGCTGCTCGCGGTCAGTTCCAGCGCCGCCTTGCGGCCGTCCGCGTCGAACGTCACGTTGTAGCGCTCACCCTGCGCCGTGGGCGCCACGGTGGCCTTGTCGAGCATGCGGAACCACGCCCACGGCCCTTCCGTGCGCAACGTGCCGTGCGCGCTCGCGGGTGTGACGTCCAGGCGCACCTGTCCGCCGCCCTTCCCGCTCGGCAGCTGGAACGATGCCGGCGTCAGCGCGCCCGGCGCGGCGGTCAACACCTGCCCATCGATATCGAGCACGAACTTCGTGATGGCAGGGTCGAGCGACACCGGCTTCAGGTCGAAGCGCATCGATGCCTGGCGGCCGCCGTTCGCGAAGAACGCGTCGCGGATTTTTGCCGCGCGCTGGAATTCGTCGAGCGTGGATTGCGGGATGCCGAGCGTGCCGTCGTTCGCGGTCGCGCGCCAGCGCCACTGGGCGCCGCCCATGTCGACGTATTGCGCGAGGTTCTTCGCGAAGAAGTCGTCGATCAGGCCACCCGGCGCGAACATGCGGCCGAAGTCGTCGGCGGTGACGTCCTGCGCGGCGGACTTCACGATCGGGTAGCGGCCCGCGACGGCCTGGCGGCAGAACTGCGCCGGGCCCGCCGTCCACAACGCGTTCAGGCGTTCGCGTTCGCTGCCGGACGTGAGGCCCGCGCCGCCGTTGTCGATCGACTTCAGCATCGCGCCCAGCGGGGCGGGTTTGCCGTCCGCTTCGAGCTTCACTTTCGCCAGCGCGTCGCCCGGCGGCGGCGGGGCGCCCGTGCGCTTGGCGGCGGCGGCGCTGTCCAGGTAGACGGCGACGTCCTTCAGCATGCCCAGCGACTGGTCCAGCGGCGATGGCGTCCCTGCCGTCATCTTGTGCAGGTCTTCGAAGTGGGCGTCGACCGGGTTCGCGGCCTTCACCGCCGCGGCGGGCGCGGCATCGTCCGTGCTCGCCATCGCGCTTTCCAGCTTCTTCTTGTACGCGTCCAGCTTGCCCTTGACCGCGGCCGTCACCGATGCGGCCAGCGGCGCCTTCGTGCCGCCCAGGGTCGTCTCCTTGCTGGCCGCGACGAGGAATTTACGCATCGGCGAGTCCGCGCCGGACAGCAGGTTCGTAATGCGCGCACCCTGCTCCAGCGTGCCGAACGGACGCAGGCTCACGTCGGCCAGCAGCGCATCCCATTGCGCGATGTAGTCGTCGTAGTACAGGCGCAGCACGGCCTGGCGGACCTGGTCGCGGTTGCCGGCCTGCGTCGCTTCCTGCTGCGCGAGCACCCAGCGTTCCTTCTCGACGTCGTCCACGGCCTCGTTGCTCATCTCGAGGAATTTCGCGTAGCCGGCGGGCGAGAACATGCCGTTCACGCCGCGTGTGATGGGCTCTCCGCTCTTGCGCACGAAGACGTTCGCGGCTTCGCGTCCGCCCGCGCTGGCGGGGCTGAACTCGGGCAGCTTCTCGCGCATCAGCTGGCGTTTCAGGCGGTTGTAGACGCGCTGTTCGAGCGGCATGCGCGCGAGCGTGAGGCGCGTATCGCTGATCAGTTGCGGATCCAGCCGCGGCATCGCCTGGCCATCGCGGAAGTTTTCCATCAGCGCCAGTTCGTGCGCGGCCAGTGCCGCTTTTTGATCGTCGCTCGCGTCCTTCAGGTTGCGCGCATCGTCCAGCGCGGCCCACGCAGCGACGGATTCGGCGTCGAAGTGGCTCGCGTCGCCCAGCATCAGGTAGACGCGCAGGACTTCGTACAGGTACTCGGGGCTGTTGGCCGCGCTCCTGCGCAGCTGGTCTTCCATGCGCTGCTGCAGGCGCGGCAGCAGCGTGTCCTGCAGCACCTTGCGGTAGGCGATGCGTGCGGCTTCGCCCAGCTTGTCGCCCTGGTACAGGCCGAAGCGATTCAAGAGCGGCGCACCCTTGTCGCGGTCGTCGTAACCGCCCGGCAGCGTACGCAAGGCGTCCAGCACGGGCAGCAGCTGCACCGTCGATCCCTGTGCGGGCAATGCCGCGACCTGCTTCGCGATGTCCGCCGATTTCGCTTCCATGTCGGCGACATACGCACGGTTGCGGACGTAGCTCGTGATCATGCCGGCCCCCAGCAGCACGAACGCGATGCCGATGGCGCCGACGGCGCCCCACTGGATCATGCGCCGGCGCTTTTCCAGCGCGTGGTTCACGCCGGCCAGCTCGGCCTCGGGGAAGATCACCTGCTGCAGCAGGTTCGTGATGAAGTAGCTGCGGCCGCTGGCGGCGTTCGGCGCGAGCGCCTGGCGCTCCAGGCCGAACGACGCGGCCATCGCGCTCATCACGCGGTCCAGCGGACTGCCTTCCTGCGTGCCGCTGCTGAAGTACACGCCGCGCAGCAGCGCCTGGCGTTCGTAGCGGTTGGACGCGAAGACGTCGTCCAGGAAGCGTTTTAGCACATCCTCGACGCCGGCGAACTGCTGCGGGAAGCTGTAGACCAGCGCGCGCTTGTGCGGGTCGCGCTCCTGCTGCATGCGCGCCAGCACGCGTTCCTGCAGGCGCTGTTCCAGTTGCTCGAATTCGGCGGGGAACGCGGCCAGCGCGGCGTCGCCATCCATGCCGTCCTGCAGCGGGAACGTCATGCCCCACACCTGCGCGCGTTCCTCGCGGCCCAGCGCATCGAAGAATTCGACAAAGCCGCCCAGCAGGTCGCACTTCGTCACGAGCACGTAGACCGGGAAGCGCACGCCCAGCTGGTCGTGCAGTTCCTTCAGGCGATCGCGGATCGCCTGGGCCTGCGCCTGCCGGCCCGCCTCCGTATCCTGCAGCAGGTCGCTCACGGGAACGGTGACGATCACGCCGTTGATGGGACGGCGGCGGCGGTATTTTTTCAGCAGTTGCAAAAAGCCCGTCCACGCCGCCTTGTCGGCGCCGGCGTTGCTGTCCTGCGTCGTGTAGCGGCCGGCCGTGTCGAGCAGCACGGCGTCGTCCGTGAACCACCAGTCGCAGTTGCGCGTACCGCCCACGCCGCCAATGGCGCCTTTGCCCAGCGCGTCGGCGAGCGGGAATTTCAGGCCGGACTGCGTCAGCGCCGTCGTCTTGCCGCTGCCCGGCGCGCCGATGAACATATACCACGGCAGCTGGTACAGGCCGCCCTTGCCGCCCGTCTTCGCCTTCTTCAGGATCGCGATGGCGTCCTGCATGCGCTTGTTCAGTTGCGCCACTTCGGCCGCGCCCTCCTCGGGTGCGGGCGCCGGCCGGGAGTCCTCGCCGGCCACGCTCTTCATCAATTCGCGGTTGGCGCGCCACGCCTTGAACCAGCGCCAGCCCAGCCAGCCGGCCCACAGCGCGAAGACGATGAGGATGAGGGTCCAGCGTACCGTCTCCGATGCGAACGGATAATGGCCGTCGTAGGACACCAGCGGTAACTCGAACCAGATGACCAGCGCGAGCAGCAGCACGCCCAGGAAGGCCAGCACGGCGGGCTTGATCAGCCAGGTGAAGAACTTTTTCATTGCGGATTCCGTATCGGGATCAAGGTGCCGTCGCAGGCGTCAGCAGGACGATCTCCACGCGGCGGTTGCGCGAGCGGCCGGCCGGCGTATCGTTCGACGCAAGCGGTTCCGAGTCGCCGCGGCCTTCGACGCTGTAGCGCGCTTCCGGGCCGGCGCGTTCGGCCAGCAGGTCGCGCACGGCGGTCGCGCGCGCCTTCGAGAGTTCGTAGTTGGACGGGAAGTGCGCCGACAGGCCGGGCTTCGTGTTGTCCGTGTGGCCCACGACGATCACCTTGCCGGGCACGGTCTTCAGTGCGTCGCCGATGCGGCCCAGCAGGCCGAGATAGGCGCCGGAGACGTCGCCGCTGCCCGACGCGAACACGCCGTCGCCGCGCAGGGTGACGACGGAGCGGTCGGCGCTGTCGACGACGGTGACGAGGCCTTGCGCGATCTCCGGTGCAAGGAAGCCGGCCAGGCGCGGCACCGTCGGCGCCGGCGTGGCCGCAACCGCGACGGGCGGCGGCGCCGTCTTCAGCGACAGCAGGTTCGCGAACACGGGATCGGACGCGTTGCCCAGCCGGTGGCCGAGGAAGAGCTGCAGCAGGATCAGGATGACGGCGGCGCCGGCGGCCATGATCCACACGGGGACCATGCGCCACAGCGGCTCGCCCTTGCCCGTGGCGCCCTTCCAGTGCGGCGACAGCTCGGCTTCCACGGGCGTCTTCTGCTGCGCGATCAGCTGTTGCAGGCGTTCGCGCAGTGCGTCCAGCTGGCTGCGGCCGTTGTCGATGACGCGGTAGCGTCCTTCCAGGCCGAGCGCGAGGCACAGGTACATCAGCTCCAGCGCGTCGACGTTGTCCTTCGGCGCCTGCGACAGCTTTTGCAGGATCAGGAAGAACTTCTCGCCGCCGAACGCCTCGTTGTGAAAGGCGACCAGCAGGCTGCGGCTCGCCCACACACCGCCACCGCCCCACGGCGTCGACGAGATGGTCTCGTCCAGCAGGGTACACAGCGCATAGCGGGCGGCCGCGATCTGGTCGTGGTTCACGTGCGCGGCCTTGGCGGCCGTCTCGAACGTCTTGATCGCCTGAATCAGCTGCATGCGCAGGGCTTCCACGTCCGGATGCGACGCCATGCGGCGCAGCGGCGGCACGAGGTCGAGCAGCGGATTCGCCGCGCGCACGAGGGGGTTCAGGCCCACGCCGTGCAGCTGCGCCGGTACGCCGTTCGAAGTTGGGGGTGGCGGTGCGGAAGCCGGCGGCTGGCTGGGCGCGGTGCGGCGCCCGCCGGGTGCGGGCACCAGCACGGTGCGGTCGGGGTCCTGCATGGGGTTCACGGGGTCGCTCAAGCAGTCCTCCTGATTACTTGCGGATGGCCCAGAACTCCATCTGCAGGCCCGGGTACTCGTTCGGGATGTGCATCGCGAAGCCGACGGAGTTCTGCAGCTGGGCCCAGTGCTCGCCCGCCTTGTCGAGTTCAAAATACGTGTAGCCGGCGTGGAACGGCAGCTGGCGCGGGGCCACCGGCAGCGCGCGCAGGGCGATGCCCGGCAGCTGCAGGTTGACCAGGTCGCGGATCTTCTCGATCGACCCGATCTTGACCATGGCCGGGAAGCCGCTGCGGACAGCCTCCGGCGGCATGTGCGCGTTCACCGCCAGCACGAACGTCGCGGTGCGCAGCAGCTCCTTGTCCGGCACGACGGCCACGCGGATGCCGAACTGGCGCTCCTCCAGCGTGAGCGCGACGGCGCGCGCATCGACGACGAGCGACAGCGCCGCGCGCACGTCCTCGATCAGCGGCGCGAAGCTTTCATTGAGCTTGTCGTGGCGGTACACGGGATACGTGGCGGCGCGCTTGTCGGGACGGCTGAACGTCGACAGTTCGCCGGCCAGCTGGGCCAGTTCCGCATACAGCCGCTCCGGATGCAGGCCCGTCATGCCGGCCAGGTGGCCGAACAGCGGCAGGCTGCGATTCAGGAGTTGCAGCATCAGGAAGTCGGCGATCTCCGCGGCGCCGGCGACGCCCGGCTGGCTCAAACGACCGGCCAGCGCCTGCGCGCGCTGGTTCAGCAGGCCGACCAGCTCGTCGGCGAAGGCCGACAGGCGCGGCGCGACGCGGAAGTCCAGGCACGGCGGGCAGTACGCCGGATCGAGCACGACGCGGTTGTCCGGCCGGCGTTCGATCACGCGCGCGATGCCGAGGGTCGTGTAGGCGTTGACGACGTCCTTCTCCAGCGCGACGCGCAGGCGCAGGCTGCCCACCTGCATCAGCGCGCTGTTGTCGAGGCCATTGCTGTCCATCGCCTCGTAGTCGACGGGACGGTGGCGCGCGAAATTGTCGGGGCCCGGGTCAATGCCCGTCTCCGCGATGCCCATGCGGCGCAGCGGCAGCGCCAGCACGATCAGCGCATCGCGCGCATCCTCGGGGATGTCGAGCGGCTCGGGCAGCGCGTCGTCCTGCGGCAGGTTCAGCGTGGTGCCGTCCGGGAGCACGGCGCTCGCCGCCAGCAGCGCGAGCTTGCCCTGGGCGAGCAGCTGTTCGTCGATGACCAGCTTGGTAAAACCCCACGCGTAGGCGCGCACGCCCGCGACGCGTTGTTCGACCACGCTGTGCAGGTAGCGGTCGTGCTGTTGCAGGTGCTGGGGCTGCAGCAGCATGCCCTCCGACCAGATGACTTTACTATTCCAGGACATTCGTTGGCAGTGGTTGGAGTATCGGTTGATGGGAGGTCAGCGGCGCGCCTGGCGCAGCCGCGCGACCTGTTCCTCGTAGGCCTTGCCGAAGGCTTCGCCGAACAGGCGGTGGAAATCGCTGTCCGCCTCGCTGGCCATCTGCGTGTACAGCTCGACCATGCGGTCCCACATCTTGGCCTTGCGGTTAGCCGCGAGCATCTTGTCCATCACGGTCGGCACCTGCAGCCGCGCCTCGATGGCGGCCGGGTCGAAGCGTGCGAGCACGCCTTCGAGCGCTGCGCGCATGCCGGCCATGATCGCCAGCTCGTGCGCCTTCAGGTCGTCGAACGCGTTGGCGAACGCGCGCGCCGGCTGCATATAGCCCGGCATCGTCCCGTTGATCATCTGCGTCAGCGCGCTGTCGGCGTCCGGGAAGAATTTCAACGGATTGTTGGCGGCGGCAGAGATCATCGTCATGTCCAGGCGGCTCTCGCGCTTGGTCATGGCGCGGCCCATCAGCACGCCCATCGTGCCGGCCGTCGCTTCGCGCAGCATGGCACCCGCCAGTTCCGCGATCTCCTCGGCGCTGCGCTTCGTGTTCAGTTCGGAGAGGCCCAGGCCGCGCATCAGCGCCTGGATCACGGGGTCGTCCGCAGCCGCGGAGCCCGGAGCGCGCGGCGCGGGTTGCACGGGCGGCGGCGGTGGTGCCGACGGCACGGGCGGCTCGGCCGGTACGAACGCGGTCGCTTCGGCTTCCTCGACCTTCAGCGGCGCGGGCGCCGGCGCTGGCTGAACGCGCGGCGGCAGGAAGTCCGCCAGCGGATCGTAGTCATCCGGAATCGCCATCGCCGTCGCCGCCACGGCCTGCGGCTGCGGCTGCGGTGCCGCCACGACAGGCGGCGGCGCAAACGGCAACTGCTCCGGCGGCACGTGATCGCTCTCGGCACCGCGCCAGGCCGGCACGCTGGGCGCGGCGGGCGCCGGTGCCGGGCTGCCGAGCAGATTCAGCCCGAGCGGATCGAAGCTCGGGTTCAGCGGATCGCCGCCCACGTCCAGGATGCCGGCACTGGCCAGCGAATCGTCCGGATTCATGGGCAGGTCGGGCGTGACCGCAGGCGGTGGCGGCGCGACCTGAAGGGGCGATGGCGGTGGCGCCGCAGGCATGAACGCCGTCGCCTCGCTCTCCACGCTGGCCAGCAGTTGATAGTCGCCGATGGTGACGCGGTCGCCGTCTTCCAGCTGCACGGAGCGGCCGGCACCGACGGGGCGGTCGTTGACGAGGCTCGGGTTGCTGCCGACGTCGACGAGCCAGAACGCCTCGTCGCGGTACTCGACCCGCGCATGCAGGCGCGAGATGTATTTGCCGGGATCGTCCAGCACCAGGTCGTTGCCGGGCGCGCGGCCGATGGCGCCGCCCAGCTGGTCGAAGCGCCGCGTCAGCGCCTGGGCCGGCGCCGCGTTGCGGTACGTGTAGACGCTCAGTGTGATGGGCATTGGGGTCCTGGATGAATCGATCGATTATACAGTTGCATGGTGACTCAGCTCCGCCCCACGTCCTTCAAAAAGCGCGCCCGCTCCTGCGGATCAGGCAGGTTCTCGGCCAGCAGGCGATAGAACTCGTCGGCATTGCCCGTCATCTTGGACGCGCGCTTGGCCAGCACTTTCGCGATCGGGCCCACGTACACGGCCAGCTTCATCTGCGCCGCCTCCATCAGCTCGGGGCTCAGTTGCAGCAGCGTCGGCATGCCCGTCATCTGCGTCAGTTGCGTCCTGGGGGCACTGGCCTGGCTGCGGCCGCTCATCGTGGCCAGCGTGGACAGGCCGTGCTTCTTCTTGATCTCGCGGACGCTGTCCTGGAACTGCGTGCGGCCCGCGTCGGAGCCGATGTGCGGCAGCAGCCGGTTGCACAGGTCGTCCAGGTCGACGGCATCGCGCGCCGCATTCTTGAGCACCAGTTTCGCGACCGGGCCGATCTGCGTCGACAGCGCCGTCTGCAGGTCGGGGGCCAGGCTGTGCAGCCATTCCGGGGCGCTCGTCAGGCTGGCAGCACTGCCCGTCGCCGGCATGCTTTGCGACGCACCCGTGGGATGCGCGGGCCGCGCCGGCTCGGGCACGACCGGGCGCTGGAACGCGAGCACGGTGCGCTCGTTGTCCTCGTCGGTGAGCGGCACGCCGCCCGTCTGCTGCATGTACGCGGCGTTCAGCGCGTCCAGGAACGCTTGCGCGTTCGGATAGCGGTCTTCGATGCGCTTGGCCATCGCCTTCGCGAGCACGGCGTCGAACGCGGAATTCAGCGACGGCTGGCGCTCGCTCGGGCGCGGCGGCATCTCGTGGATGATCTGGTGCATGACGGTCGACGCCGGCCCGCTGAACGGCCGCACGCCCGTCAGCATCTGGTACAGCACGATGCCGACGGCGAACAGGTCGGAGCGGCCGTCCACGGTCTCGCCCTTGAACTGTTCGGGCGACATGTAGCTGGGCGTGCCGATCACGGCGCCTACCTGCGTCAGGGTCGACGACTCGATCTTGGCAATGCCGAAGTCCGTGATCTTGACCTGCGCATCGCCCGTGATGAGGATGTTGGCGGGCTTGATGTCGCGGTGGACGACGCCGCGCGCGTGCGCGTAGTCGAGTGCGCGCAGCAGCTGCGTGATGCAGGTGATGCTGGCCGCGAGGTCCATCGGCACGTCCTTGACGAGGAACGCGTTCAGCGGTGTGCCGTCCACGTATTCCATCGCGATGTACGTCGTATCGGCATACGCGCCGAAGTCGTACACGGCGACGATGTTCGGGTGCACGAGTCGCCCCGACGCCTGCGCCTCGTTGCGGAAGCGGGCGACGATATCCGCTTCCTGCAGGCCGTCCAGCAGCTCGTGCCGGATCGTCTTGAGCGCGACCGTGCGCGCGATGTCGGCGTCGTACGCCTTGTAGACCACACCCATGGCGCCGCTGCCCAGCACGCCGTCGATGCGGTACTTGCCTATCCTGTCGATTGTTGCCATTTCCTGTCCTGCTTTACTCTTCCAGCATCTTCAATGCGCTATTCAGACTGGTACGCATGCGGTTGAACGAGCGACCCAGGCCGCTGATCTCGTCGTTGCCCTTGACGTCGAATTCGTCCGCCTCGAACTTGCCCATGCTGACGTCGTCGGCGACCGTCGCCAGGCGCTTGATGCGCCGCGTGACGAACAAATGCACCATCACGTTGAGCGCGATGAAGACGGCGACGAACACGCCGAACAGCGACGCCATGAACGTCTTGAAGATCGAGTTGGCGCGCGCCAGCGGCACGGCCATCGGCACCGAGATCACCTGCGCGCCCACCACTTCGTTCAGCTTCCAGCCGAAGCCGTTATTCGGGCCGTAGATGTCGACCATGGTCTTCGGCGCTTCCGCCGCCGTCGTGTGGCAGCCCAGGCAGACCGGGTCCTTGATCTGCAGCGGGCGCGCGATGTACAGGCTGCGGCCCGTCGCGGTATCGCGCTCGCCCACGAATTCCTTCATGTCCGGCTTGTTGCGCAAGGTCTGCACGACGTCCACTTCCCAATCCGACGCCTTGTCGCGCAGGTTGGTCGGGTTCAGCGTCGCTTCCTTGTACGAGAAGTCGGGGTACGACTTCAGGATCACGTTCAGGTTCTCGACGGCCGAATACGACGGCACCGACTGCGGGTGGAACTCGAACTTCATCTGGTTCTTCAGCAGCGGCTGGATTTGGCTCGCCGTGTAGCCGCGCACGCTCTTGGCCGCTTCCAGCAGCAGGCGCGCGTTCTGCAGGGTTTCCTCGCGCGCGCTCTCCTTGAGCAGGCGGTCCGCGACGACGCCGGCGGCGAGGAAGCCGACGGCGAAGATCGACACGAACACCAGGTTGAATTTGGCGGCGATCGAAAGTTTCATGTTGTGTTCTCCTGATTGAATTCTTGATGGCGCGGCGTCAGAATAATCCATTGTCCGGACGCCGGACCGGGTACAGCACGGGCTTCCAGTCGGGGCTCTGGCCGAGGGCGCGGTCGAGCTGCTTGCGGAAGTCCGGATCAAGCAGGCGCGGTTTGAACCGCGCCACGAAGCGCCGGCGCGCCGGCAGCGTCGACGCCAGCCAGTCGTCGACGTCGGCGAACGCGGCGTCGCGTTCCTTCACGGGCGCCACCTTGCCGGCATTCTTGACGCCGGGTACGCGCGCCAGGTGGTCGCGGAAGGCCGGCGGCATGGCGCTCACGAAGGCGCGCGGCGGGCGGCCGGCTACCAGTGCCGGTTGCGGCTTGCTGGTGTCGATGCCCGCGTATTGTTCGACAGCGAGTTTCAGTACCGTGCCGGCCCTGGCGACCTGCTGCTCGCCCTCTTCCGCAAACACGGCATCCAGGCCGCCGCCTGCATGCACGATCGTGGAACCGGTCGGCACGGTGACCTGCAGCGCGGGCGTGACGACCACGGCGCGCCGGCCTTTCGCATACACCTTGGCCCATCCCTGCAGCAGTTCCAGCTCGACGGCCGACTTGCCGTCCGCCGCCAGGTTCGCGACGAGCACGCGGCTCTGCGGACCCAGCGCGACGATCGCATCCGCGCCCGCTTCCAACTGCGCACCCGCGGCATCGGTCTCGAGAATGTCGTCCTTCTGCACGGCGACGCCGCTGGCGGCCTTGTACACGGCCGCGCCGCGGATCAGGCGCAGCGGCTGGTCGGCCAGCGTCAGCACGGTACGCAACTCCTCGGCGCGGAGGGCGGCGGCGGCGAGCATCAGGCAAAAGAAGAGAAAACGGTAGCGCATGGCGGCCTCAATTGATCTTCACGAGCGCGCCTTCGATGGTCATCACGGCGCCCGACTTCACCTGCATCATCGCGCCGGCCTTGATCTCCATGTTCGCATCGGACTGCACGGCGATCTCCACCGACTTGATGGTGATCTTGGCGGGTTCGATCTTGATGCTGCTGCCGCCGACCTTCAGCTCGATCGACGTATTCGCCTCGATGACGATCTTGTTGCCGACCTTGACGCTCTGGTTGTTGTCGACCTTGCGCGTCTCGTCGTTCTTGACCGTCGTGGACAGGTTGTTGTCGATGGCGACGGTCTGGTCGTTCTTGACGTGCACCTTGCGGTCGTTGCCCACGTCGAGGCTCTGGTCGTTGGCGATGTCGATGGTCTGGTCGCCCTTGTCCTTCTTCTCGAAGCCGACCTTCAGCGTGTCGTTGTTCTTCACGACGCGGTTGAAATCCTTCTCGGCCTGGACGAAGATCTCCTCGCTGTCCTTCTTGTCCTCGAAGCGGATCTCGTTGAAGCCGTTGCCGCCCTTCGACGTGTTCGACTTGATGGTCGACCGGGTCTGGTCGGCCGGCAGCGTGTACGGCGGCATGCTGTCGCTGTTGTAGACGCAGCCCGTCACGAGCGGCCGGTCCGGGTCGCCCTCGAGGAAGCTGACGACGACTTCCATGCCGATGCGCGGCACGAACATCATGCCCCAGCCTTTGCCGGCCCAGCCCTGCTGCACGCGCACCCAGCACGAGCTCTTCTCGTCCGACTTGCCGTCGCGGTCCCAGTGGAACTGCACCTTGATGCGGCCGTACTTGTCGGTCCAGATCTCCTCGCCCGCCTTGCCGACCACCATCGCCGTCTGCGGTCCCTGCACGATAGGCTTGCGCGCCGTCGCCGGCGGGCGGTAGCTGTGCTCCTTGCCGATCGCCTCGAAGCTGCATTCGAACTTCAGGCCCTCGTTGCGGCCCTCTTCGCGGCCGTCCGAACGGTAACCGACGCCGGTGATCGACGTCTCGGCCGACGTGACCAGGAACGCGCGGTTCTGGTCGTCGCGCGGATGGTCGGCCAGCGTGAACAGCGCGCCGGTCGTCAGGCCACGCGCGCTCGCGGCGGCCTCGATCCGCTCGCCCTGCCCGTGCAGCGCTTCCATGCGCGCGCGCGCGTAGCCGTTGCCCGTGCCCGTCGCGACGTAGCGCCCGGGATAATCGTAGTGTTCGTAGCTCTGCTGGCCGAACGGTGCGGGCACGTTGGCCTTGACCAGCAGGCCGCCGCTGATGCTGGACGACGCCTTGTCGAAATCGAAGTCGTTCAGCACCATCACGCTCGGCTGGATCTCGCCGCCGGGAATCAGCCGCGTCACGGCTTCTCCCGGCGCCTTGCGCGTCTTTTCCTCGTCGCGGAACGGGATGCTGTCGTAGCCGCCCACCGTCTCGTGCGCGCCGTAGCCGTCGGCCAGCACCATCGTGTGGTCGCCGTCCGCGTGCCTGAAGTAGAAATAGATGCCCTCTTCTTCCAGCAGGCGGCAGACGAAATCGAAGTCGGACTCGCGGTACTGGACGCAGTATTCGCGCTGCGCGGGCGTCGTGGACACCAGGCCGTCGTCCAGCGCAATCGCGCCGCCATATGCGCCGATGACGGCCTTGAGGATCTCGAGCGCCGTCTTGTCCTGGAAGATGCGGCAGTTGGTGGCGCGCGTCAGCAGCCACAGGGCCGGACGCACGATGGCGAGGTAGGACGGCATGCCGTCGCGCCAGCCCTGGTAGGCAAAGCGCGTCACGATGCCGTGGAAGTGGCGCTTGCCGCCCTGCGGCAGGTCGAGGCTCACCGTCATGCCGGTGCCGAGGACGTCGGCGATCTTGATGTCGCCGCGCTCGGACGCCAGCTCGATGCGGAATTCCGACAGGCGGCCCAGCGCCTCGCTGCATTGCATGCGCTTGAACAGCAGCACGTCGCCGCCGAGGGCGGTCTTGACGGTGGCTTCGCGGTGGGTCTGGGTAGGCAGGATGGGCATGCGACGACGGGCAGGTTAAGGGATCATGGTCTTGACGGTGCCGGCATTCGTGAATCCGATCACGCCGCCCCAGTTGCACATGCACTTGGAGACGTTGTCGAGCGCCGGCATGTTGGCGATAAGGACCGTGGGCGCGCCGGGCACCCACGGCGCGGACGTCGCCGGCACGCACGGCATGGGCGTGAGCACGCCCAGTGCCGCGGCCGTGGCCGCGGCCACGGTCGGATTGGCCGGCGAGTTGCACATCCCGAACGGCATGATGTTCACGAGCGGGATGTGGTCCATGATGTTGGCGGCGGGCGGGCCCTCCGCCAGCACCTTGTTCTTCGGCAGGACGACGAGCGACGACGGCGCCGCGCCGAAGGTGCAGGTCATCATCGCCCCCATGGAAACCTGGTTGGGCATGATCAGGGGAAGTACGCGCGGGCGAGATCCCAGCGGCCGTTCAGCGAGGGATAGAAGTCGCGCAGCAGCTTGGTCAGCATGGTCGTGAACTGGCCGCCCTGCTGCGTGCCGGTGAACGACACCAGGCCGTAGTTCGGATCGAACAGCTGGATCGAATCGCCGGTGTTCACGAATGCGATCGCATGGCCGCTGCCGCCGCCACCGTTCTCTTTGAAATGGAGCTGGTAGAACGCGGGTTTGTTACGGATGAATTTCGCGATCTCGTCGGCGTCGCGCGCGTCGCGGGTCGCGAATTCGCCTTGCGAACGGATACCGAAGACCTTGAAGATCTCGAGGATATAACCGACGTAATAGCCGCCGAGGCCACTCGCTTGCGCGCTCGCCTTGGTCGCCAGGCCCTGGAAGCCGCGGACCATGTTCGTACCAATCTTGCTGTTGACGAGGCCCTTGAACGTCTGGATGTCGCCCTTGGACGCGATCCAGCAGCAGCACAGGGTCATGCAGCAGCCGCCCTGCAATTCGGCGGGGAACCGGGCAAGGTAGTGCGATTGTTCGAACTCGCCGACGGACTGGCCGCCGTAATGGACGGCCCATTGCGTGAAAACGTTTGGCATGAGGTCTATCCCTTTCTATGAATCGTATGAATAAAATGAACGGGCATGCAGGTTTCGTCCAGTAATCGGTTGCGATGTCCGTGCCCGGTCTCAGGCTGCTACTGTGCTGCGAATTCGTAGGCGAACTGCCCGTCCTGGACTTTGACCTCGACGCCCTGCGGCGTGCTGCCTTCGATCATCCGGCTCAGGAACGCGCGGCTCACGTCCGGCAGCATCGTATTGGTCAGGATCGCGTCGATCATGCGGCCGCCCGACTCGCTCTCGGTGCAGCGCGAGACGACCAGCCCGACGACGTCGTCGCCGTACACGAACGGGATCTTGTAGCGCGCCTCCACGCGCTTCTTGATGCGGTCGAGTTGCAGCCTGACGATTTGTCCCAGCATGTCGTCCGACAGCGGGTAGTACGGGATCGTCACGATGCGGCCCAGCAGCGCCGGCGGGAACACCTTCAGCAGCGGCGCACGCAAGGCGCTGGCCATGCCGTCCGGATCCGGCATCAGGTCCGGATCCTTGCACAGGCCGGCAATCAGGTCCGTGCCGGCGTTCGTCGTCAGGATGATCAGGGTGTTCTTGAAGTCGATGAAGCGGCCCTCGCCGTCTTCCATGAAGCCCTTGTCGAACACCTGGAAGAACATCTCGTGCACGTCCGGGTGTGCCTTTTCCACTTCGTCGAGCAGCACCACCGAGTACGGCCGGCGGCGCACGGCCTCCGTCAGTACGCCGCCTTCGCCGTAGCCCACGTAGCCCGGCGGCGCGCCCTTCAGCGTCGACACCGTGTGCGCTTCCTGGTACTCGCTCATGTTGATGGTGATGAGATTCTGTTCGCCGCCGTACAGGGCTTCGGCCAGCGCCAGCGCCGTTTCCGTCTTGCCGACGCCGGACGTACCGGCCAGCATGAACACGCCGATCGGCTTGTTCGGGTTGTCCAGGCCCGCGCGCGACGTCTGGATGCGCTTGGCGATCATTTCCATCGCGTGGTCCTGGCCGATGACGCGCTGGCTCAGCGTGGAGGCGATATTCAGGATCGTCTCCATCTCGTTCTTTGCCATGCGGCCGACCGGGATCCCGGTCCAGTCGCCGACGACGGCCGCCACCGCCTGGTAGTCGACGGTCGGCAGGATCAGCGGGGTCTCGCCCTGCAGCGCGGTCAGCTTCGCCTGTACTGCCTGCAGCTGTTCCTTCAGCGCAGCGCGTTCGGATTCGTTGGCCGCCGGTTCCGCGGCAGCCGTTTCGAGCTTCGACCCGGTCCCCTCGACCGGCTGGGCGCCATCGCGCAGCTGCGCACGCAGCGACAGCAGTTCGTCGACGAGCGCGCGCTCGTCGTTCCAGCGCTGCTCCAGGCCCGCCAGGCGTTCCTTCTCGGCAGCCAGCGCGATCTCCGTCTCGTGGGCACGCGCGCTCACTTCGATGCCGATGGCGCCTTCGCGGCGGATGATGTCCATCTCGACGTTCAGCGCGTCGATGCGCTTGCGGCTGTCATCCACCTCGGCCGGCGTCGCGTGCAGGCTCACGGCCACGCGCGCGCACGCCGTGTCGATCAGGCTCACGGATTTATCGGGCAGCTGGCGCGCCGGGATGTAGCGGTGGGACAGGCGCACGGCCGCTTCCAGCGCCTCGTCGAGGATCTGCACCTGGTGGTGCTTTTCCATCGTCGACGCCACGCCGCGCATCATGCGGATCGCACGTTCCTCGCCCGGCTCGTCGACCTGGATGCTTTGGAAACGGCGGGTCAGCGCCGGGTCCTTTTCGATGTGCTTCTTGTACTCGGCGAACGTGGTCGCGCCGATGGTGCGCAAGGTGCCGCGTGCCAGCGCCGGCTTGAGCAGGTTGGCCGCATCGCCCGTGCCGGCCGCGCCGCCGGCGCCCACAAGCGTGTGGGTCTCGTCGATGAACAGGATGATCGGCTTCTCGCTGGCCTGCACCTCGTCGATGACGGAACGCAGGCGCTGCTCGAACTCGCCCTTCATGCTGGCGCCGGCCTGCAGCAGGCCCACATCCAGCGCCAGCAGCTGCACCTCTTTCAGCGCGGGCGGCACGTCGCCGCGCGCGATGCGCTGGGCAAAACCTTCCACGACGGCGGTCTTGCCGACGCCGGCCTCGCCGATCATGATCGGATTGTTCTGGCGGCGGCGCATCAGGATGTCGACCATTTGCCGGATCTCGTCGTCGCGGCCCACGATCGGGTCCATCTTGCCGCTGCGTGCCTGCTCCGTCAGGTCGACCGTGAATTTCTTCAGCGCTTCCTGCTTGCCCATCTGCGCTGGTGCGATCGCGCCCGACGCTTCGCCGGGTGCCGCGGCCTGGAAGCCGTCGCTCGCCGCCATCTTCGCTTCCGGCGACTCCTTCAGCAGGGTGCCGAAGCGGTCGGACAGGTCATCGGCCCTGACGCGCTCGAACTGGCGGCTGATCGCGTACAAGGCGTTGCGCAGGTTCGTTGTCTTGAGCATGCCGAACACGAGGTGGCCGCTGCGCACCGACGATTCGCCGAACATCAGCGTGCCGAACACCCACGCCCGCTCCACTGTCTCTTCCAGCTGCGACGACAGGTCGGTCACCGACGTGGCGCCGCGCGGCAGGCGGTCCAGCGCGGCCGTCACGTCGCGCGCGAGCACGGCGGCGTCCAGTTCGTAGTGGCGGATGATGCGGTGCAGGTCCGAGTCCTGCAGCTGCAGGATCTGGTGCACCCAGTGGACCATCTCCACGTATGGATTGCCGCGCAGCTTGCAGAACACCGTACTGCTTTCGATCGCGCGGTAGCACAGCGCGTTGAGTTTTCCAAACAGTGCGACACGGGAGATTTCGGCCATGATCGGTTCTTTCGCGTAGGGTCAGCCCTGGCGGGCAGTCGGGTTGATCAAGAGTTGACGGGCATCGCGCGCGGCCGGGCCGCTCGCGAGGTAAGTGGTCCAGCCGAGGCGGCGCGCGCCCAGCGTAAGCGGAGGAACGTCGGGACGCTTGAGCACGAGACGCACGTCCCAGTCGAGCACCGTGCCGGCATAGCTCTTCACCCAGTCGACGACGCGCGTCATGCTGGCGCCGCCGGGCAGCATGCGCTCGTAATCGTCGTAGTCGAGCGGGCCGATCACGAGCCGGAACTTGTGCTGGCAATCCCACACCTTCTTGCCCAGCACGGCCGACGTGCCGAGGCGGTTGCCGCGGTCTTCCATGCCGATGCGGGTCTGGCCGTCCAGGGGGATCTTCATCCAGTGGCCGACGAATTGTTCGAGTTCGACGGGCAGCTTGAAGTACGCGCGCAGGATCGTCACGAGGCCCGCGGCCGGGCGGCGCTGGTTGGCCATCAGGCCCGCGAAGTGCAGCTTGGCGAAGTCGCCGATCTCGTCGCGCCCGCGCAGGGCCGGGGCGCCGATGCCGAACAGGCTGCCGACGTAATCGGCGAAACGGTCGCTGTCCGGACGGTCCAGGCTGATGGCCGGGTCGGCCGCGGCGCGCGCGCGGTAGAACAGCGACACCATCCGGTGGTGGAACACGTCGAGGAACGCGACGAGCGTGGGGTCGTTGTGGTTGCGGGCGCGGTCGCGCGCATAGTCCGTCAGGTGCAGCGGCAGCGGGCCGTTGGCGCCGAGCAGGCCGAGGAAGTTCACGGCCAGGCGCGCGCGCGCAGCGCCCTCCGCCGGCGTGAAACCGGCCAGGGCGCCGGGCTCGAAGCCGAGCGACGGGTCGCGGCCGAAGCGCACGGCGTCGTCGCGCGGACGCAGCGAGGCGCCGATGCGCGGCTTGTCCGGGTGCGCGTTCTCCAGCAGGCGCAGGGCCTGGAAGAAGTCCATGCCTGCTCCCGCTTCTTCGAGCTTGCGTTCGACGTCTACAGGATTGCGCATACGCCTCCCGCTGCATTCCAGCGCATGATCTCGCCGCGGCCGACCGTGCGCACGACGGTCTCGGTGAACGAATTGATCGACACGTACTGCGTGAAGAAGTGGCTGAGCACCCCGCCCAGCACGAACGCGCCGGCGCCTTCGAACGCGCCGTCGTCCATCGTCACGGTGATCTCCAGGCCGCGGCCGAACGTGATCGGTCCCGGCGCCGGCATGCGCCGCGTGACGGGCCTGGACGAGACCGAGCGCACCCCTTCGACCTGGCGCTGGCTCGCGGCGTCGAGCGGATGGCAGTACAGCGCGAGCAGTTCGCGCAGGGCGCGCGCTCCCTGGTCCGGGTCGGTGTCCGCCAGCGACAGGTAGTTCAGCGACAGTTGGTTGATGAGGCGCCACGCCATGCCGCCCTCGGCGAACGACGGGAAAGGCTGGCTCGGGCCGCCCAGCACGCGCACCGACTGCACCGGGCCGCCCTGCTCCAGGATGAAATCCGTCTTGCCGACGCCGAGCGACATCGTCAGCGGCAGGTCGCGGTTCGTGCACCACACCACGAGGCCGAGCTGGCGCAGGGTGTGGCGGTACGGCGCTTCCTGGGCGTCGACCAGCGTGATGAAGGTCTCGGAGCCGACGTACGAGGAGCGTGGGCCGCGCTGGCGCTGGCGTTGCGACAGCAGGCGCGGCTCGCGCCGGATCTGGTAGTAGGCCTGGCCCGCCACGGTCGCGGCACCCAGGTCGCGCGCGCTGTACAGCGGGTGGAATTCCTGCTCGGCGTCGGTACCGGTGCCGTAGCCGGTCACGCTCTCGATCTGGTGCACCTCGAAATCCATGGGCCGGGTGCGGTCGGGCAGCACGTGGTATTCGAACTGGTCGCCGGTCAGGTTGATGCGGTCCGCGCGGCGCTGGAACAGATTCACGACGGGCGTGCAGTTCAGCGCGAAATTGGTGTGGTCGAGCGACTGCTCGAGGCGTGCGTCGCCGCGCGCCAGCAGCACGATGATCTCGATCTCCTGCTCCGCGCAGGCGGCCACCGCCGGGCCCAGGTCCGCCAGCTCGACGAACTGGAAGCGCTGCGCGAACGCGAAATATTCCTGCAGCAGGCGGTAACCCTGGAAGCTGCGCTGGCCGCTGGGCAGCAGCGCGTCGTCCTCGGCGAAGCCGCGCGGGCGCAGCGCCGTCTTCGGCAACAACGTGTTGCGTCCCTGCCGGCTGCCCGGCAGCACGAGCACGCCGAGGACGCCGCCCAGCAGCCGTTCGTAGATCTGGCCCGGCATCTCGTCGCTGCCGCGCAGGTGCAGCGTGAGGCGGTCCAGTCCCAGCTGCGAGAACGGCATGCCGTTGGTCGTGCGCAGGCGCAGGCGCAGGCCCGCCTTCACGTTGGCCGGCAGCCTGGCGTCGACGCCGGCGATCGCGCCGCCGTGCGTGAAGAACTTCGCTTCGGTCAGCTCGATCGGCCACAAGGTGACGTCGTGCGCCGTACGGTACTCGCAGGCCGTGGCGTCGTCCTTGCCGAGGACACTGCGCATCGCCGCGCCGCGCGCGATGCGGTAGCCCGCGTTCAGCGCGGGGTTGCCGAGGTCGGGCTGCAGCTGCACGATCGCCATCGACGGCGTCGGCGCGAGGAAGTGCGGGTAGACCAGCTCCGACAGGTGCTGCGTAAAACGCGGGAACTCGGCGTCGATCTTCATCTGCACGCGCGCGGCCATGAAGGCGAAACCCTCCAGCAGGCGCTCGACGTACGGGTCGGCGCACTCGAATCCTTCCAGGCCCAGGCGGCCGGCGATCTTCGGGTACTGGACCGCGAATTCGCCGCCCATCTCGCGCAGGTGCTGCAGCTCCTGGCTGTAGTAGCGAAGCAGGCGTGGGTTGGTCATGTCCGTGCGCTGGAGAATTCGGTGAGGCTGATCTGCGCAAGATCGAGATCGAGCTCGGTCTTGAGGAACAGGCGCTCGGGATACGGTTGGGCCCACATGTCGGCCTGGATCTCGAACATGATCTTGCTGATCGAGTCCTGCTGCGGCATCACTTTCACCGACACGGACGAGCGGATCAAACGCGGCTCGAAATCCCAGATGGCCTGGCGGATCGCGCGTTCCAGGTCGGCCGCGTTCATGTTCGCCAGCGACGCGCCGGACATGTCGGGCATGCCGTAGTTGAGGACGGAATTCGCCAGATGCGGCAGGCGCGGCACGTCGCTGACGGATAGCAGGTTCGTCGTGTTCAGCAGCCACGCGAGGTCGCGCAGCACGCCTTCGCGCAGGCCGCGCACCGACAACACGCGCCGTTCGCGCGACTCGACCTCCTGGTCGGGTTCATCGTCGGTGAGGCGGTCGAGCAGCGAAGGTTGCAGGCGCTCGCGCGGTGCCAGTTCAGCCATGTTCGACGCTATCGAATCCGATCAGGCGCGCGTCCATCAACGGGAAGTCGTCGTCGCCATTCGTGAACATGCGCTGGCCGACGGGATGCTCGCCCTGCCACTCGGTCTGGCGCGCCAGCTTGAGTGCGTCGGCAGCCTCCGTGCTGCCCGGGTAGCGGGTCGGGATCAGCCCGACGGCCTGGGCGCCGTTGGTCCAGGTAAACGTGGCGGCGGTCCAGACGGCGTCGCGCAGGTCGGCCGGCGGGTCGATCTCGATGCGCGCGATGCGCATGTACGGGATCCACACGTAGCGGCCGTTGACGACCGCTTCCAGCACCGGGCCGAGGCGGCCGTCGGCATCGGCGAGCCAGTCGAAGCGGGCGCCGTCGATCGTGCCGGGCGACGCGGGCGCGGCGTCGAACGCGGCGGCGCGCAGGCTGGCCGCGGCATCCGGGTCGGTGGTGTCCAGCTTCAGGGCTTCGGCCAGCTGGGCCATCCAGGGCTGCGGCTCGCCGAAGATCACGGGCGCGCGGCGCCCCGCGAAGATCTCGGCACGCAGGGCTTCGCACTGGATCGCCTCGCGATAGGTCTGCACCATCGGCAGCGCGTCGGCATCCAGTTCGCCCGCGACGTTCAGCTGCGTCAGGGCGCGGTTCCACTGGCCCAGCACGGACAACAGCTGGAACAGGAACACGCGCAGTTTCGGGTCGGCGCTGTTCTTGCGCACCGCATCCTGCAGCGCGGCGAGCGCGCCGGCCAGGTCTCCATCACGAATCAGCTGTTGCGCAAGCATTCGAGGCTCCCATCAGAATTCTGTAACCGGCTTGCCGCCGCGGGGACGGCAAGCCATTCGCGGATGCCCGATCAAGCGTCCGCGTTTTCGGCGATGTTCCAGACGAACGTCTTGTCGCCTGCCACGGTGCCCTTGCTGTCCTGCGGGGTGTAGGCGAAAGTCACCTTGCCGAAGTTCAGCGTGACGTTCTCGGTCAGGCGATCTTCGCCGCCGCTGCCGCCGGTCGAGATCGAGGTCACCAGCACTTCTTCCATGGTGATCAGGATGTACTTCTGCTGGCCTTCGCCGGCCTTACGTACCATCAGCACGCACTTGGGGATGTGCGTACCCTTTGCCAGGGCGGTCATCAGCGCATTGGACGAGCTGTCGATGTACTTGGTGAACGAGATGTCCTGGAAGTTCGCCTTGCCGGCGCCGCCGCCACCGCCCATGTGGGTGGTGCCCGACTGGCTCATGCCCCAGCTCCATGCCAGGACGTCGATGTCGCCGGCCTTGCCCTGGACCTTGTCGCGCGACTCGCCCTTGATCTTGTCGCCCATGTTGATGAACATATCCAATGCCATGTCTTCTTCTCCTTGTTGGTTGTACTTCCGAATACGCGCGGGCGGTTGGTTCCGCGCGGGACTTCAAAAAACGGTCAGCCTTTTGCCGACGGCAGTTTCGACACGAGGCGCAGCGACACGGTCAGGCCTTCCAGCTGGTAGTGCGGACGCAGGAAGAACTTGGACGTGTAGTAGCCCGGGTTGCCTTCGACTTCTTCCAGCACCACTTCGGCCGCGGCCAGCGGCTTCTGGGCCTTGGTCGCTTCGCTGGAGCTGCCCGGATCGCCGTCCACGTACTGCATGATCCACTTGGTCAGCCAGCGCTCCATCTCGTCGCGTTCCTTGAACGAACCGATCTTGTCGCGCACGATGCACTTCAGGTAATGGGCGAAGCGGCAGGTCGCGAACAGGTACGGCAGGCGCGCGGCCAGGGCGGCGTTGGCGCTGGCGTCCGGATCGTCGTACTCGGCCGGCTTGTGCAGCGACTGCGCGCCGATGAAGGCGGCGAAGTCCGTGTTCTTCTTGTGCACCAGCGGCATGAAGCCGTTGGCGGCCAGTTCCGCCTCGCGGCGGTCCGAGATCGCGATCTCGGTCGGGCACTGCATGTCGACGCCGCCGTCGTCGGTCGGGAACGCGTGCACCGGCAGGCCTTCGACCGCGCCGCCGGACTCGATGCCGCGGATGCGCGAGCACCAGCCGTACTCCTTGAACGAGCGGTTGATGTTGACGGCCATCGCGTAGGACGAGTTGGCCCACGTGTAGTTCTTGCTGCCCGGTGCGCTGGTGTCTTCCTCGAAGTCGAATTCCTCGACCGGGTTGCTCTTGGCGCCGTAGGGCTGGCGCGCCAGGAAGCGCGGCATGGTCAGGCCGACGTAGCGCGAATCCTCGGACTCGCGGAACGAGCGCCATGCGGCGTGTTCCGGGGTCTGGAAGATCTTGGTCAGGTCGCGCGGGTTGGCCAGCTCGTTCCACGACTCCATCAGCATGACGGACGGCGCGGCCGCGGCGATGAACGGCGCATGCGCGGCGGCGGCCACCTTGGCCATCGACGACAGCAGCTCCACGTCCGGCGCGCTGTTGTCGAAGTAGTAGTCGGCGACGATGGAACCGAACGGCTCGCCGCCGAACTGGCCGAATTCTTCCTCGTACATCTTCTTGAAGATCGGGCTCTGGTCCCAGGCCGTGCCCTTGAACTTCTTGAGCGTCTTGCCCAGGTCGTTCTTCGAGATGTTCATCACGCGGATCTTGAGCATCTCGTCGGTTTCGGTGTTGTTCACCAGGTAGTGCAGGCCGCGCCAGGCGCTTTCGACCTTCTGGAACTCCTCGGTGTGCATGATCAGGTTGACCTGCTCGGTGAGCTTCTTGTCGAGCGCGGCGATCAGGCTCTGGATCGTGCCCAGCACGTCGTTGGTGATCAGGCTGGTGCCGGCGAGCGCCTGCTCGGCCAGCGTGCGCACCGCGACTTCGACCGATTCCTTGGCCTTGTCGGATTGCGGCTTGAATTCCTTTTGCAACAGCGCACCGAAGTCGCTCATCTCGAGCGTACCGGACTCCTGCTGGCTTTGTGCTAACGCTTCGGACATTCTGTTCTCCCGTCTTTCTTTATTCGGTGGGCTTCGGTGCGGACGTCAGTGCCTGCATCAGCGCCGGTTCGGCGAGCAGCTTCGAGATCAGCTCTTCCGCGCCGGTCTTGCCGTCCATGTAGGTCATCAGGTTGGCCAGCTGGCCGCGTGCCTCGAGCAGCTTGTTCAGCGAATCCACCTTGCGCGCGATGGCGGCCGGGGTGAAATCGTCCATGCTTTCGAACGTCATGTCGACGGCCAGGTTGCCCTCGCCGGTCAGCGTGTTCGGCACCTGCACCGCGACGCGCGGCTTCATGGCCTTCAGGCGCTCGTCGAAATTGTCGACGTCGATCTCGAGGAACTTGCGCTCGGCGACCGGTGCCAGCGGCTCGGCGGGCTGGCCCGACAGGTCGGCCAGGACGCCCATCACGAACGGCAGCTGCACCTTCTTCTCGGCGCCGTACACTTCGACGTCGTACTCGATCTGCACGCGCGGCGCGCGATTGCGTGCGATGAACTTCTGGCTACTTTCTTTGCCCACGGTTTACTCCTCCTTGATTGAACTACCCGAACTGCCGGCCTGCTGGATTCAATAATCGTCCGACTCATTGGACTCGCCCGGCTGCGGTCCGCGGATCACGTACAACTGCTGCATGCTGTCCGGCGCAAGGTTCTCCATGACTTCCATGAAGCTCATCGGCGCCAGGCGCTTGGCCCGCTCCAGCAGCATGGGCACGGGGCTCGACGGCTCGTAGCGCTGGTAGTAGGCGAGAATCTTGTCGATCATGCGGATCACGTCCGCGCGGCTGGTCACGTCGCCCGTGATGGCCGCGGCGCGCGGCGCGGTCGTGCTGCCGCCTTGTGCCGCGGCGTCATCGTCATCCGACGCGGGGGCCTCGGCCTCGGGTGCGGCCTGCGCGCGGCTGGCCAGCAGGTCGGCCATGCGGCGCAGCTGGCGCGTCAGCGGCGTGAAATTCAGGGACTGCGTGCTGCCCACGTGGTCCGCGAGCGCGGCCTCCATGTTCACCACGCTGTCCAGCGCACCGTTGACGGCGCTGGTGGCGGCCTGCATGGCGTCGTCGGACACGTCGGCCAGCGCGGCGTCGATCGATTCGGGCGACAGCGCGGCCTGCCCGTCCGGGACCGAGGCCTCGCCGTGCGCCTGCTCCAGCGCGCGCAGGGTCAACGGGCCCAGGCCGGGCAGCATGACGAATGCGGTCTCGCGCAATTCGCGCAAGGTCGTCGCCGGGTCGGTCAACTGGGCCAGGCAATTGATGCGCAACGTGGGGTCGTTATCGTCGTCCGGATCGAGTTCGGGGTGGACGCGGTCCCAGCGCTCCGTGACGAGACGTTCGAGCAGGCGCGCGCCGTCGGCGAACCCGGGCATCGCGTGCAGCGCCAGCAACGCACGCACGAGCGGCATCGCCACGCGCAGGTCACGCGTACGCGCGAGCAGCTCGAGGGCCTGCTTCTTGACTTGCTTCCATTCTGGGGGGACGGCGGGGACGATCGTGTCCCCATACTGGACTTCTGGCTTGCCGAGCGCACTCTGCTCGAGCTCCAGGAATGCGGGGTCATACTCGAGATTCGGTCCGCAAGGCGCGGCCTCCTCCAAATCCTCGAGCAGGACATCGACGTCGACAATACTCATGATTGTGCGCGTTCTTACTAGTTGTAGGACGTGTTTGAACTCGTCGTCACGGCACCGGGCCGCGCGCGGTTCTTATTTAGTGTGTTTTCGTGAGGATTTTTCCCCTACGAATCGCGCACTATACGCCATTTAACGCGCTCGTCGTTAACAAGAAACCTAAATTTTTTTGCATGAATCTTTGCCCAAAATGGTTGACAGCAGTTTTAGAACACGATCATTTTTGGTACAGATGAGCCAAGTGAAAGGCATTGGTTGCCTTTCATGGAACGATGGTTGTGATTTCTTTACAAGGGATGTAAAGATGGCATTCAGGCGCAGCCGGTGACCAGGAGTAGCGGCACGCCGGTCCACGCCACCGCCACGAGGGCCAGCACGGCCAGCACGAGCCGGGCCCAGTCGAGCAGGCCGGCGTCAATACGCCGGGGGACGTCGCGCGCGCGCCACGCGAGCCACGCGCACGCGCCGATCGCCGCCAGCGTGACGGCGCCCAGCAGCAAGCGGTCCGGCCCGCCGGGACGCATGCCGGCCGGCGTGCACTGGGCCGCCGCGAGGCCGTAGGCGAAGGCGAAGTGGGCGCTCCACACGAGCAGCGGCAGCGTCCCCGCGAGCAGGCGGCGCCAGAACGATTCGCGGGTCCGCGGCATCATGACCATCACTCCATCAGCAGCGGCACGAGCCGCACGACGAGCATCCCGGCGATGCCCTGCAACGTCGTCACGTGCCACACGAGCGCGATGGTGTCGAGCGACGCGCGGCTGCGTTCTCCCAGCAGACCGCACCACGCGCGCGCGGCCAGATACGGCGCCAGCACGGCGAGCGTCACGACGTGCAGGCCCTGGTAGGAGGCCAATGCCGCGACGCCCGCGGCCCACGCGCTGGCGGTCGGGTCCAGCCCGGCGCCCTGCAGGCCGCGCACGTCGAGCGCACACGATGCGAGCACGCAGCCCAGCGCCGCCAGCACGAGCCACGGCAGGCGCCGCGTGCCCACGGCGCGCGTCGCGAACCAGACGAGCAATGAGCCCAGCACCAGCAGGCCGGCGGATGCGAGGGCCAGGTCCTGCGATGGGAGCGTGGCGCCGGGCGGCGGGCACACCGTCAGGCGCATCGTCACGTGCACGTAGGCGAACGCGAAGCACGCAAAGATGCTGAGGTCGACGACGAGCATGACGATGGCGGCCCACCACGCGTGCGATGCGGTGCCGGTGGCGCCGACCGGAATGCGTTCGCCGTTGCCGATGTCGACGTCGGTGTACGCGTTCTCGCGGTCCGCCTGCCACATCCAGCCCAGCACCGCCGCGATGGCCGTTACGCCGCAGACCCAGGCGAGCACGTTCAGCTTCACGGTCAGCAGCAGGAAGAAACCGGCCGTGCCGGCGGCGGCAATGAGCGGCAGCCAGCTGTCGCCGGGCAGGATGAGAAGGTAGCGCGGGGCCGCTGCGACGGGACTCGTCGCGATGGTCTCGCGCGCGCCCGTCGCCGTGCGCGGCAGGTAGTGGCGGCCCTCTTCCACTTCGCGCACGAGTTCCGGATGGTCCCACAGCGGGTCGACGGAATCGATGCGCGGGATGCTGCGGTTGCCGTAATCCTCGGACGGCAGCCATTCGAGCGTGGACGCGTTCCACGGGTTGCCGACGGGACGCTCGGGACGGCGCAATGCGCGCCACGCATCCCACGCGAACACCACCACGCCGAGCGCGAACGTGAATGCGCCCACCGTCGACAGCATGTTCAGGCCATTCCACCCGAGGTCCGCCGCATACGTGTAGACGCGGCGCGGCATGCCGAGCAATCCCGTCACGTGCATCGGGAAGAACGCGACATTGAAGCCCACGAACATCAGGCCGAACACCCAGCGCGCGAGCCCTTCGGACAGGCGGTTGCCGTTCACGAGCGGCAGCCAGTAGTACAGCGCGGCGAACACGGGGAACACCATCCCGCCGATCAGCACGTAGTGGAAGTGCGCGACGACGAAATAGGTGTCGTGCACCTGCCAGTCGAACGGGATCACCGCGACCATCACCCCGGTCAGCCCGCCCAGCACGAAGATGGCCATGAAACCGAGCAGGAACAGCGTGGGCGCGTTCGCCTTCACCTTCCCTTTCCACAGCGTGGCAATCCACGCGAACACCTGGATCGCGGTAGGCACGGCCACCGCCATGCTGGCCGCGGAAACAAAACCCATCTCCAGCGTGCCGAGGCCCGCCGTGAACATGTGATGCGCCCACAGGCCGAAGCTGAACACGCCCACGCCGACGAGGGCCGCGATGATGGCGCGGCGCGCGACGAGCGGCGTGGCGGCAAGGGTCGGCACGATCGTCGACACCATGCCGGCGGCCGGCAAGAAGATGATGTAGACCTCGGGGTGGCCGAAGAACCAGAACAGGTGCTGCCACAGCAGCGGATCGCCGCCGCGGTCGGCGAGGAAGAACGGCCAGTCGAACGCACGCTCCAGTTCCAGCAGCGCGGTGCCCGCGATCACGGCCGGGAACGCGAACACGATCATCACGCCCACGACCAGCATGGCCCACGCATAGACGGGCATGCGCCCCAGGGTCATGCCCGGTGCGCGCGTAAACAGGATGCCGACGATCAGTTCGATGGCGCCGGCGATCGCGGAGATCTCGATGAAGCCGATACCCAGCAGCCAGAAGTCGGCGTTGAGGCCGGGCGAATACTTCAGGCTAGTGAGCGGCGGATACATGAACCAGCCGCCGTCCGGCGCGAGGCCGAAAAACAGCGTGCAGAAGAACGCGAGGCCGCCGATGGCATACGCCCAGTAGGCATACGCGGACAGGCGCGGGAACGGCAGGTCGCGCGCGCCCAGCATGTTCGGCAGCAGGTACACGGCGATGGCTTCCACGATCGGGATCGCGAACAGGAACATCATCACCGAGCCGTGCATCGTGAACACCTGGTTGTATGTCTCGGCGCCGAGGAAGCCGTTGCCCGGCACGGCCAGCTGCACGCGCATCAGGAGGCCCAGCACGCCGGCGAGGATGAAGAACAGCAGCGCCGTGCCGATGTACAGCAGGCCGATGTTCGTGTTGTTCACGGACGAGAAGAAGCGCCACCCGCGCTGCGTGCGCCAGACGTCTTCCAACCGCGCGAGATCGTCGTCCCGGCCCGTCATTGCAGGTGCTCGAGATAGGCCGCCAGCGCGCGCAGCGTGTCGCCGTCGGTGCCGGAAGCGGCTGGCATGAACACGCCCGGCTTGACGGCCTGCGGATCCGCGATCCAGCCGGCCAGCGTGCTTTGGTGCGTGCGCAGCAGGCCGGCGCCGATGTGCGTGCGGCTGCCGACGTGCGTCAGGTCGGGGCCGAGGCGCGCCGTCTCGGCCACGCCGCGGATCGTGTGGCACGTCTGGCAGCGCTGTTCGAGGAAGGCGGCGCGGCCCCGTTCCAGCAGCGCGCCTTGCGGTGCGCGGGCCGGTCGTGCCTGGCGTTGCAGCCAGTCGCGGAACGCCTCTGGTGCCAGCGCCACCACGTGCAGCGCCATGTTCGCATGCTGGGCACCGCAGAATTCCGCGCACTGGCCGCGGTAGACGCCGGGCCTGTCCGCGCGCAAGGTGAGGCCGGTGACGCGGCCGGGGATCATGTCGCGCTTGCCGGACAACGAAGGCACCCACAGGCTGTGGATCACGTCGGCCGCGTTCAGGCCCACGTACACGGCCTGCCCGACGGGGATGTGGATCTCGTTGGCGGTGACGATCTCGCGCCCGCCGGCCGGATCGCGGTAGCGCACTTCCCACCACCACATGTGCGCGGTGACGGAAATCGACAGCGCGGCCTGCGAGCTTTGCGGGACCAGTTGCGCGCTGCGCCACGTGCTCCACGTGAGCAGCGCCGACAGCACGAGCACGGGAAAGGCGACGCCCGCTCCCGCGATCCACAGGCCGGGCCGCAGCGGCCGCGCGTTGTCGCGCAGGCTGAGCGCCATCAGCGCCATCACTGCGAAAAAGATCAGGGTGCCGGCCCCGAACAGGACCCAGGCGAACTGCTGGACGACGGCGGCGTCCGCGCCGGCCGGGTGCAGGACGGATTGCAGCGTCCCATTCATCGCAATCTCATCTCAACGTATACAGGAAGGCGGCCATGTGGCGCGCCTCCTGCTCGGTGAGCCCCACGTCCGGCATCGCCGTGCCGGGCTTGAGGGCGGGCGGATCGAGCAGCCAGGCCACGAGACGCGGGGGCACGTTGGGGATGCCGCCGGCGATGTAGCTCAGGCGCCCGAATTTTTCCAGGTCCGGACCGGCCTCGCCGCCCGCGCCCGGGACGTCCGGAATCTTGTGGCACGCGCCGCACTGGTATTGCGTGACCAGCTGCTTGCCGATCTTCGCGTCGCCGCCGATGTACGGCTTGCGGAAGTCGTCGTCGCCGCAACCGGCGAGCAGCCCCGCGCACGTCAATACGAGCGCGGGGCCAGCGATGGAAAAGCGTGACAGGGAGGTCGGCACGGTTGAATCCACGACGTTGAGTTGGCTTTTATAATACCGGAGAAGATGCAATTTTTTTAACACGATTCGTTTGGGACACTCGCATGCCCGCCACGCGCGCCCGCCTGATCATCATGACCGTCATCGCCACCCTGCTGGGATCGGGGCTGACCGCCGCGCTCGCGGGCTTCGTCGTGCTGCGCGCCGGCTGGTACGACATCGGCGCCACCACGCAGCACTTCCCGTTCGTCTACGGCATGCTCGAACAAGCCATGCATTACTCGGTGCGGCGGCATGCGAAGAGCGTGGCCGAACCCGCGCTGGGCAACCACGGCCAGGTGCTGCGCGGCGCGATCGTCTACCGCGACAACTGCGCCCAGTGCCACGGCGGCCCCGGCACGGCGCCCGGCAAGCATGGCCTGAGCATGCAGCCGGTGCCCGGTCCGCTGGTGGACGCGACGCGCCACTGGAAGCCACGCGAGCTGTACTGGATCACGCGCCACGGCATCAAGATGAGCGGCATGCCGGGCTGGGAATACCACCTCAGCGAGGACGAGTTGTGGTCCACGGTGGCCTTCATCATGCAGCTGCCCACGCTGAGCGCGGACGACTATCGGACGCTGACGGCGGAGGAGAAGAAATGAACCGGCTCGTCGCTTTGGTACTCGCAGCGATCCTGCTTGCCGGCTGCGGCAACGCCAACCGCGCGCCCGCCGGCACCCAGGGCGACGCGGCGCGCGGCCGTATCGCCCTCGCGCAATACGGCTGTCGCGCATGCCACATGATCCCGGGCGTGACGGGATCGAAGGTCTACGTGGGCCGGCCGCTCGAAGAGATGGCCAAGCGGCCCATCATCGCGGGCACGCTGCCGAACAACCAGGCGAACCTCGTGCGCTGGATCCGCAATCCGCAGGCCATCGACCCACGCACCGCGATGCCCGTGCTGGGCGTGTCGGAACGCGATGCGGTCGACATGAGCGCCTATCTTCTTTCACACTGATGCCCGCTCGAGCGCACGGGCCAGGTCGTCCACGCCGGCACGGATCACGTCCGGCGTGAACGCGGAAAAGCCGAGCAGCAGCCCGGGATCGATGGCGCAAGCGGCGCCCGCCTGCGGATTCGTGTAATAGCCCAGCGTGCGCACGTCCACGCCGAGATCGCGGGCGTGATGCGCGACCGTTTCCTCGTCCAGCCTCTCCGTGAAATGCACGCACAGGTCCAGGCCCGCGTCCGACGGGCCCTGGCGCAGCCGGCCTGCGAGACGCGCGTCGAGCGCATCGACGAGGGCTTGCCGGCGTTCCCCATACGCGTCGCGCGTGCGGCGGATGTGGCGCGCGAAGTGGCCGCCGGCGATGAAGTCGGCGAGCGTCGCCTGCGGCACGATGGGACTGTGGCGGTCGACGACCGCTTTTGCCCGCGCCAGCGCGGCGGCCAGCGCGGGCGGCGCCACCACGTAGCCCAGCCGCAGCGCCGGGAACAGCACCTTCGACAAGGTTCCCACGTAGATCACGCAGCCCGCGCGGTCCATGCTTTGCAGCGACGCCAGCGGCGGCCCGGTATGCCGGTATTCGCTGTCGTAGTCGTCTTCGACGATCCACGCGCGGTTCGCCTCCGCCCAGCGCAGCAGTTCGAGGCGGCGGCGCAGGCTCATGGTCACGCCCAGCGGCAGCTGGTGCGACGGCGTCGCGAACGCGAGGCGCGCATCGGGATAGTGTTTGGCCGCGTACGCGACGTCCATGCCCTCGGCGTCGACGGGCACCGGGCAGACGCGGGCGCCGGCCACCGTGAACGGCGCCACCGCGCCCTGGTAGCCGGGCGATTCGATCCACATCGCTTCGCCCGGCGCGAGCAGCAACTGGGCCAGCAGGTACAGCGCCTGCTGCGAGCCGGACGTGATCACGACCTGGTCCGGCGTGCACTGCACGCCGCGCGACGCTTTCAGATAAGCGCACAGCAGCTCGCGCAGCGGCGCATGCCCGGCGCCGGGACCGTAGCCCAGCGACCCGGTCGAATGACGCCAGTGCCGCGCTTCCAGGCGGCGCCAGACGTCGAACGGGAACAGGTCCAGGCCGGGCATGCTGGCGCGGAAGGCGCGCAGCGGCCCGGCGTGGTGCAGCACGCGCGCCATGCCGCCCGCGATGAGTTCTCCGCGCGCCGACAACGGGCGCACCATCGGGGCCGCGGCGGCGTCGCCCCCAGGCGCACCGGCCGGCAGCGACGCGCTGACGAATGTCCCCTTCCCGACCGTGCCCTGCAAATAGCCCTCGGCCATCAGCTGTTCGTACGCCGCCAGCACGGTCTGGCGCGACACGTTCAACAGGCCGCACAGGCTGCGCGTGGCGGGCAGGCGCACGCCGGCCGCGATGCGGCCGTCGAGGATCGCGTCCTTCAGGTGGACGTACAGCTGGCGGAACAAGGGTGTCGAGGAATCGCGCTCGAGCGTGGCGGCGGCGAGGATGTCGTGGACGTGCATGGCGGCGTGGTTCGGATTGGTACGCCCATCTTCCCCATAATTGGTCATTTGAGCAAGCCATCCGTGAACTTAAGATGACTGCTCGTTCGCACATGGAGGGATGATGAAACGATTCGAAGCCACCCTGGCCTGGCAGCGCGGCGACCAGGCTTTCACCGACCTGCGCTACAGCCGCGCGCACCGCTGGCACTTCGACGGCGGCATCGACGTGCCGGCCTCGTCGTCGCCATTGTCCGTGCCCGTGCCGCTGTCCGACCCGGCCGCCGTCGATCCGGAAGAAGCCCTCGTCGCGGCCGCCGCCAGCTGCCACATGCTGTTCTTCCTGTCGCTCGCGGCCGCGCGCGGCTACGTCGTCGACCGCTACGACGACCGCGCCGTCGGCCTGCTCGATGCCGGCCTGGACGGCCGCCCGGCCATCACGCGCATCATCCTGAACCCGGCCATCGCGTTTTCCGGCGAACGCCGGCCGGACCGCACCGCGCTGGCCGAGCTGCATCACGAGGCGCATGCGCGCTGCTACATCGCCAATTCGCTGAAGGGAGACGTCGTCGTGGAGGGATTCGAATAATGTACGTGCCGGGACAATTTGCCGTGGCCTCACAGGCCGACATGCTGGACCTGATTGCCGCCAACCCGCTGGGCGCGCTCGTGCGCATGGGTGGCGATGGCCTGGAAGCGGACCACATTCCGTTCGAGCTGGCGGCGCCCACCGAAGCCGCGCCGCACGGCCTGCTGCGTGCCCACGTGGCGCGCGCGAATCCGATCTGGCAAGCGCAAGAAGCGTCCGTGCTCGTGCTGTTCCAGGGCGCATCCAGCTATGTGTCGCCCCTGCTGTACGACGTCGAGGCGGCCGGGGGACGCGTGGTGCCGACCTGGAATTACCAGGTCGTGCATGCGCATGGGCGGCTGCGCGCGATCGACGATCCGGCGTGGATCCTCGGCCAGATGACGCGGCTGACGGGGCGCCATGAAGATGCGCGCGCCGGGTGGAAGGTGGAGGATGCGCCGCGCGAATTCATCGACAAGGTCGTGCGGACGACCGTCGGCATCGAGATCGCCATCGAGCGGCTGGAAGCGAAATTCAAAATGAGCCAGAACCGCACGCCCGAGGACCGGGCGCGCGTGCTGGCTGCGATGGCGTAGTACTAATCTGCCTGCTTATTTGCCTGCGGCCGTGCCGGATTTAGCCATGTGCATCTGCTGGGCCGATTTCAGGTGCTGCTCGACGACCGGCATGTGCTGGTCGGCGAGCGCCTTCACGTCCGGATCCTTGATCTTCTTGGCGTCGCTGGCCAGCTTGGCCTTGGTGTCCTTGTGGTCCTTCACGCCGGCACCCGCCATGTAGGCCTTGTCGAACGCATCGCCGCTCAGTTTTTCCAGCTTGGCCGACATCGCCTTGTGCTTGGCGTCCAGCTCGGTCGGCAGGGTCACGCCGCGCGCCTGGGCCAGCGCCTGCACCTTGGACAGCGCCTGGCCATGGTCGTCGATCATCTGCTGGGCGAAGGCTTTCACTTCAGCGTTCTGGCTTTTGTTCACGGCCAGCTTGCCGGTCTCGACTTCGGCCATGTCGGCCATCGCCATGTCCTTGACGGCCTTTTCGTCGGACGCGCTCAGCTTGGCGCCGCTCGCCGCCGCGCCTGCCGCCGCCTGGCCGGCGCCGCTGGCGCCCATGCTCGAGCTGGTCGACGACTGGCCCGACATGCCCGAGGCGCCGTGGCCCGTCATGCCGGCCGCGCCGGTCTGGTTGGCACGGTTTTCCATGCCCGTGCTGTTGGTGTTGTCGATGGTGCCTTCGCGGGTGGTTTTACCCGACGTGTTCTGTTTGCCGGGGGTGCTGCTGGTGCCGGTCTGGGTCGGGGTCTGGCTGACCGCGGCCGTCTGGGCGTGGACGCCGACGGCAGTGAACATGGCTGCCACTGCCGAAACGGCCAGCAGCCCTTTCAAGGCTTTATTGTTCTGCATTTCGCTCTCCTGAACTCTGTTATGAAGTTGGCGCCTGGCGGGGGCCGCAGTGCGCAAGCTCGTGTTTGAATGACAACGGCCGTGGCAAAGTGTATCGCCGTGTTTTCTTGAACAGCGCGCGTTAGCCAGCAGGAAAGTATTGTCGATATGCGAAAAATAAACGGCCGTCAGCGGAAGCTCAGCGCTCCTGTCAGGTCGCCCGGCGGACGCGCGCCGCGGGCTGCGAACGCGGCGTTGCGCGCGGCGAGGCCCTCCAGCAGCGGCAGGTCGTGCAGGCGCGTAATGAAGCGCAGGATCGACGTCGTGTCGTAAAAATTGTGGTCGACGGCGCCCTTCTTCGCGTACGGCGAGATGACGATGGCCGGGATGCGCGAGCCCGGGCCCCAGCGGTCGCCCTGCGGCGGCGCCACGTGGTCCCACCAGCCGCCGTTCTCGTCGAAGGTGACGACGACGACCATGTCCTTCCACTGCGGCGACTTCTTGAGATGCTCGATCACGTTGGCCACGTGGGCATCGCCGGATTCCACATCCGAATAGCCCGCGTGCAGGTTCAAATTCCCCTGCGGCTTGTAGAAGCAAACCGCGGGCAGCCTGCCGGCGATGGCGTCGGCGATGAATTTGTTGGAGATCGGGCTGTCGCCCATGCCGCCGTCGCGCAGGTGCTCGGCGCGCGCCGCGGTGCCCGGTCCGAACTGCTTGAAGTAATTGAGCGGCTGGTGGTGGAACTGGAAGTTCGGACGCTCGCCTTCGCCGCGCCCGTCCAGCGCGGCCTGCCACGCGCCCGCATACCACGCCCAGCCGACGCCCTTCCCGGACAGCAGGTCGCCGATCGTCTTGTACGTCTGCGGCGGCAGCACGGCCGGGTCCTGCGGATCGGCCAGGTGCGCATCGCCACCCGGTGCCGGACGCACCCAGCTCGGTTGGAACGGCGGCGCCATCGTGTTGACCGCGTAGCCGTCCGGCGTGATGGCGCCGTTGTTGACGAACTTCGGCTTGCCCTCCAGCGCGGACTTCGGCGAATCCGGCGCCAGCGCGAGGCGGACGCCCGTCGGGCCGTCTTCCAGCACGGCGATCTTCTTCGCGGCCGGCGTGGACGCCGCATCGAAGAATTCCGGCACGCGGCCGCTGATCAGGAACTGGTGGTTCAGGTAAGAGCCGCCGAACGCGCCCATGAAGAAGTTGTCGCACAGCGTGAATTCGCGCGCGATCTGCCACAGGCCCAGGGTCTTCGACGTCTCGCCGTAATGCCCCATCGTCAGTGCGCCGTTGTCGCCCCACGCCACGAAGCCGTCGTTCCTGCCGCCGTTGATCTGCATCTGGTTCTGGTAGAACAAATGCCACAGGTCGCGCGTGATGATCGCTTCCGGCAGCGGCTTGCCGGCGGCATCCGTCAGTTTGAACGGCGCGTTCGGCAGGTGCTGGATGTCGTCTTCCCTGATCAGGTAATCCTTGCCGCCGATGTTCTGGCGCGCCGGGACCATGCCGCCCCAGATCTTCGGCAGTTCCGGCAGGACGCTGCCGTCGCGGTCCTTCTGCGGGACGACGTTCGCCGCCGCCAACGGTTGCGCGAGCCCGGGGAAGTCCGCGAACAGGTTGTTGAAGCTGCGGTTCTCCAGGTAGATCACGACAACGTTCTTGACGTGCGCCTTCAGCTTGGCGTCCAGCGAGCCGGCGACCGTCCTGACGGCCCTGGCGGCGGGCTTCGCTTCGCTGGCCGGCGCGATCGATGCCGACAGGCCGACGGCGGCCGCGGCCTGGAAGATGCGGCGGCGCGCGGGGCTGGCGGGCAGGTCGTCGTGGTCTTGCATGGCGTTCTCCTGTGGCGGCAAAGCACCGATTATCTGTGCTTTTTGCCACAAGGAAAAGAGGGATCACTTACAACTCCTTAACGCCGATTTACCCGCGTTTAACCGCGCTTAACACCCCGGCAAGCCAGAATCTCATGAACGCATCGACGAAAGGATCACCATGAAACGTACCGCGCTCGCCGCGATCGGCGCCCTCTTCCTGGCCTGCGCGCCCCTGGTCCACGCCGACGACACGGCCACGCCCTCCCTCAAGCTGCCGCAGGCCCAGGTGGAGCGGCTGCTGGAGGTGTATGCCATGATCAAGCAGAACTACGTCGGCGAGACCGACGACAAGGCATTGTTCGACGGCGCCCTGTCCGGCATGCTGGCCGCGCTCGACGCGCACTCGCGCTACCTGGACAAGGACGCCATGCGCGACGTCGGGCGCGAGAACAGCGGCGAGTACGTGGGCATCGGCATCGAGGTCGAAGGCGGCCGCAACCAGTTGCGCGTGGTGTCCGCCACCGAAGGCTCGCCGGCCGAACACGCGGGCATCCGGTCGGGCGACGTGATCGTCTCGGTGGACGGGGCGCCCGTCGCCGGCATGACCAACGACGACGTCGCGCGGCGCATGCACGGTGCGCCGGGGACCGTGGTCGCCATCGGCATCGCGCGCCGCAACAAGGTCGAGACGCTGCGCATCACGCGCGCCGACCTGCACAACGACACGGTGCGCGTGAAGATGGCGGCGCCCGGTCTTGCCTGGATCCGCATCTCGGAATTCGGCGGCGCCACGGCGGCCGACCTCGCGGCGGCCCTGAAAAAACTGGACACGCCGCGCGGCCTGATTCTCGACCTGCGCAACGATCCGGGCGGCCTGGTGGCGACGGGCGTCGCGGTCGCCGGCGCGTTCCTGCAACCGGGCACCGTGCTGTTCTCGGCGCGCGGACGCGAGCCGGGCGCCAACGCCACCGTCACCGTCGATGAACGCTACTACCGCCAGCAGGGCCAGCCCGACGTGCTGGCCGGCCTGCCCGCGTGGACCCGCACCGTGCCGCTGACGGTGCTCGTGAACGGCGCCTCTGCGTCGGCGGCGGAACTGGTCACGGGCGCCCTGCAGGACCAGCACCGCGCCACCGTGATCGGCACCCGCACGTTCGGCAAGGGCTCTATTCAATCCGTCATCGGGCTGGACGAAGACAGCGGCATCAAGTTCACCGTGGCGCGCTACTTCACGCCGAACGGCCACGAGATCCAGGCGCGCGGCGTCACGCCCGACATCGTCGTGACACCAGCCGTGGCCGCCGACGACGACCTGCTGCTGCGCGAAGCGGATCTCGCGAAGCACCTGCCCGCAACGCAGCCGGCGGGCACGACGCTGGAAGCGAAACGCGAGCCGCTCGGACGCGAGCCGGTGGAATCCACGCGCACGTTCGGCACGCGCGACGACAAGGCCCTGCAGACCGCGGTGGCCGTCCTCACGCCCGAAGACAAGCGTTCGTCCGCACTCGCGGCCCTGTTGCGCCGCTGGAGCGGTGCGTCGCTGGCGGCGACCGCCGCGCCGTAACGGTCACGTCACAATCGGGCGTCAGAATACGCATCGCTCCCAGGGAAGAGAGCACATGGCGGCTCGGCCGCCCTACCGGCGCCGGCGGTCGGGAAACATACCGGCACCAATTCAGAAGCGAGCCTTGACGCGCAGCCGGTCTTTCACATGCCGGCGCGCGCGCGGCATCGCATCCAGCGCACGCGCGGCCAGCACGCCTTCGATGAAGCCGAGCAGGCCCACCTCCTGGGGCACGCGGTCGCGCAGCTGCGCGACCAGCTCGCGCGCGACGAACGCATCGTTGATCTCGCCCAGCTCGTCCTGCATGCCGGCCAGCAGATCGTGCCGTTTCGCCGCCTTGCGGTCATGCGACAGCGCGGCGAAGAATTCGCGCGCATAGCGTTCCTTCTTGGCCGCGATGCGCACCTTGTGCAGGCACTCCGGCCGTTTCAGGTCGTACCCGCGGGCGCGCTTGCGCACGCGCGCGGCCGCATGCTGCACCAGCTGCGGCGCGGCCTTCGCGATCCTTTGTTCGAGCGGATCGGCCGGCAATGTCGTGTGCTGCCAGCCCTTGCCCGCGATCCAGCCGCCCAGCGCCAGCATCAGGGTCGTGTAGCGCGGGCTGCCGACGGCCGAGCGCACACGCGCCCGATGGCGGTCCGCCTCCTCGCGCGCCGCCGCTTCCACGCGCGCCAGCGACGGTTTCTGGTCCTCCGCCAGCGGCAGGCCCGGCAGCACGGATTCGAGGAACACGTCCCAGTTGCGCGCGTCGCCCAGTTCGCCGGCGAGCCAGTCGATGTCGGCCGCCAGCGGTTCCGGCAGCGTCACGAGCCCGTCGACCATGTCCTGCGCCGCGCGCAGGCGGCGCAGGCCGACGCGCATCTGGTGCAGGCTTTCGACGTCGCCCGCCAGCACGCCCCGCTCGTTGGCCTGCATCTGCTGCAGGCAGTTCTGCAGGATGCCGCCGAGGGCCTCGCCCAGCGTGGCCTTGCGCTTGAGCGCGACGGGCGTGGCCTTGACGGCGTGCGCCTTGTCCTCGGTCGCCAGCGCATAGCCGCGCTCGGCCTTGCTGATGTTCTCGATGCGCACGGGCGTCGCCTCGTGCACCCGCCGCGCCAGTTCGTACAGGCAGGCCGGGTCGCCGTCCTTCACTTCGAGCTCCAGTTCGCGCACTTGTGTCTTGCGCTCGCCGTGCTGCAGTTCGCCCACGTCCAGCGCGCACTCGACGTGCGTGCCGTCCGGCAGGGCCAGCATCCACGTCGTGCGCTTCGTGCGGTTGACGAAGACCGGTTCGGGGGCGAGCTGCTGGCCGTCCAGGCTGTGGGCCAGATCGGGCAACGCTTCGCGCAGCTGCTTGCCGAACAATTCCTGGTCGGGCACCTCCGATTGAATCTCGGCTTCCAGCTCGGTCCTCCGGTGCAGGCCGGCCACGGCGCTGCCGCCGCCCTTCAGGGTCTGCACATGACGCTCGCCGGCGCTGCGCACGCGCAGGGCAAAGCCATGCTTCCACAAGTCGAAACCGCCAGTGTCGAAATAGCGGTCGACGTGTTCCTGGTCGCGCGGCTTCGACACGGCGTGTTCGCGCAGCACGGCGGATTTTTTCAACTGCGCGGCGCTCGTCGCGTCCACGGCCAGTTTGATTTCACATTCCATCGGTTTCTCCTTCGTCCCATCCTCTTACTGTAGCGCATCGCCTTTGAGGTCGACACACGAATCGGCGCCCACGTACCCGCGTTGGATCAACCCGGTGTGCAAGCACGCCTGAGGCAGAACAGGCCGGGACCGGCCACGCGCCGCTACCGTACGGGTGCTGCCCGGGCATTCATGCAGGCCGCATTTCCAAGGAGACAGATATGGCACGGTTCGGTGTCGAGGCGATCCGCTACTTCAGCCACGCGCGCGCGGCGCACGTGGACACGGCGGGCGACCTCATCTATACGTTCAATCGAAGTAATGGCCTGGACAATAAACTGCGCGGCGCCGGCCACGCGCGCGCGTTCTACTGGGCGAACACGGATGTCTGGGAAACCGACATCCGCGACAGCGACCAGGGCGGCGACGACCGCCACTGGGTCGACGACGTCGACCTCTTCTGGATCGAAACCCACGGCAACCACGACGACGCGGGCCACGTCGTGCTGCTGTACGACACGCCCGTCACGGAATGGCTCGCCAATTCGGCGCGCTGGCAGCTGGGCGAGGACTGGAACAACGAATGGGTGATGGCCTATTCGTGCGACACGGCGGCCCTGCCCACCGTCACCGGCCTGTGGAACATCTTCGCGCGCATGCACATCTATTGCGGCGCCTGGGACCTGATGTGGGATGGCATCACGACGGACGAATGCGGCGAGGACGTGGGCGACAACCTCGTGCACGGCGACACGGTGGCGCATGCCTGGCACGACGGCGTCTCGGACTGGTGGGTCGACAACCACCCGATCACCGTGTGCGTGGGCGATGCAGCCACCTGGAACAATGGCGCGATCCGCTGGAACCTCAGCGCCATCAACCGCGATCACCTGTGGGGCCACGGCACCGTGACCGCGGACCTGGCGCCTGCGCAGCAGGCCTGCCTGCTGTGGTACTGGACGGAGGGCTGAACGATGAGCGACCACACCCTGCTGCACACACTGGCCGGCACCTGCGCCGACGCGCGCATTCCCGAGCAGGCCGACATCCTCCTGCTGCAGACGCCCACGCGGGAACAGCTGCAGGCGCGCGCCCGCCGCTTCGTCGCGCTGCTGGAGGAACACGGCGACTGCCCGCACGACAACGGCGGCGCCTGGCAACAGCGCGACGACCACACCGTAATCTACCTGCCGGACGGCGCGCGCGCCATGGTCTACCACGCGTCCGGCGCCCTGCGCTACGTCTCCGGCCTCGGCCCTGCTGACGCGCCATTCGAACACGAGGCCGAACGTGCCGTCCTGCAACGCCTCGTCGAGGAACGCGCACACAAGCTGGCCTTGTCCGACTGGGCCGGCCCGAACGGCGAGCTACGCTTCGAGCGCCTGTTCCGCACGCTGGGCCAGGGCGCCGACCCGGCCGGCAAGACCTCCGCGACCACGCTGTTCCGCGCCCTCGGCGCCTGGCGCCAGGTCGCGGGCGGCATCCCGGTGCTGGGCGCCGCGTCCGTCGCGCTGCGGCTCGCGGGCGACGGCCGGCTGGACGCGCTGTCCGTGCAGGTGCGGCCCGCCAACGGCGAAGTGCTGGACCGCGCGGCCATCATCGAACCGCAAGCGGGTGCGCGTCAGATCGTCGCGCAGGTGGCCACGCTGCTCGGCCAGAAAGAGGTCCCGGGCGACCTTGTGGAATCGGCGACGCTGCAATTCGGCTACCTCGACCTGGGCAAGCGCAAGTCCCAGCGCGTGCTCGCGCCCGCTTACGTCGCACACGTCGTCCTGCGCCACAAGACGGGACGCCAGGCGTATGTGCTGGCCGTGCGCGCGACGGAACGGGCCTATCTCGACCTGCCCGTGTATGGCAGCGGGATCGTGGCCGGGCACGGGCGCACGGAGATCGCGCGCTGCGAGGCGGTGATACGCTGAGCGGCCGGTTGCCGGCGCCGGGTCAGGCCACGATGCCCTTCGAACGCAGCGCCGCGATCTGTTCCTCGCTGAGGCCGATTTCGCGCAGCACGGCATCCGTATCCTCGCCCAGGTGCGGCGCGGCCGAGCGGATGCCGCCCGGCGTGCCCATCAGCTTGGGCACGATGCCGGGCACCTCGACGTCATAGCCGTCGCGCGTGCGCTGCGTGAGGATCATGTCGCGGGCCCGGTAGTGCGGGTCCTCGGCGATGTCTCGGGCCGTATAGACCTTGCCGGCCGGGACGCGCGCCTGGCCCAGCGCATCGAGCACCTCGGCCACGCCGCGTCCGGCGGTCCAGGCGCCGATGGCACCGTCGATCTCGTCCACGCGTGCGACGCGGCCCGCGTTGTTCGCAAGATCCGGCGCCTCGGCCAGGTCGGGTCGGCCGATGGCGTGCATGAGGCGTTTGAAGATGCTGTCGCCATTGCCCGCGACGAGTACGACGCCGTCGCGGCACGTGTAGGCATTCGACGGCGCGATGCCCGGCAGCGCGCTCCCGCCCGGCTCGCGCACGGCGCCGAACGCGCTGTATTCGGGGATCAGGCTTTCCATCACGTTGAACACGGCTTCGTGCAGGGCGACGTCGATCACCTGCCCCTGGCCGCCATTGACCTTGCGGTGGTACAGCGCGGTGAGAATGCCGATCACGCCGTGCAGCGCGGCCAACGTATCGCCGATCGACACGCCGCAACGCACCGGCACGCGCCCCGGCTCGCCGGTGAGGTGGCGCAAGCCGCCCATTGCCTCGCCGATCATGCCGAAGCCCGGCAGGTCGCGGTACGGGCCCGTCTGGCCATAACCGGAGATGCGCAGCATGACCAGGCCGGGATTCAGTTGCGACAGCACGTCCCACCCCATGCCCCAGCCTTCCAGCGTGCCGGGACGGAAATTCTCGATCAGCACGTCGGCCTCGGCGATCAGCTTGCGCGCGACGTCCTGCCCTTCGCTGCTGCGCAGGTCGAGCGCCAGCGAACGCTTGTTGCGCGACTGGACCTGCCACCACACGGAGGTCCCTTCCTTGATCATCCGCCAGTTGCGCAGCGGGTCGCCGCCGTCCGGCGCCTCGATCTTGATGACGTCGGCGCCGAAATCGCCCAGCGTCTTGCCGGCGAAGGGGCCGGCGATCAGCTGGCCCATTTCGATGACGCGGACGCCTTGTAGTGGCATGGCTGCCGTTGTGCTGCTTCCTCTTTCCATGTTCTCCCCGTCGTTGCCGGCCCATACCCGGCATGTAGTTCAAATCCGGATAATTGTGCGCGCGTACGTGCCCGCTTGGCAATGGCGCGGATGTCAGCAGCTCGACCCTGCGACCGCAGTAGACGAATGAATTCCGATGTACTTGTACACTGCGCGTGCGCGAGTGGAACAAGTTACTTTTCCGATCGGCGTCGATCAGCTTGTCGCCGGCTGCGACGCACGTGTATCCGGATCCGCACGGCAACAAGAACTCCGGGTAGCAAGGCACATCCTGATCACTTATACGGCCTGTCCGGCTGATTCAAGAAATTCTTACGGAGTTCGATTTTTTTTTATTTCTCGATGCATTCGCCGGTTTTTTTCTACGCACGCGGCGCCTCGGGCTTATCAACCTCGGGGGCGTTGACATCAGTGCCAGCCCCGGCAGCGCGCGCGGCTTCGGCCTCGCTCTCGATGAGATCGAAAACCCCTGGGAGCACCCGGGCAGCGTACTGCTTACGCCGGTTGTTCGACAGCTTATTGTCATTCTCCAAGCAGCTTCGAACCAATATGGAGAGATCACTTCCACGCACATCGTACTTCTCGTTAACGGCCCGTACCACGCGATCGTAGGCGGCAAGGAATTCCGTTTCCTGCCGCAGTTCGATCTCGAGCGCTTCCTCTGCCATACGATATCCAAATTCGACACATGGGGTTGCATCCCAGTAACGATACATGGTTTCGGCACCCCGAAACGTAAAGTCGAACTCATCTTCGCCAATCCAGCGAACATCCCACTTTGTGCGCGCCGGCCTGGAATATGCTCGCAGAGCCGCCAGGTAGTCGGGTTCGTGCCGTTTCATCGCGATGGACACTGGTAACACCAGGCCTTTCTCTAGCATTCCAGACTGGCAAAGTGCGTAGTGAAACAAAAATCTTGACAGCCGTCCGTTCCCGTCCATGAAAGGGTGAATGAATACGAAGCCAAACGATATGACGGACGCTGCAACTACGGGATCGATCGCTTTCGGCATGGTGCTGGCAAGGGTCATTAACTCCCTCATCAGTTCGGCAGCCAGCGGATATGGCGGAGGAAGGTATGTTACCGATGGTGCACCACGGCTGGGACCGGACAGCCAATTTTGTTCGAAGCGGAACGAGGCGGCTTTATCGAATGGATTCGTGATCGCGACATTCTGCAACTCGACAAGATAATCTTCGCTCAGCTCACGCGGCTCGTGGGCCTGCTTCAGAATTTCGACAAACTGTTGCGCCTTGTCCTCGGTCGGCGCTTCGCGCTCGATAGCAAAAGACGAGTCTGTTTCATGGAGGTACGCCCAGGACAGCGCCCGGTCCATCATTTCAGCACCGAGCGATTCGATAAACTGTTTCGTTCGGCTGAGAATCCGAGACTGAACGGCGGCATCGATCGCGGCGGTCCGCTCGACGGTTGCGCAGTACTTCATCGAACCGATACCGTTAAACGCAACTCTCCACTTGCCGTTTTTTACCAACGGCCCAGTGACGTACTGATCGGGGTCAAAAAGCAGCTGTACCGTGCCACCGATTTGAGGGATCGGTGACAGCTCCTGCCCGGTAAACTCCTCCCATAGGAAGCAAGCGAGGCGGATGTAGCCACCATTAGGCGACTTGTTGAGTTCGGCCAACATGTCCGCTGCGGAAATTTTCGGCATGGCCTCAGCCAAAATCTGCAGGTTCGTTCCTTCGTGCTTCAGCGCGAAGAGAACGTGGGGCAAAGGACTGGTGCTATCGGGCGCAACGTGGCGCGGCACCGCCAATGTGTTCCCTACTGCCTGTACTCGTGTCACCGGACCAACATATGCTGGACGGGATGGAGCAAAAGCGCTTAACCCAAGAGAGTCGCGCAAGAATTCATAACCGACCGAGGCCATTTTTTTTTACCGCCACACAGAAAATCCTATTTTTGACAAGTTTAACGCAGTTTTTTATACGACATACCTTTCAGGTCGAATGCATACACCGCGCATTCAACCTTCCCACTGGGGCGATAACAGAACGATTATCGCCCGCGATGTCATTGCTTCGCTCAGTCGAACTTGCTGAAGTCCGGCTTGCGCTTCTCGAAGAACGCCGTGAAGGCTTCCTTCGCTTCGGCGCCGGTCAGCATCGCACTGAACCGCTCGTTCTCCGCCGCGATCGTGTCTTTCACGAGCGTCGCGCGCGACCGCTTCATCAGCGCCTTGGTCGTGCGGATCGACACAGCCGGCAATTTGACCAGCTTGGCGGCCTGCCCCTGCGCGAACGACAGCAGCTCGGCGGCCGGCAGCACACGGGCCACGATGCCCATCTCGAACGCTTCCTGCGCGCCGAACGGCTCGCCCAGCATCAGCTTTTCCGCCGCGCGGGTGTAGCCGGCCGATTGCGCGACGAGCAGCGACGACGCGAATTCCGGGCACAGGCCCAGCTGGGAAAACGGCATCGAGAATTTCGCATTGTCGGCGCAGTAGACGAGGTCGCAGTGCATCAGCAAGGTGGTGCCGATGCCGACGGCGGCGCCGGCGACGGCAGCCACCACGGGCTTCGAGCAGCCTTCCAGCGCCCGCATGAACTGGAACACGGGACGCGATTCCGTCATCGCGCCTTCGCCCACGTTGTGCAGGAAGTCTTCCAGGTCGTTACCGGCCGTGAAGATCTCGGGCTTGCCCGTGATGAGGATGGCGCGGATGGCGGGGTCGGTGTCGGCCGCGCGCAGCGCGTCGGCCAGGACCGTGTACATGGCGCCCGTGATGGCGTTCTTGCGTTCCGGGCGGTTGAATTCGAGGGTGAGGATGCCGTCGGCGGTGGTGGTCAGGATGTCCATTCGGTGTCTCGCTTGTTCGTATAAAAAAAGGGTGGGAACGGTTGTGCCGCACCCACCCTTCCGTTCACGTCGTGTGGATTACACGCGTTCGATGATGCCCGCCGCGCCCATGCCGGCGCCGACGCACATGGTGACCATGCCGTACTTCAGGTTGTTGCGGCGCAGGGCGTGGACGACGGTCGCGGCGCGGATCGCACCGGTCGCGCCCAGCGGGTGGCCCAGGGCGATCGCGCCGCCCATCGGGTTCACCTTGCTGGTGTCCAGGTCCAGGTCGCGGATAACGGCCAGTGCCTGTGCCGCGAAGGCTTCGTTCAGTTCGATCCAGTCCAGCTGGTCCTGGGTGATGCCGGCGGCGGCCAGCGCTGCGGGAATCGCGACCTTCGGACCGATGCCCATGATCTCCGGCGGCACGCCGCGCACGGCGAACGACGAGAACTTGGCCAGCGGGGTCAGGTTGTGTTCCTTCAGGATCTTCTCGCTGACGACGATCAGCGCACCGGCGCCGTCCGACATCTGCGACGACGTCGCGGCCGTCACGCTGCCCTTGGCGGCGAAGACTGGCTTCAGCTTCGCCATGCCTTCCATGCTGGCGTCGGCGCGCGGGCCTTCATCCAGGTCGACGGTGCGGCGCTTGACCTTGATCTCACCGGTCGCCAGGTCCGGCGTGCGGGTGACGATTTCCACCGGGGTGATCTCGTCCTTGAACAGGCCGGCCTGCTGGGCGGCGATGGCCTTGCGGTGCGATTCCAGGCCGAAGGCGTCCTGGTCTTCGCGGCTCACCTTCCACTGGGCGGCGACCTTCTCGGCCGTCAGGCCCATGCCGTAGGCCAGGCCCACGTTCTCGTCCTTGAACGTCTCCATGTTGATCGACGGGTGGTGGCCCATCATCGGCACCATCGACATCGATTCGACGCCGCCGGCGATCATCACGTCGGCCTCGCCGACGCGGATGCGGTCCGCGGCCATGGCCAGGGCGGTGATGCCCGAGGCGCAGTAGCGGTTGACGGTCACGCCGCCGACCGTGTTCGGCAGGCCGGCCAGCACGACGGCGTTACGGGCCACGTTGAAGCCCTGCTCCGCTTCCGGGAACGAGCAGCCGACGATCGCGTCGACGATCAGTGCCGGGTCCAGGTTCGGCACGGCGGCCATCGCGCCGCGGATGGCGTGCACCAGCAGGTCGTCCGGACGGGTCTTGTTGAAGAAGCCGCGCGGCGCCTTGCCGATCGGGGTGCGGGTCGCTGCGACGATGTATGCGTCTTGAAGTTGTTTGCTCATGTCAGTAGTCCTTAGTGTCGCGCCGCGATCAGTTACGTACCGGTTTACCGTTTTGCATCATGCCCATGATGCGTTCCTGGGTCTTCGGATTGTTCAGCAGCGCGACGAATGCCTTGCGTTCCATGTCGAGCAGCCACTGCTCGGACACGACGCTGCCCTGGTCGATGTCGCCACCGGAGACGATCTCCGCGATCGTGTCGCCCAGGTGGTAGTCGTAGGCCGAGATGAAGCCGCCGTCGCGCATGTTGACCAGCTGGCCGCGGATCGTGCCCCAGCCGTAGCGGCCGGTGACGGTGACCGGGCGGCGCAGCGGTGCGCGGTAGCCGGCGTCGAACATCGAGCGCGCGGTGACCTTCGCCACGTGCAGCAGTTCGTACGGGTTGAAGACGATGACGTCGTCGTCCTTCAGGTAGCCCATCGCCTTCGCTTCCAGGGCCGATTTCGACACCTGCGCGGTGGCCGCGTTGGTGAAGCCGGTCTTCAGGAATTGCAGGATGTCGTTGCCCTTCGATTCATTGGCCGCGCGCACTGCCGCTTCCTTCAGGCCGCCGCCGGCCGGCACCAGGCCGACGCCCACTTCCACGAGGCCGATGTACGACTCGATCGAGGCGACGCGCTTCGATGCGTGCAGCGCCATTTCGCAGCCGCCGCCCAGGGCGAGACCCGCCACCGCGGCCACGACCGGGATGTTCGAGTATTTCATCGCCATGAACGTGTCCTGCAGTTCCTTGACGATCGGGTCCATCGCTTTCGCGCCGCCCGCCATGAAGGCCGGCAGGGCCGATTGCAGGTCGGCGCCGGCCGAGAACGCGCCGCCGTCGGCCGCATCCGTATTCCAGATCACGATGCCCTTGAAGCCCTTCTCGGCTTCGGCCAGCGCGCGCTGGATGCCCTTGATGACGCCGTCGCCGATCACGTGCATCTTCGTCTTCAGCGAGATGACCAGGACCTCGTCGCCCGAGTGCCACAGGCGCACGGAATCGTCTTCGAACACGGTGGTGCCGGCGGTCTTCGGATCTTCGCCGCCCGCGCCCACGACCGGTGCGCGGAATTGCTGGCGCTCATAGACCGGCAGGTCCGAGCGCGGCACGTACGCGTTCTTCGTGACGGAGTACGAACCTTCAGGCGTGTGCACGCCCTTTTCAAGAACCGGGGCGCTGAACACCCATGCCGGCAGCGGTGCATCGGTCAGGGCCTTGCCCGCTTCGATGTCTTCCTTGACCCACTGGGCGATCGTGTTCCAGCCGGCGGCCTGCCACGTTTCGAACGGGCCGACGCTCCAGCCGAAGCCCCAGCGCATCGCGAAGTCGACGTCGCGCGCGTTGTCGGCGATCGAGTCCAGGTGGAAGGCGATGTAGTGGAAGGCGTCGCGGAAGATCGCCCACAGGAACTGCGCCTGCGGGTTGGTCGATTCGCGCATCGCCTTGAATTTCTTGACCGGGTCCTTTTCTTTCAGGATGCGTGCGACGATGTCGGCCGCCTTGGCGCCGCCCGGCACGTATTCGCCCGTCGCGGTGTCCAGGCGCAGGATGTCCTTGCCGACCTTTTTATAGAAGCCGGCGCCCGTCTTCTGGCCCAGCGCGCCCTTTTCGATCAGCTTGGCCAGCACGTCCGGCGTCTTGTACACGCTGAAGAACGGGTCGTCCTGCAGGTTGTCCTGCATGGTCTTGATGACGTGGCCCATCGTGTCCAGGCCGACGACGTCCGCCGTGCGGAACGTACCCGACTTGGCGCGGCCCAGCTTGGCGCCGGTCAGGTCGTCGACGACGTCCACGGACAGGCCGAACTTCTCGGCTTCGTGGATCGTGGCCAGCATGCCGAAGATGCCGACACGGTTGGCGATGAAGTTCGGCGTGTCTTTCGCACGCACGACACCTTTACCCAGCGTGGAGGTCAGGAAGGTCTCGAGCTGGTCGAGGATTTCCGGACGGGTCGCGGCGGTCGGGATCAGTTCGACCAGGTGCATGTAACGCGGCGGGTTGAAGAAGTGCACGCCGCAGAAGCGCGCCTTCAGGTCGGCGTCGAAGCCTTCGGCCAGCTTCTCGATCGACAGGCCCGACGTGTTCGATGCGAAGATCGCGTTGGCGCCGATGTGCGGCGCGACCTTCTTGTACAGGTCGTGCTTCCAGTCCATGCGCTCGGCGATGGCTTCGATGATCAGGTCGCAGCCCGCCAGCACGTCGAGGTTGTCCTCGTAGTTGGCGACTTCGATCAGTGCGGCGTCTTCCTTGTTGCCCAGCGGCGCCGGCGACAGTTTTTTCAGGTTCTCGATGGCCTTCAGCACGATGCCGTTTTTCGGACCTTCTTTGGCCGGCAGGTCGAACAGCACGACGGGGACCTTGGCGTTGACGCAGTGCGCAGCGATCTGCGCGCCCATCACGCCGGCGCCCAGCACGGCGACTTTCTTGACGATGAAATTAGTCATCTCTCGTAATCCTTAGTTGTGATCGTGCGATTTAGAACAGGTCTGCGTCCAGCGCCATCAGGTTCGACGAACCCGAACGTGCCTGGCGGATCAGCATCGCGGTTTCCGGGTACAGGCGGGCGAAGTAGAAGCGTGCGGTCGCCAGCTTGGCTTCGTAGAACTTGTCGCCCGAATCCTTCTTGGCCAGCGCGATCTTCGCCATCTGCGCGAAGAAGTACGAGAACACCATGTGGCCCACGACGCGCAGGTAAGGCACGGCGGCGGCGCCCACTTCGTCCTGGTTCTGGAAGGCCTTCATGCCGATTTCCATCGTCAGCTTGCCGACCTTCTCGCCCAGTTCGCCCAGCGGGCTGACGAATTCGGACATCTGCTCGTCCAGGCCGTTCTCTTCGACGAACGCCTTGACCTTCTCGCCGAACGCGCGCAGCTTGGCGCCGTTGTCCATCAGGATCTTACGGCCCAGCAGGTCCAGCGACTGGATCGTGTTGGTGCCTTCGTAGATCATGTTGATGCGGGCGTCGCGCACGTACTGCTCCATGCCCCACTCGCTGATGTAGCCATGGCCGCCGTACACCTGCATCGCTTCCGACGTGGCGATCCAGCCGTTGTCGGTGATGAAGGCTTTCACGATCGGGGTCAGCAGCGCGACTTCGTCGGCGGCTTCCTTGCGGACGGCTTCGTCCGGGTGGTTCAGTTCGCGGTCGATCTGCAGCGCGACGTACGACGTCAGGGCGCGCGCGCCTTCGGCGTAGGCTTTCGCCGTCAGCAGCATGCGGCGCACGTCCGGGTGGACGATGATCGGGTCGGCCGGCTTGTCCGGTGCCTTCGGGCCCGACAGGCTGCGCATCTGGATGCGGTCCTTGGCGTAGACGAGTGCGTTCTGGTACGCGACTTCGGTCAGGCCCAGCGACTGCATGCCGACGCCCAGGCGGGCGGCGTTCATGAACACGAACATCGCGTTCAGGCCCTTGTGCGGCTGGCCGATCAGGGTGCCGATGGCGCCGTCCAGGTTCATCTGGCAGGTCGAGTTGCCGTGGATGCCCATCTTTTCCTCGATGGCGCCGCAGGTGATGCCGTTGCGCGCGCCAACGGAACCGTCAGCGTTCGGCAGGAACTTCGGCACGAGGAACAGCGAGATGCCTTTCGAGCCTTCCGGTGCGTCCGGCAGGCGGGCCAGCACCAGGTGGACGATGTTTTCCGACATGTCGTGCTCGCCGGCCGAGATGAAGATCTTCGAGCCGGTGATGCTGTAGGTGCCGTCGGCCTGCGGTTCGGCCTTCGTGCGCAGCAGGCCCAGGTCGGTGCCGCAGTGCGCTTCGGTCAGGCACATCGTGCCGGTCCACTCGCCCGAGACGAGCTTCGGCAGGTAGAACTTCTTCTGGTCGTCGGTGCCGTGTTCCTTCAGGCACTCGTACGCGCCGTGCGACAGGCCCGGATACATGGTCCATGCCTGGTTCGACGAGTTCAGCATCTCGTAGAACGAGTTGTTCAGCGAGACCGGCAGGCCCTGGCCGCCGTATTCCGGATCGCAGGCCAGCGCCGCCCAGCCGCCTTCCACGTACTGCTTGTAGGCTTCTTTAAAACCCTTGGGCGTGGTGACGGTCTTGGTGGCGGCGTCGTAGTGGCAGCCTTCGCGGTCACCGCTGTGGTTAAGCGGGAACAGCACTTCCTGCGTGAATTTCGCGCCTTCCTCCAGCACCTGGTTGATGATGTCGGCGTCGATCTCCTGGTACGCCGGCAGGTTCTTGAATTCTTCGGTGACGTTGAGGAACTCGTGCAGAACGAACTGCATATCACGAAGTGGCGCGACGTACTGACCCATGGTTGTTCTCCTGACAGGTAAATATTTGGTATGAATTACTGAGCGCTGGCGGTCGCCGGCTGGCTGCTTTGCTTGTTGGGATTGCGGTAATCTTCGATCAGGCGCGCGAAGCCGCGGTGCGCGCGGTCGACGGTGCCCGGGATGCGCAGGAAGCGCGCATCGTGGTGCACCGCCAGCACGAGGCCGTACATTTCGTACACGAGTTGCTCCGGGTCGGTGCCCGGCTTCAGGTCGCCGCAGTCGATCGCCTGTTGCGCGCAGCGCAGCAGGGCGCCCTGCCACGTGCGGACCATGGCCACGAGTTCTTCGCGGATCGGGCCCGGACGGTCGTCGTATTCGACGGCACCACTGATATAGATGCAGCCGGACGCGATCTCGACCGAGACGCGCTTGAGCCAGCGATTGAACATCGCCTCCAGGCGCGGCAGGCCGCGGGGTTCTTTGAGGCTGGGGAAGAAGACTTCCTGCTCGAAGCGGCGGTGGTACAGCTTGAGCACGTCGATCTGCAGGTCTTCGCGCGACCCGAAGTGCGCGAAGACGCCCGATTTGCTCATGTTCATGCGGTCGGCCAGCAGGCCGATCGTCAGGCCTTCCAGACCGTCGCGGCTGGCGAGCTCGAGCGCAACATCGAGGATGGCGGCCCGCGTCATCTCGCCCTTGCGCATGCTCATCGATTTAGCTGTCGTGTTAATAATATGCCTCGCGTAAGTCGGAAGCTCGATAACCCTACTGCGCGTTGCAGCTTTGGCGGGGGCGCCTAGCCTGCGATGCTCGCTGTACTGCTCGTACAGCTGCGCTTCTCGGCCAAATCTGCTGCCGCTCGCTACGGGTTCTCGAGGTTCCTTTTCTCTAGTCGAAAAAATCCGAACGCTCGTACTATTATCTACCAGCCGTGAAATGTCAAACGGGAACTTAGAGGCGACGTTCTAGTGTGTTGTCAGCCGCCCGCACGGGTGATGGCGCGGCGGTCGCGCTTGGTCGGGCGGCCCTTGATCGTGCTGCCCGGTTCGGGGAACAAACGGCGTGCTTCCTGGTCGTTTTCCCTACGGACGATACTCTCTTCCGTCTCGCGGTACAACGCCTGGGCGACAGGTGCAGGGCCCCGCTTGTCGGACAGGCCCAGCACGATCACTTCCCAGCGATTCGACCCGTTGTCGATGAAAATCTTATCATCGACCTTGACGGAGCGGGCGGGTTTGACGGGCTCGCCGCCGATCCGCACCCTTCCCCGGTCGACCGCATCCGCCGCCAGCGAGCGCGTTTTAAAGAAGCGCGCCGCCCACAGCCATTTGTCGATCCTTACGTTGTCATTGTCCGTCATAGTGTCTTTCCATCATGCGTAGCCGATCGCGACGACCCGCATGGTCATTTTATAGAGAAGATAGGCCATTTCGTGGCCGCAGCGGCGCACCCAACCGAGTTGCCGCAAGTCATCCAGGCAAACCTGCACGCCATCGGCCACGCCCCGCTCGATCTGGCGCGCCAGGGTGCCGGCGAACTGCGCATCGCGCACGACGACGTTCGCTTCCTGGTTGACGAACAGCGACAGCCCGTCGCAATTGCTGGAGCCGACCGTGGCCCAGTTGTCGTCCACGACGCAGACCTTCGCATGCAGCTGCGTCTTGCGGTATTCGACGATGCGCACCCCGGCCGCCAGCAGCTGCGGGTAGAACGACGACGCGACGGCATCCTGCATGCGGAATTCGCCCACGCCGATCATCAGGCAGACGTCGACGCCGCGGCGCGCGGCCTGGCACAGTGCCTCGCGGAACTTGCGGCCCGGCGCGAAATACGGCGTGGCCATCAGCACCCGCTTGCGCGCGCGGCCGATCGCCTGCAGGTAGGCGCGCTGGATCGTGCGGCGGTTGCGCAGGTTGTCGCGCACGACGAATGCCGCGCGCATCGGGTGGTCGCCCAGCGCGGCCGGCTGCTTGCGCATTTCGCGGAACAAATTGATCCGTCGGACGAGCGGCAAATGACCCGCCCGCGTCCACTGGGCCTGGGCTTCGCGGTGGATTTCCGCCACGAGCGGCCCCTGCACGCGCACGGCGAAATCCCAGCGGGGCGCCGGCAGCGGCGCGTGCGGCTCGTAGTCGTGCAGGTTGTCGTCGTTCGTGTTGATGCCGCCGACAAAGGCGACCTGGCGGTCCATCACGGCGATCTTGCGGTGGCTGCGCGCGGCGCCGCGCTTGAACCACGGATTGAACATGCGGTAGTGCACGCAGTCCGCGCAAAACTCCTCTTTCAACCGCAAGGCGGTGCGGTTGCCGGTGCCGAACCAGTCGGTCAGCACGCGCACCTTGACGCCGCGCCTGGCGGCACGGATCAGCGCGGCGGTGACGGCGCGCGCCGTGTCGTCCTCGGCATAGATATAAGTCTCGTACAGGATCTCGTGCCTGGCCGCGTCGATGGCGGCCAGCAGCGCCGGGAAATAGGTGCTGCCGCTTTCGAGGAGAGTGACGTCGTTATTGGCTACATAAGTGACTGTGCGCATCGCTATGCCAGCTGCAGGTTGGCCACGATCGGTGCGTGGTCCGACAGGCGCGCCCACTGCGGGCCGTGCAGCACTTCGGCATGCTCGACCCGGAAGCCGCGCACATAGATCCGGTCGAGCCGGAACCAGGGCAGCGCGGCGGGAAACGTCCGCGCCGGCACCAGGCGTTTCTCGCGCCCGGCCGCATTCCTCACGATATCACCAATCCGCGCGCCGAGCCGCGCCGGCAGCTCCAATTCATCGAATACCTCAACGACGCCCAGTTTCAGGCGCAGGCAATCGCTCAGGGTATTGCGCCAGTCGTTGAAGTCGCCGGCGATGATGACGGGCTCGTCCGGGCGCGCGGAGTCCTGCACGCACTGGACCAGCGCCTCGGTCTGGCGCCGGCGGCTCACTTCGAACAGGCCCAGGTGCACGACATAGCAGTGGACGTTGCCGGACGGCGTCTCCAGCACGCAGTGCAGGATGCCGCGCTGTTCGTAGGCGTGGTCGGAGACGTCGTGGTTGTTCTGGTTCGAAATCGGAAAGCCGGACAGCAGCGCGTTGCCGTGATGGCCGTGGTCGTACACGGCATTCATGCCATAGGCGGCATGCAGGTTTTCACCGGCAAAGAATTCGTGCTGGGCCTTCTCGGGCCAATGATGATGCGGGCTGCGCACCTTTTCGCCGTAGCGGGCCTGGTAGCGGTCGTGCCGTCCCTGCACCTCCTGCAGGAACACGACGTCCGCATCGAAGGCACCGATGGCTTTTTTCAGCGCCAACACGCGCGGCGTACTACGGAAGGAAGAGACGCCCTTGTGGATGTTGTAGGTCGCGACACGGATTTTCATGGGAACATTGTAACCCCATCAGTCCGTGCCTTTCCCGGGCGGGGAGCGCAATCGTGCGCCGGTTGGCGCCCATCCCGGCTCGTGGCCAGGAAGGGCGTAGGCGTACAGCTCAGGGGGCAACGGCGCGCATGAAGTCGCCGTTCGGCAGAGGACGCGCTTCAGGTGGTATGACGGGGTCCCGGTAGACCGGGTTGGTGCGCAACGGGCCCATCAGGCGGAGACCGCTCAATAGCTCGATGCACAGGTAATCGTTATCGACGCCAACGTCCTTGACCTTCTGCTCGTGTCTGCGTTCGCTCATGATTCCTCCCTTTGTTGGACATTGCTAAATTGAAAAGTCGCCAGAAACGACTTGTGGAACTTAATGAAATCATTTCTAGCTGTCAAACAAGTGATTGTATTGTGTGCATCAAATTTTGGTAAATTTAATTCCGTTTATACAATGAAGGGGAAACGCTCGACGCAATAATCGAGCAGAATTGGTCAATCAAAAACTCTCACATTCACGCGGATTGATGACTCTGCGGCACCCGATCCAGCACTTTTCCTGCACGTCGTGCGTCACGAGCACGGCCGTGAAGCACGGTCTTCCACGGCAGCAGGCGTGCATCCTGGAACATCATGCGCGTCTCAGGGTTCGGCCCGTTACCGCCGAGTTTGACCTGGCCGGCGTCGGGAAGTTCCAGGCCCGCGATCTCGCGCAGCAGGTGTTCTTGCCGCAGCCGCTGCGGCCCACGATGGCGACGAATTCACCGGCTCGATGCGGAGGTTGACGGCGTCGAGCACGGTACGCCCGGCGTAGCACTTGGTCAGGCTGCGCACGTCGAGGTGCGCACCCACCCTGTTGTCTTGATTGTCTTTTGGTATGAAGGATCAGCGGCAGGTGGGATTCCAGCGCAGGAAGCGGCGTTCCAGGCAGCGCGCCGGGCAGGATCACGTCGCGGTACAGGGACCAGCCGAACAGGCCGTAGCTGCGCGCCATCTCGATCAGCCCCGCGTCGACCGACCGGATGCCGTGGTGTTCAGATAGACGGGGAAAAACACGCCCACGGACAGCAGGAACAGCTTCGCTGCCTCGTCGATGTCGAACCACAAGATCACGAGCGGTATCAGCGTCAGCGCCGGATGTTGCGCACCATCTGATCGAAGCGGAACGAATGCTTTTACGTTTTGATATGCCGTTTTCGCTAAAAGATTTCGCGCATATGCTATGGCGACGGCTAGATGACGACGCCCGCCTCGGGCACCGGCCGGAAGCGCGGCAGGACGACGCGGAACAGGGTGCCCTTGCCCACTTCGCTCTTCACCTCGAAGCGGCCGCCGTGCTTTTGCACGATCCCGTACGACAGCGACAGGCCGAGGCCCGTGCCCTTGCCCACCGGCTTGGTCGTGAAGAAGGGCTCGAAGATGCGCCCCAGCCGGTCCTCGGGAATGCCGGTGCCGGTGTCCTCCACTTCGATCCACACGTGCTTCTCGTCGTGGCCCGTGCGCAGGGTAATGCGGCCGTGCTTCTCGATCGCGTGCGCGGCGTTCACCAGGAGGTTCATGAAGACCTGGTTCAACTGCGACGGGTAGCACTCGATCTGCGGGATGCCCCCGTACTCCTTGGTCACCTCGGCCTTGTACTTGATCTCGTTCCAGACCACGTTCAGGGTGCTGTTCAGGCCCGCCTCGAGGTCGGCGTACTGCAGGTCGCCGCCGTCGACGTGCGAGAAATCCTTCATGTCCTGCACGATGCGCCGCACGCGGTCGATGCCGTCGAGGGATTCGCGCAGCAGCGGCTCCAGGTCCTCGCGCAGGTACTCGGCGTCGACTTCCTCTTTTACCCGCGCGATCCCGGCGCGGTCCTCGGGGCTGAACGCCCCTTCCAGCGCCGCGTAGCTGTCGAGCAGCCGGAGCATGCCCTGCGCATACCGCTGCAGGCTGCCCAGGTTCGAATTGACGAAGCCGATCGGGTTGTTGATCTCGTGCGCGACGCCGGCCGCCAGCACGCCGATCGACGCCATCTTCTCCGATTGCAGCAGCTGGCTCTGGGCCTCGCCCAGCTTCTTGATCAGCTCCGCCTGGCGCGCCTTTTCCTTTTCCAGCGTCGCATTCGCTTCCTGCAGGTCGCGGGTGCGTTCGCGCACCTTCGATTCGAGCTGGTCGCGCGACTCGCGCAGCGCTTCCTCGGCCCGGTGCCGTTCGGTCACGTCGGTGTAGCCGAACACCCGGCCGATGATGTGCTCCCCCAGGAACTGCGGGCGCGAGCGGCATTCGAAGAAGCGGCCGTTCTTCAGGCGGAACAGGTCCTGCGTCTCGGTCGCATCGGCCACCTGGCGCAGCCGGACGCGGATCAGGTCGCCCTGCTCCACCTGCCCCGCGATGTATTCGATGATGCCGTCGTCGTCGCCGGCCTCCAGCAGCGCGGACGGGATGTCCCACATCGCCGAGAACAGCCGGTTCATGCTCGTGATCTTGCCGTGCCAGTCGATCACGAGGATGCCGTCCGCGGTGGACTCCAGCGTCGTGCGCAACTGGGCCAGGGTCTGTTCGAGCAGGGCCTCGACCTGGCGCTCGTGGCGGCAATCCTGCGCGCGCACGAGCAGCAGCGGGCGGTCGCCTTCCTGGATCACGCGCACGGACTTCATCACCGTCAGCATCGAGGCGTCGGCGCGCAGGTACTCGCCTTCCTGCGCCTCGACGTCGAGGTACTGTCCGGCGCGCACGTCCTCCCAATAGAACACGTCCTGCAGCGAGCTTTCGATGTCGGTGATGACCATGTCGCGCAATTGCGCGGCCGCGTAACCGAGCGTCTGTTCGACCATGCGGTTGGCCACGAGGATGCGCAGGTCGGCCGGGTCGACCAGCATCACCATGTGCGGGCTGTGGTCGACCATCAGCTGGTGCAGGTTCATGGCTGGCTCCTCCGCGCCGGGTCACCCGCGTCGAAGTAATAGCTGACGCGTTTGCGCGGGCTGAGGTAGTTGTAGATATCCTTCGGCACCTGGGACGGACGGATCGACTTCACGATGTTCAGGTCCGGCTGCGTCTCGAGGTTGACGACGATCGCTTCCTCGCGCGGCACGCTGGCCTCGTAGATCATGACTTGCGGCCTGGTGGGCTTGGCGGTGTTGACGTTGACGCACATGCCGACGACGCCGTTGGCCAGCTGGACGATCGTGCCCGGCGGGTACACGCCGAGACAGCGGATGAACACCTGCAGCAGCTTCGGGTCGAAGCGGCTGCGCATCTTGGCGAACATCAGCGACAACGCCTCGTGCGGCGTGAGCGAGTCGGCCGGATTGCGCGGGTTGCACAATTCGTCGTAATGGTTCGCGATCGCGACGATGCGGGCGAGGATGTTGATCGCCTCCCCCTGCTGGTGGCGCGGATAGCCGCTGCCGTCGAACATCTCGTGGTGGTCGCGGATGATGGCCAGCGCGGGTGCCGCGAGGCCCAGCTTTTTGCCGATCTCGTAGCCGCCCTCGCAATGCGTTTCGACCAGCGCCTGCTCGGCGTGGGTATAGGCGTCGAGCTTGTTCAGCACCTTGTCCGGGATGTTCTTCGTCCCCACGTCGTGGAACAGCGCGCCCATGCCCAGCAGGCTCGCCACCTCGTGCGGCAGCTTGATGTCGCGCGCGATCATCATCGACAGCATCGTGACGTTGAGGGAATGGACATAGATTTCCTCGCCGCCCAGCTTGTCGCCCATCAGGTTGATCGCCAGCTCGGGCGCGGACAGGATCGAATCCGTGATCTGGCCGATCAGCTTGCCGGCCACGCGGACCGTCTCGGCCGGCTGGGAAAACAGGTTGCGGTCGATGTCGCGGATGGCGCGCGCCGTGTTCACGAACGCCTGCTCGATGCGCGCCGCGTTCTCGCGCTGTTCGCGGATGCGTTCCATCATTTCCCGTTTCGCCGCCATGACCGGCGACTCGGCACGCGCCTCCGGCGCCACCGGCGCCGGCGCGGCCGGGACGGGCTGCGCCGATGCCGGTGCCGCCGTGGGCATGGGCACGTCGCTGAGCGCGGGATCGACGCGGACCGTGGCCAGACCCAGGCCGCGCAGGATGCGCAGCTGGTCCTCGGTCTTGACCTTGAAATGGCTGAACGCGAACGGATGCTGGAACCACTTCAGGTCCAGGTGGATGTACAGGCCGATCTGGACCTGGTCGATTGGAATGGTGAGCGTGTCGGCCATGATTGCGCCTCGAAACGTGGGCCTTGATGGGGAAAGTCTTACAGACCGAAAGTATCAACTCCCACCCATTTCGGTCAAGAAACATTTGTTGCCATGTGGAATCGATGACACAATCCCGGCGGCCACGCCACAATCAATCGCCCGCCACCACCCGGTTACGGCCCTGCTGCTTGGCGCGGTACAGCGCCTTGTCGGCCGCCCAGAACAGTGCCTCGGCATCCTGGGCGTGCTGGGGAAAGGCCGCGACGCCGAACGACGCCGTCACCTGTTCCGGTCCCTCGCCCTGGGGGTGCGGCGCGACGGCGGCCAGCGCGATGCGGATCGCCTCCGCGCGCGTGCCTGCGTCCGCCGCGGTGCATTCAGGGAGCAAGAGTACCATCTCCTCGCCGCCGTAGCGACAGGCGATGTCGCCTTCGCGGATTCCCAGGCGCAGCTGTTGCGCGATGGTGCGCAGCACGGCGTCGCCGACGGCGTGGCCGTAGTCGTCGTTGACACGTTTGAAATGGTCGATGTCGACCAGCACGAGGCTCACGGGCACGTTCTTGCGGCGCGCCCGCGCCAGTTCGCGTTTCAGCGCGGCGTCGAAATGACGCCGGTTGAACAGGCCCGTGAGCGGGTCGAGCACCGACTGGCGGCGCAGCGATTCGCGCAGGCGCGCATTCCCCAGCGCCAGCGCGAGCTGCTCGGCGACCGTCACCGCGAGGTGCTCCTGTTCTTCATGGGCCGGACCGGTCTCCAGGCCCTCGAGGTGCAGCATGCCGACCAGTTCATCGTGCGTGACGAGCGGGATGCACAGGCGTCCCGTGGGCTCGACCGCCGGCTTGCGGTAGTGCGCGCACGGCAGGTCGCCGCAGTCCGCCGTGCGGTAGCGCGCGCCGTGGCGCAGCGACCAGCACGACTCGATGTCGATCTCGGGCGGCTGGTCGGACGGCGTGCCCCATTGCGTGTGCCGGTCCAGCACATGGTCGTCCTCGTCGCGCAGCAGGAACAGCGTGCCGGATACGCCGGGCAGGAGTTTGGGCAGCGAGCGCGCGATCACGGGCGCGGCGTCGGGCACCGACGGCACGGCCTCCACGGCGCGCAGCAGTTCCGCAACCAGCTTCAGTTCGCGGTTGTGGCGCGTCGTCAGGGCGACGGCTTCCGCGAGCTGGCCGGCCTGCGTTTCCAGCTGCCCGGCGATGGCGCGGCGCGCGCGCAGCATGCGCATGGCGACCAGCAGCAGGATCCCGAACGCGATGATGTTGCAGGCGGTGGCCGCGACGCTCACGGTGAACGAGCGCGCGGAACGGGCTAGCAGGTCGGCCTGCAATCCCTCATGCCGCACCATGCTGCGCGCATCCTCCGCCGCGACGATGCGGCGCAGGTCGTCCATGTACTGCTTGCCGCGCAGGGAGCTGACGACGCGCTCCGTCGCGCCGAACCCTTCCCGGCGGCGCAACTGGATGGTCTCGTCGAGTTCCGCCAGCTTCAGTTCCGCGAGACGCGCGATGCGCCACGCGGTGGCCCGCTCGGCATCGGTGCGCGCCTTGTCCTTGGCGTCGTGCAGCACCACGGGCAGCGTGCGCCGGACCCGTTCGTACGGTTCGAGGAAGACGTCGTTGCCGGTGATGACGAACCCGCGCTGCGCCGTCTCGGCGTCGCGCATGGCGGTCAGGATGTCATCGAGGCGCTGCTGCGCGAGCAGTTCGGCGCGCGATTGCGCCAGCAGCACGCTGACCGAGCGGTTCAGCCAGAACGGCACCGCCGCGATCAGGACCATGACGATGAAGACGGCCAGGGCAACGAACTTCAGGTGTCTTGCGCTGCGCATGCGGAAGTGGTCGGGACTCGGTTGCTATAAGGCAAGGCAAAATAACACAACTCGGCCGCGCACGGCTGAAATGGACGATTTCGTACGCGTGGCCGACGTTTTGTTTACTCCTCGTACACATAGCGGAACTCCCCCGGCGGCAGCATCAGCACCGGCGCCGGTTTGCCGGCTTCGATGAGGATGACGTCCGCCGGCACGGCCTCCTTCACGGCACCCACGCGCAACGCCTTGATGATGCGCCTGCCCTGCTTCGGCAGCAGCGCGGCGGGAACCGGATGCGGACTGCGGCCGGCCAGTGTCCGCAACCAGTCGGGACGCCCGTCGTGGACCGCATAGCGCGGGTAGATCACCTGCATGTCGACGCGCCCCTTCGAGAGTCCGGGGACTGCATACCGGCCATCCGGCGCGCGCAGCACGAACGGGGCCGACACGGGAAACGCCGCCAGCAAGCCGGCGTACAACGGGTGCTCGGCCGCACGGTCGGGGTGCGCGTAAAACTCCGTCTGGTCGACGCTCAGGATGTCCAGGCCCGTCGCGCGGCGCAGGCGTTCGGCCATCCAGTCGACGTCGCCGGTGGTGCCGGGCACCGACTTATAGGCGTGCGAATAGCCGACGTAGACGAACACTTTGGCATCCTTGTCCTTCTTGAAGATGCGCTCGACGAGGTTGTCCGCTCCGCCCTGTTCGCGTGCGCGGATGCTTTCCATCCAATCCTGGCCCGGTTTCGGCGGCGCGACGACGTCGTACGGGACCAGCTTCCAGCCGTCGGCCAGCGCGGCGTTGACGAAATTGGCGAACGTCGGCTCCCGCGTGAAAAAGCCCGTGGCGGTGGTCACCTGGCCGGGCGCAGGCACGCCCGTGTCGTCTCCGGAAAACGTTTCGGCGGCGAGGTAGGCATAGCCGATCCTGCGCAGCGCGGCCGCCAGGCGCATGGCGAAGGCGCGATGCATGGGCACGTGGTGCGCTTCGTTGAGAATGACGACACGCCGCGTGCGCGCCTGCGCGACGATGGCCTCGATCGCGTCCTCGGCATGGGCATCGGCCAGCGCGCCCGCCGCGTCCGGCGGAGGTGCGGCGGCTGCGGGATGCTGTGCGTCGACGGCGGCGATGGCGCCCTCCGTATCGCCGGCGAACGCGCGCTGCATGCCCAGTTGCTGCAGTTCGAACGCCTGCCTGTGCGCCTCGGCCGCGCGCTCGGCGGCGGCCAGCGGCGCCAGGTAGGCGGTCGGATCGGATACCGGTATCGGCACCGGCACCTGGGCCCGGGCGGTGCACGCGGCGAGCGCCATCAGGGATAGGACGAGGAATCGTGCGGCCATCGTGCTTCCTTGAGTAACAGGAACGCCACTCTACCGATGGCCCGGCGGCCGCGTGAACTGGCAATTCTGGGAGGGCGGCGGCGCGCTTATTCGTACCGCAGCGCCTCGGCCGGCTTGACGCGCGCGGCCGACCAGCTCGGGTACAGCGTGGCGATGAAGGCCAGCAGCACGGCCACGCCGCCCACGCGCGCGACGTCGCTCCACAGCAGGTCGGACGGCATCTCGCTGATGAAATAGATGTTCTTGTCGAGGAAATGCACGCCGAACGCGTGCTCGATGAAACGAACGATCACGTCGACGTTGAGCGCCACCGCAACGCCGAGACCCACGCCGATCAACGTCCCGAGCAGCCCGACGAGCGTGCCCTGCACCATGAAGATCCGCATGACGGCGCCCGGGGACGCGCCCAGCGTGCGCAGGATCGCCACCTCGGCCTGTTTGTCGCGCACCGTCATGACGAGGGTCGACACGAGATTGAACGCGGCCACCGCGACGATCATGGCAAGGATGATGAACATCATGCCCTTTTGCGACTGCACGGCCGCGAACCACGTGGCGTTCACCCGCGACCAGTCGCGCATGACCAGGTCACCCGTCATGCTGCGCTTGAGCTCCCGCGCCACGCGCGGGGCGGTATCCATGTCCGCCAGCCGCAGGCGCAGGCCCGCTGGCGCCGTGGTGCCCTGCAAACGCTCGGCGTCGTCGAGGTGGACGAAGGCCAGGGTCGAATCGAACTGGTAATGCCCGGCCTCGAAGATGCCTGTCACCGTGAAGGTGTGCGGCCGCGGCAGCATGCCCGCGACGCCGCCCTGCCCGGGCGCGGCCGGCGCCGCCGTCAGCACGGTGATCCGCTCGCCGACGCCCACGCCGAGCGCACGCGCCAGCGCGCTGCCCAGCACGATGTTCGACGAGCCGGCGCGCAGCGTCGCCAACGTACCTTCGCGCATCTGGCGCGCGACGTCCGACACTTGCGGTTCCATGGCCGGCAGCACGCCGCGGATCACGGCCGGTTTCATCGTGTCGTCGCGCACGAGCATGGCCTCGGTCTCGGCGAACGGCGCCGCACCGCGCACCTGCGGATTGCGCGCCGCTTCCCGCGCCGCCGCCTGCCAGTCGGGCATGCTGCCGCGCGCGTCGAACACCTCGATGTGCGCCAGCACCGACAGCATGCGTGCCGTGACTTCCTTCTCGAAGCCGTTCATGACGGACAGGACGACGATCAGCGCCGCCACGCCCAGCGCAATGCCGGCCACGGAGATCAGGGAGATGAACGAGATGAAGCTGTTCCGGCTGCTGCGCTTGCCCGCGCGGGTGTAGCGCAGGCCGATGACCCATTCATAGGGCAGGTTCATCGGGTGCCCGGGAAATGCCTGGGCAATTGCAGGATCGCTTCGGCGTTCGACGACGAGAAGCACCGGTCGGCCGCCTCCAGCAACGGCAGCCAGGCATGTTGCAGGTGCTCGCGCGGCGCGAGGGTGATCGGGATGTCGCGCGGGACGCAGACGGAGAACACGTGTTCGGTGTTGTGGGTGACGCCGGGCGCGTAGCGGTGGCGCCAGGTCGGGTAGATCTCGTAGATGTTCGACAGATGCCAGTCGACGAGGACTATCCTGTCGCCGTCGGCGACGATGCCCGTCTCCTCGAACAGTTCGCGGGTCGCGGTTTCCAGCAGCGGTTCGTCGGGACGGTCGAGGGAACCGGTGACGGATTGCCAGAAGCCGGGCCGGTCGGCGCGTTCGATCAGGAGCACGTCCAGGTCGGCGGTGTGGATGACGACGAGGACGGATTCGGGGATTTTGTGGGGCATGGCGTGATTGTAACGCCATGCCCGTCCAACGTACGCGTCAAGCGACCTTCGGCTCGTTACGCAGGCGGATATGCAGCTCGCGCAGCTGCTTCTCGTCGACTTCCGACGGCGCGTTGGTCAGCAGATCCTGCGCGCGCTGGGTTTTCGGGAAGGCGATCACGTCGCGGATCGACTCGGAGCCCGTCATCAGCGTGATCAGGCGATCCAGGCCGAACGCCAGGCCGCCGTGCGGCGGGGCGCCGTACTGCAGCGCGTCGAGCAGGAAGCCGAACTTCAGCTGCGCTTCTTCCGCGTCGATCTTCAGCGCGCGGAACACCTTGCTCTGGACTTCTTCGCGGTGGATACGGATCGAGCCGCCGCCCAGTTCCCAGCCGTTCAGGACCATGTCGTAGGCCTTGGCGACGCAGGCGCCCGGATTCGTCTCGAGCATGTCTTCGTGGCCGTCCTTCGGTGCCGTGAACGGGTGGTGCGTCGCGTTCCAGCGGTCGCCTTCGTCGTCGTACTCGAACATCGGGAAGTCGATGACCCACAGCGGCGCCCAGACGTCGTCGAACAGGCCGGCCTTCTTGCCGAATTCCGAGTGGCCGATCTTCACGCGCAGCGCGCCCATCGAGTCGTTCACGACCTTGGCCTTGTCCGCACCGAAGAAAATCAGGTCGCCGTCTTCGGCACCGGTCAGTTCCAGCACCTTGGCCAGGACGTCGTCCGAGATGTTCTTGACGATCGGCGACTGCAGGCCTTCGCGGCCCTTGGCCTTTTCGTTGACCTTGATGTAGGCGAGGCCCTTGGCGCCGTAGATGCCGACGAATTGCGTGTACGCGTCGATTTCCGAACGCGGCATCGAACCGCCCTGCGGCACGCGCAGGCCGACGACGCGGCCGCCCACCATGTTGGCGGCGTTGTTGAAGACCTTGAATTCGACGGTCTTCATCAGCTCCGTCAGTTCGGTGAACTGGAGCTTTACCCTCATATCGGGCTTATCCGAACCATACGAGCCCATGGCGGTGGCGAAGTCCATGACAGGGAACGGGTTCGGCAGGTCGATGCCGGCGGCGTTCTTGAAGACGACGCGCATCATGTCTTCGAACAGGTCACGGATTTCCTGCTCGGTCAGGAACGACGTCTCGCAGTCGATCTGGGTGAATTCCGGCTGGCGGTCGGCGCGCAGGTCTTCGTCGCGGAAGCACTTGGTGATCTGGTAGTAACGGTCGAAGTTGGCGACCATCAGCAGCTGCTTGAACAGCTGCGGCGACTGCGGCAGCGCGAAGAAGTTGCCCGGGTTGACGCGCGACGGCACCAGGTAGTCGCGCGCGCCTTCCGGCGTGGACTTGGTCAGCATCGGGGTTTCGATGTCGATGAAGCCCAGGTTGTCCAGGTACTTGCGCACTTCCATCGACACTTTGTAGCGCAGGCGCAGGTTGTGCTGCATCTGCTGGCGGCGCAGGTCGAGCACGCGGTGCGTCAGGCGCGTGGTTTCCGACAGGTTGTCGTCGTCCAGCTGGAACGGCACCGGCACGGAGGCGTTCAGCACTTCCAGCTTCGTGGTGTTGATCTCGATCTTGCCCGACTTCAGGTTGGCGTTGGCGGTGCCCTCCAGGCGGTTCACGACGGTGCCCGTCACGCGCAGGCAGTACTCGTTGCGCACGTGCTCGGCGACCTTGAAGACCTCCGCATTGTCGGGGTGGCAGACGACCTGCACGAGACCTTCGCGGTCGCGCAGGTCGATGAAGATCACGCCGCCGTGGTCGCGACGACGGTGCACCCAGCCGCACAGGCTGACGGTTTGGCCCAGCAGCTCTTCGGTCACGAGGCCGCAGTAGTGAGTACGCATGGAGGACATAGTTTTTCGATCCTGGTTGGTTGATTCGGTGGGCCTGCTCTTGGCCGGCCCTGGATTCTTTGCTGCCTTGTTGGTTCTATTCCGCAGTGGCGACGGCGGACGTCCCGGCCGCTGCCTCGGTCGGCGGCGGCGGTGCCACGACGCCCATCGAGACGATGTACTTGAGGGCCGCGTCGACCGTCATGTCCAGTTCCACGACGCGGCTTTTTTCCATCATCAGGAAGAAGCCCGAGGTCGGGTTCGGGGTGGTCGGCACGTACACGCTCACGTACTCACCCACCAGGTGGTTCCTGACGTCGCCGCCCGGCACGCCGGTCAGGAAGGCGATCGTGTACGAATTCTCGTGCGGGTACGGGATCAGGACGGCCTTGCGGAACGCGTTGCCCGAGGACGAGAACAGCGTGTCCGACACCTGCTTGACGCTGCCGTAGATCGAGTTCACGACCGGGATGCGCTGCAGCAGCCGCTCCCAGATGCGCACGAACCATTTGCCGACCAGGTTATTGGTCAGCACGCCGGTCAGGAACACGATGGCCAGCGTGATGATGGCGCCGAGGCCCGGGATATACGTGCGCGGCTGCCACTCGCTCGGCACGAGCACGAGTGACTGGTCCAGCGTGCTGATCACGAAGTTCAGCACCCAGGCCGTGATCGCCAGGGGAACCAGGACCAGCGCGCCTGTGATGAAATATTTACGCATCGATTGTCGTGACGGATCTCGTCCGATGATTTGTCGGGTGCTCATTATGCGCCGGCCGCGATGGGCCGGCGCCGCGGTCAGGTACTGCTGCTGTCCTTCGCCGGTGCGGCGCTGGGCGCCGGCGCCGGCGACGATTCGGTGCTGCTCGTGCCGCTGGCGTTATTGTCGGACGGCGCCGATGGTGCCGTGCCCGTTGCCGGCGCCGAGCCACCGCGGAAGTCGGTCACGTACCAGCCGGTACCCTTCAACTGGAAACCGGCGGCGGTGACTTGCTTCTTGAACGATGACTTGCCGCACGAGGGGCAAACGGTCAGAACCGGATCGGAAATCTTTTGCAGTACATCCTTGGCAAAACCGCATTCATCGCAGCGGTAGGCGTAAATCGGCATCTGAATACTCCGCAAAAATCATCAAAACCCTGAATTATAAAGCTTTTATGGAGCAGATGGACGCCTGGCCGGCTTGCTGCACTGTGGAAACAGTGTTGTTTTTCGTCAGCACACGATTGGTTCTGTTTGCCGAACATCAACTTAACTGATTAAATAGCATTCTTAGCAGCAATGCTGCACAAGGATTAAGAAACAGAAGTTTGCGCGACCGGCTTCCGGCACGCCGCAATACCGAAGAAAAGCACTTCACTCGGGGCCCGCTTGCGGGCCCTTTTCTTTTATCGGCGTTGCCAGATCATCCAGCGTTCCTTGCCTGCGAACACCGGGATCGAATCCTCGACGGCTTCATCGGCCACGCACTCGAACGCCGGCTCCAGCAAAGCATCCAGTTCGTCACGTGCGATCCCGAACGGCGGCCCCTTCGGCACATTGTCGAAGAAGAAATAGCCAGCAAGCAGACCGCCCTGCCCCAGCAATTCGGCCCAGCGCCGCGCCACGTCCGCCCGGCGTGCCTGCGGCAGCGCGCACAAAAACGCCTGCTCATAGACGAGGTCCAGCGGCTTCTCCGGTGCATACGCGAAGAAATCGGCTTGTTGGATGCGGTCTGCCCACGGTCCGGCCAGCGCACGGGCACGCGCGACGGCTTCGGGCGAAAAATCGATGGCGGTGGCGTCCCAGCCGGCCTCGCACATCAGCGTCAGTTCGTGTGCGGAGCCGCAGCCCGGGATCAGCGTAACGCGAGGTTGAGAAGAGGCGACGAACCGCCGCAACGCCAGCGACACCTCACCCCGCTCCCACGGCGTGAAGTCGCGCTCGAAGCGCTCGTCCCAGAATTGCGGCGACAGCGGATCGCGGCTGGCGAAATCCGGCGCCGAGGCCATCACGGCGTCCAGTGCAGGTGCCCGGCGACCTCCAGGCCGACGACGATCACCGTCAGCACGCCCGTCACGCAGGCGAGAAAGGCCAGCAGGCGGTTGGTGCGGCGCTGCTGGTCCACCAGCTTGGCCATCAGGTCACCCATGTCGAGATCGCTGTACGCACGCTTGTGCAGGACCTGGTGCACGAGGCGCGGCAGTTGCGGCAGGATCTGGCCGAAGCGCGGTGCCTCGGCCTTCAGGCGCTCGGCCATGCCACGCCAGCCGACCTGCTCTGCCATCCAGCGCTCCAGGTACGGTTTCGCCGTCTTCCACAGGTCGAGGTCCGGGTCGAGCTGGCGGCCCAGGCCCTCGATGTTCAGCATGGTCTTTTGCAGCAGCACGAGCTGCGGCTGCACTTCGACGTTGAAGCGGCGCGACGTCTGGAACAGGCGCAGCAGCACCTGGCCGAAGGAAATGTCTTTCAGGGGGCGATCGAAGATCGGTTCGCACGTGGCGCGCACGGCGGCTTCCAGTTCGTCGACGCGGGTCTCGCGCGGCGCCCAGCCCGATTCGATGTGCGCCTCGGCCACGCGCTTGTAGTCGCGCCGGAAGAACGCGAGGAAGTTCTGCGACAGGTAATCTTTATCGAAGTCATTCAGGGTGCCCACGATGCCGAAGTCCAGCGCGATGTAGCGTCCGAACGTGTCCGGATCGATCGACACAAGGATATTACCCGGGTGCATGTCCGCGTGAAAAAAGCCGTCGCGGAAGACTTGCGTGAAGAAAATCTCGACACCGTCGCTGGACAATTTCTTGAGGTCGACGCCGGCCGCGACAAGGCGGTCCGTCTGCGAAATCGGGATGCCGTTCATGCGTTCCATCACGATCACGCTGCTGGAACAATAATCCCAATACATTTCCGGCACCATCAGCAGGTCGGAATTCGCGAAATTGCGGCGCAGCTGGCTCGCATTGGCAGCCTCGCGCATCAGGTCGAGCTCGTCGTGCAGGTATTTGTCGAACTCGGCCACGACTTCGCGCGGTTTCAGGCGACGGCTGTCGGCCCACACTTTTTCGATGACGCCGGCGGCCATCTGCATCAGGGCAATGTCTTCATCGATCGTGCTCTTCATGCCCGGACGCAGCACTTTGACGGCCACCTCCTTGCCATTCTTGAGCGTGGCAAAGTGCACCTGGGCGATCGATGCGGAAGCGACGGGCGTGCGCTCGAACGAGGCGAACAAATTCTCCGGCGAGGCGCCGAGGGAGCGCGTGATCTGGGCGACGGCCAGGTCGGAATCGAACGGCGGCACGCGGTCCTGCAATAGCGACAGCTCGGCCACGATGTCCGGCGGCATCAGGTCGGGCCGGGTCGACAGCACCTGGCCGAATTTCACGAAGATCGGCCCCAGCTCTTCCAGCGCGAGGCGCAGGCGGATCGCGCGAGGCGACGTGATGCGGCGCCAGAAGAAGACGGTATTGATCAGGCGGGCGGTGCGGGGTACGTGCAGGCCGGAAATAGCGATCTCGTCCAGGCCATATTTGACGATGACGGTGAAGATCTTCAGCAGGCGCAGGAATTTCAGGATCATCAGTGGTCCGAAGGCGTGTCAGGGGTCGTCGGAACGGGAGCGATGCTGCGTGCAGCGAGCTTCTGCTCCAGTTTGGCGATGCGCTTGGCCGTGCGCTCGACGTCGTCGCGCAAACGGCCGACGTCGTCGGCGAAATTATCCACAGTTGCCTGGCGCACGAGCACGCGGCGTTCTTCCAGCAGGAATTCGGCGACGTTCTCCGCGAGCCGGCGTCCGGCCGTGGCCGCGCCCGTCACTGCGGAACGCGCGCCGCCGGCCAGGCGCACGGCGCCGATCGGCCCGACCACGCGTTCGAGATCGTGCTCGGCATCCCAGCGCAGGCCCTTGGACAATTGCGAGATCGTGTTGGCGAACTCGGCATCGCCTTCGATCCGTACGTACGAAAACGCGCGGTCGCGGTTCTGCAGGATCAGCGGCAGGTCGGAGAGCTTGACGTGGATGGTGACGCTGGCCGCATCATCGACGCCCGCCGTCTCGAGCATGCCGTCGCGCGCGACGCGCATGCGCAGGGCCAAATGGCCCGTATCGATGACGGCGACCTTGCCGGCGTGGCGCATCAGCGCATCGCGCGCCCACGCTTCCTGTGCCAGCAGGTGGTTGATCGTCGCGACGGCCGGGGCCGATGGCGACAGGAAAGAGGGAGTCGAAGACATGACCATTTTCATCTACACAAAATAAAACCGCCCGGCATAGGTCGGGCGGTTTCGATCTTACCAGTTCACCAGAGCATAAACCCCGGAGCACAAGTTTTTTTCTTGCGAAAATTTTAAGTGATCTGCTGAATGCCCGCCAGGACCCAGCCGCCGTTGCCGGTCAGGGGCTTGGCCAGGTTCCAGACTTCGACGAACGGTTCCGTCGGCGCGCCCGGCGCATTGCGGATCATGCCGTTGAACTGGACGCTCGCCAGGTAATCGCGGTCGGTCGTCTCGATGCCCAGCAGTTGGGAATCGATGCTGACGACTTCCGTATAGTCCGGCTGGCCGCCCCGTTCCTGGATCTGCAGCGACAGTTCCGCGTACACCTCGGGCGACGTGAATTCGCGCAGGTCGGCGAGGTCGCCGCGGTCCCAGGCCGCTTGCATGCGGATGAACGAGGACCTGGCGTGGCGCAGGAATGCGTCCGTGTCGAACCCGGCCGGCACGCCCCACTGCTCGTGGGCGGGTGCTGCCTTGTCGAGCGACGGCGCGTTCGAGAAGCCCGACTGGAAGCCGCCCTGGTTGCCGGCGTAAGCACTACCGCTGTTCAGGCCCGAACCGATTTCCGGCGTGGCCGAGGCCGGCACGGGATTCTGGTTAAAGCCCGTAAAAGTCGGGTTGGCCGGCGTGTCCTTGCGGCGGAACATGCGGATGATGAACATCACGGCGAACACGAGCAGCAGAATCATCAGGATCGACGACAGGGCGCTGGCCATCGCGCCGCCGATGCCGAAGTGCGAGAACAGTGCGCCGAGGCCGAGGCCCAGCAACGCGCCACCCAGCACGCCTTTCCACATGCTCGGGCGCTTCTGCGGCACCTGGGCCGGGGCCACCGGGGCCGGCGCCGGACGCTGCTGGTACGACGGCTGCTGGGCAGGTGCCGGTGCCGGCGCCGGGGCGCGCATGCGGCTCACGGACTGCGACTGGCGGCCGAACGAACGGTTGCCGCCGACCGGGCGCGCATCGGCGACGCTCGACAGCGTCATCAGCGCGATCATCATGCTGGCCATTAACTTTTTCATCAGCTCACCTCAAAGTTTGATGCCGGTGTGCAGTGCGGCCACACCGGCCGTCAGGTTGTAGTACTCCACGCGTTCCAGGCCCGCCGTTTCCATCATCGACTTCAGCGTTTCCTGGTCCGGATGCATGCGGATCGATTCCGCCAGGTACCGGTAGCTTTCCGCATCGTTGGCGATGCGCTGGCCCAGCCATGGCAGCACCGAGAACGAATACACGTCGTACGGCTTTTGCAGCGGCGCCGCCACTTTCGAAAACTCCAGCACGAGCAACTTGCCGCCCGGCTTGAGCACCCGGCGCATTTCCGCCAGTGCCTGATCCTTGTGCGTCATGTTGCGCAGGCCAAAGGCCACGCTGACGCGATCGAAATAATTGTCCGGGAACGGCAGTTTCTCCGCGTCACAGAGCAAGGTGGGGGTGACTAGACCTTTGTTCAATAGACGATCGCGGCCCACGCGCAGCATCGACTCGTTGATGTCCGTGAGCCACACCTCGCCGCTCGGCCCCGCCTGCTTGGCGAACGCCTTCGACAGGTCGCCCGTGCCGCCGGCGATGTCGAGCACCTTGAAACCGGGACGAATGCCGGCCTGGGCAATGGTGAACGCCTTCCACACGCGGTGCAGGCCGGCGGACATCAGGTCGTTCATCACGTCGTATTTGGACGCGACCGAGTGGAATACCTTGGCTACCTCGTGGACCTTCTCGTCTTCCGAGACGGTCTTGTAGCCGAAATGGGTGGTGTTGGTCATAGTAGCAAGCCGTTTAGTCTTGCCACATTATACAAGCCGGGGTGTACGGGCCGGCTTAAAGATGACTTACCGGACGGACACGACGAAAACGTTTGCTTCGCGGCCAATGTCGGCTTTACCACACAAGATAACAAACGTGCATCGCAATTGTTAAAACTCTGCTTATAATGGTTTTCGCTTGCGCACAGTCTGGAACAGGGATGCCTTATCGCTTAACCATGTGCCGCCGGCGATAACTCATACTTGTTAAAAAAATCTATTTAGAGAGAGAAACATGGCGACTGGCACCGTGAAATGGTTCAACGACGCAAAAGGCTTTGGCTTCATCAAACCTGACGATGGTGGCGACGATCTGTTCGCACACTTCTCGGCCATCAATTCGGCAGGCTTCAAATCGCTGGCGGAAAACCAGCGCGTCACCTTCGACGTGACCTCCGGCCCAAAAGGCAAGCAGGCTGCAAACATCCAGCCGCAATAATTCAAGGCCGGTAAACGAAAAAGCGCCGTGTGCAAACCGGCGCTTTTTTCGTTTTCGTTAGTGGCTACACCCACCGCTGCCGCAACCGCCGCCTTTCGGCCCGGCCGCCGGCACGGCACTCGCTTCGCGCCCGCTGTCGCCTTCATACCCCGCCGCATGCAGACGGCCCAGGTAATCCTGCCACAAGGCGTCGTGCTCGTTGCCCAGCTTGTACAGGTAGTCCCACGTAAAGATACCGGACTCGTGGCCATCCGTGAACAGCGGCTTGACGCCGTAGTTCCCGACCGGCTCGACGCCGCGGATGCCCACGTCGCGCTTGCCGACCTGCAGCACCTCCTGGCCCGGACCGTGGCCTTTCACTTCGGCCGACGGCGAATACACGCGCATCAGCTCGAACGGGATGGAGAAGGCGGCGCCGTCGTCGAAGGCGATTTCCAGGATCTTCGATTGCTGGCGGATGGTGAGGTTGGTGGGCGTAGCCATGATGTCGTGTGCTGTGAGCGAAAGCCTATTTTAACGGCTCGCGAACCTGCGTGCGATCGCCTCCGCCAGCTGCGGCACCAACGCCCGGCGCGCCACCAGCACCGCCTCGTCCGTCGTGCGCTGCGCCGGCGCCCACACGGGCGCGGGGAAGTGCGCATCGTCCGCGTAGCGCGGGATCACGTGCCAGTGCAGGTGCGGCACGACGTTGCCCAGGCTCGCGACGTTGACCTTCAGCGGCTGCATCACCTCGCGCACGGCGAGTTCGAGCTTGTACACCGCATCGTTCAGCAGCAGCCGGTCCGCGTCCGCCAGGTCGCTCACCTCGCGCACGTGGTCTTTCCAGATCACGCGCGCGAAGCCCGGGTAGTTGGCGTCGTCGACGAGGATGACCGCGAACTTGTCGTTGTCGACGACGGCCGGCGCGGACAGGTCGCACAGCTCGCAGCCGGCCACGCGCGTCATACGAGCACCCGCTCGATGCCGCCGTTGTTGGCGTTGGCGACGTAGTTCGGCAACCAGTTCTCGCCCAGCAGGTGGCGCGCCATCTCGACGACGATGTAGTCGGCGGTGGTGCCCGAATCGTCGTTGTAGCGCGACAGGCCCTGCAGGCAGGACGGGCAGCTCGTCAGGATCTTGACGTCGCCCTTGAAGCCGTCTTCGCGCAGCTTGTCGGCACCCTTCACCATTTCCTGTTCCTTGCGGAAGCGGACCTGGGTCGAGATGTCCGGACGGCTCACGGCGAACGTGCCCGACTCGCCACAGCAGCGGTCGTTCTTCTCGATCTTGACGTTGTCGACGGTCTGCACGAGCGCGTTCACGGTCTTCACCGAATCCTGCAGCTTCATCGGCGTGTGGCACGGGTCGTGGTACATGTAGCGCGTACCGGTGACGCCTTCCAGCTTGACGCCCTTCTCCATCAGGTATTCGTGGATGTCGATGAGGCGGCAGCCCGGGAAGATCTTGTCGAACTCGTAGTTCGCCAGCGAGTCGTAGCAGGTGCCGCACGACACCACGACCGTCTTGATGTCGAGGTAGTTCAGCGTGTTGGCCATGCGGTGGAACAGCACGCGGTTATCCGTCACCATCTTGTCGGCCTTGTCGTACTGGCCGGCGCCGCGCTGCGGGTAGCCGCAGCACAGATAGCCCGGCGGCAGCACGGTCTGCACGCCCACTTCCCACAGCATCGCCTGCGTGGCCAGGCCCACCTGCGAGAACAGGCGCTCGGAGCCGCAGCCCGGGAAGTAGAACACGGCTTCCGTGTCGGCGTTGGTGACCTTCGGATTGCGGATGATCGGGATGATCTTGTCATCCTCGATGTCCAGCAGCGCGCGCGCCGTCTTCTTCGGCAGGTTGCCCGGCATCTTCTTGTTCACGAAGTGGATCACCTGCTCGCGGATCGGCGCCTTGCCGGTCGTCGGAGGCGGTGCCTTCGTCTGCTCTTTCGCGACGGCCTTCAGCACGGTCGCGCCGAGACGCTGGGCCTTGTAGCCCCAGTCGATCATCCCCTTGCGCATCGCGTTGATCGTCGTCGGGTCGGTCGCGTTCAGGAAGAACATGCCCGCGCGCTGCGCCGGCTTGAAGCTGCGCTTGTCCATCTTGCGCAGCAGGTTACGCATGTTCATCGAGACGTCGCCGAAGTCGATGTTGACCGGGCACGGCGTCACGCACTTGTGGCACACGGTGCAGTGGTCCGACACGTCCTCGAATTCTTCCCAGTGGCGGATCGACACGCCGCGGCGCGTCTGCTCTTCGTACAGGAACGCTTCGATCAGCGCCGACGTCGCGAGGATCTTGTCGCGCGGCGAGTACAGCAAATTCGATTGCGGCACGTGCGTCGTGCACACGGGCTTGCATTTGCCGCAGCGCAGGCAGTCCTTGACGCTGTTGGCGATCTCGCCGATGTCGCTCTGCTGCATGATCAGCGACTCGTGGCCCATCAGGCCGAACGACGGCGTGTACGCGTTGCGCAGGTCGGCGTACGCGGTGTCGCTGTTCAGCAGCTTGCCCTTGTTGAAGCGGCCTTCCGGGTCCACGCGCTGCTTGTAGTCGCGGAAGTCGCGGATCTCGTCCTCGGTGAGGAATTCCAGCTTCGTGATGCCGATGCCGTGTTCGCCCGAGATGACGCCGTCCAGCGAACGGGCCAGCTTCATGATGCGCTCGACGGCCTTGTGCGCGTCCTGCAGCATCGCGTAGTCGTCCGAGTTCACCGGCAGGTTCGTGTGCACGTTGCCGTCGCCGGCGTGCATGTGCAGCGCGACGAACACGCGCGAACGCAGCACGCGCTTGTGGATCGCGGTGGCCTCAGCCAGGATCGGCTCGTAGGCCGCGCCGTTGAAGATCTGGCGCAGCGGCGCACGGATCTCGTTCTTCCACGAGACGCGCACGGTGTGGTCCTGCACGACGTCGAACAGTTTCGCGCCCGGCTGCTGCGCGAGGCGCGCCTGGAACGTGCCGGCGAGGCCATCGAGGCCGACGTCGGCGAGCTTGTCGAGCACGTCGCCCAGCGGCTGGTCGAGGTTCGCCATGATCCAGGTCCAGCGCGCGGACACGCGGGCCAGCAGGTCGTCCGCCTGCTGCGGACGGTCGCCGAGGATCTCTTCCTTCGACACGCCTTCGCCCGTCGCATCGTCCGCCTTCGTCACTTCCAGGTTCCCGGACGTGAAATAGGCGTGCAATTCCTCGACGAGCTGCAGCTTGTTCTTGATCGACAGCTCGACGTTGATGCGCTCGATGCCGTCCGTGTACTCGCCCATGCGGTTCAGCGGGATCACGACGTCTTCGTTGATCTTGAAGGCATTCGTGTGGCGCGCGATGGCGGCCGTACGCGAGCGGTCGAGCCAGAATTTTTTACGGGCTTCAGGGCTGACGGCGACGAAGCCCTCGCCCACGCGCGTGTTCGCGAGGCGCACGACTTCCGACGTGGCCAGCGCGACGGCGTTCTCGTCGTCGCCGACGATGTCGCCGAACAGCGCCATCTTCGGCAGCGTGCCGCGCTTGGATTTCGTGGCATAGCCGACGGCGCGCAGGTAGCGCTCGTCCAGGTGCTCCAGGCCCGCGAGGCGCAGGCTGGCGAATTCCGGCTTGCCGCTCTTCGGCAGGCTGTCGAGGTAATCCTTGATCTCGACGATCGACGGAATCGCGTCGCGCGCCTGGCCGAAGAATTCCAGCGCGACGGTGCGCGTGAACTTCGGCATCTTGTGCAGGATCCAGCGGGACGACGTGATCAGGCCATCGGTGCCCTCTTTCTGGATGCCCGGCAGGCCCGCGAGGAATTTGTCGGTGACGTCCTTGCCGAGGCCTTCCTTGCGGAAGCGGCGGCCTTCGATGGCGAGCATCTCGGTGCGGAACGGCTGGCCTTTCGGGGCGCCTTTTTCCGACGGGTGCGTCCATTCGAGCTTGAAGGTGGCGACGGGCGCGTCGTGGATCTTGCCCAGGTTGTGGTCGACGCGCGTGACGTCGAGCCAGTCGCCGTTCGGGTCGACCATGCGCCACGAAGCCAGGTTATCCAGCGCGGTGCCCCACAGGACGGCCTTCTTGCCGCCCGCGTTCATCGCGATGTTCCCGCCGATGCACGAGGCGTGCGCGGACGTCGGGTCGACGGCGAACACGAAGCCGGCCTTCTCGGCCGCCTGCGACACGCGCTGCGTGACGACGCCGGCGCCCGTGTAGATGGTCGCGTAGTCGCGGTCGACGCCCGGCAGGCGCGTCATCTCGACCTCGCCCATCGCCAGCAGCTTTTCCGTGTTGATCACGGCCGACATCGGCGACAGCGGAATCGCGCCGCCCGTGTAGCCGGTGCCGCCGCCGCGCGGGATGATGGTCAGCCCGAGTTCGATGCAGCCTTTCACGAGACCGGCCATCTCGTCTTCCGAATCCGGCAGCAGGACGAGGAACGGGTATTCGACGCGCCAGTCGGTGGCGTCCGTCACGTGCGACGTGCGGTGCATGCCGTCGAAGCGGATGTTGCGTTTATCCGTGTAGCGGCCCAGCACGGCCTTGGCGCGCTTGCGCAGGTCGTAGGTATCCGCGAACTCGCGGCCGAAGTCGTCGACGGCCTTGCGCGCGGCGACGAGCAGCTGCTCGACGGCGGCGCTGCGGCGCGCGGCCGTGGCCGGATCGGCTTCGCCGGCATCGACGGTCAGGCGGCGCTTGTCGACTTCCGCCAGGCGGTGATGCAGCGCTTCGATCAGCTTGGCGCGGCGCTTCGGGTTGTCCAGCAGGTCGTCCTGCAGGTACGGGTTGCGGCGCACGACCCAGATGTCGCCCAGGACTTCGTACAGCATGCGGGCCGAGCGCCCGGTCTGGCGGGCACCGCGCAATTCATCCAGCAACTGCCACGATGACTCGCCCAGCAGCCGGATCACGATCTCGCGATCGGAGAACGACGTGTAGTTATAAGGGATTTCGCGCAGCCGGATGGGCGCGTTTTCTTCGAGCAGGGCGTGGATATTGGCAGGAGCGTTCATGGGGAGATCGACTGTCGTACTGACGCGTAGGACTCTCTATTCTAGCTTATTGCGATGCACCACGCTGGGGAAGGAATAATTTTTGCAACGGCGGAAAAGCAGAAACGGACAGAAAACGACGCTTCCGCTCAAATTTGTTTTGGCTGAATGCAAGATTTTCCGGCGAAAGCTCGGCGTGATGAAAGAACAGGCATCTTATCCACGCCGGATGCGGGCCGCTCACCCGAACAGTTTGCTGCTCATCTCCCCCAGCCACTTCCACCATCCATCCGGTACGTACAACAGCGTGACGGTCATGAACACATACCGCCCGAACTTGCCGATCGCCATATAGCCCACGCTGGGCCAGAACGGCAGGTGCAGCCAGCCGGCCAGGGTGCACAGCGGATCGCCGATGCCCGGCACCCACGACAGCAGCATCGTCTTCGCGCCATAGCGCTTGAGCCAGTGGAACCAGCGCGACGAACGCTCCTTCGCAAAAGCGACCTTGGCGCGGTAGCCGATCCAGTAATCGACGATGCCGCCCAGCGTGTTGCCCAGGGTGGCGACGAAGACGGCGGGCCAGAACATGGCGGGATTCGCTTTCACGACGGCGAACACGGCGGGCTCGGAGCCGAGCGGCAGCAGGGTCGCGGAGACGAAGGCGATGAGGAATACCGACGTGAGCCCGACGGTGGGCACGGCGAGGAATTTCAGCAGCCACAGGACGGCGGATTCGATCATCGGCAGGAAAGGATGGACGGCGGACGGATAAGTTGAGTACATTATAATGAGGAGAAACACCTCGCAACGACACGGTACGCCAGGCTCTACCAAGCTTACGTGCCGCACTGCTCGCCTCGGTTACCCACCAAGCAGGACAGTCAGCGTCGCCCCGGAACCCGAACAGCCCCGCACCGATCATGACTACCGACTACCTCAAGAAAATCCTCACCGCGCGCGTCTATGACGTGGCCGTCGAAACCCCGCTGGAGTACGCCCCCAGCCTGTCGAAGCGCACCGACAACAAGATTTACCTGAAGCGCGAGGACATGCAGAGCGTGTTCAGCTTCAAGCTGCGCGGCGCCTATAACAAGATGGCCAACCTGTCGGAGTCGCAACTGAAACGTGGCGTGATTTGCGCGTCGGCCGGTAACCACGCGCAGGGCGTCGCCATGTCGGCGGCCCGCCTGAACTGCCGCGCCGTGATCGTGATGCCGACCACCACGCCCAGCGTCAAAGTGGATGCGGTGCGCGCGTTCGGCGGCAGCAACGTGGAAGTCGTGCTGCACGGCGAGTCGTACACGGATGCGTTCAACCATGCGCAGATGCTGGAAAAGGAACAGAAGCTGGCGTTCGTGCACCCGTTCGACGATCCGGACGTCATCGCCGGCCAGGGCACGATCGGCGTCGAGATCCTGCGCCAGCATTCGGCGCCGATCCACGCGATCTTCCTCGCGATCGGCGGCGGTGGCCTGATCAGCGGCGTGGCCGCCTACGTAAAACAGATCCGCCCCGACATCAAGATCATCGGCGTGCAGACGAACGATTCGGACGCGATGGCGCGCAGCCTGAAGGCGGGCGAGCGCGTGACGCTGTCGGACGTCGGCCTGTTCGCGGACGGCACGGCCGTGCGCCTGGTCGGTGCCGAAACCTTCCGCCTGTGCCAGGAACTGGTCGATGAAATCATCATCGTCGACAACGACGCGCTGTGCGCCGCCATCAAGGACGTGTTCACCGATACGCGCAGCATCGTCGAGCCGTCCGGCGCGCTGGCGATCGCGGGCGCCAAGGCGTACGTGGAACGTTCGCAGATGTCGAAGAACCCGGTGCGCGGCGAGACGCTCGTCGCCGTCGCCTGCGGCGCCAACATGAACTTCGACCGCCTGCGCTTCGTCGCCGAGCGCGCCGAACTGGGCGAGGCACGCGAAGCCGTGTTCGCCGTGACGATCCCCGAGCAGCGCGGCAGCTTCAAGCGCTTCTGCGCCCTGATCGGTCCGCGCAACGTCACCGAGTTCAACTACCGCATCAGCGACGAGCGCGAGGCGCACGTCTTCGTCGGCGTGCAGATCGGCAGCCGCAGCGAGTCGGGCACCGTCGCGCGCACGTTCGAAGAGCACGGCTTCAAGACGCTCGACCTCACGCACGACGAACTGGCCAAGCAGCACGTGCGCCACCTCGTCGGCGGCAAGAGCGGGCTCGCGCACGACGAACTGCTGTACCGCTTCGAATTCCCGGAGCGTCCGGGCGCGCTGATGCGCTTCCTGGACAGCATGGCGCCGAACTGGAACATCTCGCTGTTCCACTACCGGAACCAGGGCGGCGACGTGGGCCGCATCCTCGTCGGCCTGCAGGTGCCGTCCGGCGAGATGGACGAATTCCGCCAGTTCCTCGCGACGCTCGGCTATCGCTACTGGGACGAGAGCGCGAATCCGGTCTACAAGCTGTTCCTGTGATGCCCGGCGCGCCCGTGAGTTGACCGGGCGCGCAACGATTGCGGGAAAGGTGTACGATACGCCGCTTTGCCGCCGCCGGACGGCATCGTCACGCACGTTGGCCGGCCTCGAGAACACACCATGACCAATACCCCTGATCAATCGCCTCTCGGCAAAAACTCGGCCTACCAGACCGAATACGCGCCGGAGCTGCTGTTTCCCATCCCGCGCCAGCAAAAGCGCGACGAACTCGGCCTGACCGGCACGCTGCCGTTCTTCGGCGTCGACATCTGGAACGCCTACGAACTGTCGTGGCTGAACATGCGCGGCAAGCCGCAGGTCGCCATCGCCACCTTCACGGTGCCGGCCGATTCGCCCAACATCGTCGAATCGAAGTCCTTCAAGCTGTACCTGAATTCGTTCAACCAGACCCGGCTTACCAACACGGACGCCCTGCTGGCCCTGTTGCGCGAAGACCTGTCGAACGCCGTCGGCGCACCCGTGCACGCGGCGCTGACCTTGCCCGAGGAATTCGACAAGCTGAAAATGGGCGAGCTGGACGGCCTCCTGATCGACCGCCTCGACGTCGAGATCGACAACTACAGCCCGTCGCCGGAACTCCTCAAAGCCAACCACGAGGAAGCCGCGGTCGAGGAAACCCTCGTGTCGCACCTGCTCAAATCGAACTGCCTCGTCACCGGCCAGCCGGACTGGGGCAGCGTGCAGATCCGCTATGTCGGTCCGCAAATCGACCAGGAAAGCCTGCTGCGCTACCTGATCGGTTTCCGCGAGCACAACGAGTTCCACGAGCAATGTGTCGAGCGCATCTTCACGGACATCCTGCGCCAATGCAAGCCGAACAAGCTGGCGGTTTACGCCCGCTACACGCGGCGCGGCGGCCTGGACATCAATCCGTGGCGCGCCAATTTCAGCACCGCCAAACCGCCGAATTTGCGTGCCGCGCGCCAATGAACACTGCGGATGGGTGATTTTTGATCGTTCGTCCCCATCTACAGTGTACGTTTCCGGCGACATCCTTCACGGTATCTCCGGATGTGTAAAACGGCAACTTAGCGCTAGAAAAATCGGTAAAAGAGGCCCCGGGAAGACGTTTCATGCGTGAATCCCGGGATTTCGTGGCGGAAATTGCGCACGCCAGATCGTCACGTGCGGGGTCTTTACGCAAAGGTTTGCGGCAGGGATCACACAGGCATCGGACGGCGTGCAAAATCGAATTACACGGCCATAAAACAGGCCTATAATTCCCGCTCGCAAGCACCCTGGGTGCACCGCAATAGAAGCGTGTTATGACTAATCTAAGCAAAATCCTCTCGCTCGAGAACGTGCAGCTGGACATCGAAGTGTCGAGCAAGAAGCGCGCTTTCGAGCAGGCCGGCCTGATCTTCGAGAACAACTGCGGCATCGCCCGTTCTACCGTGTCGGACAACCTGTTCGCGCGCGAACGTCTCGGGTCGACGGGTCTCGGCCACGGCGTCGCCGTGCCGCACGGCCGCATCAAGGGCAGCAAAAGCCTCAAATCGCCGCTGGCCGCGTTCGTGCGCCTGGCCGAGCCGATTCCGTTCGAATCGCCGGACGGCCAGCCCGTGAAGCTGCTGTTCTTCCTCCTGATCCCGGACCACGTCACGCAACAGCACCTGGAAATCCTGTCGGAGATCGCGGAACTGTTCTCGGACGAGGCGATCCGCACGGCCTTGAGCACGGACACGGATCCGAAGTCCGTGTACGAACGCATCATCAACTGGCAGCCGAGCCTGCAAGCCCTCGGCTGACCTTGCGAAAGCGACCATGCTGCAGACCCCGCTGACCATCCAACGGCTGTACGACGACAACCGCGACAGCCTGCAACTGGGCTGGTTCGCCGGATTCCCGGGCGGAGAACGCCAGATTTCCGGCGACGCCGTCTCCGCCGCGGACCAGGTCGGCCACCTGAACCTGATCCACCCGGGCCGCATGCAGGTGTTCGGTCACCAGGAACTGAATTACTACCAGCGCCTGAAATCCGGCTCGCGCAGCCATCTGATCGGCGAGCTGATCGCGGGCGGTCCACCTGCGCTGTTCATCGCGCAGGGTCTCGACACCCCGCCGGACATCCTCGCCATCTGCGACGAGCAGAACATTCCGCTGTTCTCGACGCCGCTGCCGGCCGCGCAGGTCATCGACTACCTGCGCGTGTATCTGTCGAAGAAGCTGGCGCAGCGCGTCATCATGCACGGCGTCTTCATGGACGTGCTGGGCGTGGGCGTGCTGATCACGGGCGACTCGGGCCTGGGCAAGAGCGAGCTGGGCCTGGAACTGATCTCGCGCTCGCACGGCCTCGTGGCCGACGACGCCGTCGAATTCTCGCGCATCGCCCCGAACATGATCGAGGGCCGCTGCCCGCCGCTGCTGCAGAACCTGCTCGAAGTGCGCGGCCTGGGCCTCCTCGATATCAAGGCGATCTTCGGCGAGACCGCGGTGCGCCGCAAGATGCGCCTCAAACTGATCGTCCACCTCGTCAAGCGCGGCGCGCTGGACGAAGAAGTGGAACGCCTGCCCTTCCACTTCCCCACCGAGGACGTGCTGGGCCTGCCGATCCGCAAGGTCGTGATTCCCGTCGCGGCCGGCCGCAACATCGCGGTGCTGCTGGAGGCTGCCGTGCGCAATACCATCCTGCAGCTGCGCGGGATCGATACGCTGCAGGAGTTCATGGAGCGGCAAAGACAGGCGATGAGCAGCGACTAGCACTGTTGCAAATACCTCAACCATAAGCCTTGTGCGGTGCGGCAAACACGGGCCGATGCTATCATCGCCGCATGCGCATCCTACTCATCACCGGTATCTCGGGCTCCGGTAAATCCGTCGCCCTGAACGTCCTCGAAGACGCAGGTTACTATTGCGTCGACAACCTGCCTCCCGCCCTGCTGCCGGCCCTCGTCGGCAGCATCGACGGCGGCGACACGAAACGCATCGCCGTCGCCGTCGACGCGCGCAGCGCCGAATCCCTGGCCGAGCTGCCGACGACGGTCGCCGCGCTGCGCGAGGAAGGCCACCAGGTCAAGGTGATCTTCCTGACCGCCAGCACGCACTCGCTCGTCGCCCGTTTTTCCGAGACGCGCCGCAGCCACCCGCTGTCGCACGAACTGCGTCCGGGCGAGAATCCGGCGTCGCGCCGCACGCTGATCGAATGCATTTCGGAAGAACGCGACCGCCTCGGCCCGATCGAGAAGATGGGCCACGTGATCGACACCTCCGAACTCTCGGCCAACAAGTTGCGGGCGTGGGTGAAGGAGCTGGCCGAAGTCGAATACGCGCCGTTGACGCTGTTCTTCGAATCGTTCGCGTTCAAGCGCGGCGTGCCGCTCGACGCCGACTTCGTGTTCGACGTGCGCGCCGTGCCGAACCCGTATTACGACCTGACCTTGCGCCCGCTGACCGGCAAGGATGCGCCCGTGATCGCCTTCCTCGACGCCCAGCCGCAGGCAGCCGAACTGCTGTCCGACATCCGCGCGTTCATCGCCAAGTGGCTGCCGTCGTTCAAGAAGGACAACCGCAGCTATCTCACCGTGGCTGTCGGCTGCACGGGCGGGCAGCACCGCTCCGTGTACATGGCGGAACGTCTCGGCGCGTATTTCGGCGACACCGAACGGGTCGTCGTGCGCCATCGCGAGCAGTCGTAATCAGAAGAACTCGTCGAGCAGCCGGTAAAAGCTGCTCTTCGCAGCATCGAACGTCGTGCCATACGCCGCCAGGAACGGCGCGACCCACGCCTCTCCCAATTCTCCGGCAATGGCGCGCGTGGCCAGCGCCAGGTCCTGCCAGCGGTCCGCCACGCCCAGGCGGCCGCAGTCGATCCAGCCGGTGCGGCCGGCAGCGTCGACGATCAGGTTCGGCAGGCACGCGTCCCCATGCGTGACGACGAGGTCTTCGCTGCGCGGCGCCTGCGCGGCAAGGCGGGCGAACAGCGCGGCGGGCGCCATGCCCTGGTGTTCGTCGTCGAAATCGTCCTCGTCCACCAGCCCCGCTTCCATGCGCGCCCGGGCCCGTTCGATACGCCGCGCCGCGCGGTGATCGAACGGACACGTGGCCGGATCGAGCGCATGCAGCGCGCGCAGTGCCGCCGCCAGCCGCTCGACGGCCACGCGCGGTTCGAGGCCCGCGGCCAGCAGGTCGCGCCCCGGCACGGCCCCCAGCAGCAGCCAGTCGTGACCGTCCGCCGACGCGGTATCGAGCACGGGCGCGCACGCGATGCCCGTGCCGGCCAGCCAGCGCAGGCGCTCCGCTTCGTCGCGCAATTCGGCCAGCGGACCGGCCGGTTCGAATTTCGCGAACAGGACGGGTTGGCCCGGCGCGTCGAGGCGATACACGTCGGCCTCCGAACAACCGATGTCCTGGCGCGTCCAGCGGTAGCCGGCCAGGCGCGTCTTCCAGGCGGCAGGTGTTTTCATAGGGCTCCTTTGCCGAAGCGCCGGCGCAGCCGCGCGTGGCGGTGGCGGAAGAACAGGGCCACGCTCGCGCGCGCGAGCACGTGTGGGAGCAGGCGCGGACGGAACGTCAGGTTGTCGACGACGGTGGTGCCCTGCGTGGACGGGGCGACGATGCGCTCATGCTGCCAGAACGCCATCGACAGCATGGGCGAGCGCTCCAGAAAACGCCGGCCGGGCTCCAGTTCGACGAGCGTGAGATCGCTCCAGTCGACGGGCAGCACGCGAAGCAGTAACAGCCAGCTGCGGCACAGCTTCCGCCCCGGCACGAAGCCATCCTCGGGCAACGCGGACATCCCGCGCGGGAACGTCATGCGCAGCAGCGGCGTCATCTCGTCGGCGATGCCCTCGACAGACGTGACCCGGCCCCACACCGTATCCGGCGCGGCCGCCAGTTGCGATTCGAAGCGCAGCGTGATCACAAGTCGCGCAACGGATGCGCGTGTTCAGGCCAGACGGGCGCGAAGAACCAGTCGACCATCTCCGGCGTGACGGCATCGAGCGTGGACGGATTCCACTGCGGCGCATTGTCCTTGTCGATCACGAGCGCGCGCACGCCTTCGAGCACTTCGCCGTGTTCGAACGTGCGGCGCACGAGCGAGCGTTCCATGCGCAGGCAGTCGGCCACGCCGAGGGACGCGCCGCGCACGAGCATCTCGCGCGTCACGGACATCATCAGCGGCGAGCGCTGGCGCATCGTGGCCAGTGTCTTTTGCGCGAACGGACTCGCATCCGTCTCCAGCGACGCCATCACGGCCGCGACGGAATCCGCGCCGAAATGGCGGTCGATCGCGTCGCGCTGCGCTTCCAGCTCGCTCGCGCCGGCCGAAAACGGCGCGGCGAACGCGCGGATCGCTGCGGGAAGTTCCGCGCCCGGCGTCGCCTCGATCAGCGCGCGCAGCGCATCCAGTTCCGCAGCCGGGACGAACACGTCGGCGAGACCGACGTAGATCGCGTCCGCGGCACCGATGGTCACGCCCGTCACGCCGAGATAGTGGCCGAGGCGGCCCGGCGCGTGCGACAGGAAATGGCTGCCGCCCACGTCGGGGAACAGGCCGATGTTCACTTCGGGCATGGCGATCTTCGAGCGCTCCGTCACGATGCGCAGGCCGCAGTCCGGCCCGCCCTGGGCGATGCCCATGCCGCCGCCCATCACGACGCCGTCCATCAGCGCGATGTACGGCTTCGGATAAAAGTGAATCAGGTGGTTGAGGGCGTATTCCTCGGTGAAGAAATCTTCCAGCAGCGGGCTGCCCGTTTGCGGCGTGGCGCGGCCGGCCTCGTGGAAAAAGCGGATGTCGCCGCCGGCGCATAACGCCTTGTCGCTGCTGCTGCCGATGACGACGGCGTCGACGCCGGCGTCATCGCGCCAGGCGAGCAGCGTGGCGGTGAGCACGCGGACCATGTCCAGCGACAGCGAATTCAGCGCCTTCGGACGGTCCAGGGTGATGATGCCGGTGCGGTTGGCAACCCGCGTCAGAACGTGTGCAGTCATGTCTCGTTGTTATTGAAATAATCAGACCGACATTGTAGCGCCCATAAAACGAAAAGGGCGCCGATGCGCCCTTTACTCCTCGGTGCTACTGCACGCGTGGCATCACGCCGCGGCGGGCTCTTCCTCCCCACCCTCGGACATGCGCTTGATACACGCGTTGTCATGATCCTTGAGCATTTGCTTGTATTTGACGACCTGGCGATCCAGGCGATCCATCAGCATGTCGATCGCGGCGTATAGATCGTGCGCGGCACTGGCGACATGGACGATCTTGCCCGCGAGGCGCAGGTTGATCTCGGCTTTCTGGCGTTTTTCTTTCTCGGTAAGATTGTCGATGCAGAGGATGACATGGGAGTCGATCACTTGATCGAAATGACGGGTGATGCGTTCGAGCTTGTTCTGTACGTATTCTCGGATTGCTGGAGTTACATCGAGATGATGTCCGCTGATTGTGAGATTCATACACACTCCTTTGAAGATGCACTGCCTGCCGTGCGCGCATCTAGCGCAATGGGACAGTGTTTGTTACAAGGATTTGCGGAGACTGACGGGCGGGATTTTCAGCGCCTCACGGTATTTGGCGACCGTGCGTCGCGCGATGACCATTCCCTGTTCCCCTAGCATCTCCGCGATCTTGCTGTCGGATAATGGATTCTTGGGGTCTTCTGCTCCTGTGAGTTGTACGATGAGGGCCCGTATTGCCGTCGACGATGCTTCGCCTCCCGCTTCGGTGGCAACGTGACTCCCGAAGAAATACTTCAACTCGAACATGCCGTGCGGGGTCAGCATATATTTCTGAGTTGTGACTCGAGAAATTGTGCTCTCGTGTAGACCTAGTGTATCAGCTATCTCACGTAAAACAAGGGGCCGCATCGCGACTGCGCCATGGGAAAAAAAGTTGCGCTGGCGATCGACAATTGCCTGGGCTACCCGCAGGATCGTGTCGAAGCGCTGGCGCATGTTCTTGATAAGCCACTTGGCTTCCTGCAACTGCGCATTCAGCTGCGATTCCGATTTGCCCTGCTTCATCAGCGACGCGTACAGGCTGTTCACGCGCAGGCGCGGCATCACTTCCGGATTCAGCTGCACGCTCCAGCCGTCCTTGGCGCGGCGCACGATCACGTCCGGCACGACGAAGTCCGACACGTCCGACGCGAACGCCGCGCCCGGATGTGGATTGCACTGGCGGATGACGGCCTGGGCTTCGCGCAGGTCTTCGTCGTCGCAATCGAGCGCCTTCTTCAGCTTGTTGAATTCGCGCTGCGCGAACCACGTCAGGTATTTTTCGACGATGACGAGCGCCATGCGCCGCGTGACCATCGGCACGCCGGGCATGCGGCGGATCTGCAGGGCCAGGCACTCGGCCGCGCTGCGTGCGCCCACGCCGGGCGGGTCCATGCTTTGCACGAGGGCGAGCGCCGTGCGCAACTCCTCGAACTCGATCTCCAGTTCTTCCGGCAGGCGCGCGTGGATGTCTTCCAGCGGTTCTTCCAGGTAGCCGTTGTCGTCGAGCGCATCGACGACGAGCTCCACGAGCGCGCAGTCGCGCGCCGCGCAGCACGTCAGGCGCACCTGTTCCATCAGGTGCTCGCGCAGGGTGACGGGGCTCGCTTCAAGTTGCGGGCGGCCGTCCTCGTCTTCCCCGCCGCCGCTGCCGCTGCGGCCGTATTCGCCCCAGTCTTCGCCGCCTTCGCCGCCGCCTTCTCCGCTGTCGCCGCCGGATTCGCCCCCTTCGCCATTGCCGTTCTCGGCGGGCGCACTGCCGCCTTCGTCGCCATTGCCCTGCGCGGCCGGGGCCTCGCCCGCCTGCGATGAGGACGGCGCGCTGTTGATCGCGCCATCGGCCAGCAACCGTACGGAGCGGTCGAGCGGATCGTCGAGCCGCTCGAGCAGCGGGTTCTCGCTCAGGACCTGCTCGATTTCCTGGTGGAGCTCGAGCGTGGACAGCTGCAGCAGGCGGATCGACTGCTGGAGTTGCGGCGTCAGTGCAAGGTGCTGTGAGGTCTTGAGTTGCAGCGTCTGTTTCATGACTACATTCGGAAGTGTTCGCCCAGGTAGACGCGGCGCACCGATTCGTTGGCGATGATGTCGTCGGGACGGCCGGATGCCAGCACCGCGCCCTGGTTGATGATGTAGGCGCGGTCGCAGATGCCCAGCGTCTCGCGCACATTGTGGTCCGTGATCAGCACGCCGATGCCGCGCTCCTTCAGGAAGCGCACGATACGTTGGATCTCGATCACGGCGATTGGATCCACGCCGGCGAACGGTTCGTCCAGCAGCACGAAGCGCGGATTGGTCGCGAGCGCGCGCGCGATCTCCACGCGGCGGCGTTCGCCGCCGGACAGCGACAGCGCCGGATTCTCGCGCAGCTTCTCGATCTGCAGCTCGGCCAGCAGTTCATCGAGACGTTCGGTGATGCGGGCCTTGCTGAGCGACTTGCCGTTCTCGCGCTGCAATTCCAGCACGGCGCGGATGTTCTCCTCGACCGTCAGCTTGCGGAACACGGACGCTTCCTGCGGCAGGTACGACAGGCCCAGCAGCGCGCGCCGGTGGATCGGCAGGCTCGTGATGTCGGTGCCGTTGATGTCGATGCTGCCCGCATCCGAGGGCACGAGGCCCACGATCATGTAGAACGAGGTCGTCTTGCCCGCGCCGTTCGGACCCAGCAGGCCGACGACTTCGCCGCACGCGACCTGCAGCGACACGTCGCGTACGACGAGGCGCTTGCCGTAGCTCTTCTGCAGTCCCTTGACGACGAGCGTGCTGCCGCCGCATTCGGCCGGCGCGGCCTGCGTGCCTGCTTCCATTGCGCTTGCCTCCGTCATTGCTTGCCTGCCGGAGCGGCGCCGGCCGCGGGCGCACGGCGCGGCTGCAGCGTGATGCTGCCGCGGCCATTGCCCGGCTTGTCCGTGCCGTTGGCGTCGTTCAGGCCGAGCAGCTTCTCGTTGCGGTTGTCGTAGGAGATGAATTCGCTGGCCATCTCCTGCGTGACCTTCTTGCCCTCGAGCTGGCGGATGACGGCCTTCGAGTACAGCTTCACGAGGTCGTTGCGCTCGTCGTATTCGATGCGCTGGGCCTGGCCTTCGCCCCACAGGTCGGGGCCGCCGTCGCGCTTCTGGCGGAAGGTCGCGAGCTTGCCCGGATTGGCGGTGAGGATGAAGGTACGCCAACCGTCCGGCGATTCCTTGACCTCGGCGCGGTCGGATTTCAGGATCATGGTGCCGCGCGTGATGACGACGTTGCCGGTGGCGACGTAGTTCTGCGTGACCTGGTCGACGTTGGCGTTATCGAACGCGATGTCGACGGGCTTGAGCGCGTCCGCCTTCTCGGCCGAGGCAGCCAGCGGCACCAGCAGGAAGATGGCGGCGGCGAGTAATTTTTTCATTCGATAGTCCTTTTTAGTGACTTGCGCGCGACTGGCGTGGCGGATAGGTCATCTTGCCGCGGCCACCCAGCGCGATCTGCTGCGTCGCGTTGTTGGCCACCATGCCCACCGCGTCGACCGATGCGGCGCCAAGCGTCATGTGGATCGGCCGGTCGGTCTTCGCGATCTCCTCGTCCGGCAGGATCGTCAGCACCTCGGTGCGGATCCGCATCGGATCCGCACCCGGGGCGGCCGGACGCTGGATGTCGACATTGCCCGTCAGGTCGATCTGGTTCTGGTTCTGGCTCACGAGCGCGCTGTTGGACGTCATCGTCATCGGCGGATGCTCGTCGGTGAGACTTTGCACGACCGGCTTGTCGACGAGCGCCGTGTTGTCGACCGGGCGGTGCGTGAGGCGTTCGCCCGAGATCACGTAGCGCGGCTTGCCAGCTTCCGACATGCGCACCCAGCTGAAATTGTCGACGATGTAGTCCGGCTCGTTGCCCGCGTTGAAACCCGCCGCGTTCTCCTCGCCCTGCATCACCTGCACGAGCCAGAAGCTGCCGAACGCGCAGAACACGGCGAACAGCATCAGGGCCAGCAGGCGCCAGCGGTGCGCGGTACGCTTGTAGCTTGCGGGAGCCATATCTCTTATCCGAAGTAGGGCGCGAGCGCCTGTTCGTAGGTGCCCTGGGCGCGCATCACCATGTCGCACACTTCGCGCACGGCGCCGCGGCCGCCGGGGTTCTTCGTCACGTAATGGGCGCGGTGCTGCACTTCCGGATGCCCGCTCGGCACGGTCACCGCGAAGCCCACGCGCGCGAGCAGCGGCAGGTCGATCACGTCGTCGCCGATGTAGCCGCACTCCTGTGCCGTCACGCCGGTTTTATCCAGCAGCTCGGCGAACGCGAGGCGCTTGTCGTGCTGGCCCTGGAACACGTGCGTGATGCCGAGATCGGCCGCGCGCCTGATGACGATGGGCGACGTGCGCGCGCTGATGATCGCGGTCTGCACGCCGGTACGGTTCAGGAGCTGGATGCCGAGGCCGTCCAGCACGTAGAACGTCTTCGTGACTTCGCCGTCCGGGCCGTAGGTCAGGCTGCCGTCGGTGAGGACGCCGTCGACGTCGAAGATCATGACTTTGACGCGCGCCGCGCGCTCCATGTGTGCCAGCGGAGTCACCATCAGATCACCTTGGCGCGCGTGAGGTCGTGGATGTGCAGTGCGCCCACCAGCACGCCGTCCGCATCGGTGACGAGCATCTGGTTGATGCGGAATTCTTCCATCACGGCGACGGCATCCACCGCCAGCTGTTCCGGATGCACGCGGCGCGGATTCGGGTGCATGACGTCGCGGATCGCGAGCTTGCTGAAATCCTGGACTTTCTCGATCAGGCGGCGCAGGTCGCCGTCCGTGAACACGCCGACGGGGCGGCCGGCCTCGTCGACGATGGCCGTCATGCCCATGCCCTTGTGCGAGATTTCCAGCAGCGCGTCCGTGAGGAGCGCGTCCGGTTTCACTTTCGGCACCGCGTCGCCGCTGCGCATCACGTCGCGCACGTGCGTGAGCAGGCGGCGGCCGAGCGCGCCGCCCGGATGGGAGCGCGCGAAATCGTCCGACTTGAAGCCGCGCAGCTCGAGCAGCGCGACGGCCAGGGCGTCGCCCAGCGCGAGGGTCGCGGTGGTGCTCGCGGTCGGCGCCAGGTTCAGCGGGCAGGCTTCCTTCTCGACGGCCACGTCGAGGTGCACGTCCGCCGCCAGGGCCAGGCTCGATTCCGGCTTGCCCGTGATGGCGATGACGGGCACGTTCATGCGCTTGACGGCCGGGATCACGATGGCCAGTTCGCTGCTTTCGCCGGAATACGAAATGGCGATCAGGACGTCCTGCGAGGTCACCATGCCGAGGTCGCCGTGCGCGGCCTCGCCCGGATGCAGGAACAGCGCCGGGGTGCCGGTCGAGGCCAGCGTCGCCGCGATCTTGCGGCCGATGTGGCCCGACTTGCCCATGCCCGACACGACGACGCGGCCTTTGCACGCCATCATCAGCGCGACGGCGCGCGGCACGCTGTCGTCGCGATCGAGGCGCGCGGACAGCTTGCGGATCGCCTCGCCTTCGATATCGAGCGCCTCGCGGGCCAGATCCAGCGCGCGCCGGGCCTGGGCCTCGTTAAAACTTGTCAGCATTATTTTTTCATCGGTTACACTCATAGACAAAGTATATCCGAATTGGGAAAGCAAAAAACTTGCCAGACGTAACAAACAACATATTTACGGGCCCTCGCCGTCGCGTTCCATGACCTCAGGCCTCGAACTCACTCTCCTGTTGCTGGGCAGCGCAGTCCTCGGCGTCGTCGCGTTCCGGATGCTGCACCTGCCGCCGATGCTGGGCTATCTCGCCGTCGGCGTGCTGATCGGCCCCCACGCGCTGGCCCTCGCCGACAACGGCACCACGACGCAGGCCCTGGCCGAATTCGGCGTCGTCTTCCTCATGTTCTCCATCGGGCTGGAATTCTCGCTGGCCCAGCTGCGCGCCATGCGCCGCATCGTGTTCGGGCTCGGGCTCGCGCAGGTCGTGCTGACCATCGTCGTGACGGTGCTGGTGTCGCTGTGGACGCGCTACCTGCCCCCGTCGATGCAGATCGGCTGGCAGGCCGCGCTGGCGCTGGGCGGGGCGCTGGCGATGTCGTCGACGGCCATCGTCTCGAAACTCCTGACGGAGCGGCTGGAACTGGAGAGCGAGCACGGACGCCGCATCATCGGCATCCTGCTGTTCCAGGATCTCGCCGTCGTGCCGCTGCTGATCCTGATCCCGTCGCTGGCAAAACCGGCCGAGGAACTCGCGATGACGCTCGCGTGGGCCGGCATCAAGGCCGCCGCCGTGCTGGCGCTGCTGCTGTTCTTCGGCCAGAAGCTGATGCGCAAGTGGTTCAACATCGTCGTCAAGCGCCGCTCGCAGGAACTGTTCATGCTGAACCTCCTGCTGATCACGCTGGGCGCGGCCGCGATCACGGAACACGCGGGCCTGTCGATGGCGCTGGGCGCGTTCGTGGCCGGCATGCTGATCTCCGAGACGCCCTATAAACACCAGGTGGAAGAAGACATCAAGCCGTTCCGCGACGTGCTGCTGGGCCTCTTCTTCATCACCATCGGCATGCTGCTGAACGTGCAGCTCGTGATTGCGCACTGGTGGGTCGTCCTCCTCCTGCTGGCCGTGCCCGTGATGCTGAAATTCGCGCTGATCGCCCTGCTGGCCAAGGCGTTCGGCTCGACCGACGGCGTCGCCATGCGCACGGGTCTCGCGCTCGCGCAGGCCGGCGAATTCGGCTTCGTGCTGCTGAGCCTTGCATCGGGCTCGCACCTGATCGCCCCGTTCATCATCCAGCTCGTGCTCGCGTCGATGGTGCTGTCGATGCTGGTCGCGCCGTTCGTCATCGCGAACATGGACAAGCTCGTGATGAAGGTGGCGACCAACGAATGGATGCTGCAATCGCTGCAGCTGACGCAGATCGCGAGCCGCACGATGGCCGCGCAGAAGCACGTGATCATCGCCGGCTTCGGCCGCAGCGGCCAGTCGCTGGCCACCCTGCTGTCGGAAGAAAAGCTGCCGTGGTACGCGCTCGACCTCGACCCGGAGCGGGTGCAGGAGGCGCGCACGGCCGGCATCAACGTCTCGTACGGCGACTGCACGCGCCGCGAAGCGCTGATCGCGGCCGGCATCAACCGCGCCAGCGCGCTCGTGATCACGTTCGCCGACACCCGCCTCGCGGTAAAAGTGCTGCACCTCGTGCACGAGCTGGCGCCCAAGCTGCCCGTGATCGTGCGCGCCCACGACGACACGGAACTCGATGTGCTGAAACGGGCCGGCGCCACCGAGGTCGTGCCGGAAGCGCTGGAATCGAGCCTGATGCTGGCCTCGCACGCGCTGGTCGTGATGGGCGTGCCGCTGCGCCGCGTCGTGCACCGCGTGCAGGCCGCGCGCGACGAGCGCTACGCCTCGCTGCGCGGCTTCTTCCACGGCGCCAGCGACATCGCGGACGGCACGGAACACAACTACGTGCGCCTGCACTCCGTCACGCTGCGCGACGACGCCGGTGCCGTCGGGCGCTGCATCGCGGAGCTGGAACTGGACGAAGTCGGGGCCGAAGTGACGGCCGTGCGGCGCGGGAGCGACCGCATCGAACCGACGCCGGAGACGGCACTGCGGGCGGGGGATGTGGTGGTGCTGCGGGGAACGGGCAACGCGGTCACGCGCGCCGAGGGACGGCTGCTGCGCTGAGTGTAGCAGTCGTTCGACTGATACAGCATGTGCCTGTACGCGGCGCCTTGTGCCTTGTCCCTGCCGTGCCGTGCTTCTAGACTGGGGCCTTCTTTACGCCGGGACTGCCTGCCATGACCGAACTCCTGCCCCTGATGAGCTATTGCCTCGTGATGTCCGCCACGCCCGGGCCGAACAACGTCATGCTTGCCACCACCGGCGCCAGTTTCGGCTATCGCGGCGCGCTGCCGGTCATCCTCGGCATCCAGGCCGGTATCTTTGTGCAGACCATGCTCGTGTGCGCGGGGCTGGGCAGCGTGTTCGTCGCGTACCCGATGGCGCAGCAGGTACTGCGGATCGCGGGTGCGCTGTACCTGATGTTCCTCGCCTGGAAACTTGCCGGCGCCTCGGTGGCGGGAACCGGCGCACCGAAGCCCGTGTCCTTTACGCAGGCGGCGCTGTTCCAGGCACTGAACCCCAAGAGCTGGCTCAAGGCGATCACCATTGCATCGGTCTTCATGCCTTCGCAGAGCAACATGCTCGCCAGCGCGCTGCTGGTGTCCATGATCGGCACCATGGTGGGCATGCCGTGCAGCGTCATGTGGGCGCTGTTCGGCGTCTCGATCCGCAGCGTGCTGAAGGCGTCCAGCAGCCAGCGCATATTCAACCTGGCGATGGGGACCATCCTGGTGGTCCTCGCCGTGGTGTGTTTACGCTAGACTTCGACGATGTTCCCTATCGACCGCTCCTCACCCGTCGCCCTGTCCAAGCAGATCGAGGCCGCATTGCGCCAGCAGATCGCGCAACGCATCCTGCCTGGCGGGACCAGGCTGCCGTCGATCCGCCAGCTCGCCGCGCAGCTCTCGGTCAGCACCAACACCGTGGTGGTGGCTTACGACAGGCTGGTGGCCGCAGGCGTCATCGATACGCACGGCACGGCGGGCTTCTTCGTCCGCGCACCGGCTGACAGCGGCCGCGCCATTCCCGACGAGGTTGCGCTGGAGGCGGGCCAGGAGCAGGAGCCGGTTTGGCTGATCCAGCAGGCCAACGACCAGCGGCCGGGCGTGCTGCTGGCCAGCAGCGGCGCCTTGCCGCCCACCTGGCTGCAGGACGCGCTGCCGGCGGCCGCCGTGCAACGCGGCCTGGCGCGCAGCGCGGCCGGCATGGCCTCGCGCTGTCCGCCGCAAGGGCTGGCCGAACTGCGCGAGCAGATCGCGTTGCTGTTGCGCGGCATCGGCATCGCTGCGGACGCCAGCCACATCCTCACCACCTTCGGCGGCACCCATGCAATCGACCTGATCTGCCGCACGTTTCTACAGCCAGGCGATACGGTGCTGGTCGAGGATCCGGGATACTTCCTGATGTTCGGCAGGCTGCGCCAGGACGGCGTACGCCTGGTGCCCATCAAGCGCCGCCCCGATGGCCTCGACCTCGACGAGCTGGAAGCTGCCTGCCGCGCCCACCGTCCGCGCCTGCTGTTCGTGCAAACGGCTTTGCACAATCCCACCGGGTGGAGCAGCAGCGCCACCAATCTGCACAAGGTGCTGGTCATGGCGCAGCAGTACGGCTTCCTGATCGCCGAAGACGACGTGCACGGCCATTTCCAGCATGGCCACAGCACGCGGCTGGCATCGCTGTCCGGGCTGGATGGTGTGATCTACTACTCCAGCCTGTGCAAGGCACTGAGCCCGGCCCTGCGCATGGGCTACCTGGCGGCGGCGCCCGCCCTGCTGAAGCTGTTAATGCGAACCAAGATCCACGCCATCATGACATTACCGGCGTTGAACGAATACGTTTTGCTGGAAGTGCTCAAGGCCGGCAACCTGCGCAAGCACCTGGAGCGGCTGCAACGCAAGATCATGATGGCACGCAACGCCAGCACCCGGCAACTGAGCGCGGCCGGCGTGCGGTTCGAGCAGCCCGGCGACGCAGGCATTTTCTTGTGGGGCACCATGCCCGAAGGGCTGGACGTGGACTTGCTGGTGCAGGATGCCTACCGCAACAAGATCGTGATGATGCGCGGCGCCGCGTTCTCGGCCAACGACACGCCCGACCAGCACATCCGCTTCAACGTCGCCATCAGCCAGCATCCCCGGGTGAGCACCTACCTTGACGAACGCCTGCGCGCGGTGGCCGGCGCGCGGTCGAGCCTGGCCCGCGCCAGCGCCGCCGCCAGCATCGACGGCAAGTCCTGAGTCAGCAGGAACGTGGCTTGTGCCTGCCCCTCATCGGCTGGCGTATCAAGTCCGGGCGACGACGCGGTTGCGTCCACCTTCCTTGGCTTGATACAGCGCCTGGTCGGCCTGCGCGACGAGCTGCTGCGCCACGCCCTCGATCGCGTGGTCGCGCTCGAAATCGTCGAGGGTCGCCACGCCGATCGACACCGACACCGCCAGCATCTGCCCTTCCGGCATCACGAACGGCTTCTCCGCCACGCTGGCGCGGATGCGCTGGGCGACCATGCTGGCGCTGCCCAGGTCCGCATCGATCAGCAGCACGACGAATTCCTCGCCGCCGAAGCGGCCCAGCGCATCCGTCATGCGCAGTTCGGCCTTGATGCGCGCCGCGACTTCGCGCAGCACGTCGTCGCCGGCCAGGTGACCGTACGTGTCGTTGACCTGCTTGAAATAATCGATGTCGATGTACATGCACGACAGCCGGTAGGCCTGGCGCCGCGCGCGCGAAATCTCTTCGACGAGGCGGCGATCCATGTAGCGGCGGTTGTAGACGCCCGTCAGCGCATCGGTGAGGCCGATGTACTTCAGCATCTCGTTGCTGATCACGTTCTCCAGGCAGATCGCGATGATCGACCCCATGTGCTCGACAAAGTCCGTCCCCAGCAGCGGCGTGAAGCGGCCCGGGTCGCGGCTGCCCAGGTTCAGGCTGCCGATCAGCCGTTTATTCCGCAGCAGCGGCACCATGGCGACGCTGGCGAGACCCGCGGGCGGATGGGGAAAGGCGTGGCGTTGCGTGGCCGCGTCGAACCGTATCAGCCGCGGTTTCGGCGTGCGGCCGGCGGTCAGGTCATAGCCGAGGCCATCGACGTTGTCGTGGAACAGCAGGTTGGGAAACGCCTCGAAATCCACGCCCAGCTTGTGCATGACGGTGTAGATGTCGGCATCCGTGTCGACGAGCGACAGGGTGACGGCGTCGAGGTCGGACACCACGGGCAGCAGGCGGAAGATCGTGCCGACCAGTTCCTGGAACGTGCTCGCGCCGACGATCTCCAGGTCGAACGCCTGGTGCCGCATCATGATGGCGTGGTTGCCCTCGGCCTGGTCCATCAGGCTGGCCAACTGGCGGCGCAAGGCCTCGTTCTCGGCGATGAGTTCGCGCACACTGGCGCCGCGCTCGTGCATCTGTGGTTCCCCTTCAGCAAGAAACCCTAATTTACGCGAACTTGCGCGGCTTGAAAACGAAAATGATGAGGTAAGGCCAACAATATTGTCAAGATATTATCGCGATGTTGCGCGGACCGCCTCCCAGGCCCGTTCCAGCAGCGGCGACACCAGCAGGTGCACGGCGCGCGGGACGACGTCCAGCCGCACGTCGGCCCCGAGCGCGGCGAGGCGTTCGAACATGCGTTCGCTGTGCTGCACGGGCACCGTCCGGTCCATGCGGCCGTGCACGAGGGTGACGGCCGTGCGCCGCTCCCAGGCGTCCGGCAGCGGCGCGCAGCGCCCCGCGATGGCGACGACGTGGCGCGCGAGATAGCGGTCCCGGCATGCGGCCAGCGCCATGATCGCGCCCTGCGAAAAGCCCGCCAGCACCGTGTCATCCGCGCCCACGCCGTGCGCGCGCTGCAGCGCCTCGATGGTCGCGACGAATGCCGGCAGCGCGGCGCGGATGCGGCCCGGACGGTTCTCTTCGGTGATGCCCGCCACGGACATCCACTGGAAACCCGTGCCGCCGCGGTCGCAGGGGTGAACGGCCGGCGGCGCGGCGACGCGCGCTTGCGGGTCGTGTGCGGCGATCAGGTCGGCCAGCGGTGCCATGTCGGCAGGGGTCTGGCCTACCCCATGGAGCAAGACGATCAGGGAATGCATCCGCGCAGTCTAGCGCATCCGCCGCATATCGATATACGCCCGCCGACTCAGGCGGTTTTCAACTTTATAAGCGCGAAACCATTCGTTCCCGGGGACTCCGCCCGTCGATACCATCCTGCCAATCATGACTTGTCATGACAGGACATACCAGACCATGACCCACGCCACCTTTCTCGCCATCGAACCATCCGCCATCCCGCTGTACTCGCAAGTCCGTGAACGGCTGCGCGAACGCATCGCCGACGGCACCTACGCCCCGCAAACGCGCCTGCCGTCGGAAAGCGAGATCGGCACCCTTTTCAAAGTCAGCCGCATCACCGTGCGCCAGGCGCTGGGCGACCTGCAGAAGGAAGGCGTGATCGTCAAGGTGCCCGGCAAGGGCACGTACGTCGCGCAGAACCCGCCGAGCCAGGAACTGGCGCGGCTGGAAGGGTTCGGCGAAGCGATGTCGCGCAAGGGCCACCGGATCGTCAACCGCGTCGTGAAGCACGCGCTGGTCGAGGCGTCGCCGCCGGTTGCGGCGCGGCTGCGCGTGGCGCCGGGCGCGCCCGTGACGGAGATCCACCGCGTGCGCTGGCTCGACCGCGAGCCGGTGTCGTTCGAGATCACGTACCTGCCGCCCGCGATCGGCGAGCGCCTGCGCGGCGAAAACCTCGCTGGACGCGACATCTTCCTCATCCTGGAAACCGACTACGGCATCGCGCTGGGCCACGCCGACATCCGGATCGGTGCGATCAATGCAGATACAGCACTGGCACAAGCCCTGCGCGTGGAACCGGGCGCCGCCCTGCTGCGCATCGAGCGCCTGACGTGGACGGCGGACGGCGTGCCGCTCGACTTCGAATACCTGTACGTCCGCGGCGAAGCCTTCCAGTACGCCCTGCGCCTGCCGCGCCATCCCTGACACTTTATTTCACTGGAACCCGATATGGAAACGCATATTCAAACCGTCGACGTGCTCGTGATCGGCGGCGGCACGGCCGGCCCGATGGCGGCCGTCAAAGCCAAGGAAGCGAACCCGCAGCTGCGCGTGCTGCTGCTGGAAAAGGCCAACGTCAAGCGCAGCGGCGCCATCTCCATGGGCATGGATGGCCTCAACAACGCCGTCGTGCCGGGCTTCGCGACACCGGAACAGTACGTCAAGGAGATCACGATCGCCAACGACGGCATCGTCAACCAGGCCACCGTGATGGCGTATGCGCAGAACAGCTACGCGATGATCGAGGAACTGGACAGCTGGGGCGTGAAGTTCGAGAAGGACGAGACGGGCGACTACGCGATGCGCAAGGTCCACCACATGGGCACCTACGTGCTGCCGATGCCAGAAGGCCACGACATCAAGAAGGTGCTGTACCGCCGCCTGAAACGGGCGCGCGTCGAGATCACCAACCGCCTCGTCGCCACGCGGCTGCTCACGGCGGAAGACGGCTCAGGTGCTAGCAAAATCGCCGGCGCGATGGCTTTCGATTGCCGCACGGGCGACTTCCACGTGATCCGCGCGAAGTCCGTCGTGCTCGCGACGGGCGCCGCCGGCCGCCTCGGCCTGCCCGCCTCCGGCTACCTGTTCGGCACTTACGAAAACGCGACCAATGCGGGCGACGGCTACAGCATGGCCTACCATGCCGGCGCAGAGCTGTCCGGCATCGAATGCTTCCAGATCAACCCGCTGATCAAGGATTACAACGGCCCCGCCTGCGCGTACGTGACGGGCCCGTTCGGCGGCCACACGACGAACGCCAAGGGCGAGCGCTTCATCGAATGCGATTACTGGAGCGGCCAGATGATGCAGGAGTTCCACGACGAACTCCAGGGCGGCAACGGCCCGGTCTTCCTCAAGATGAACCACCTGGCCGAGGAAACCATCCAGGCCATCGAGACGATCCTGCACACGAACGAGCGGCCGAGCCGCGGCCGCTTCCACGAAGGGCGCGGCACGGACTACCGCGAGCAGATGGTCGAGATGCACATCTCCGAGATCGGCCTGTGCAGCGGCCACTCCGCGTCCGGCGTGTGGGTCGACGAGCATGCGCGCACGACGGTGCCCGGACTGCACGCGGCCGGCGACCTCGCCTGCGTACCCCATAACTACATGCTGGGCGCCTTCGTCTACGGCCGGCTGGCCGGCGAGAGCGCGGCCGCCTACTGCGCGGCGCACGAGCTGCCCGCCATCGACGAGGCCCAGGTCGAACGCGAGCGCGCCCGCGTGTGGGCGCCGCTGGCGCGCGAGGACGGGCTGCCGCCGAACCAGGTCGAGTACAAGCTGCGCCGCATGGTCAACGACTACCTGCAGCCGCCGAAGGTGACGCGCAAGATGGAGATCGGCCTGCAGCGCTTCGAGATGATCCGCGCCGACCTCGATCGCCTGCAGGCGAGGAACCCGCACGAGTTGATGCGCGCGATGGAGATCCACGCGATCCGCGACTGCGCCGAGATGGCCGCGCGCGCCTCGCTCTACCGCACGGAGAGCCGCTGGGGCCTGTATCACAACCGCGTCGATTACCCGCAGCGCAACGATGCCGACTGGTTCGTGCACGTGCAGCTCAAGAAGCAGGATGGCGCGATGACCTGCTTCAAGCGCCCGATCGCCCCGTACATCGTTCCGCTCGACGACAACGAGAAGGACGCCTACCGCCGCCTGCGCGTGCACAAGACCGAAGCCCTCGCGGCCTGACCAGGAGAACCTCATGCCGACCACCATCAACATCACCAGCGTCCCCGTCACCGTCGACGACGACAAATGCATCGCACACAAGGGCTGCACCGTGTGCGTGGACGTGTGCCCCCTCGACGTGCTGGCCATCGACATGGTCAAGGGCAAGGCCTACATGAAGTTCGACGAATGCTGGTACTGCATGCCGTGCGAGAAGGACTGCCCCACCGGTGCCGTGCACGTCGACATCCCTTATTTGCTTCGATAACTGCTGCGCTGAACCATCAAACGGAGAACAATAATGAAATTCCTCGCCCTGTCCCTGCTGCTCGCCTTCGGCTCCGCCAACGCGGCCGAGACCATCCGCGTCGCCATCGGCACGCAGGACACGACCATCAACTGCGCCACCGGCGGCCTCCTGATCCGCGAGCTGCACCTGCTGGAAAAATACCTGCCGCACGACGGCAAGTACAAGGACGTCAAGTACGACATCGAGTGGAAGAATTTCACGTCGGGCGCGCCGCTGACGAACGAGATGGTTGCCGGCAAGCTGGATCTCGGCTCGATGGCCGACTTCCCCGGCTCCTTCAACGGCGCGGCGCATGCCAAGGCGGGCAAGAAGAGCATCTTCATCACCGTCCTGTCGGGCAGCACGCTCGGTTCCGGCAACGGCATCGTCGTGCCGAAGAACTCGCCCGTGCAATCGCTGGCGGAATTGAGGGGCAAGACGATCTCCGTGCCGTTCGCGTCCACCGCTCACGGCATGCTGCTGCGCGCCGTGAAGGCGCAAGGCTGGGATCCCGAGAAGGACGTGAACATCACGACGCAGGCGCCGGAAGTCGCCGGCTCGGCCCTGCAGAGCAACAAGGTCGACGCGCACGCCGACTTCGTGCCGTTCGCGGAGCTGTTCCCGCACCGCGGCTTCGCCCGCAAGATCTACGACGGTTCGCAAGCCCAGGCGCCGACGATGCACGGCACCCTCGTCGACGCGGCATATGCGAAGAAGTATCCGGAAATCGTCGTCGCCTACCTGCGCGCCGCCATCGAGGCGGACCGCCTGATCGCGGCCGAGCCGGAAAAATACAGTGAGCTGATCGCGAAAGTCACCGGCATCGAAGCGGAAGTGAACTACCTGTTCCACGGCCCCGTGGGCCTGCAGACGCGCGACTTCACGTGGAAGCCGGAATACCGGCAAGCGGTGAAAACGTCGATCGAGACCCTGCGCCTCCTGAAGCGCACGGATTCCGACATCGACGTGAACAGCTTCATTGACGATACCTTTATTCGCACCGCCTTCAGGCAGGCGGGCCTGGACTACGACAAGCAGCTGAAGAACTACGAGAAGCTGCCGTTGAAAGCCAAGGACGCAGTCACCGGCAAGGCGATCACCGACTTCCGCCACCTCACGCAGATCTGGGTGCAGGGCGAACCGCTCGTGCGCCACTACGCGAGCGCCACCACCGCCATCGCCGAACTGCGCAAGCTGGAACAGGCAGGCAAGAAGGTGCGCACCGTGTACGCCCACGACCAGGGCTCGGGCCTGAAGCTGCTGGCCGGCGACGCGTGGTTCGTCGTCGCGGCCGACGGCAAGGACGTCAGCGCTTACCTGCTGAAGGCGGATGCGCAGACGCAGGCGGCGAAAGTGAAGGGCAAAGTCGTCGATTTCGATACGCTCAAAGCGGGCAAGCCGATCTGACCATGGACGCCACCGCCACCCGCCTCATCGACCCGGCCCTGCTGCGCCGCGCGGGCCGCCTGCTGCTGCGCGCGCTGTCGCTCGTCGCCTGCGTGGCGGCCTGGCAGTGGGCTTCCATGCACCACCTCGACCTCGGCCTGGTCACGTTCCAGAACGTGCCGTCGCCGCAGGACGTGCTGGATGCCGCCACGACGCTGGTCGAATCGCCGAAGCTGGCGCTGCACCTGAAGGCCAGCGTGTGGCGCGTGTTCGCCGGCTTCGTGGCGGCGGGCATCGCCGGCATCGGGCTCGGTCTGTTCATCGGCCGTTCGCGGCTGCTGGAAGACGTGCTGCTGCCGCCGCTGGAAATGCTGCGCCCGATCCCGGCCGTCGCGTGGATCCCGCTGGCGATCCTGATGTTCCCGTCGTCGGAACTGTCGATGGTGTTCATCACGTTCATCGGCGCACTGTTCCCGATCCTGCTGAGCACGGTCCACGGCGTGGAAGGCGCCGACCCGCGCCTCGTCGCCTCGTCGCGCAGCCTCGGTGCCGGGCGCTGGACCATCTTCTCGGAAGTGATCCTGCCGGCGGCCGCGCCGAACATCGTCACGGGCCTGGCGATCGGCATGGGCACGGCGTGGTTCTGCCTCGTGACGGCGGAGATGATCTCCGGCCAGTTCGGCATCGGCTACTACACGTGGGCCGCGTACACGATCCAGAACTACCCGGACATCGTCGTCGGCATGCTGTTCATCGGCGTCATCGGCATGGGCAGCAGCGCGCTCGTGAAGAAGATCGGCGATCTCGCCATGCCCTGGTACCACATGCAGAGGAAAAAACGATGAATCAGACGACCAGCTTCGAACGCGCGCAGCTCGCGCAAGGCGGCGCCATCGAGATCGACAGCCTTGGCATCCGCCTCGGCGAGGGAGCGCAGGCATTCGACGCCGTGCAGGACGTGTCGCTGTCCATCGCCCCGGGCGAATTCGTCTGCGTGCTCGGTCCTTCCGGCTGCGGCAAGTCCACGTTGCTGGGCGCCCTCGCCGGCCACTGGACGCCGAGCCGCGGCAGCATCCACGTCGACGGCGCGCCGGTCGCCGGACCGCATCCGGACCGCGGCCTCGTCTTCCAGCAACACACGCTGTTCCCGTGGAAGAAGGTGCTCGACAACGTGGCCTTCGGCCTCAAGATGCAGGGCGTGGGCCGGCGCGAACGGCGCGAACGGGCGCGCGAGCTGCTGGGCCTCGTGGGCCTCGCCGGCTTCGAGGACCGCTATCCGATCCAGCTGTCGGGCGGCATGCAGCAGCGCGTGGAGATCGCCCGCGTGTTGATCAACCATCCGCGCGTGATGCTGATGGACGAACCGTTCGGCGCCCTCGACGCGCAGACGCGCCTGAAAATGCAGGAACTGCTGCTGGACGTGTGGGCGCGCGTGAACACGACCATCATCTTCATCACGCACGACATCGACGAGGCGCTGTTCCTGGCGGACCGCATCCTCGTGATGAGCCCGCGGCCGGGCCGCATCATCGACGAGATCCGCCTCGACTTCGAACGCCCGCGCCATCCGGACGTCATGACCTCGAACCACTTCACGCGCCTGAAGCGCCACTGCCTGGACCTGCTGCACCCGCAGGCCAGCATCACGCCGCTCGCGCGCCTGAGCCCCCTGGGCCCTCTCTGAACCCTGCATGCAAGGATATACCGTGACTTCCGATATTTACGACGCCCCCGAACTCGCCGAATTGGCCGAACGCCTGCAGGATGACGATGCGACCGTGCGCCGCATCGCCTTGATGGACCTGGCCGACCTGGACGGCGATGCCCACGTGCCGCTGCTGCTGGCCACGCTCGGCGACGATGCCGCCGTCGTGCGCACGGAAGCGGCGCGGGCGCTGGAAGCCTTCGAGTCGCCGGCAACCGTGCGCGGCCTTGCGCGCCTGCTGTCGGACGAGGATGCCGACGTGCGCGCCGCGGCGGCCCAGAGCCTCTCCGAACTGAAGCTGCCGGAATCGGCACAGGAACTGCTGCCTTATATCGGAGCGAGCGACGCCTTCGTGCGTGCGGCCGCGCTGCGCGGCGTGCGCGAGCTGCGCGTGGCGGACAGTTTTGCGCCCGCGCTGGCGGCGCTCGGCGACGCCGACCCGCTCGTGCGGCGCGAAGCCGTGACCGTGCTGGGTTACCTGAAACGCCTCGATGGGGTCGACGCGCTGACGCGGCTGGCAATCCAGGACCCGGTGCCGGAAGTGCGGCGCGCCGCGGCGGGTGCGCTGGGCTTTGCCGAGGAGACGCCCACCGTGCTGGCCGCCCTGCTGGCGGCATTGTCCGACCAGGCCTGGCAAGTGCGCGAGGAAGCGGCGACGACGCTCGGCAAGCTGCGCCTGCGCGACGCAGCGCCGGCACTCATCGCCGCGCTGGACGACGCCTACTGGCAGGTGCGCCTGCGCGCCGCCCGCAGTCTGGGCCGCTTGCGCAACCTGGATGCGCTGCCCGGATTGACCGCCGCGCTCTCGCACACGATCAGCAATCTGCGCAAGGAAGCGGCGCTGGCGCTGGGCGAGATCGGTTCGCCGGCCGCCCTGCTTGCGCTGCGCGCGGCGGAGAGCGACCCCGATCCGGAAGTGCGCAAGTCCGTGCGCCTCGCGCTCCAGCAGATCGGGGCGCAAGCATGACGGCGCTGCCGGAGACCATCGAGAACCACGCCGCGCAAGGCGTGCTGGCGCTGCACTGGGCAGACGGCCGCAGCGCACGCGTCACGCACGCGCGGCTGCGCGCCGTGTGCCCATGCTCCGAGTGCCGCGCGCAGCGGCGGGCCGGGATCGACATCCAGGCACACGCGGACGTGCGCCTGGCCGCCATCGAACCCGTGGGTGCCTATGCGCTGAACCTCGCGTTCAGCGATGGGCACCGGCGGGGGATCTATCCGTTCGAGATGCTGGCGACGCTGGACCGGTGATCACGCCCCAGATTGAATACGGGGTGCGCCGGCACCGCGGCCGTCAGGGCCGGCAGCGTCGAGCGCTGCCCGGGAAGCTGGAACTGGCCGACGACGAACGCCAGCTTTTCCGCCTGCTCCTGGAGTGACTCGGAAGCAGCCGCGGCCTCCTCGACCAGCGCCGCATTTTGCTGCGTGACCTGGTCCATCTGCGAGATCGCGCGGTTGACCTGGTCGATCCCGGCCGTCTGTTCCAGGCTGGCGGCACTGATCTCGCCCATCAGGCTGGTGACGCGCTGGATGGCCTCCACCACCTCCCGGGTCGTGGCGCCGGCTTGCTCCACCAATTTGCTGCCGGTCTCGATTTCCCCGACCGAGTTGTCGATCAACGCCTTGATTTCCTTGGCCGCCGTCGCGCTGCGCTGCGCCAGGTTGCGCACTTCCGACGCCACCACGGCGAAGCCGCGGCCCTGCTCCCCGGCACGCGCGGCCTCCACCGCCGCATTCAGCGCGAGGATATTGGTCTGGAAAGCGATACTGTCGATCACCCCGATGATGTCGGCGATCTGCTTGGCCGAGGTGTTGATGGCACCCATTGTATGCACCACTTCGGCGACCACCGCGCCGCCCTTGAGGGCGATGTCGGAAGCGGCCAGCGCCAGTTGGTTGGCTTGCTGCGCGTTGTCGGCGTTCTGTTTGACGGTCGAAGTCAGTTCCTCCATCGACGACGCAGTCTCCTCGAGCGAGCTGGCCTGTTCTTCCGTGCGTGCGGACAGGTCGGCATTGCCGGACGCGATCTGTTGCGACGCGGCCGCGATGGTCTCGGTGCCGGTGCGGATCTCGGCGACCGCGTTGACCAGGTCTTCGCGCATGCCTCGCACCGCGGCCAGCATGCTGTGCCTGTCGTTCGGCCGCGTGTCGACCGACACGGTCAGGTCGCGTGCGGCGATGCTTTTCACGATATCGGCAGCATATCCCGGCTCGCCCCCCAGTTCTTTCAACAGCCCGCGCGTGATGACGGTACCCACGACCAGCGCCAGCAGGACGGCGCAGACAGACATGGTGCTCACGAACGCGGCGCCGGAATCTGCCCGTTCGATCGAATTCTTGCCGATGGTGGTCATCACGTCCCGCTGGAAGCTGGCCATCTTGTCGAGCTCGGCGAAATACGCGGTCTGTTTCGGGATCCCTTCGGCAAACAGCAAATCGACGGCCTGATTGCGTTCACCGGCTTCGATCAGCTTCTGGATCCGGCTCCGCACCTCGACATTGGCGGCGCGTGCCGCCGTCATTCGCGTGAAGATATCCCTGGCGACCGTGTTATTGATCATCGCGTCGAGCTTGCGCAGCCGCTCGGCGGAATGGTTTGCCGCTTCATTTACCTTGTCGATAAACGTCTTGCGGTCTTCCGACGTCGGGGCCAACACGGCGTTGCGCAGATGACGTGCGACGGCATTGACGTCGTTCTTGATCTCGAGCGCCAGCGTCACCTTCACGTGGCGATCGTTCACGATTTCGTCGGTGATCGTGGCGCCTTCTTTCAGGCGCATCACGCTGAGGATGGCCACGGCGGCCAGCAGCAGCACGACGAGACCAAAACCGGACGCGAGACGCGTGCCGATACTTGTTTGCTTAAGCAACGCGATTTCCATTCATGCATCCTCTCATTGGGCCAGTGTCGAGCCAGCCGTGGTTTTGCTAAAAAAACTAGATCTTAGCAATAATATGATGGATGAAATATCAGGAAATCCCTACATTGCAGTCAGGCAGGCTGAAGGCATCTGTCCTGCGGACGCTAGAACGCGATCTCGGTTTCCAGTGCCTGCCCGAGATGCAGCTCGCGGCCGGCCCCCGCCGTCACGATGCAGTTCATGCCCAGGCACACGGCGCCTTCCATGCGCGGGTTGGCGCGGTAGGTCTGCAGGATGTCGAGCGGGTCCGGTCCCGGGACACCCGTCGCCTGGTCGATGGACGGGATCGGGCAGCGCGCGCACGGCTTCACGGGACGGATCTCCACGTCGCCGATCGTGAGCGTCGCGAGAAAATCCTCTTCGCAGGCGTCGATGCCGTCGACGACGAGGTTCGGGCGGAAGCGGTCCATCTGCAACGCCGTGCGGCCGGCCGCGACGAGGCGCGCGTTGAGGTCGTCCAGCGACGCCTGGCCGATCAGCAGCAGCGGGTAACCGTCGGCGAAGCGCGTCTGCGCTGCCACGCCGTTGGTCCATTTGGTGCTCGTCGGGCGCACGACGTCGCGGTGGAAACGCACGAGCCGGCACGGGGTATTCAATGCGGCCGAGAACCAGTTCGCTGCGGCGTCGCCGCAATCGGCGGCTTCCACCGTGTCGTCCCAGATCTTCACCGTGCGCTTCGGCTCGGCTTCGGCCCACGCGAGCGGCAGCGCCAGCGGATCCATGCCGGGCGCATGGACGCGCAGCCTGTCGCCGTCCGGCAGCGGCCGGACCAGCGCCATGCGCGGATGCTCGCGCTGCGTGAGGAACTGGCCGTCTTCCGTCACCAGCATCCATTCGCGGTCGTGCACGCCCAGCGCGAACAGGCCGGATTCGAGCACGGTGGCGGACCGGACGGCGATGCCGGCACAGGATTTGATCGGGTACAGGAGCAGATGGGTGAGCAGGGCCATGGATCGGTTCGTTCTGTGGGATCGGGGAGACAGGCCGATAGTATGCACCATTCCGCACCCCGCGGTTCCTGTTTGCCAAGCGCATAAAACCCGCGTACACTCCGTCCCGTCGTTTCGTGGACTGCACGAAACGACACCAATGCTAGGGGTCCTGCGCCGTCAAACGGCGTGGGTGAGAAATACCCTCCGAACCTGATCTGGATAATGCCAGCGAAGGGAAGCTACAGAGTCAACGCGCACGTTCGCTGCACGTATTCTCCGCACCTCCTTCAGCTGGATCGCCGATCTTCAGTGACCAACAAGGAGTGCACTTGAACGCCGATCCGAAATTCCTCTCCGCCAGCGCCATGGTCGACGCAGCAGCTGTCGCGCCGCTGCCCAATTCCCGCAAGGTCTACGTGACGGGCAGCCGCCCCGACATCCGCGTGCCGATGCGCGAAATCACCCAGTCCGACACGCCCGCGTCGTTCGGCCATGAGCCGAATCCGCCCGTGTGGGTCTACGACACGTCCGGCCCTTACACGGATCCCGACGCCGCCATCGACATCCGCTCCGGCCTGCCCGCCCTGCGCGCCGACTGGATCCGCGAGCGCGGCGACACCGAAGAACTGGCCGGCCCATCGTCGCACTACGGCGTCGAACGGCTGAACGACCCGAAGCTGGCCGAGCTGCGTTTCAACCTGCAGCGCAAGCCGCGCCGTGCCGTGCTTGGGCGCAATGTCACGCAGATGCACTATGCCCGCCAGGGGATCGTCACGCCCGAGATGGAATACGTGGCCATCCGCGAAAACCTGCGCCGCCAGGAATACCTCGCGGCGCTGGACTCCGCCGGCCCGACGGGCAAGCGCATGGCGCAGATGATCGGCCGCCAGCATCCGGGCCAGTCGTTCGGCGCCAGCATCCCGCGCGAGATCACCCCGGAATTCGTCCGCGACGAGATCGCGCGCGGCCGCGCCATCCTGCCGAACAACATCAACCACCCGGAATCGGAGCCGATGATCATCGGCCGCAACTTCCTCGTGAAGATCAACGCGAACATCGGCAACTCGGCCGTGACGTCGTCGATCGGCGAGGAAGTCGAGAAGATGACGTGGGCCACGCGCTGGGGCGGCGACACCGTGATGGACCTCTCCACCGGCAAGCATATCCACGAGACGCGCGAATGGATCATCCGGAACAGCCCCGTCCCCATCGGCACGGTGCCGCTGTACCAGGCGCTGGAAAAGGTGCACGGCAAGGCCGAGGACCTGACGTGGGAAATCTACCGCGACACGCTGATCGAGCAGGCGGAGCAAGGCGTCGACTACTTCACCATCCACGCCGGCGTGCGCCTCGCCTACGTGCCGATGACGGCCAACCGCCTGACGGGCATCGTCTCGCGCGGCGGCTCGATCATGGCCAAGTGGTGCCTCGCCCACCACAAGGAATCGTTCCTGTACACGCATTTCGAAGAGATCTGCGACATCATGAAGGCATACGACGTCGCGTTCAGCCTGGGCGACGGCCTGCGCCCCGGCTCGATCTACGACGCCAACGACGAAGCCCAGCTGTCCGAACTGAAGACGCTCGGCGAGCTGACGCAGGTCGCGTGGAAGCACGACGTGCAGGTGATGATCGAGGGCCCGGGCCACGTGCCGCTGCAGCTCATCAAGGAAAACATGGACCTGCAGCTGGAGCAGTGCCACGAGGCGCCGTTCTACACGCTGGGGCCGCTGACGACCGATATCGCGCCGGGCTACGACCACATCACGTCCGGCATCGGCGCCGCCAACATCGGCTGGTACGGCACGGCGATGCTGTGCTACGTGACGCCGAAGGAGCACCTGGGCCTGCCCGACAAGGACGACGTCAAGGACGGCATCATCACGTACAAGATCGCTGCGCACGCGGCCGACCTGGCCAAGGGCCATCCGGGCGCGCAGATCCGCGACAACGCGCTGTCGAAAGCCCGTTTCGAATTCCGCTGGGAAGACCAGTTCAACCTGGGCCTCGACCCGGACAAGGCGCGTTCCTTCCACGACGAGACCCTGCCCAAGGATTCCGCCAAGGTGGCGCACTTCTGCTCGATGTGCGGTCCTCACTTCTGCTCGATGAAGATCACGCAGGAGGTACGGGATTATGCGGCCGGCCAGGGCATTGCTGCGAACGCGGCGCTGGAACAGGGGATGCAGGTGAAGGCCGTCGAGTTCATGAAGCGCGGCGCCGAGCTGTATCACAAGGAATAAAGGATGGTCGAGATCGAACTGAACGGCGCCGCGCACACGCTGCCGGCGCAGGCCAGCCTGCACGACCTCGTGGAATCGCTGGGCCTCGCGGGACAGAAGCTCGCGCTGGCCGTGAACCGCCAGGTCGTGCCGCGCGAGCGCTGGCGCGACACGCCCCTGCAGGCGCGCGACCGCGTGGACGTGGTGCGCGCCATCGGCGGCGGCTGATCTCAACGATACGGAGCACAACATGACGAATGCAACCTCTGCGGACCGGCCGTTGATCATCGCCGGCAAGGAATACAACTCGCGCCTGCTGGTGGGCAGCGGCAAATACCGCGACCTGGAACAGACCCGCGCGGCGACCGAAGCATCGGGCGCCGACATCATCACGGTGGCGATCCGCCGCGTAAACATCGGCCAGCACGCCAATGAGCCGAACCTGCTCGACGTGGTGCCGCCGTCGCGCTGGACGATCCTGCCCAACACGGCGGGCTGCTACAACGCGAAGGACGCCGTGTACACGCTGCAGCTGGCGCGCGAACTGCTGAACGGCCACAAGCTCGTCAAGCTGGAAGTGCTGGGCGACGAGAAGACGCTGTTCCCGAACATGCCGGAGACGCTGGTCGCCGCGCGCGAACTGGTGCGCGACGGCTTCGACGTGATGGTCTATTGCAGCGACGACCCGATCCAGGCCCGCATGCTGGAAGACATCGGCTGCGCCGCGATCATGCCGCTCGCGTCGCTGATCGGCTCCGGCATGGGCATCCTGAATCCGTGGAACCTGTCGCTGATCATCGAGCAGGCGCAGGTGCCCGTGATCGTCGACGCGGGCGTCGGCACGGCGTCCGACGCGGCCATCGCGATGGAACTGGGCTGCGACGGCGTCCTGATGAACAGCGCCATCGCCGGCGCCAAGGATCCGGTGCGCATGGCCAATGCGATGCGCCTCGCGGTGGAAGCGGGCCGCGAAGCGTACCTGGCCGGCCGCATGCCGCGCAAGTTCGCGGCGTCGCCGTCGTCGCCGATGGTGGGCCGGATCTGATGGACGCGGCCCTGCGGCCCTGCGTCCTCGTGTGCGCCGGCCTCGATCCGTCGGGCGGCGCCGGCATCCAGGCCGACATCGAAGCGATTTCGGCCCAGGGTGCGCACGCGCTGCCGCTCGTGACGGCGCTGACGGTCCAGGACAACAACGCCGTGCGCGAAGTGGTGCCCGTCGATGCGGGCCTGCTGCTGCGCCAGGCCGTGGTGCTGGCCGACACGATGCCCATCCACGCGGTGAAGATCGGCATTCCGGGCAGCCGGGAAAACGCGGAAGCCATCGCCGGCATCATCCGCATGCTGCGCGTGCGCCGGCCCGGCCTGCCCGTCGTCCTCGATCCGGTGCTGGCCAGCGGCCGCGGCGACAGCCTGGCGCGCGGCGACGCCCTGGCCGCGCTGGCGCCGCTGCTGGCCCTGGCGACGCTCGTCGTACCGAACCTGCCGGAGGCGGCGGCGCTGGGTATCTCCACGACGGGCGCCGACCTGCCCTGCCCCCACGTGCTGGTCACGGGCGGACATGCCGACGGCGTCGACGTCGTCAACCGCTGGCTCTCGGCCGCCGGCGCGCGCGAGTGGCGCTGGCCGCGGCTGCGCGGCGAATTCCACGGCAGCGGCTGCACGCTCGCGTCGAGCATCGCGGCGCGCCTGGCGCTGGGCGACACGATGGCGCAGGCCCTCGAACTGGGCCAGCGCTACTGCGACCGGACGCTCGCGCATGCCTACGCCATCGCGCCGGGCCAGCGCATCCCGCGCCGCATCCATCCATAGGAGAGAGAACATGCGAGGTTTGTACCTGGTGACCCCGAACTGGGACGACACCGACCGCCTGCTGGAGGTGACGGAGCAGGCGCTGCGCGCCGGCGCCGCGCTGATCCAGTACCGCCACAAGGATGCGGGACCGGAGCTGGCCCGCGAACAGGCCTCTGCCCTGCTCGCGCTGTGCCGCCGCAACGGCCGGCCGCTGATCATCAACGACCATGTGACGTTGTGCACGGAGCTCGATGCGGACGGCATCCACGTGGGCGGCCTCGATGCGCCGGTGGCGGCCGTGCGCGGCCTGGTCGGCCAGGACAAGATCGTGGGCGCGTCGTGCTACGGCGACCTGGAACTGGCGCGCCGCGCGCAGGGCGCGGGCGCGAGCTATGTCGCGTTCGGCGGTTTTTACCCGTCGCTCGTGAAGAAGTATGCCGTGACGACGCCGCCGGACATCGTCCTGCAGGCCAAGGCCAGCCTGTGCGTGCCGGTGGTCGTGATCGGCGGGATGACGGCGGCGAACGCGCGGCCCCTCGTCTCGCGCGGGGCCGATATGGTCGCCGCCATCAGCAGCGTGGTGCAGGCGCCGGATCCGTACTCGGCGGCGCGCGAGTTCGTCGGGCTCTTCTGAGCCCGGTGCATCACGCCTTGGCCAGCTTGAACTGCGCCAGTTCGCCGGTCAGGTAACCGACCGCCGCGCCGAACTTGTCCTTGTAGTTGGCCTTGATGAGCGGGTCCAGCGTGCCCTTGACGTTGGCGTGGATGCCGCCCCAGTCGCCCGGATGCTGGAAGTTGCTCATGATGTAGGTCCAGCCATTGACGTCGTCGACGGCATGCAGGCCCGTCGACTCGCCGCCGGCCGGCACCGACAGCAGGCGCGAGAGCTGCTTCGTGTCGACGTTGTACGCCCACAGGAAGTTGTTCACGTGCTGGCTGCTGTCCTCGCCGATGAAAAGCGTGCGCATCTTTTCCGAGAACTTCAGGTTGTCCGGGTTGCCCACCTTGTCCGGGTTCGCCGTGTTGCCGAGGGCGTCGGCGGCGATGTCCTCGCCCACCAGCAGCGCCTTCGTATCCGCCGGCATCCACTCGCTGTCGATGGCGTTGCCGGCCGTGTCCTTCTGGCCGCCCTTCAGGTTCAGCATCATGACGGCGCCCGCGTTGAGCGCCTTCGGGATCGCGATACCGTTGCCCGGCACATTCAGCGCGTTACCGGCGACCATCGAGCTCTGGCAGTTCTGCAGGGCCGAGTAGGCGATCTTGTCCTTGATGTTGACGGTGGTGCCTTCCATCTTCGTGAAGCCCATCGATGCGCCGACGAGGGCGGCGTAGCGGTGCGTCTCCAGGAACGCGGCCGCCTTTTCCATGCCGGCCTTCACCCTGATCCACTCGACGCGGCCATTGGCGGTGACCTTCGTGTAGGTGGCATCAAGCGGGTCGGTGGTCTTGACGTCCATGATGTCGGCCGGTTTCAGCGACGCGGCCAGCGAGCGGATCTCGGCGCTCGTGGCGGAGCCCAGCTTGATCCACGTGAGCGGCGCGGTGGCACCGGCGGGGTCCAGGCTGAAGCCCGTGCCGACCTTGGCCACGTACAGCGTGCCCGCGGACAGGTCTTTCTCCTTGTCGGCCACGAACGCGAAGTAGCCGCTGTTGGTGGCGTCGTCGCCCATGATCACGGTGCGGTTGTCCGGCATCACCTGCACCAGCTCGTGCGAGATGCGGCCCAGGCAGTAGTGCTTCTTGATCGACGCGGTGCCGTCCGTGTTGACCGTCACTTCCGGCAGGTGGCCGTAGTTGTACGGGTTGGCCTTCGTCTCGTCGCCGTACAGGTTCTTGCTGAAGGCCTTGAATTGCGCGTCGGTGGCGGCGAGGTAGGCGTTCGGCTCGTACTCCTCGCTCGACAGGTGCGTGCCCCACGGCGACAGGCTGGCGCCGCACGTGATCCACAGGCCGTTCACGCTGGAGGTGTCGACGTTGTGGTACTTCACGAGCGTCAGCTTGCCGGTGGTCTTGTCCTGGTCGAGGGTCAGCACGGCGATCGGCGACGGCAGCCTGCCGTACATGTCCGTCTTGCCGTCCTGCGCCCACGTCGTGTACTCGAACTGCACGACGGCGAACACCGTATTGCCCTTCACGCCGGCCACGTTCGCGTTCGGCACCGTCAGCAGCGACGTGCCGTCCGGCGAGTCGGAGAAGAACTGGCGCTCCTTGCCGGCGACCGTCGAGTCGATGATAGCCTTGTTGTTGATGTCGTAGTAGCCGCCGGCGAGGATGGTGCCGCCGCTGCCGTTCGGGACCATGTCGCCCGTGATGAAGAACGGTTGATACGACAGCTTGAAATCGAGCTTGCTGCTGTCGCTGAAGTTGACGGTCATCGTCGAGCCGACGGACGTCGTCGCCATCGCGGCGGCGGCGGCCAGGGTCGGCGCCGTCATCGACCCGAACGACACGCTCGCGAGCGTCACGGCCGGCGTCGTCGGCGCGGTGGTCGTCGGGGTGTCGCTGACGTTGTCATGACTGCTGCCGCCGCCGCAGCCGGCCAGCAACGCGGCCACGCCGCCGGCGCCCAGCGGCAGCATCGGGGTGGCGCCCATCAGGCGAAGCAGGCGGCGGCGGGACAGGTCGGGATTCGGGTTCATGCGTCAACTCTCCAGGGTTCACAAAAGGAATGCCCCGGAGGTTAGTTGACAAATATTTCACCCTAATTACAAGAATCGTCCGTCATCAAGCCGTCATCAGCCGCTCATATCATGCGACCGATTTTTCCGCTTTGACAACACATTGAAGGGTTTCGCATGCACCACCCCAATCCACTGCGCCGTCTTCCTCTCGCCATCGCTGCCGGCACCATGCTCGCGCTGACAGCCTGCGGCGGCTCCGATCGCAACGACAATGCCGACACCATCCTCGTCATTCCGGCCGCGCCCGCCGACCAGGGCGCACCCGACACGGCGCCGGTACCGTCGGCGCCGGCTTTCGTCGATACGGCCGCCACCAACCAGCGTGGCGACGCCCGTTATGCAACCCTGGCGACCAACGCCGGTGTGCGCGTCCTCGGCGGCATGCTCGACATCTGGAAACCCTTGACCGAGATCGTCGACGCCGGCGTCACCGCGCCCGCCGTGGATGGCTTCCCCGCCGTGGTCGGCTCGACCTGGACCGGCCTGCCCAACGACGGCACCAATGGCGGCACCATCGTCAACGCGGCCGTTCACAACGCGAATATCGACTACGTGGTCAAAGCCACCGCCAATCGCACCGCCGGGCAGACGCTGCAGGCTTACCTGGACGATCGCCGCAACAAGGGCTACAGCGTGACCGAAGGCATGGGTCCGCTGACCAGTGCCTGGCGCACGGCCACGCGCCAGACCACCACGATCACCGATATTCCATTGGATGCCACCACCGTCAAATACGATGATGGCGGCAACAACAACGGCGTCGGCGGCGACGCCAATGCCGACTTCGGCAAGGTCGTCGACCTGATCAACTCGATGGGGAACAATGGCTCGACCGAGCCCGCCAAGCGTTTCTACAAATATGCGCGTCCCTACCGCTGGAGCAGCGCGGTGAAGGTCGTGCCGCAACTGGAGCCGGCCAAGAGTACGACCCCGGGCACCGACGGCGGTTTCACCAGCGGCCACGCGGCCGAAGCGACCCGCAATGCCGTCGGCATGGCCTACGTGCTGCCGGAGCGCTACCAGGAACTGGTCGGCCGCGGCCTGGAACTGGGCGAAAGCCGCATCCTCGCCGGCATGCACTCGCCGCTGGATGTCATCAGTGGCCGGGTACAGGCGCAGGCCGTGGCTGCCGCCAACCTGATCGCCGCCGGTGCCGCCGTCCGCTCCGCTGCCGTGACCCAGGCCCATGCGACCCTCATGAAGCTGACCGGCACCACGCCGGCGACCTTTGCGGCCTACGCCGTGTCCGGCACCGCCGCCAACGACCGTTTCGCCGACTACGCCACCAGCCGTGCCAACTACGTGCGGCGCATGACCTACAACCTGCCGCAGACCGGGGCCGCGATCCTTCCGGCCGTGGTGCCGAAGGGCGCCGAAGTGCTGCTCGAGACACGGCTGCCTTACCTGACCGATGCGCAGCGCCGCGTCGTGCTGAAAACCACTGCGATTGCCTCCGGTTACCCGGTTCTGGACGATCCTGAAGGTTGGGGCCGCCTGAATCTGTTCGCCGCAGCCGAAGGCTATGCCGCCTTTACCGGTAACGTGATCGTGAACATGGATGCGAGCAAGGGCGGCTTCAACGCAGTCGACCGGTGGCGCAACGACATTGCCGGCAGCGGGAAGCTGGTCAAGCAAGGAACCGGCACGCTGAAGCTGGGCGGTCAGAACAGCTGGACCGGCGGCGCCCAGATCGAAGGGGGAACGCTCGAGGCGCTGTCGGCCAAGGCGTTCGGCAACGGCGATGTCTACGTCGCCGGCGGCGGTGCCGTGGTCAGCAACGCGCCGGCTGCGCTGGTCGTGGGCGGCAACTACACGCAGCTCGCCGGTGCCACGTTCGAACTGCGCCTGGGTGCCGGCCAGCAGGGACGCGTCAACGTCGGCGGCACCTCGACGATCGCCGGCGGCACGCTGCGGGTCAAGTTCCTGGACGGCTACACGCCTGCCGTTGGCGACACGCTGACCGTGATTACTGCCACGAGCCTGAAAGGGAAGTTCGAGACCATCGCCGTCGACGGCTTTACCGCGACCCCGACCTACACGGAAACGGGTCTGCAGCTGCGTTTGAGCAAATAGCCATGCCCCGCAGCACTTAACCGCATGCGGCCGGCATGGCAATGGCGACCGTCAGTGTTGATTATTGGAATCCTTGCGCTTCTTCAACATTGCGACATATCCGGCGCGTTAGTTTCCCAAAGTAATCAAACCACCGACGAAAGGGGACGCATCGCATGAAACCCGGATACTTCAGCCTGGCCCTGTGCCTGATCCCGCTGGCCGCGACAGCCGCACCGGTCGCGACACCGTACGCGGACAACAACGGCGCGCTGCCGCCGGCCAGCCAGTACAACGGCCCGTTGTTCAAGCTCAGCCACGCGTACCCCGCCAAGGCCGCGACGCCGGCCATGCCCTGGCGCGACGCCATCCAGAATGGCCGGATCACGGTCCAGAACGCAAGTGCCTACGCCGAGGCATTGAAGGCTGCGGTCGGCAAGGATATGCAGACCCTGCTGTTCGACTACGCCCACTGGAACGCGGCCGCGCGCGGCTGGTACAACGAACCGTGGCTGGGCAGCGCCAACGGCAGCTATGGCGGACGCGAAGCGATCCACGGCATGTACGTCGGCAGCAACCCGCTGGACGCCTCGCTGTTCGCCGCCAGCGGTTTGAAGAAGCCGATCACGACCTATGTGCTGACCTACTACGACAAGGTCGCGGCCCAGACGCTGAACCACGTCTGGACGGCGGGCGGCGGCATGAAGCCGAACGTCACGTCCACGAGCACCCAGTTCGCGGAAGGCGCGCTGATCATCAAGGCCGCGTTCATCACGGCCGGCCCGGACGTATGGCCCGTGATGACCGGCACCCAGGCCTGGCCGCTGTACATCAAGACCAACGCCACGTCCGGCGACACGAAACTGCCCAAGGTGACGAACACGTACCTGATGCAGTTCGACATCATCGTCAAGGACAGCCAGTCCGCGCCGGACACCGGCTGGGTCTTCACGACGCTCGTCTACGACAAGAGCGTCAAGCCGGGCCCGAACGGCATCTGGGACCAGATGGTGGTGCTCGGCGCGCAATGGGGTAACGACCCGCAGGCCAACAGCACGGTCAATCCGGCCGCACCTTTGCTGCAGAACTGGAACAATCCGGCCGCACCGGCATACGGCGGCGCCACGTTCGGCTGGGGCAACCGCCTGTCCGGCCCGAACGACGGCGCCATGAACGACATCGCGTACCAGGACGGCGGCACGCAGAAGCAGGTCAAGAATGCCCAGAACTCCTCGTGCATGAGCTGCCACAGCACGGCGCAATGGAATCCCAAGACGAACACCATGCCGTCGTTCCTGCTGCCCGCCACGTCGAACCCGCCGCAGATCGCCGCCAACCAGTACATCGTGTCGCCACCGCCCGGCTCCCCGGACTGGCTGCGCTGGTTCCAGAACCGCAAGGGCAACGTACCGATGGACGCCGGCAGCATCGCGGGGGACTTCGACATGGTGCTGACCTTCAAGTCCCTGCCGCTGTGGTACAGCGCCACGTCGCATAAACCGCACGTGCTGAACGGCCTCGACCTGCGCGGCAAGCCGGTCGCCAAATAAGGAGACAGCATGTCAGCCAACTACAAACGCTTTTATACGAAAGCGGGTGCCATGCCGGCCGGGATCAACGAGGGTTATCCCGTGCCGGGCCCGCAGACGGCGGACGCCGACCGCATCGCGGCCAGCGCCTTCTTCACGACCGACTGGGCGCAGGCGCAAGCTACCTCCTACGACTTCATCGTCATCGGCACGGGCCCCACTGCCGTCGCGTTCATCGACCGTGCGCTGGCGCGCAATCCGCAGGCGCGCATCCTCGTGCTGGAGCGCGGCGGCTACTGGCTGCCCGTGCATTACCAGATGCTGCCGGCGGCCTTCCAGGCCACCGGCTCGCCCTGCACGACGTACCCGTGGACGCGCAGCACGGCGATGGCCACGACCGGCTCGAAGTTCTTCCAGGCCGGCTACATCCCCGTACTGGGCGGCCGCTCGACCTACTGGAGCGCCTGGTGCCCGGCCCCGGAACCGGACCTGATGCGGGACTGGCCGCAGGCGCTCGTCGACGTCACGCAGACACCCGGCTTCTGGGACGGCGCCCGCGCCTTCCTGCACGTGACGACGGCGGACCGCATCGACGATGGCGTGTACGGCAGCCTGCAGCGCCAGCTCGACACCAACCTGCACGAGAACTTCAAGCGCTTCGTCCCGTCGGCCGAAGGCGCGTTCCCGGCACCGATGGCCGTCGGCCACAGTGAATGGCAGGGCGTGAAGTTCTACAAGTACTCGACGGTCGGCACCCTGCTCGGCCTGCAGCAGCGCCAGCAGGCCCTCGCGGACCAGGGCCACGGCCAGGAACTGGCGCTCGTCGACCAGTGCATCGTCCAGCGCCTGCTGCACGACGGCCAGGGTACCGTCACCGCGCTCTACACGAGCCGCGGCCCCTTAAGCGTGGGCAATGCGCGCATCGTGCTGGCGATGGGGACGATCCCACCGGCGACCCTGCTGCTGAACTCCTTCGGCGACCAGTTGCCGAACATCGGCAAGCGCTATACGGGGCACTTCATGTCGCACGTGATCGCGCGCGTAAAACGGTCGGCGTTCAAGGATCTCGCCGCGCTGGAACTGGGCGCGCAGTACCTGCACGGCAAGGACGAGCAAGGCCTGCAATACCACGTGCAGGTGAGCGCCTTCGCGTCCAGCGACCCGGCCCGCGACGCCGCCACCATCGCCTACGAGGCCCCGGACGCGGCGGCCGTCGCGTCGATGGCGCAGCTGGCCGGTTCGGAAGACTACGTCGTGTTCGTGTGCGCCACCTTGGGCGAAGTCGGCGAGAACAACCCCGACAACTGGATCCGCCCGAACGGCGGCGCCGACCCGACGACGAACATCACCGTGCAACTGCAGGCCGGCCCGCGCGAACAGCATTTGTGGGACGTGCTGGACGAAGCGACGTACCAGACCATCGCCGCCCTGGCCAGCCGGGGCAGCGGCGCGACGCCCGAGATTGAATACTGGATCGAAGGCGGCGCGCCGGAACAGGGCTTCTGGCAGGCGCGCCGGCCGGGCAAGCAGCAGATCCGGCTGCCGATCATCGTGCACGAGGCGTCGTCGTTGTGGATCGGGGAGGATCCGGCCACGTCCGTCGTCGGGCTCGATTATCGGCCGCATGGGGTCAGGAATGTCTACGTCACTGGAGGCGGGTTGTTTCCGACTTCGGGGTCGTGGAATCCGACGCTCACGATGTGCGGACTGGCGCAGGATCTGGCGGAGAGGCTGAGCTGACGGCAACGGGGGCTGGCGACGAGTTCCATCGCGGCCCGCGCCGGACCAGGTGCAGAACACTGGTACACATCACCGCGGGCAGCAGGAGATTCAGGATCGGTACTAGCACGGCGAGCACCGTCAGCCCCCCCAGCATCAGCAAGCTCGTCGACCTGGCGTCGCCGACGCTTGCGCAGACGTGCGCGTGCGGCAAGACCATTCCGAAAGCGAAGCTCGAGATGCTGCGCGCCGATGGCAACGGCGAGCCGATCAAGTACTTCGAGGTCGAACTCGAGAACGTGCTGATCGGGCACGTGGAGCCAAGCTTCGGCGGCTCGGCCTCAAGTTCTCCAAGGTCAAGTGGAAATACACCCAGCAGAAGATTTCAGGCGGTAGCTCGGGAAACACGGCCGGTGGCTGGGACTTGGCGACGAACAGGATCGCATGATGGGTAAGCTCATCAAGGTCGACCTGAAGGCTCAGTTGGTGGACGCGTACGATGGCGGCGAACGCATCCACCGGTTTGAATGTGTCAGCGGCGACAAGGACCACCCGACCGATCGCGGCAAGTTCAAGGTCCGGCGCAAATATGAGACTTACCGCAGCCACACTTACAATGTGCAGATGAACTACGCCATGTTTTTCACCGCCGACGGCAAAGCACTGCACCAGTACCATGGCGCGGTGCCGCTGACCGTCGTCCGGACATTCCGCAGCAGGGTCTCCGAATGGTTCGGGTCGCACGGCTGCATACGCCTGTGCGAAGCGGACGCGCGGACATTGTTCGAATGGACGCCGCACGGCACCGTCGTGGAGGTGTTCTGATGCGTTCTCGCTCGCTGATCTTCGGCGCGGGGCTGTTCGCAGCGGGGCTGGCGGTGGGCGCCGCGCTGGCGAGTTGGGCGTCGGCACCTGCCCGCGTGACTCTCCAGGAAGGCGCCACGCTGGCGAGTTATCTTCCGGATGCCGTGATGTCGCTGGCCTATGCAACGCCGGAAGGTATGACCACCGCGCAGCGGTCCGCTCCGGGCGCGCCATTCGAAGTCCTGTCCACGTTCGCGGATGGCAGGCCGACGCAGCGGTGCCGCGCGTCAGCGGACATGAATGGACATCTCGATAACCTGACAGAACTGACCGCACGACGCAGTCTCTCGCTCGGACAACGCGAACGGGAGTTCCCCGTACAACTGGGCGTTATCGACGTCCGCGATGCCGCGATTGGCGAACCCTTCAGCCCCGTGCTGGCGTTCACGAACAACAGCAAGACCGCAGTGGCCATCATTGTCGATGGCCGCGCCGCTGAAGTGACGCTACGGGCGGCGGAGCTCGACTGGCTGAAAACGGCCTGCTCGGGATCGAGCGGATAAAACAAAGCCCCGTCCCTATGAACGAGATCGCCCCGACCGTGATGAAGATTTGTTTGGCGAAATGCCAGTAGAATCAGACCCAGAAGACGAGTACGACGGTACACAGGCATGCGCAACGCCACCACAAGTCGTTGCGGAAACTCGAGCGGAGGCCCAGCAGCAGGCACCACAGGCTTCCACGGGTGCGGCGTACCAGCGCAGGAAAAATGATTTCATGTTGTTTCGACCGGGCGCAGCGAGGTCTTTGTTTCGGTTGCGCGCAATTTATCCTGAGGCACGTTCGCGAAAATGCGCTGTTCATCACCGATTACGGGACGTCGGGCTCGAGAGCGGTTCTCAGTCTCTTGGCACTGCCGTGCCCGGCACCACTTCATCGGAATTCGACCCGCTTGCCATTGACGCCGTAGCCGATTCGGCCTTGCGCCCGGCCGGACTGGAACTCTTCTGCGTCGTCCAGTGAGTCAGCCAGACAACGATCACGGCCCATGCACAGCCACCGATCAGGTCGGTCCCATAATGGAAACCGAGACCAACCGCCGCAGCCGTGCTGCCGCAAGCGCAGATCACCAGCCCCACCCGCATGAGTTTGGGCAAGAAAGCCCAACTCGTCATCGTCAGCGCCCAGGGCAAGGCCGTGTGCAGGCTTGGAAAACAATCGAACTGATAGCGAAGATGCGCCATCGCATAGCTGTAGGCATACAGTACCCCCGCCGGGGCCTGACCCAATCGTGCCACATCGAACTCCGGTCCGGCCGCGGGCAACAGCACGTACATCAAGTAGCCGCCATACAGGCAAATGACAACAGCCCGGCGCACCAGGAAGAACTTCGCCCGCTCGGCGAAGAAGTAAAGGTAGCCCAAAACGAAACCCGGCAGGAAATAGTAGCCCGCGTAGAACAGCTTCAATGCTGAGAGGACAACGTGGTTTCCGCCGATGATGCGACCAGCAATGTCGGAAGCTTTGCCGCCAAACAGGGTCTCATCCATCCCGGACAAAAAACCGTCGATGGGATGAATGCCGAGCGCCGTTGTCAGCGCCGTTGCATGCATGTGCTTCAACCCTTCATAAGTCATCAAGGCCAGCACGAATGGCAGCCAATCGCGCAGGAAGCCGACCAGGCGAGCGCGAAAGAAGAGTACGGACATGAGCACGCCGATGCCCATGAACTGCAGAGCTCGCCACGCCAGTCCGCTCGAGTGAATGTCCTCAAAAATCGGTGCATCACGCCATATGCCCAAGCCGACAAGCAATGCCAGGTACACTCCAGTCAGCACTTCGTCCAGCCTCGCGCAAAGCACTTGCATGAACGAGCGTGTAACAGGGCGGAGCATCACGAAAGACTCTTCCATTGGCGCCAGTTGAACAATCCTGCAAATAGCGTGAAGACCATGATGAGGCCCGCGAAACCCAGCCAGGTCCATTCATCCTGGCGATCTCCAGCGATGCGCAAACTCCGCGCGAGCGCGGCGGTGACGAGGGGGCGGTGATACAGGTAGATATAAAAGCTCGCCGCTGAGACGGCAGCTATCGCTTTAGGCACCTTCTCACTGCGATACGACAGCGCAAGGAACACGAATGCCAGCGTCAAAGCACTGTCGGCCAAAGGGTAAATCACGGGCAGGACTTGTCCGACCATGAATACAGCGAACAACAGCGCGGCAAGCCCGCCAAATACAAACAATTCACGAGGCGCCGGCTCAGCCAGGCCGGCACGCTGCCTGACAAGCGCCATCCCGATCAGCAATGCGGGCAGCCAGGTGACGATGCATGCATGGGCCAGATAAGGGTGCACACTGGCGATTTCCTCTGCTCCCAACAACCAGCGTGAGGTGTAGGCCATACCAATGCTGGCAACCCAGAGCATGGGCGATCCCAGGTCGACGCGCCGAAGCAGGGGCAACAAGGCGTAATACTGGAACACGAGCACCAGGAACCATAATGGCGAATTAATCGCAAAAAAATGGTCGGGGAACAAATACGAAATAAAGAACAGTTTGGCCAGGATGGCCTTCCATCCGATCTGCCTGCTCAGCAGAGAAAAGAACAACACCGACACGGCGGAAGGCAGCCAGATCTTCCGCAGCTTGGCAAACATGAACCTCGCCCAGGAGGATGCTCGTCCCTCCAGCCCCAGGGCATGGCCGATGACGCTGGCGGCCATGAACATATGCACGCCAACATAGCCCCAGCGCGCAAACCAGTCGAAAAACCAGGAAAAGACGGGCTGATATGGCACCCGGCCATGGAGAGGCACCCAGGCGTCGAAGAGCTGCCACTGGTTGATTGGCGGCGGTTGCATCGCCGTCAACAACCATAAGCTACGGCTGAAGTGATGCAGCACGACAAACAGGATGCCGACTGCCTTCAACCATACGATCGCGGCAGACAATGTGCCTGCCCGATGTCCTTTCCCGTTCAACCTGGTACGCCGGTTCTGTTCAGACGTTGAACAGGAAGTTCAACACATCCCCATCCTTGACGATGTATTCCTTGCCTTCCGCGCGCATCTTGCCCGCTTCCTTGGCGCCCGCCTCACCCTTGTAGGTGATGTAGTCGTCGAAGGAAATGGTCTGGGCGCGGATGAAACCGCGTTCGAAGTCCGTGTGGATCACGCCGGCCGCCTGCGGGGCGGTGGCGCCGATCGGGACGGTCCAGGCGCGCACTTCCTTCACGCCGGCCGTGAAATACGTCTGCAGGCCCAGCAGCTTGAAAGCGGCGCGGATCAGGCGGTCGAGGCCCGGTTCTTCCATGCCGAGGTCGGCCAGGAACTCCTGCTTGTCGGCGTCGTCCAGGTTGGCGATTTCCGATTCGATGGCGGCGGAGATCGCGACGATCGGCGCGTTCTGCTTGTTGGCGAATTCGGTCAGCTGGTCCAGCAGCGGGTTGTCCCTGAAACCGCTCTCGGAGACATTGGCCACGAACATCGCCGGCTTCGCCGTGATCAGGCACATCGGCTTGATCAGTTCCAGCTGGTCGGCGTCCAGGCCCAGCGTGCGCACGGGCTGGCCTTCGTTCAGGTGCGGCAGCAGCTTTTCGATGATCGCGACCAGCTTGATCGCATCCTTGTCGCCGGCGCGCGCCTTCTTCTGCTCGCGGTGCAGGACTTTCTCGGCGGTACCCATGTCGGCCAGCGCCAGCTCGGTCTGGATGACTTCGATGTCGTCGATCGGGCTGACCTTGCCGGCCACGTGGATGACGTTCGGGTCTTCGAAGCAGCGTACGACGTTGACGATGGCGTCCGTCTCGCGGATGTGCGACAGGAACTGGTTGCCCAGGCCCTCGCCCTTCGACGCGCCGGCCACGAGGCCCGCGATGTCGACGAACTCGACGATGGCCTTGACGACGCGCTCCGGCTTGACGATGGCCGACAGCTGGTCGATGCGCGGATCCGGCACCTCGACGACGCCGACGTTCGGCTCGATGGTGCAGAACGGGTAGTTTTCAGCCGGGATGCCGGCCTTGGTCAGGGCGTTGAACAGGGTGGACTTGCCGACGTTGGGCAGGCCGACGATGCCGCATTTGAGACTCATGGGAAGCTTTCAGGGGTCGAATTTACGAAACCCCGTATTGTACCTCCGCTTGCCTGCAAAGACCGCAAACAGGCCGCGAACTGGCCAGTTTACGTCGCTTAAAGCGGACGAATCCGTGCAATATCCGGGTTGTTAACGAAAGCGGCGAACTCATCGCGCAGCTGTTCCCCCTCGTCCATCGCCAAGCGCCACGCGCGGATGCGGGCATCGTGATCCAGTCCATAAAACTTGAAATCGCTGCGGTCGATGATTTTTCCACGCGGCATTTTTGCCAAAAATTCATGGCTCGGCGCCACGATCAGCACGTTGTCGAGCCAGCCGCGATTCGGACCACGGGCGGCGCGGCGCCACGGCAACGCCTTGTCCAGCCAGCCCGGCACGATGTGTTCTGAGAAATGAGGATACAGCACGATGCCGCCGGGCGCCTGCTCCGCCACGCGGGCGAACGGCAGCGCGAGGTTGTAGTCGATGATGCCGCCGTCCCAGTAGTGGCCGGGCGGCGCGCCGGCGATGTCGCGTACCGGCTTCATCAGCATGGGCAAGGTGCCCGAGGCCAGCAGGCCGGATGTGAGATTCTCAGGCGTCAACGCGGCGAAATGCGTGGCGAAGCTGTCGAAGCGGTCGCGCAGCCACGGCGTGTGCGCGCGGCGATCGCCGAGCACGACGCGGTCCAGCAGGTGCGCCAGCTTGTCGCGCGAAAACAGGTTGTGCAGCGCCGCCGCGGCGAATCCGCGCATCTCGGCGTGACGGTGGCCGGGCGCCGCGAGGGCACGCTTGCCGCGCACCGTCAGCACGTGCAGGCGATGGTAAGGGTGGTTGACGATGTCGTCCTCGTGGCCGCGCACGAATTCGTTCAGCAGGCCCTGCACGACGGCGTCGATCTGTTCCTGCGACGGCTTCGTGCTCGTATAGCGCTGGCCACTGTAGAGCTCGCCCAGGCGCGCGAACGCTTGCACCGGATTGCGCTGGCACGCGGCCGCCATGCGCCAGGCGCCGATCGACGAACCGATCAGCACGCGCTCGCGCGGCGCGCGCGGGAACCACTCGCCGAACACCCACTGGTCGAGGGCGCGGAACACGAGGCCCTTCGGTCCGCCTGCCGCGGCGGGCACGACGGCGATGTCTTCGGCGCGCAGGCCGTGCGTGCGGATTCGGGCCAGGGCCAGCGGGCCCGCGTGGAAAGTCAGTGCGCTCATCGCGGAATTATCGCAGGAAGAGCACGATTGCGTAGGCTCAAGGGTCAACTGGGAGCCCTCCGTACCATGGTCCGGTCCCCATGCATGGAGCCAGCATGACCAGTAGATATTGTGCCCTGCTAATGCTGATGATCGTCACGCTGCTGGTGCCGTTCGGCCATGTGCGTGCCGGCACGGGCGTCGATCCCTCCACCGTCGTCGAGCGCCATGTACGGCACTACGTTGTCGAGCCCGACGGCACGTACCGGCTCACCGTGGACGACGTCCGCACCATCGCCGGGCCGCGCGCCCTGGTGGACCAGGGCCGGTTCGCCCTCCGCTACCGCAGGTCAATGGACGACCTTGTTTCGGTGGAGGCCTATACACAGAAACCCGGTGGTCAGCGCATTCCCGTACCGCCGAGCGCCATCCAGGATCTCCAGGACACAAGAACAGTCGTGTTCCCCGATGCGGCAATGGGCGACCAGCTGGTCGTGCACTACGTCATCCGCCGACGCGTACCGCCATTGCCCTTCCACTTCGAAGACGTGGCGGTCATGCCTTTGTACTTCCACCGGAACACCACAGTGATCTACGACATGCCGTCAACGCTGCCGCTGCACGCGGATGCCGTCGGCTTCGTGGCGATACCGGCCGACAGTCCACCGGGACGGCGGCGCTACCAGTGGCGCTACGTGAACGGTGGCGGCGGGCGCATCGAAGCCGGTGCCGTCAGTGTGCTCGACGATGGCCACCGGCTGGTGGTGTCCACCATTGCCGATTACCCGGCGCTTGCCGCCGCCTTGCGCGGCGTTGCGGCCGGCAAGCCACTTCCCTCCCCCGCCATCGCGACACTGGCGCACCGGCTGGCCGACGAACTGCCCGACACGCGCGCCCGCGTGCTGGTCCTGTCGGACTGGGTGCGGAACAACGTCCGCCACGGCACCGACAAGGACCACGCCGCGCAGCTGCAGGCGATGCTGGCAGCCGTCGGCATAGACAGCATGCCGGCCCTCGTCAACGGCGACAATGCCTACAAACTCCCGGACGTGCCCGTGCTGGCCGTCCTCGACCACGTGATCCTGTACGTGCCCGCGCTGGACCTGTTCGTCGCCCCGGCGGCCGCATCCTTCCAGGCGGGCTATTTGCCGCCCGCCCTGCTGGGCAAGCCCGTGCTGCTGCTCAGGAGCGGGACGTTCGCGATGACGCCGGTGCTGCAGCCGCAGAAGGTCCGCGCGGCGGCCACCGTCGACGTCGCGCAGGATGGACACGTCACCTTCAACGTGGACCGGACCATGTCCGGCGCGCTGGCGGAACCCTTGCGCACCATGACGCGCGACGTTCCGGCGGCCGCGCGCGAGCACGCCGCAAGACCCAGCCTGCGCGATGTGAAGCGAAGCAGCGGCGGCGACGACACGTTGACGCTGTCCGGCACCGACGACGTCGCCTACGCGCATGTCGGCGCCCTGCGCACGGGCCGGACACTTGCAACGAGCCATCGTACCTGGAGCGCCGTGGACGCCGCCGTGGCAGGCCTGACGCAGGAACGCGACCGGCACCACGACTTCGTCTGTCCGGGCATCGACGTCGAAGACGAGATCCGCCTGCGCCTGCCGCAAAGCCTGCGCGCCGCATCGCTGCCGGCGCCAGCCAGCGTGATTACGGGCGGCATCTTCTATCGTGCGAGCTATGCACGCGCAAGCGATGGCGTACTGGTCAAACGCCGCCTCACATTCCGCCACGGCCGCGCCACCTGCACGCCGGAGGACAATCGCGCCATGCAGCCGGCACTGGAACGCATCCGGCGCGACCTGCGCAGTCGCGTCACCGTCGCGACGGATGAATCGGCCCCGGAACGTTCAGGCGGCAGCGTCACGCGCAAACGCATCCCGCCACCCGCGCGCACGCAACCTGGCCACGGCCTCGTCCGTGAGATCGAAGCGCAGGTCGACGCGATCCCGGCCCGAACGGTAGCCGCCGGGCCAGCGGGCGATTTCGACGAAGCCGCAGCGCCGGAAAAAGCCGGCCGTGTGCGGATGCGTATCGACCGTCACGTAGCGGGGCCGCAGCTTACGCCCAGCCATGTGCAGCAGGCGATAGGCCAGCAGCACGCGACCGATGCCCGTGCCGTGGCGGTCGGCCCGCACGAGCCCGAACACGAGCGTGCCGAGGTCGTAGAACTCGGACAATTCGTAGCCGCCGAAGCCGACGATCTCCCCCGCCTCCACCGCGACGAACAGCGGACCGTCCGGGTCGTCCAGCGCGGAACGCAGCCATGACTCTTCCGACGCCGGGAAGTGATCCGGCACGTTGGAGCGAAAGGCCGCCAGCACGGCTTTCCGGTCGCCCGGATGATAACGTTTGATTTTCAATTGCATGTCGATGTGAATAGTGATTCGGAGCACCCCGTAAAATAAATCCGAAATGCTTAGGCGATTCCGCACAACCCCTGTATATTTCATCGGGCACCTCGTCAAGTCGTCGTTATTGTTGGTTTCGTTCCCGTCTCGCCCGTCCGGGCATTCCTGTCTGATACCCCTCGGTTACACCTCTCTTGTTCGTGATGTGCATCGGGCATTTCGCCCTCAACATCTACTAAAGGTATCTACATGGCTACGCAAACCGGCACCGTGAAATGGTTCAACGACTCCAAGGGCTTCGGCTTCATCGCGCCTGACGCAGGCGGCGACGATCTTTTCGCGCACTTCAAGGACATCCAGTCGGAAGGCTTCAAAAGCCTGACCGAGAACCAGCGCGTTTCGTTCGAACGCGCGCCCAGCCCCAAGGGCGATAAAGCGAGCAATATCCGCGCGATCTGATCGATCCCGCCTCTGCTGCACCGAAGGCCCGCTTGAGCGGGCTTTTTTACGTCTGGGCCGGACACGCGCACACGACAGTTCGCACGCCTTGTACGCCAGGGCAATGGCCGTTACATTAGTGCCATGCAACCCGATGAAACCATCACCGTCGAAGATGCCGTGCAGGTGCTCGCCATGGTCGGCGACCTGTCCATGGGCCTGCCGCCGGATCACTCCATCCGCACGGCACGCCTCGCCGCGCGGCTGGCGGAAGAAAACGGCGATGGCGCCGATGCGTGCACGAGCACGAGATTGGTGGCCCTGCTGCGCTGGTCGGGCAGCACGGCGACGGCGGCCGGGTTCGCGCACCTGCTGGGCGACGACGTCCGGGGCCGCCATGCGATGGTCACGCGCACGCTGTCCGGGCACGCTGGCCTCACGTTCGCCAACGTGATGCCGCTGGCGCAGATGCAGTGCGAAGTGGCGGGCGATATCGCCGTGCTGCTCGGGTTGCCGGGGGACGTCGAGAACAGCCTGCGCCACCTGTTCGGCAGTCACCACCGCGGCGACATGCAGGACGTGCTGTTCGCTCCGAACATTCCGCGCGCCGTGTTCTACGTGCGCCTGGCCGGCGACCTGGAAGTGCTCGCGCCCGCGCACGGCACGGACGGCGCCCTGCGCCTGATCGGCGAGCGCGCCGGCGTGAAATACCCGGCGACGCTCGTGCAGAGATTGTCGCCGCATGCGCAGGACTGGCTGGGCATGCTGGAAGAACCGTCCTGCGCGGCCAATTATCCCGGTCACGACCGGCGCGTGCCGCTGTCCATCGTGGCCGACGTCATTGAACTGAAGCTGCCGTGGCTCACGGGGTATTCGCGCCGCGTGGCCGCGCTGGCGCGGCGCAGCGCGTCGCTGGCCGGCATGATGGCACTGGAAGAAAGTCCGCTGGTGCGGGCCGCGCTGCTGCACGGCATCGGCAAGGTGGCCATACCGAACGTCGTGTGGGAGCGGCCGGGGAAGCTCGATGCGGATGACTGGGACCAGGTGCGCAAGGTGCCGTTCTGGACAGCACGCGCGGGCACGCAGATCCCGGCGATCCAGATCGAGGCCACGCTCGCGTCCTTCATCTACGAGCGCCTCGACGGCTCCGGTTATTTCCGCAAGGCGCGGGGCGAAGCGTTGGGCATGCAGGAACGCCTGCTTGGCGCCGCCGCCGCGTTCGTCTCGCTGTGTTCGCCGCGTCCGTGGCGCCCGGCGCATGGCGAAGCGGCCGCGTCCACGTTGATGACGGCGCAGGCGGCGGCCGGACGTTTCGACCGGCAGGCCGTGGAAGCCGTCCTCGCGGCGGCGCGCGGTGCGGAGAAATCGCGGCCCGTGCGCGACCGCCTGTTGTCCGACCGGGAACTCGAAGTGCTGCGCCACATCACCCAGGGCGAAACGAGCCGGGAGGCGGCCCGCGCCATGCGCATCACGCCAGCGAGCGTCCGCATGCACGTCGACAATATCTTCCAGAAGCTGGAATCGGGCTCGCGCCCCGCGGCAACGCTGAAGGCGCTGGCGCGCGGGCTCATCTGAGCGTCGAAATCAGTCCGTATGCAGCTGCATCGTCGCAGCACTCATCTTGCCTTCGCACACCATCGGAATGATGCGCAGGCTTTTGTCGATGGCTTCCTCGATCAGGGTCTGCTCTTCGCGGCGGGGGCGGTGCAGTACGAAGTCGGCGACGGCCTGTTGCAGGTTCAGCGTGCGCGGATGGCCGATGCCCAGGCGCAGGCGCCAGTAATCCTGCGTGCCGAGCGCCGCCGTGATGTCCTTCAGGCCGTTGTGGCCGCCCGAAGAACCTCCGCGCTTGAGCTTGGCGGCGCCGGGCGGCAGGTCGAGTTCGTCGTGCACGACGAGGATCTCTTCCGGTCCGATCTTGAAGAAGCGCGCCAGGCCGCCCACCGACTGGCCGGAGCGGTTCATGAAGGTCAGCGGCTCGAGCAGCCAGACGTCCTTGCCCGAGATCGATGTCTTGGCGACCATGGCGTTGAAGCGCGATTCGCGCTGCAGCTGGCAGCCTGGCAAGGAGTTGGCGAGGTTGTCGACGAGCCAGAAGCCGGCGTTGTGACGGGTTTGTTCATATTCCGGGCCGGGGTTGCCGAGGCCGACGATCAGGCGAATGTGCATAAAACGTGAAAATCGAGCGTAAAGCTCGATTATCACGTAAAACACGATCCGCGCGGCCGCGTTACCGCTTATTTGCTCGCGGCGACCGCGTCCAGGATCACCTTGGCGACATCCGCCGGACGCGACTGCTGCGGCACGTGGCTGGTCGGCAGTTCGGTCGTTTTCGCGCCGATGGCCTTCGCGAAACGGCGTTCCAGGTCCGGCTGGATCATGCGGTCGTTCTTGCTGACGATGTACCAGCTCGGGTGGTTTTTCCACGCGGCGACGGTCGTCTTCTCGCCGAACGCCTTGACGGCGATCGGGCCCTGCGTGGCAGCCATCACGGCGGCGTGGGCGGCGGGCACGTCCTGGGCGAAGTCTTCCTTCAGGACGGCCGGCGACAGGCTGGCAAAGCCGGCCTTGTCGACCGTCAGCCTGGTGATGCCCGGCGCGGGCGGCAGGTCCTTGCCGAGGTCGGCGGTGGCCTGGCCGGCGTCCGGTGCGAAGGCCGCGACGTAGACGAGGCTCGCGACCTTGTCGCCCGCGCCCGCTTCCGTGATTACGGTGCCGCCCCAGGAGTGGCCGACCAGCACGACCTTGCCCGGCTGGTTGTCGATCGCGCGCTTGGTGGCGGCGACGTCGTCGGCCAGCGAGGTCAGGCTGTTCTGCACGGCCGTGACCTTGACGCCCTTGGCCTGCAGCAGCGGGATCACCTTGGCCCAGTCGGAACCGTCGGCGAAGGCGCCGTGGACGATGACGACGGACGGCTGCTCGGCGGCGGTGGCGGCTTGTGCGAAACCGGTGCCGGCGGCGGCGATGGCGGCAGCAGCGGCGACGTTACGGAGGACGGTGGTGATCGATGCTTTCATGATGGCTCCTTTTGGTGGTTCGTTGTTGGGGTGTCGATGGAAGCCAGTGTAGAGAGACCGACGGAACCGCGGTATCGGTCGATCGACCGACCCCGACGCCTATCCGAAGACCAGGCCCGCCTTGCCGCCGCGCGCCATCGTCGTTACAGTACCGGGATGCAAATCGACAACACCGTCACCGTCGAAGACGCCGTCCAGGCCCTCGCCCTCGTCGGCGACCTGTCCATGGGCCAGCCGACCGATGGTTCCATTCGTGCGGCACGGCTCGCGGCGCGCCTTGCGCAGGCGGACGGCGCCACGCCGGATGCCTGCTGCCACGCGCGGCTCGTCGCCCTGCTGCGCTGGTCCGGCTGCACGGCGAACGCCTCCGGCTTCGCGACCCTGCTCGGCGACGACGTCGGCGGCCGCGACGCCATGCTCACGCAGACGCTGCCCGCGGACAATCCGCTGACGGTGCAAAGCGTCACGCCGCTGGCGCGCATCCATTGCGAAGTGTCGGGCGACATCGCCGGCCTGCTGGGGCTGCCGGCGGAAGTCGAGGCAGGGCTGCGCCATGTCTGGGAACATTACGATGGCAATGGCTTGCCGGAACGCCTGCGCGGATCGGCCATCCCGACCGTCGTCTTCTACACGAGCCTGGCCGGCGACCTCGAGATCCTCGCGCGCACGCATGGCCTCGACGAGGCGTTGCGGATGATCGCGCGGATGGCCGACCGCAAATACCCGGCGGCGCTCGCGCGCCTGCTCGCCGATCACGCCCCGGCCTGGCTGGACGAACTGGACACGCCGGCGCCCGCGGCCGTCGATCCGCTGCTGGCGCGGCACGTGCCGCTGTCCATCGTCGCGGACATGATGGAATTGAAGCTGCCGTGGCTGGCGGGTTACTCGCGCCGCGTGGCCGAGCTGGTGGAGGCGGCGGCCGCCCGCGCCGACCTGTCGCCGGCCCAGCAGCAATGTCTCGGCCGCGCCGCCCTCATCCACGGCATGGGCCGCGCGGCGGTGTCGAACACGATTTGGGAACGGGAAGGCAAGCTCAGCGCCGCCGACTGGGAAAAGATCCGGCTCGTGCCGTACTGGACCGCGCGGGCCGGGGTCCAGATCCCGACCTTGCGTGCGGAAGCCGCGCTGGCGTCGCACGCCTATGAACGGCTGGACGGCAGCGGCTATTTCCGCAATCTGGATGCCGATGGGCTCGGCCTGCCGCACCGCCTGCTGGCGGCTGCGTGCGCGTACGTGGCGTTGTGCATGTCGCGGCCCTGGCGTCCGGCGTATTCACAAGACGAGGCCGCGCGCGTGCTGGCCGGGCAAGCGCAACTCTTCGATGCCGGCGCCGTACGCCACGTCATCGAAGCCTCAGGTGGCGCGGCTCCCACAGCCCCCGCCCGCAAGAGCCTGCTGTCCGACCGCGAAATCGAAGTCCTGCGCCGCATCAGCCTGGGCGAAAGCAACAAGGAAGCGGCCCGCGTCATGCAGATCAGCCCGTCGACGGTGCGCACGCACGTGGAAAGCATCTTCCGCAAGCTGGCATGCTCGACGCGGGCCGCGGCCACATTGAAGGCGCTAACGCTGGGATTAATCTGAAAAACAAAAACCCGCCGGACTCGCGTCGCGACGGGTTTTGTGATGCTGAGTAAAAATTACTCTGCAGCGGCTTCGGCCGTTGCGGCACCGCGCGGGATCGACGAGGTGGCGACGGTCTGGTCCTGGCCGTGGGCGACCACGGTCACGCCTTCCGGCAGGGTCAGCTGCGACACGTGGATCGACTGACCGGCTTCCAGCTTCGACAGGTCGACGGTGATGAATTCCGGCAGTTGGCCCGGCAGGCAGGACACGTCCAGTTCGTTCAGCACGTGCGACACGATGGCGCCGCTCAGCTTGACTGCCGGCGAGATCTCGGCGTTGACGAAGTGCAGGGCGACCTTGGCGTGGATCGGCTGCGAAGCGTCGACGCGCTGGAAGTCAGCGTGCAGGACCAGTTGCTTGTATGCGTGCATCTGGAAGTCGCGCAGCAGGACTTTCTGCGTCTTGCCATCCAGTTCCAGATCCAGGATCGAACCGTGGAAAGCTTCTTTCTTGAGCGCGTGGAACAACGCGTTGCCATCCAGGGCGATCAGTTCCGGGGCAGCGGCGCCACCGTAGATGATGCCCGGGGTCTGGCCGGCGTTGCGCAGGCGGCGGCTCGCTCCGGTCCCCTGCTGAGTACGTGCAAATGCGACTACTTTCATGGTGTTACTCCAAAGTGTGGGCCCGAATGCCGGCACGTGCCGGCCCGGTTGCCCGGGTTGTGATGTCCCCGCGACCAGGGACATCGGTAAAGAGCGCACTCGCGCGCGCTCAAGAAATTCTGTAAACCTTTGATACGTCAACGGCGCGCCGGCTTTTCAGCCAGGCGCGCCGCGCTTGAAACGTGTGTCCGGTCAGTCGACGAACAGCGAGATGACCGAGTCGCCCTTGACGATACGCTTGAACGTCTCGGCCAGCAGCGGTGCGCAGGTCAGCTGGCGGATCTTGCCGCAAGCCTGGGCAGCCGGGCTCAGCGGGATCGTGTCGGTGACGACCAGTTCATCCAGCGGCGAGTTCGCGATACGCTCGATCGCCGGGCCGGACAGGACCGGGTGCGTGCAGTACGCGACGACTTTCTTCGCGCCACGCTCCTTGAGGACTTCGGCGGCCTTGGTCAGCGTGCCTGCGGTGTCGACCATGTCGTCCATGATCACGCAGTTGCGGCCTTCGACTTCACCGATGATGTTCATGACTTCCGACACGTTCGCCTTCGGACGGCGCTTGTCGATGATCGCCAGGTCGCAGCCGAGGCGCTTGGCCAGCGCACGGGCACGCACCACGCCGCCGACGTCCGGCGACACGACGAGCAGGTCGTCGTAGTTGCGCTTCTGCAGGTCACCCAGCAGCAGCGGCGATGCGTAGATGTTGTCGACCGGGATGTCGAAGAAGCCCTGGATCTGGTCGGCGTGCAGGTCCATGATCAGGACGCGCTCGACGCCGGCTTCCTGCAGCATGTTCGCGACGACTTTCGCCGAGATCGCGACACGCGCGGAACGCGGACGGCGGTCCTGGCGGGCATAGCCGAAGTAAGGAATCGCCGCGGTGATGCGGCCAGCCGATGCGCGCTTGAGAGCGTCGACCATCAGCATGATTTCCATCAGGCTGTCGTTAGTGGGAGCGCAGGTCGATTGCAGAACGAAGACGTCCTTGCCACGAACGTTCTCGTTGATTTCGACCATGACTTCGCCGTCGGAGAACTTCGAGACCACGGCTTTGCCGAGAGGAATGCCGAGGTTTTTTGCGACCCCTTCTGCTAGCGCCGGATTGGCATTGCCGGTAAAAACCATCAGGTTTTCGTAAGCCATGGGAGTCCCAGAGATGTAAGAGCGTTGAAAGAACTTGAAAAGCAGCTAATCGTCGGAGGATTAACGCTGAACCACAAAAAAAAATGAGCCGCTCATTGGCGGCTCCATTTTTATCTGCCTGCTGGAGCACGTGTCATCATCAGCTCAGGCAAAGAAACTTTGGCAGGGGAACAAGGATTCGAACCTTGGTATGCCGGAATCAAAATCCGGTGCCTTAACCAGCTTGGCGATTCCCCTACACTGAAACTTACAGCTCGTCGCTGCACTCGATTATTATATCGTCGAATGCGTCGACAGGCAAAATTTTATTCTACAACTCATTGATTTGCAAGAGCGATTTTCATCGGATGTCGCTGCAACGCTTTCGCTTTCCACGCTCTCCACTGTCCCGGCACCTGAGTCAGTACCCGTTCAGCTTCCTGCTCTGTGGAAAATGCGCAAAACACGCACGATCCCGAACCAGTCATCCTGGCCGCTCCGTAACCACCCAACCATTCGATCGCCTCTGCTACCGGCGGGAACAGGCGGGCTGCCACGTCCTGCAAATCATTTTTCCCGAATCCAATCAAGTCATTCGACTCGACATGTCGTCTGGAAAAGTCCGATATTGTGATGGCTTTCGTGTCTCTTGTCAAATCAGGGGCCGTAAAAATTGCAACGGTAGGCACGGACACGCCCGGTTCGATGACGACATACCAGCAATCCGGCCCCGGCACGGCCTGCAGCGCCTCCCCCACGCCCTCGGCGAATGCCGTTTCGCCGAACAGGAAAAACGGGATATCGGCGCCCAGCGGCAGGCCCAGCGCGATCAGCTCGGCATCCGTCAGGCCGGCCTGCCATAAATGATTGGCCGCCATCAGCGCCGTGGCCGCGTCCGACGAACCGCCGCCGAGTCCGCCGCCCATCGGCAGGCGTTTTTCGACGGCGACGTCGATCCCCGGCGGCAGGCGGCCGTGACGGCGTGCATATTCCGCCTGCAACGCGCGCAGCGCGCGGACGATCAGGTCCTGCTCTTCCGGCACGCCGGGCACGTCCGTCGTGCGCACGATGCGGTCGTCGCTGCGCACATCGAAGTGCAGCGTGTCGCTGCGGTCGATCAGTTGAAAAACGGATTGCAGCAGGTGATAGCCGTCGGGCCGACGGCCGACCACGTGCAGGAACAGGTTCAGCTTGGCCGGCGCGGGGCAGTTGTGCAAAAAGGTCGCTGCCATGTCACGCCACCGGATCGATGACGATGCGGATCGTCAGCGCATCGCCGACGGCCGTCGTGCTGCGCTCGGCATCGATGCGGCGCGGCATCGGGGCGCCGCCCGGGCCGTTCTGCCATTCCACGAAGCGCAGGCGCCAGCCATCGTTCGTGACGACGCTGTCGTGCGCGGGCGACGCCGTGAAACGCTTGCCGCTTGCATCGACGGCATAGCCTTGCAGCCAGTCGCGCAGGCCGCTCACGGGCAGGGTCCAGCCGAGGGATTTCGCCGTCAGCGTGTCGATGTCCTTTTCCACGCGCGGCTCGCGGCCGGACTGTTTCAAGGTTGCGGTCTCGGGCGTGACCGTGATCTCGGCGACGGTCTGGCCCAGCGGCGAGAACAGGGACACGTCGATGCGGCCGGGACGCTGCGCCCACGTGAAATTGCCGTTGATCGATTGCGGCTGGCCATCCTTCTGGTAGTTCGCGGCCAGGCGGCCGTTCAGGTCGATGGAATCGCGGTAGGCGCCCACCTGGGCGGTCGGATTGGCCAGCGGGACGTTGGCGGTGGTGGCGCAGCCGGCCAAGGCAGCGGCAAACGCGGCTGCGGAAACGAGACGGGTAACTGGGTGCATCGGCATGGAATGAACAGGTCAATAAACCGACGGACGCCGCAGCGTCCGTCATTGTCATTATTTCACAGAGTCTGATGGAGCCGCGCGAGTGTGCTCTTCAGCGCGTCGTTCTTCGGATCCTTGGCCTGCGCTTCGCGCCATAGCTTGCGGGCATCTTCCTTCTGCCCCTTCTTCCACAGCACTTCGCCCAGGTGAACGGCGATTTCCGGATCGTTGCGCACCGCATAGGCCTTGCGCAGATGGGTCTCGGCCTCGTCCAGTTTGCCGAGGCGATAGTTCACCCAGCCCATGCTGTCGAGGATGAACGGGTCGTTCGGCGCCATTTTGAGCGCCTTGGAAATCAGCTGGTACGCTTCCTTCAGGCGAATATTGCGGTCGGCCAGCGAGTAGCCGAGCGCGTTATAGGCCTGCATATTGTCCGGCGACTTGGCGATCACTTTACGCAGCGACTTTTCCATCACGGCCGTCTTGCCCATCTTTTCGGCCATCAGGGCATAGTCGTACAGGAAATCCATATTGTCCGGGAAGCGCTTGACGCCCTGCTCCATCAGCTTGAACGCGTCCTTGGCCTGGCCCGCGTCGCGCAGGATCTGGGCCTCGACGAGCACGATCTGCGCCTGTTCCGTCTTGTCGTCCGTCTTCAGGGTGCCCAGCAGCTTGCGCGCGCCGGCGACGTCGCCCTGCTTCGCGGTCAATTGGGCACGGCGCAGCGCGGCGCCGAACTGGACTTTCGGATCCTCGGTGTCGAGCCGGTCGAGCCAGTCGGCCGCGGCCTTGTAGTCGCCCCGTTCCTCGGCGATCTGGGACAGGATCATCACGGCCTTCGACGGGTCGCGCTCGTCTTCCGGCGCCTTTTCCATCAGGTCCACGAAGCGGCTGAAATATTTTTCGGCGGCGGGACGGTCGTTCATCTGCATCGACAGGATGCCGAGCGCGTACAAGGTGCCCGGATTGTCGGGCTGGGCTTTATCCAGCGTGAGGAATTCCTGGCGGGCGGCCTCGTACTGTTTTTCGTTGACGAGCAGGCGGGCATACGCGGAACGCACTTCGCGCGCCTCCGGGTGCGCGGCGAGGAAATCCTTCAGCACCTTGATGGCGCCGCCTTCGTCCTCGCTCACCTGGGCCGCGGTCAGCGCGGCGATCTCGGAATCGGGTTTCAGCTGCAGGGCCGCCTGCGCCTCGCGCTTCGCGGCCGCCTTGTCGTTGCGCGCCAGCGCGGCCTGGGCCAGCACGACGTGCGTCTCCATCAGGTTGCCATACGGCGCGACGAGACGCTCGAGCATGGCGACGGCGGCCTCCTTGTCCTTGGCGCGCAGCAGCAACTGCTGCATCTGGAACATCACGAGGCCGCGTGCGGCCGGGGTCGCGTCCGCCAGACGCTGTTTCAATATACTTTCGGCCTCGCCGAGGTTGTCGGAGAGGATGACCAACCCCAGATAGTACTGGCTGGCCTCTTCCGAGTCCGGTGCATACTGGCGCCACAGCTTTACGGCGGCGAGCGCGTCGTCGGCCTGCTTGGCGGACAGCGCCATCTCGGCGGCGCGCTTGGCCAGGCGTGGGTCCTTCGTCTGCTGGGCCAGGCTCATCATCGTCAGGTACGGGCCTTGCCAGTCCCCATTCTTGTAGGCCATCTCGGCCTGCATGAGCTGGGCCATCATGGCCGGGGTCATCTCGACGTTGGGAAGCTTTTCGGCCTGCTCGCCTTCCTTGGCCTCGTCGGGATGGTCCCGTGCTTCGGCGGCGGCGAGCGGCTGGTCGGACAGATCCTGGGCCGGTTGCTGCTGCTTGGGAGCCACAGCGCAGGCCGACAGCAGTGCGGAGAGGGTTACAATGGCGAAAGCGTTTTTCAAGGCAAGTCCCACGTCGTCGAGATTGTCCGATTCTACGCCATGCACCCGCTGCGCGTGCGCCGCTGCAACACGAATTTACATTCCTCTCACGTTGTCAATCATTCATGCCTGAATTACCAGAAGTCGAAGTGACTAGAAGAGGCGTCGCCCCGCATCTGGAAGACCGCATCGTCGAAGATGTCGTGCTGCGCCGCGAAGGCCTGCGCTGGCCGTTCCCCCCGAACTTGCGCGAGCTGCTCGCGGGCCGCCGCATCCTCGGCACGGGCCGGCGCGGCAAATACCTGCTGCTGACATTCGAACACGGCACGCTGATCGTCCACCTGGGCATGTCCGGCCATTTGCGCGTGCTGCCGGAAGGCGTCGAACTGAAAAAACACGACCACTTCGACCTCGTCGTGCGCGGCCCGGAAGGCCGGCGGGTGCTGCGCTTGCACGATCCGCGCCGCTTTGGCGCCGTCCTCTGGCACGGTCACGACGACGGCGAGCTGGAGCAGCACGTGCTGCTGCGCGGCCTGGGCGTGGAACCGCTCGAAGACAAATTCTCCGGCGCCCTGCTCCACCAGGCGACGCGCAACCGCAGCGCTCCGATCAAGCAGGTGCTGCTGGCGGGCGACATCGTCGTCGGCGTCGGCAATATCTATGCATGCGAAAGCCTATTCCGCGCCGGCATCAACCCGAAGACGGCCGCCGGCAAGATCAGCCGCGCCCGCTACGACAAGCTGGCCGAAGCGATCCGCGACATCCTTGCCGCCGCGATCGTGCAAGGCGGCAGCACACTCCGTGACTTTATTGCCGTAAATGGTCAGTCAGGCTATTTCCAGCAGACATATTTCGTCTATGATCGTGCAGGAGTTCCTTGCCGCAACTGTGGCACGCCGGTCCGCCAGATCAAGCAGGGCCAGCGGTCCACGTTCTACTGCGCGGTCTGCCAGCGGTAAGGCCATCGACGAGGCCGGGACACGCAGGATATCAATATGCAGGATCTACAACAGTATGCGAACTGGCGCGCGCAGGTCGCCCAGGCGCTGGAACAATATCGCGGCTGGGCCCAGGGGGCCGAGCTGCTGGACGGCGCGGCGGAACAGCGCGTCGCGCGTGCGCTCGCGCGGCTGCGCGACGACCGGTTGTCGGTCGCGTTCGTAGCCGAGTTCTCGCGCGGTAAATCCGAGCTGATCAACGCCATCTTCTTTGCCGACTACGGCCAGCGCATCGTGCCGTCGAGCCCCGGCCGCACGACGATGTGCCCGACCGAATTCGCCTGGGATGCCGCGCTTGTCCCCTGCATCCGCCTGCTTCCGATCGAGACGCGCGCCGAGCGCCTGGCCACCGGCGACTATCGCGACGTCCCGGACGCGTGGACCGTGCTGCCGCTGGACCTGTCCGCACCGGAGCGCATGCACGAGACCTTCCAGCAGGTGAGCCTCACGCGCCGCGTCACGCCGGGCGAAGCGCAGCGCTACGGCCTGTACGATCCGGACGACCCCGACCTCGCGGCGACCCTGGGCGCGGACGGTCTCGTCGGGATCCCGCGCTGGCGCCATGCGCTGATCAACGTGCCGCATCCGCTGCTCAGGCAGGGCCTCGTGATCGTCGACACGCCGGGCCTGAACGCGATCGGCACGGAGCCGGAACTGACGCTGAACCTGATCCCGAACGCGCACGCCGTACTGTTCATCCTGGCCGCCGAGACGGGCGTCACGAAGAGCGACATCGACGTCTGGCGCACGCACATCAACGCCGGGCCGGGACGCATCGTGGTGCTGAACAAGATCGACGCGCTGTGGGACGAGCTGCGCACCCCGCAGGACAACGACGCCGCCATCGCGCGCCAGCAGCACGACGCCGCGCGCCTGCTGGGCGTGGCGGATGCGCAGGTGTTCCCGGTGTCCGCGCAAAAGGCTCTCGTCGGCAAGATCACGGGCGACCTGGGGCTGTTCGAAAAGAGCCGCGTGGGCACACTGGAATCGGCGCTGTTCCACGAACTGATCCCGGCGCGCCAGGACATCCTGCGCCGCCAGTTGCAGGACGACCTCGCGACGTTGACGGGCGCCCAGTCCGCGCTGCTCGCCGCGCGTGGGCGCGACCTCGTCGAGCAACTGCAGGAACTGCAAAGCCTGCGCGGGAAGAACCAGGGCGTGATCGCCCACATGGTGCGCCGCGTCGAGATGGAAAAGAAGGAATTCGACGCCAGCCTGTTCAAGCTGCAGGGCACGCGCGCCGTGTTCACCACGCTGTCGACGGAGCTGTATTCCATCATCGGCATGGACGTCGTGCAGGACCGCGTCGACGCCGTGCGCGCCGCGATGGAAGCCGCGCGTTTTTCGACGGGCATGCGCGCGCCGGTGCGCACGTTCTTCGACCAGGCGCGCGCCAGCCTGGCTGCGGCGGAGTCCAAGATCGCCGAGATCGCGGCGATGATGGAGACGATGGTGCGGCGCTTCTCCACCGAGCACGGTCTCGCGCTGGCGCAGCCGGCCGCGCTGTCGCTGGAACGCTACCGCCGCGAGATCGACGCCATCGAGGCCATCTACGTCAAGCAGTTCGGCACGGCAACCCTGCTCATCACCAGCCGCGGCACCCTGCTCGAACGCTTCTTCGACACGATCGCGTCGCGCATCAAATTCGCGTTCCGCGAAGCGAACGGCGACGCCGAGGCGTGGCTGAAAGTGGTCAATGCGCCGCTGGAAGCGCAGATCCGCCAGCACCGCGACCAGCTGCGGCACCGCCAGGCGTCGATCCAGCGCATCCTGGAAGCCACCGACAGCCTGGAACAGAAAATCGCCGCCTTCGAGGCGGCCCAACACGACCTGGAGCAGGTCAAGGCGCGGCTGGCCAGTCTGTCCGGCGTCGTCGCGGACGCCTTGCGCGCCGACCTGCCCGAATTGCGAGCAGCTTGATTCATGAAACGCAGCACCGATACCGAAATCCTGTCCGACCCGAGCTTTTCCCGCGCCGTCATCGACTGGCAGCGCGCCCACGGCCGCCACGCCCTGCCCTGGCAGAACACGCGCGACGCCTACCGCATCTGGCTCTCCGAGATCATGCTGCAGCAGACGCAGGTGACGGCGGTGCTGGGCTATTACGCGCGCTTCCTCGAGCGTTTTCCGACCGTGCACGACCTCGCGGCCGCGTCGGCGGAAGACGTGATGGCGCACTGGAGCGGCCTCGGTTACTACACGCGGGCGCGCAACCTGCACGCGTGCGCCAGGCGCGTCGTCGCGGACTACGGCGGCGTGTTCCCCAGCGACCCGGCGCTGCTGGCCGACCTGCCTGGCATCGGGCGCTCGACGGCCGCCGCCATCGCCGCGTTCTCCGCAGGCGCGCGTGCCGCCATCCTGGACGGCAACGTGAAGCGCGTGTTCGCGCGCGTGTTCGGCATCGATGAGTACCCGGGCATCAAGCCGGTGGAAGACGCGCTGTGGCGCCGCGCCGAAGCGCTGCTGCCGGAGGGCGACGGCATCGAGGCATACACGCAGGGCCTGATGGACCTGGGCGCCACGCTGTGCACGCGCGGCAAACCGGATTGCGACCGCTGCCCGCTGCAAGAGCGCTGCGTGGCCTTCGCCACCGGCCGCACGGCTGTCCTGCCCGTGCCGAAGCCGAAGAAGGCGACGCCGGAACGGCGCGCGCTGATGCTGGCCGTCGTCGACAACGGCCAGGTGCTGCTGCAGCAGCGGCCCGATTCCGGCATCTGGGGCGGCCTGCTGTCGCTGCCGGAATACGACGGTCACGTGGCGCTGGACGAGGCGGAGGACGTGTCCACAGCCACGCTGGCCGGCGCCGCCGGCGAGTTCGGCACGGTGGCCGAGGTGGAACCGCTGCTGCCGCTGGTGCACGGTTTTACCCACTACCGCCTGCACATCCAACCCTACCGTATGGGAGTCTCCGCGCGCAGCGAGACGCCGCCGGGCCACGTGTGGTGGAACCTGGCGACCATCGCCGACGCACCGCTGCCGGCGCCGATCAAGAAGCTGCTGGGGCAACTGGCGGCCCCGTCGCTGTTCTCCTGACCAAATTCCTAGAACCGCAAATTCGGGGTCAGAGCACATTATTTGGAAAATTCGGGGTCAGAGCACATTTCGAGGCAATGTTCTGCGGGTACGACGGCGCGGGGGGCTACAGTGTGGATCTGGCTAACGTGATTCGCCATCGACCGGCAGCCACAGCAAACATGCCATGGAACCATGTCTCGTAAAAGTGCTCTGACCCCGAATTTGCGGCGAAATGTGCTCTGACCCCGAATTGGAGTCATTGTTCTCCTGACAGGAATTGACAGTGGTCCGGCCTAGACTTGCCGCACTGTCAACCACCGAAGGAGAACACCATGCTGACCCCGACCTACACCATCCTCTACGTCGCCGATCCGCAGGCAAGCGCACGCCTGTACGGCAAGCTGCTGGACACGGAGCACGTCGACACCTCCCCCTCGTTCGTGCTGTTCCCGCTGGAGAACGGCCGCATGCTGGGCCTGTGGGCGAAGTCCGATACGGTGCCGGCCGCCGACTTTCACGGCAGCAGCAGCGAGCTCGCGTTCCGTGTCGGCAGCGATGCGGAAGTCGATGCGCTGCACGGCAAGTGGCGCGAGGCCGGGCTGCGCATCCTGCAGGCGCCGACCAAGGTGGATTTCGGTTATACGTTCACCGCGGCCGATCCGGATGGACACCGCCTGCGCGTGTTTGCCCGTGGAGAGTGAGCGTCAGAACGTATCGAGCGAGTAGATGCGGCGGTGCTCCTTGATCGCATACCGGTCCGTCATCCCCGCGATGTAATCCGCAATCTTGCGCGCCTGTTTCATCGTGTCGCCCGACGCCACCTGGTAATCCGGCGGCAGCAGCACGGGGTCGGTCATGAAGGCGTCGAACAGCTCGTGCACGACGCGGCTCGCCTTCACGCGCATGCGGTTCACCTGGTAGTGGCGGTACAGGTTCGCGTGCAGGAAGCGTTTCAGTGCCGTCGTCTCTTCACGCATCTTTTGCGAGAAGCGGATCAGGGGCGGGCCCTTGCGCACGTCGTCGATGCTCTGCGGCGCGGCGTCCGCCAGCAGCTCGGCCGACGTCGCGGCCAGGTCGGCCGTCATCGCCGTAATCATTAGCCGGATCGTCTCGTACAGCTCGCGCCGCCCCTGCAGCCCGGGGTACTGCTGCACGACCTCGCGGTGCAGGCGCGCAAACAAATCCACCTCTTCCATCTGCTTCATCGTGAGCAGGCCCGAACGCAGGCCGTCATCGATGTCGTGGTTGTTGTACGCGATCTCGTCGGCCAGGTTCGTCAGCTGCGCTTCCAGGCTCGGTTGCGTTTTGTCGATGAAGCGCTGGCCCAGCTCTCCCAGCTGGCGCGCGTTCGTCAGCGAGCAGTGTTTCAGGATGCCTTCGCGCGTCTCGAACGTGAGGTTCAGGCCGTCGAAGGCACCGTAATGCTCTTCGAGATGGTCGACGACGCGCAGGCTTTGCAGGTTGTGCTCGAAGCCGCCGTAGTCCTTCATGCACTCGTTCAGCACGTCCTGGCCGACGTGGCCGAACGGCGTGTGGCCCAGGTCGTGCGCGAGCGCGGTCGCTTCGACGAGGTCCTCGTTCAGGCGCAGGCTGCGCGCCAGCGTGCGCGCGATCTGGGCGACCTCGATCGAGTGCGTAAGGCGGGTTCGGAACAGGTCTCCTTCGTGGTTCAGGAAGACCTGCGTCTTGTACTCGAGCCGGCGGAACGCGGTCGAGTGGATGATGCGGTCGCGGTCGCGCTGGAACTCGCTGCGCGAGCCGGGGGACGGTTCGGGGTGACGACGCCCACGGCTCTTCGACGACTGCGCCGCGTAAGGAGCCAGGTGGGCGTCGAAGTCGATCATGACGAGCAGGCCTTCAGCGTGGCGTCGAGCAGCTCGCGCGGCGCGTTGGTGATGCTCGGGCTGCCCAGCGGTTTCAGGAGGATGAACTTGATGGCGCCGCCCTCGTTCTTCTTGTCGACTTCCATCAGCTCGATCCAGCGCTCATTGCCCAGGTCCGGCGCGACGACCGGCAGCCCGGCCGCCTTCACCAGCGCGCGCACGCGGTCGACCGCGGCGTCGTCGATGAGGTTCAAGCGGCGCGACAGGTCGGCCGCCATCACCATGCCGCAGCCGACGGCCTCGCCGTGCAGCCAGGCGCCATAGCCCATGCCCGCCTCGATGGCGTGGCCGAACGTGTGGCCGAAGTTCAGCACCGCGCGCAGGCCGCCTTCGCGCTCGTCGCGGGCGACGACGTCGGCCTTGATCTCGCACGAGCGCGCGATCGCGTGCGCGAGGGCCGCGTGGTCGCGCGCCACCAGTTTCCCGATGTTCGCCTCGATCCAGTCGAAGAAGGCGGCGTCGAGAATGGCGCCGTGCTTGATGACTTCCGCGAGGCCGGCCGACAGTTCGCGGTCCGGCAGGGTATCGAGCGTGGCGGTGTCCGCGATCACGGCGCGCGGCTGATAGAACGCGCCGATCATGTTCTTGCCCAGCGGGTGGTTGATGCCCGTCTTGCCGCCGACCGAGGAATCGACCTGTGCGAGCAGCGTGGTCGGGATCTGCACGAACGGCACGCCGCGCATGTAGGTCGCGGCCGCGAAACCGGTCATGTCGCCGATCACGCCGCCGCCCAGCGCCACCAGGGTCGTCTTGCGGTCGCACTTGTTGGCCAGCAGCGCGTCGAACACCTCGTTCAGGCTCTCCCAGTTTTTAAATTCTTCGCCGTCGCGCAGGATGATGGGCACGACCTCGCGGCCGGCCGCGCGCAGCGGACCGGCGACCTTGTCCAGGTACAGCGGGGCGACCGTCGTGTTGGTGACGATGGCCACCTTGCCGCTGCCGCCGATGTGACGATTGAGGAGAGAAGCGTCGTCCAGCAGGCCGCGTCCGATCGCGATCGGATAGCTGCGGTCGCCCAGCTCGACGTTAAGAGAGATGCATGCCTGTTCGTTCATTGTCGTCTTTGCGTTGGCCTGCTCGCGTGCGGCGTTGTCCGCCTCGAGCTGGTCCAGGATTGTCTGAACCATCGATTGTACGTTAGGTCGGCCCGTGTCGATGACCATGTCGGCGATCTCGCGGTACAGGGGCTCGCGCTGCGCGGTCAGGTCTTCCAGCTTCCTGCGCGGGTCGGCCGTCTGCAGCAGCGGGCGGTTCTTGTCGTGCGCCGTGCGCTGCAGGATGCTGGAGACGCTCGCGCGCAGGTAGATCACCGTGCCCCGCTCCGCCAGCAGCGCGCGGCTGTCCGGGTTCAGCACGGCGCCGCCGCCGGTCGCCAGCACGATGCCGTTCTGCGCGGTGAGTTCGCGGATCACGTCGGCTTCGCGGCGGCGGAAGCTGGCCTCGCCCTCGATCTCGAAGATCCACGGAATCGTGGCGCCCGTGCGCGCCTCGATCTCGTGGTCGGAATCGATGAAGGTCATGTCCAGGCGCCGAGCCAGCAGGCGGCCGATGGTGGTCTTGCCGGCTCCCATCAGGCCGACGAGGAAGATGTTGTTGTTCTTACAGTCAGACACGTGTACGCGTTCAAATAAAAACGGCCAGGTTTCCCTGGCCGCTTTGTTGCAATCGGGCATCCCTTAAGAAAACTTATGGGCAGGTGAACGACAGTTTAAACGGAATATTGGTTACCAAGCCAGCCGGGGACGTCACCGTGACGTTGAACGAGGCCTGGGCCGGCGTGCAGAGGGTCGGATTCGTGCTCGAAATGCTGAACGTGTGCGTGTAGCCCTGCGGTCCGTTGATGCCCAGGCCATCCGGGTGATCCACGCTGCCGGTGCCGGTGCCGTTGGAATGCGGCGCCACGTTCGGGACGGTAGCCGGCACGACGGCCGCCGCATTACCGTTCAGCATGCTCGTGATCTCGACCTTGGAACCGGCCGGCATCGGGTTCTGGTTCACGTCGTTCAGCTGCAAGGTGAAGACCATCGTGCCGGTGCCGCTGACCGATCCGAGGTCCTTGGTCCGGGTGAGGTCGAGCGCCGTCGTGTCGCCGTTCAGATACGCATATTTCACGGCGCTGCCGCTGAAGAAGATCGAGGTGCGCTTCGACAGGGTGCTGGCGCCGTCCGTCGTGCTCGCGCACACCGTCGCCACGCCGACGCGGGTGCTGTCCGGCGTGACGGCGTTGCACGGCGTGCGCGGGTTGCCTGCCGTGGGCGTGCGCGGATCCTGCGCGCGGAACGGCACCGTGCAGCCGCCGCCAGTGGTGTTGCAGCCGCCCTTGTCGGACGTGCCCACGGCGCCCATGTTCGTCTGGAACACGACGGGAAGGCCGTCCGCGACCGGGTTGCCGAACGCGTCGACGAGGGCCACCTGCAAGGTCGTGGCCGGCGTGCCGGGCGCGTAGTCCAGCGTCCAGCCTTCGATGTTGAACGTGGCGACGCTGAGCGACATGGTCGTCGGCAGGCCGGTCGTCACGACGACGGAGTCGGACAGGGTCGAGATGTCCGGCCCGCCGTTCGTCCCCGTGCCCGGCAGCGTGGCCTGGACGCGGAACGACGTGGCCGTGGTGCCCGAGTTCACGGTGGTGACGACCTGGCCGGTGGCGTCGGTCGTGTCGCTGGCCTTGTTGATGTGGACCAGCGTCGACGACGTCGTGAAGTTCACCTGCTTGCCCGCGAGCGGATTGCCGAAGATGTCGACGACCTTGAAGGTCAGCGTGGCCGTCTCGGTGCGGCCGTTGCCGCCCTGCCCCTGGATCACGATCGACTGGTTGGTCGGCTGCGCGCCCACGAACTGCACCGACGCGGCGGCCGGCGGCGCGATCGTCAAGGAGGTCGATGCCGACTTGGCGACGCCGGCGGCAGACACGGTGATGGTGTCGTTGTTGGCGCAGCCCTTGTCGCGGTAGACCGTCTGCACGGTGCCGTTATTGGTCGGCACGGTGGTGGCCAGAGTCGCCTTGCCGGCCGCGACGCAGGCGGAACTGAAGCTGACGTTGACCTGCTGGTCCGTGTACTTGCTCGTGCCGTTCAGCACATCGACCGACAGCACGGTCGACCCGTAGGCCTGGATATTGGCCGGACTGGCGGACAGGGTACCGAAGGCCAGCGTGGTGGCGCCCACGGAATAGTTCGCGGTGCCGCTCGCGGTCGTGCCGGCCACGCTCGACGTGGCGGTCACGGTGCCCGCGCCGCCCGCGGCCAGGCTGGCAGCCAGCATGGTGACCGTGGCGACGCCGTTGACGTCCGTGAGCGCGGTGCCGGCCGTCGGCGAGAACACGGCCAGCGCGTTGTCGGTGGCGAAGGTGACGATCGCGTTCGGCACGGGTTTCTTGTTCGCATCCAGCACGGTGGCCTTGACGGTCAGCGGCGTGGCACCCGTGAGCGCATTGCTCGACGCGCCGGCCGCGTTCGTGAAGCCCACGGAAACGGTGGGCGCCGCGGGGGTCGTCGTACCGCCGGTGCCGGTACCGCCGGTGCCGCCGGTCCCCGTGCCGCCGGAGCCGGTACCGCCGCTCACGGCTCCGGGACTGCCGCCGCCGCCGCCGCATGCGGTCAGCACCATGGCCATCAGCAGGCCGGCCACGCGCACGCCGTGGCGCGCCGCAGATTCATTCTTGAATTGGTTCATGTTTCGCTTCTTGTTGATTATTCTGTCAATGCCCGTTCTGCAGGCGTTCGGCCACGATCCGGGGCGTGATGAAGACGAGCAGCTCGGTCTTGCTGTTCTGGCGCGACGTCGACTTGAACAGGTTGCCCACGACCGGGATGTCGCCGATCAACGGCACCTTGTTGTCGCTGCGGGTTTCAGACATCTGGTAGATGCCGCCCAGGACCACCGTGCCGCCGTTCTCGACCATCACCTTGGTCTTCACGTGCTGCGTGTTGATGGCGAAGCCCGACGCGGTCGATTCGCCCTTCGAATCCTTGGCCACGTCCACGTCCAGCACGACGTTGCCGTCCGGGGTGATCTGCGGCGTGACTTCCAGCTTCAGGTTCGCTTTCTTGAACGTGACCGACGTGGCGCCGCTGCTGGTGGCCTGCTGGTACGGCAGCTCGACGCCCTGCTCGATGATGGCCGGGACGTTGTCCTCGGTGACCACGCGCGGGCTGGAGATGATCTTGCCCTTGCCGTCCGCTTCGAGTGCGGACAGTTCCAGGTTGAGGAAGCGGTTCGCGGCCGACGAGAACAGCGAGAATGCGATCGACGGCGCGTTCGTGCCGTTGATGCCGCCCGCCGGCAGGTTCACGAGCGTGCTATTGGTGTAGCCGTCGCCCTTGTCCGGCGTCTGGCCCGTGACCTGGCCCACGCCCGTCAGGTTGCCGCCGATGGCCACGCGCTGGTTGCCGCTGACCTGGTAGCCCGTGTCGCCGCCGCGCAGGGTGCGCAGGTCGGCGAAACCGAGCTTGGCGCCGAGGTTGCGCGAGAAGCCGTCGTTCGCTTCCACGAGGCGCGCTTCGACGAGCACCTGCTTGGTCGCGATGTCGGTCTTCAGGATCAGCTTGCGGATGTCCTCGATCTTGGACGCGATGTCGGTCACGAACAGCTGGTTCGTGCGCGGGTCGATGATGGCGCTGCCCCGCTTGGACAGCACGCGGTTCTTGCCGCCGCCGTCGCTGCTGGCGCCGCCGTTCTGGTCGAGGCCGAACACGGTGCGGAACGCCTCTGCCTTCTGGTAGTTCAGCTGGAAGATCTCGGAGCGCAGCGGTTCCAGCTCGGAGATCTGGGCGCGCTGCTCGAGTTCGAGTTTTTCCTTGGTCAGCAGTTCTTCCTTCGGCGCGATCCACAGCACGTTGCCGTTCTTGCGCATGTCGAGGCCCTTGGCCTGCAGGACGACGTCCAGCGCCTGGTCCCACGGCACGTCCTTCAGGCGCAGCGTGAGGTTGCCGGTGACGGAGTCGCTCGTGATGATGTTCAGGCCCGAGATGTCGGCGATCGCCTGCAATGCCTGGCGCACCTCGACGTTCTGGAAGTTGAACGACAGCTTCTCGCCCCGGTAGCCCGCGCCGCCGGCGCCGCCGGCCGGCCGGTTCGGATCTTCCTTGACGGGCTTGACGTCGATGACGAGCTGCGTGTCGCTCTGGTAGACGGTCTGCTCCCAGTTGCCGTGGGCTTCCACGACCATGTGCGTGTTCTCGCCCTGCGGCGTCGTCGTGATGCGCGACACGGGGGTGCCGAAATCGGTCACGTCCAGGCGGCGGCGCAGGGTCGGCGGCACGCCGGTCTTGAGGAAATCGACGAGGATCTGCGATCCGACCTGGCGCACGTCGACGGCGACCTGGCCGTTCGGCAGGTCGACGACGATACGGCCTTCGCCATTGGTGCCGCGGCGGAAATCGAGGTCGCGCAGCAGCTGCGTCGCAACCGGTGCGGCGGCCGTGCGTGCGTGCTGGCCGGATGTGTCGGCGGCGCGCGCGGGCGCGCCCGAGCCTTCGACGGTGACGATGACGTCCTTGCCGTCGACGGCGGCGGCGTAGTTCAGCGCGCGCTTGAGGTTCAGCACGAGGCGCGTGCGCTCGCCCGCCTGCACGACGTTCACGCCGCGCACGTCGCCCAGGTTGATGTCCTGGACGTTCTTGCCGGTGGCGTTGGCGGTGGCGCCGAAATCGAGCGCGATGCGGGCCGGATTGGTGATCGAAAAGCCGATCGGCAGCTGCTTCGGCGGCGCCTTCATGCCCACGCGGATGACGACGTTGCCGCCCTGCTGGTTGGCGCTGATCGACTCGATCGCGTTGTCCTGGGCCCAGGCGCAGGCCGTGGCGAGCGCCAGCAGCATGCCGCCCGCGGCGGAAAGGAATCGGGTCATTTACGGTTCTCCTTGGTTTGCAGCTCCAGCTTCGTCATGCGCCCGGTCCACTCGCCGGCGGCGTCCTGCACCACTTCGCGGATGTCGACGCCATCCTCGCCCACGTGCGTGACGACGCCGAAGTTCTGGCCGATGCGCTGGCCGGCTTTCACGTGGTACAGCGAGCGTTCGATCTGCAGCAGCGCGAAGCGCGTGCCGCCCTTCTCCATCATGCCGACCATCTGCATGGTATCGAGCGGGAAGGTCTCCAGCAGCTCGCGCGGGCGCTGCATGTCCGGCTGGTTCGGGTTGTTCGACGTCGCGGCCGCGCGGGCCAGTTCGCCCAGCAGCTTGTTCGGATCGAACGGGTCGACGGCCTCCTTCGCGCCATACGCGTAAGGCAGGAAGTCCTTCGGCTCGGGCAGCGGCTTCACGGCCGGGCGCGTGTCGCGCCTGACCTGCTCCATCCAGTCGCGCACCTCGCGCACGTCGGAATCGCCGCAGCCGGCCAGCAGCGTGGCGGCCAGCACGGCGCCCATCACGATACGGCCGCTCATGCCTTCTCCTTCTTGGCGGTCTTCTTTGCCTTGCGGGCCTTGGCCTGCGCGTCCAGTTCTTCCTGGTCGAGGTAGCGGAAGGTCTTGGCGACGGCGTCCAGCGACAGCGCGCCGTCCTTGCCGGCGGTGAGCGCCAGGTTGTTCAGGGTGACGATGCGGGGCATCTTGGCCATGTCGGCCGCGAATTCGCCGATGTCGTGGTAGTGGCCCGTGACCTTGATGTCGATCGGCAGCTCGGCGTAGTAATCCTTGACGACGACCTGGCCCGGCTTGAACAGTTCGAACTGCAGGCCGCGGCCGATGCCGGCCTGGTTGATGTCGGACAGCAGCGCGGCCATCTCCGCCTTGCTCGGCAACTGCTTTTCCAGGCGTTCGACGTAGCGGTTCACCTGCTGCTGCTGCGCTTCCAGCGCATCCAGGTTGATCGCCTGCGCCATCTTGAGCTTGTAGTCGTCGCGCAGCTTGAGTTCCTGCGCGGCCAGGGCGTCCTGTTCCTCGAACTGGCCGCTCCAGTAAAAGAAGTAGCCGAGGCCGAGGACGGCCGCCATCACGCCGGCCGCGCACAACAGGCGCGGCGCCAGCGGCCACAGGCCGGGATGGCGTCCCTGCAGGCCCTCGAACTGGGACCCCAGGTCGGCGAAAGACTGTTTCAGATCGATGTTCATGGCTTGGTGCCCGCGCTGTTACCCGATTTTGCCGTGGACGGCCTGGCATCCTTGTCGTCGTCCTCCGCGCGGGCGCGCTTGATCGCGACGTTGAGCGTGAATTCGACGACCTTGCGTCCGGTCTTGCTCTGCGCGAGCGCGACCGCGCGCACCTCGGTCAGGTCCGGGCGCTCCAGCCACGGCGAGCTGCCGGACAGGTTGCGCAGCAGTTCCGCCACGCGCTCCTGCGACTGCGCATAGCCGTTCAGCAGCACGCGCTGGCCATCCTGCTTGAAGCTTTTCAGGTACACGCCTTCCGGCGTCTGACGCACCAGTTCGTCGAGCAGGTGGACGGGCTGGTTGCGGTCGCCCTGCAGGTCCTCGACGGCCTGCTGGCGCGCCTTCAGCGCCTCGATCTCGGCCTTCAGGCTGGCGATCTTGCTGATCTTCTTGTCCAGTTCCGCGTTGGCGTTCCGGAGTACCAGGTTGCGTTCGTTCTGGGTCGCGATGCGGCTCGCGTTGTACGCGCCCACGAGCAGCACGAGCGCGGCGCCGGCCAGGCCGCCCAGCGCCAGCAGCGCGACGAACGCGGTCTGTTTCTGCTTGCGCTTCGCTTCCCGGTGCGGGAGCAGGTTAATGCGGATCATCAGCCGAACCTCCGCAATGCCAGGCCGCAGGCGACGAGATAGCCGGGGGCGTCCGTGCGCAGCTGCTGCTCGCGCACGGCGGGGCCCAGCTGCATGCCGGAGAACGGCGCCACGACGCTTGTTGCGATGCGCGTGCGGCCCGTGATGATGTCGGGCAGGCCGGGCAACTGGGCGCTGCCGCCGGCGAGGACGATCTGGTCGATGCGCGTGTACGGCGTCGACGTGTAGAAGAACTGGATCGCGCGCGTGACTTCCAGCGCGGCGTTTTCCAGCCAGGGCGCCAGGAGGTCGGCGCGATAATTGTCCGGCAGGTCGCCCGCTTTCTTGCGCGTCTCCGCCTCCTCGAACGAGAGGCCGTAGGCGCGCACGACGTCCTGCGTGAGCTGCACGCCGCCGAACGGCTGCTCGCGCTCGTAGACGGTCTCGCCGTTCTGCAGCACGGAGACGTGGGTCGCGTTGGCACCGATCTGGAACAGGGCGACGATGCGGTCCTGCGGGCCCTTGTCGTTGTCGAGGAGGCGCTGCAGCGCGGCGCGGGCGGCGTACGACTCGATGTCCATCACGGTGGCCGTGAGGCCGGCCGCTTCGGCGATGGCGATGCGGTCCTCGACCTTTTCGCGGCGCGCGGCGGCCAGCATCACTTCCATGTCCTCGGGCGAATTGGCGGCGGGGCCGATCACGTCGAAGTCGAGGCTGACCTCGTCCAGCGCGAACGGGATGTACTGGCTGGCCTCGGACTCGACCTGCACTTCCAGCTGGTCTTCCGGCAGGCCGGCCGGCAGGATGATCTTCTTGGTGATGACGGCGGCCGGCGGCATGCCGAGCGCCACGTGCCGGATGCGCGTGCCGCTCTTTTGCACGACGCGGCGCACGGCGTCCGACACCGCCTCGAGGTTCTCGATATTGCCGTCGACGACGACGCCGCGCGGCAGCGGTTCCGCCGCATGGCGCTCCAGCCGCAACTCGCCCTTGCCGCCATCGGACAACTCGACCAGGCGCACGCCGGACGTACTGATGTCGAGCCCGACCAACGGCGGGCTCTTTTGTCCGAACAAGGAACCTAGACTGATCACGAGCGCACTCCCCTCTCTGCTGCTTCTTTGAACGCCCGCTTTGGGGAACGATTGATAAAGATAGAAATAAGGTGCATATATATCGGGCACCGCCTTGAATCCTAGCAATACTGATGTATGAGGACAAGAAATTTCTACACGGGAACATATTAGTGCGCAGCGGGAAAACGACACTGTTTTCGCTCTGATATCAATCAATCTTGCCGCTCTTTTCACACCTATTGTCCGCTTGTCTAGCCGTGCCTCAGATACAAGCGTGACTTATAATGAAATGGATCAATAAAGCGACCGACATTACGCATGAAAGCATCCCAAAACGGGGGCAGCCCCGCCCCGCAGTCTCCTTCGCCGAAGCACACACCCAAGCGCATCCTCCTGACCATCTTCGCCACACTGGCCGGTCTGGCCGTTTGCGGCGTGCTGGTGGTCGTGTTCGCGCTGGCGATGGCGTATCCGAACCTGCCCGCCCTCGACACCCTGACCGATTACCGGCCCAAGATGCCGCTGCGGATCTTTACGGCCGATAACGTCCTGATCGGCGAATTCGGCGAGGAGCGCCGCACCCTCGTCCACTTCAAGGACATTCCGGACGTGATGAAGAAGGCCGTGCTGTCCATCGAGGACGACCGCTTCTACGAACACGGCGGCGTGGACTACTGGGGCATCCTGCGCGCGGCCATCCACAACGCGACCGGCGGCGCGCGCCAGGGCGCGTCGACCATCACCCAGCAGGTGGCCCGCAACTTCTTCCTGTCGTCCGAACAGACCCTCAAGCGCAAGGCATACGAGGCCCTGCTCGCGTACAAGATCGAAAAGAACCTCACCAAGGACCAGATCCTCGAGGTCTACATGAACCAGATCTACCTGGGCCAGCGCGCGTTCGGCTTCTCGTCGGCCGCGCAGATCTACTTCGGCAAGGATTTGAAAGACATCTCGGTCGCGGAAGCGGCGATGCTGGCCGGCCTGCCCAAGGCGCCGTCCGCGTACAACCCGGTCGTCAATCCGAAGCGCGCGCGCATGCGCCAGCAGTACATCCTGCAGCGCATGCACGACCTGCGCTACATCACCGACGCCCAGTACGAACAGGCGAAGAACGAAGAACTCAAGATCAAGACGGACAGCACGGCGTTCGGCGTGCATGCCGAATACGTGGCCGAGATGGCGCGCCAGCTCGTGTACGAACAGTTCAAGGAAGACACCTATACGCGCGGCCTGAACGTGTTCACGACGATCACCAAGGCCGACCAGGACGCCGCCTACCTCGCGCTGCGCCGCGGCGTGATGGATTACGAGCGCCGCCACCCGTACCGCGGCCCTGAAAAATACATCGAGATCCCGTCCGCCAAGGGCGAAGCCGACGAAGCCATCGAGGCGGAGCTGGCCGAGCATCCGGATTCGGACGACATCGTCGCCGCCATCGTGCTGCAGGCGTCGCCCTCGCAGGTGAAGGCCGTGCTGGCGTCGGGCGAAGAGATCACGATCACGGGCGCCGGCCTGGCGTTCGCCAGGGACTGGCTGTCGCCGAAGGCGGCCGAGACCCGGCGCGTGCGCCGCGGCGCCGTCATCCGCGTGACGCAGGACGGCGGCTCGTCGTGGAACATCACGCAACTGCCGGAAGTGGAATCCGCCTTCATCGCGGTGAACCCGGACGACGGCGCGATCCGCGCGCTGGTGGGCGGCTTCGATTTCAATCGCAGCAAGTTCAACCACGTGACGCAGGCGTGGCGCCAGCCGGGATCGTCGTTCAAGCCGTTCATCTATTCGGCGTCGCTGGAACGCGGCTTCTCGCCCGCCACCCTGATCAACGACGCGCCGATCTCGTTCGACGCCGGTGCGACGGGCGGCCAGGCGTGGGAACCGAAGAACTACGACAACAAGTACGAAGGCCCGATGACGATGCGGCGCGGCCTGACGAAGTCGAAGAACATGATCTCGATCCGCATCCTGAACAAGATCGGTGCCCGCTACGGCCAGGAATACGCGACGCGCTTCGGCTTCGATCCCGATAAAAACCCGCCGTACCTGACGCTCGCGCTGGGCGCGGGCGCGACGACGCCGCTGCAGATGGCCGGCGCCTATTCCGTGTTCGCCAACGGCGGCTACCGCATCAGCCCCTACATCATCTCGAAGGTGACGGACGCGGACGGCAAGGTGTTGTCGGAAGCGCGTCCGGACCGCGCCGGCGTCGACGCCAACCGCGTCATCGACGAGCGCAACGCGTGGCTGATGGACAGCATGCTGAAGGACGTGGCCCGCTACGGCACGGCCGCGAAGGCATCGCAGGTGCTGAAGCGCCCGGACATCGCGGGCAAGACGGGGACGACGAACGATTCGATCGACGCCTGGTTCGCGGGCTACCAGCCGCACCTGGTGGGCATCGCGTGGATCGGCTACGACCAGCCGCGCAACCTGGGCAACAAGGAAACGGGCGGCGGCCTGGCGCTGCCGATCTGGATCGGCTTCATGCAGAAGGCGCTCAAGTCCGAGCCGGTGGTCGAGCGTCCGGTGCCGCCGGGCCTCGTGCAGTACGGCGACGAGTTTTATTATGCCGAGAGCCCGCCGGGCACGGGCGTGCAGTCGCTCGACGTGGGACCGGTGGCCCCGGCGGCCGAGCAGAAATCGCGCGACGCCGTCCGCAACGAGTTGTTCTGAAAGTGGGCGGCAGCGCCGCCCACGTTACTTCAGCTTGACCGGCGCGCCGCCCTGCTGGGTGGCGAAGTCGGACAGCGACGTGAAGAACTCCGTGTTATCGCGCGTATTGCGCCACTCGTCGCCCACGCGCTTGTAGTGGAAGCCGCCGGCGCGGGCGGCGATCCACATCTCCTGCAACGGCGCCTGGCTGTTGACGATGATCTTCGAGCCGTTGTCGACGAACTCGATCTCGAGCACGTTGCCGCTGCGCTTGCACTCGACGTCGACGATATCCTGTTCGAACAGGCGGTCGAACGCCAGCTCGATGTCGTTCAGGGTGGACTCGGCCAGGTCCAAGAATTCGGTTTCGGTCATGCTACACTCCAAAGTCTGCTAATCAAACCGTGATTCTAATCGTGAAGTCCCCATTTGCGCTCCTGACAAGCCTGGCGACCCTGATGGCGCTGTCGGCCTGCGGCCAGACCGGTCCGCTCTACATGCCCAAGCCGCCCGCCCGTACCCCTGCCGCGAACACCAACGCGGCACCGGCCGGCACGACGAATACGCCCGCCGCGGCGACCCAGCTCACGCCGCCGGCCCCCGCCGCCGGCGTGACGATGCCCGTCGGCGACTCCAACGCCAACAATACGCAAGCCCCGAACAAGCCTTCGCCGGCCACCCAACAGTAAGCACATCCATGTCGCACTTCACCTACCAAGACGGCGTCCTGCACGCCGAACGCGTTCCCCTGTCCCAAATCGCCACCGAACACGGCACCCCGACCTACGTCTATTCGAAAGCCCAGCTGCTGGAAAACTTCGCCGGCTACGCGCGCCCGTGCGCGGGCCGCGACGCGCTGGTCTGCTATGCGATGAAGGCGAACTCCAACCTGGCCATCCTCGACCTGCTCGCCCGCCAGGGCGCCGGCTTCGACATCGTGTCGGGCGGCGAACTGCTGCGCGTGATCGCGGCCGGCGGCGACCCGGGCAAGGTGATCTTCTCCGGCGTGGGCAAGACCGCGGCCGAGATCGCGCTGGCGCTGGAAAAAGGCATTCTGTGCTTCAACGTCGAGTCGATCCCGGAACTGCACCGCATTAACGAAGTCGCGGGCCGCATGGGCAAGCGCGCGCCCATCTCGCTGCGCGTGAACCCGAACGTCGACCCGAAGACCCACCCGTACATCGCCACCGGCCTGAAGGCCAGCAAGTTCGGCGTCGCGTTCTCGGACGCGCTGGACACCTACCGCACGGCCGCGCAGCTGCCGCACCTGGACGTCGTCGGCATCGACTGCCACATCGGCTCGCAGCTGCTGGACGACGCGCCGCTGCTGGAAGCGCTGGACAAGCTGATCGAACTGATCGACGCGCTGGCTGCCGAGGGGATCCACCTGCACCACCTGGACGTGGGCGGCGGCCTGGGCATCGACTACGGCACGGGCGAGGATTCGCCGGTGCCGATCGCGCACTACGTCGAGCGCGTGTTCGCGCGCGTGGACGCATGGCGCGCGGAACAGCACGGCGGCCGTCCGATCAAGGTGATCTTCGAGCCGGGCCGCTCGATCGTGGGCAACACGGGCGTGCTGCTGATGTCGGTGGAATTCCTGAAGCCGGGCGAGGAAAAGAACTTCTGCGTCGTCGACGCCGCCATGAACGACATGGCCCGTCCGACCCTGTACCAGGCCTGGATGGACGTCAAGCCGGTCGTGCAGCGTGCCGGCGATGCCGTGACCTATGACCTCGTCGGTCCCGTGTGCGAATCGGGCGACTGGCTCGCCCGCGACCGCGCGCTGGCCGTCGAGCCGGGCGACGTGCTGGCCATGATGGCGGCCGGCGCCTATGGGTTCACGATGGCGTCGAACTACAACACGCGCGGCCGTGCAGCCGAAGTGCTCGTCGATGGGGACCAGGTGCATGTGATCCGCAAGCGCGAAAACCCGTCCGAGCTGTTCGCGCTGGAGACGCTACTCCCGACCTCTTGACCGGTCATCCGGCCACATCTGCGCCGCGCACGCGGCCGCCTGCTCGTTCCAGCGGCCGCCCAGGTCGAGACAGCGTTCGAGCAGGCCATAGCGCGGCCTCCCCATGCCGAAAACGAGCACGAGGGCCAGTACCACGACGATCACCAGCGCAAGAGGCCACTTCATGTCGTCATGATCGCACGGAAGCAGGACCGACACGTTTTTCGGTGCGCGGGCGCTTGAGGCTCCACCACACGCGCGCCAGCAGGAGCACGCCGACGACGCTACCCCACACGATGGGTTGCTCGAAGTTGTGCTTGCCCGCCTTCATCCACCAATAGTGCAGGATCGCCAGCGGCGCGATCGCGTAGATCAGCTTGTGCAGCAGGGCCCAGTTGCGGCCCAGGCGCTTGATCATCCCGTTCGTGCTCGTCGCCGCGAGCGGAATCAGCAGCACGAAGGCGACGAAGCCCACCGTGATGAACGGGCGCTTCAGCACATCCTTCCACATGGCGGCCACGTCGAAGAAATGGTCGAACCACAGGAACGTCATGAAGTGCATGAAGGCATAGAAAAACGTGAACAGGCCGACCATGCGCCGCACGCGGATCACCCAGTTCCAGCCCGTCAGGCGGCGCAGCGGCGTGAGGGCGAGCGTCGCGCACAAGAGGTACAGGGCCCAGTCGCCGCTGCCGTGCGTGAGGAATTCGACCGGGTCGACAGGCCTACCTTCCGCCGTCAGCCATGCCATGCGCAGGAACGGCAGCAGCGCCAGCAAAAAGACAACAGCCTTCAGGGCCTTCAACTGGTTGGAGGTGGGGTTGAACGCCATGACCGCCCCGCTCAGTAAAATTTCTTGAGGTCCATGCCCGTGTACAGCGAGGCAACCTCGTTATAGCCGTTGAACAGCAGCGTCTTGCGCTTGGGCGTGAACAGGCCGCCCTCGCCGATGCGGCGCTCCGACGCCTGCGACCAGCGCGGGTGGTCGACGTTCGGGTTCACGTTCGAATAAAAACCGTATTCGTCGGGCGCGATGCCGTTCCACGCGGTGCGCGGCTGGTCGCGCAGGAAGCGGATCTTGACGATGGATTTGGCCGACTTGAAGCCGTATTTCCACGGCACGACGATGCGCACGGGCGCGCCGTTCTGGTTCGGCAACACCTGGCCGTACATGCCGACGGTGAGGAGCGTCAGCGGATGCATGGCTTCGTCCATGCGCAAGCCTTCCACGTACGGCCATTCCAGCACGCGGCTCTTTACGCCCGGCATCTGGCTGCGGTCGGCCAGGCTCGTGAATTCGATGTACTTGGCGTTGTTCGTCGGCTCGACCTGGCGGATCAGGCTCGAGAGCGAATAGCCGACCCACGGGATGACCATCGACCAGCCCTCGACGCAGCGCAGGCGGTAGATCCGCTCTTCCAGCGGCGCCAGTTTTACCAGGCGGTCGAGGTCGATCGTCTGCGGCTTCTTGACTTCGCCTTCGATCTGCACGGTCCACGGCCGCGTGCGCAGGGTATGCGCGTTGGCGGCCGGGTCGGCCTTGTCCGTGCCGAATTCGTAGAAATTATTGTAGTGGGTGGCGTCTTCGAACGAGGTCTGCTTCTCGTTGGTCGAAAAGGCCGGGTTGCGCGTGGCCGGCAGCTTTTGCACGGCGCCCTGTGCGAACGCCTCACGGGTGGCCATTTCCCACAGCGACGAGCCGACCACGGCCGATGCCGCCACCTTGGCAAGGAACGCGCGCCGGCCTTCGTAGACCTCGCGCGGCGTGATTTCGGATGGGAACGGCAAATCGATGCCGTTCGGATTTTTTCTGATCAACATGGCGGCTCCGGCTGTATGTAATGTTTCTCGCGACATATCAACGTTACACCATCTGGCGCCACAGGGTCGTCCGGGCGGCGATTTGTTACCAATTGCCGCCAACGGACATAATCGGACATATCAGAGCTTGCCGTAGGAGTGCAGACCCGACAGGAACATGTTCACGCCCAGGAAGGCGAACGTCGTCACGAGGAGGCCGATGAGGGCCCACCACGCCGCCGCGCGGCCGCGCAGGCCGGACATCAAACGCATGTGCAGCCACGCCGCATAGTTCAGCCAGACGATCAGCGCCCACGTCTCTTTCGGATCCCACGACCAGTAGCCACCCCACGCCTCGGCCGCCCACAATGCGCCCAGGATCGTGGCGACGGTGAAGAACGCGAAGCCGACGGAGATCGCCTTGTACATCACGTCGTCCAGCACGTCCAGGGACGGCAGGCGGTCGGCCAGGATGCCGTGCGACTTCAGCAGGTAGGCCGAGCCGACCATCGCGGCCAGCGCGAACGTGCCGTAGCCGATGAAGTTCGCCGGCACGTGGATCTTCATCCACCAGCTCTGCAGCGCGGGCACGAGCGGCTGGATCTCGGCGGCGTCGCGCGCCACCGTGTACCACAGCAGGAAACCGACGGCGGCCGAGATCACGAGCAGCACGAACGGGCCCAGCTGGCGCGTCTGGTAACGCTGCTCGTAGTACAGGTAGAACATGGCCGTGATCATCGAAAACAGGATGAACACTTCATACAGGTTCGACACAGGGATGTGGCCGACGTCGGTACCGATCAGGTACGACTCGTACCAGCGCACCATCATGCCCGTGAAGCCCAGCACGACGGCGGCCCAGCACAGCTTGGAACCGACGCTGCCGCCGAACGGCGAACGGGTGAGCAGGCCCAGCCAATAAAACACGGTCGAGAACACGAACAGCGCGCTCATCCACAGGATCGCGGACTGGCTCGACAGCATGTATTTCAGGAAAAACCGCTGGTTGGCGGCATCCAGCGAACCGCCGTACAGCTGCACGGCCCACAGCGACAGCAGCGCGACGAGCGGCATCAGCCAGCGCACCGGCTTGAAGGTCCAGCCGACGAAGGCGAACGTGGGCGCGGCCAGGACAAGAATCGCCTGCTCGTAGATGTCCATGTAGGCGCCGAAGCGGCTCAGCGCGTACAGCGCGGCGGCCAGCAGGCCGGCGCCGAACAGCCAGTCGACGGCCGTCAGGCGCTTGAAGAAGCCCGGCGGGCGGGTGTACGCCGCGCCTTGCGCTTGCGATGCGGATGAAATGTCCATGGATGTCTCCTGTTTCCTTGCTCTGCTAGCTTACGCCGATTGCGGCAATTTGGTCTTCAAGTCGTCGAATTCGCGCTCGAAATCGAGCGTCTTGCGCTGGGTGCTCATCGCCATCAGCGCGTGCGCGCCGCCGCCAGGTGCCGGCTTCACCCACACCCACACGCGGCGCTCGCGGATATAGAACATCGAGAAAATGCCCAGCACCAGCAGCAGGCAGCCCACGTAGACCACTTTCTTGCCGGGCGAACGCGTCACCTGCAGTACCGACGCCTTGACTTCCTTGAAATCGTCCAGCGCCAGGAAGACGGGGGCGCCGTAGAAAAAGCTGTCCGACAGGGCGTTCGTCGCCTGCTGCAGGAAGCGGCCGTGGGCTTCCGTCGGCGTGGCGGGCTGCTCGCCGTCGCGCACGCGCGCGGCCTGCCACAGCTCCCACATGGCGCCGTTGAGCATCTTCATGAACACGGTGGCCGCCTTTTCCTGTTCCGCGGCAGGGATGCGCTCGAGGAATTTCGACACGGCCAGATAGCCTCCCTGGTTGCCGTCGCCGGCAAAAATGGCCAGGGTCTTGGCGGCCGATTCCTGCAACTGCGCGGACAGCGCCCCGCTCGCGTCGCCCGGCGGCAGTGCGCGCGCGGCATAGCGGCGGGCGGCTTCTTCACGGAGCGACGGGTCCGCGAGCGCGGCGCGCAGGCGCATCCATTCGCGCAGGCCGTGGTCGTCGTCGGCCGGGATACGCAGGAAGCTGAATTGATCGGACGGATTGCTGCGCACGCCGGCCAGGAACACCTCGTGGCCTTCCAGGGTCACGGGCTGCATGTAGTTCAGGTATTCGCGCGCCTGGCCGGTCTTGTCGCGCAATTTATATTGCACGCTGGGGCCGACATTCTTCAGGTCCTTGTTGCCCACGTTCTTCGCGGCCGAGCCCGAGTGCTGGGACAAGGTCTGGGCGAATTGTTCTTCAAGGCTCTTGCCCTTCGTGACGGCGCGCGCGTCATTGTTCTGGCTCGTGTTCTCGACGTTGAACGGCCGGAAGCCCGACCACTCGACGGCATACACGTCGGCGCCCTGCTTCAACTCGGTCGCGTTGCCGACTTCGCCCTCGAAGGCGAACGATTTGTCGCTCGTGCCCGTCATGGGCCAGCCCGTCAGCTTGAGCTTGCTGCCGCCATCCTCGAAGCTGGACTGGTAGACGGCGATGCCGCGGTAGATCAGCGGCTCGTTGACCTTGATGGTGGCAGGGAACGTCTTGCCCGTTTCGTGGTCGCGGATCACGACTTCGCTGGCGAACAGCTTCGGCATGCCCGTCGAGTAGAAGTCGATGATGAATTTGCGCAGTTCGATGGTGAACGGTAGATCCTGCACGAGCACGCCGTCGGCCTGCTGGAGCAGCGCGGTGTCGCTGGCCTGGCCTTCGGGAATCATCGTATTGCCGCGGAAGGTCGGATTGCCGAGGCCCAGGCGGTGCTGTGGCGGGATGGCGGAGATCAGGCCCGTGCCGGCATACGGCGTCTTGCCCATGAACCATTGCTGGAAGCGGATGGGCAGGTTCGAATCGAGCAGGCCGCCCAGCAGGATCACGATGATGGCCGTGTGCGCGAAGATGTAGCCGAACTTGTTGCCGGCACCTTTTTTCGCGGCGACGAGCACGCCGCCCGCCTTGTCGACCATCTTCGTCTTGTAGCCGGCGTCGACGAGGCGGCTCGCCGTCTGCTGCGCGAGCGGGACCATGTCCAGCGGCGCCGTCCATTCGCTCCGGTGGTGGAAATTGCGCAGCGATTCTTCGCGCACCGAATCGCGCCAGCTCTGCATGTCGCGGATCATTTTCGGCGCATTGCGCGCGATGCACAGGCTCGTGGACACGATCAGGAACGCGAGGATCAGCAGGAACCACCAGGCCGAATAGACCGTGTACAGGCTCAGTTTGCGGAACACCTCGAACCAGAACGGACCGAACTGGTTTATGTAGTCCGGCATCGCCCGGTCCTGCTGCAGGATGGTACCGATGATGGCGGCAATCGCGATCATGACCAGCAGGGTGATCGCGAAACGCATCGAGGACAGCAGTTCGACCGCTTCGGCCACGCCGCGCCGGCGCGTCTTCAGTTCAATTCCGGTGGTGCTCATCGACTTTCACTCTAGACACAACATTCATTGAGGATACAACAAAAGGGCGCCCCGCTTGCGCGGTCGCCCTTCCCTGTTGTTCCTGCTTTTTTTATTGTAGGCCGATTATTCGGCTCTATTGAATCTGACCGGCTTATACCGGCTATCACTTCAGGCCGGCGATATAGTCCGCCACGGCCTTCATTTCATCGTCCGACAACCGCTTGGCCAAGGTCGCCATCTGCGGGCTGTTGCTGCGCGCGCCGGTCTTGAACGCTTGCAGCTGGGCAACGGTGTAATCCTGGTGCTGGCCCGCCACGCGCGGATACTGGGCCGGGATGCCGGAACCGGTGGCGCCGTGGCAGCTGGCGCAGGCGGCCACGCCGCGGTCTGCAATGCCGCCACGATAGATCTTGCGGCCCAGTTCCAGCGTGTCCTTGTTGCGTGCGGCGCCCTGCTTGGGCTGCTGCGTGGCGAGGTAGGCGGCAATGTTCTTCTTTTCGTCCTCGCTCAGCATCTTGGCGTACGTCGTCATCACGGGCTGGTTGCGGGCCGGCGTCGTGAAGTCGACGAGTTGCTTGTGCAGGTAGGCGTCGACCTGGCCGGCCAGCTTGGGATTCGTGTTGATGGTCGAATTGCCGCCGGCACCGTGGCACGATGCGCAGGCGGGCAGGCCCCGGGCGTTGTCGCCGGTGTCGTAGAGGGAACCGCCCTTGGCCGGGTCGGCCTTGGCGGCAGCCGGGGGCGCGTGGGCCGCGTCCGCTGCAAGAGCGCTGCCCACGATGAGGAAACTGGCCAGCAAGGACTTCACGATCGCCGCACATGCGGCCGGTTGGAACACACGATTCATTCAAGCACCCTGAAAAAGTCAAAGATAAACTTGCAGTTGCAGTGCAGCGGTCATGCTCGTGCCCCCGCGTCGGCATTCCAGCCTTCAGGCTCGCCGGCGGCAGGTAACTCCCTATTGTACAATAGCCTTTGTTTCCTGCCCTCACCTTCGTTGTCTTTTTCGCTCCACTTCCCTCATGTCCAAACTCTGGCAAGCCCGCTTCTTCACGACCGTCAACCAGTTGCGGGATCTTCCCAAGACCCAGGTGCCGGAAATCGCCTTCGCCGGCCGGTCCAATGCGGGCAAATCGACGGCGATTAATATCCTGACGAACCAGAAGGGCCTCGCCTTCGCGTCCAAGACGCCCGGCCGCACGCAGCACATCAATTTCTTCTCGATCGGCGGGGCGCACGTCGCCATGCACCGCAAGGATCCGACCAAGGTCGAGGAAATCGAGGGCCTGCTCGTCGACCTGCCGGGCTATGGCTACGCGGAAGTGTCGGGCGATGCCAAGCTGCACTGGCAAAGGCTGCTGGGCGACTATGTGCAACGGCGGGAACAGCTGGCCGCGCTCATCCTGATCATGGATTCGCGCCGCCCGTTCACGGAGCTCGACATCCAGATGCTGGAATGGTTCGCCCCGACCGGCAAGCCGATCCACTGCATCCTCACGAAGGTCGACAAGCTCAACCGCAACGAATCCGTCAATGCCTTGCGCCAGGCGCAGCAGGTGCTGGACAGCTATGTCGACGAGGACGGCAACGGCTTCCCGTTCACCGTCCAGCTGTTCTCGGCCCTGAAGCGCATCGGCATCGAGGAAGCCAACGACAAGATCATCGAACTGCTCGGCCTGGACGAGGACCCTGTTCCGGCCGATCCCGAACAATAAACTCAGGAACCGCCATGCCGATCATCACGCCTTCGCAATACCCCGCCGTGCGCATGCGCCGCATGCGCCGCGACCCGTTCTCGCGCGCCCTGATGCGGGAAAACGTCGTCACCGCCTCCGACCTGATCTATCCCGTGTTCATCCTCGACGGCCAGAACCAGCGCCAGCAGGTGGCGTCGATGCCGGGTGTGGAACGCGTCTCCGTCGACCTGCTGCTGAAGGTGGCCGAGGAAGCCGTTGCGCTGGGCATCCCTGTCCTGGCCCTGTTCCCCATGGTCGACGCATCGCTGAAAACGTATGACGGCGTCGAGGCGACGAACCCGGACGGCCTCGTCCCGCGCGCCGTGCGCGAACTGAAGCGCCACTTCCCGCAGCTGGGCATCATGACGGACGTCGCCCTCGACCCGTACACGACCCATGGACAGGATGGCCTGCCGGACGAGAACGGCTACATCGTCAACGAAAAGACGATCGCGATGCTGACGCGCCAGGCACTGGCCCAGGCCGAAGCGGGCGTCGACGTCGTCGCCCCGTCGGACATGATGGACGGCCGCATCGGCGCGATCCGCATGGCGCTGGAAGAGAAGGAGTTCATCCACACGCGCATCATGGCCTACTCGGCCAAGTACGCGTCGGGCTATTACGGCCCGTTCCGCGAAGCCGTCGGCTCGGCCGCCAACCTGGGCAAGGCCGACAAGAACACCTACCAGATGGACCCGGCCAACAGCGACGAAGCCCTGCGCGAAGTGGCGCTCGACATCGCGGAAGGCGCGGACATGGTGATGGTCAAGCCGGGCATGCCGTATCTCGACGTCGTGCGCCGCGTGAAGGACGAATTCAAGGTGCCGACCTTCGCCTACCAGGTCAGCGGCGAGTACGCGATGCTGCAGGCCGCGTTCCAGAACGGCTGGCTCGATCCGGACAAGGTCATCATGGAGACCATGATGTCGTTCAAGCGTGCCGGGGCGGATGGGGTGCTCACCTATTTCGCGATGGATGTGGCGCGACGCCTGAAGGCCGCGGCGTAAAAAAAAAAGTCAGAAACGTTACACATTGTTCATGTGTGACATTTCGATAGCTTCCGGCAATCCTGGATCGGTAACATCTCCAGTTTTATGCCTGTGTCTCCCAAGGATTCCCGGACGTCCCCCTACCGCTGGCTGATCCTGACGGTCGCCACCCTGCTCCAGGCCGGCGCGGCCTTCGTCACGCAAGGTATCGCCGTGCTGGCCGGATTCCTGCAAAAGGATCTGCACCTGTCCGCCACGCAGGTGGGCCTGCTGGTCACCGCCTCGACCGTGGCGCCGATCTTCACCCTGCTCTTCGTCGGCGACCTGCTCGACCGCAAGTCGGAGCGGGCCATCATCGGCGCGGGCATGCTGATCATGGCCGTCGGCCTCGTGGGCGCGTGCGTGGCGCCCGGTTTCCTCGCCTTGTGCGCCGCCCTGTTCGTGATCGGCATGGGCTACAGCACGGTCCAGCCGGGCGGCAGCCGGTCGGTATCGCAATGGTTCCACGGCCACCAGCTGGGGATCGCGATGGGCATCCGGCAGGCGGGCCTGCCGCTCGGCGGCGCCGCCGCTGCGGCCGTCTTGCCGTTCCTCGTGGGCGTGCGCGACTGGCGCGCCGCCTTCCTGTTCAGCGTTGCCGTCGTGCTGGCTTCCGGCCTGCTGTTCTGGGCGGTCTATCGTCCGCCCACGCTGCCCGACCGTCCCGGCAAGCGCGCCGTGCTGACGGTCTTCTTCCTGGTCCGGATGGTGCGTCAACGGTGGATGCAGCGTGTCGTCTGGTCGGGCATGGCGCTCGTCGGCACGCAATACGGCATCGTCGTCTTCCTGATGCTGTTCCTGCGCGACCGGTTCGGCCTGCCGTTGCGCGAGGGCGGCTGGATGCTGCTGTCGATGCAGCTGTGCGGCGGCGTCGGCCGCATCGCGCTGTCGATCTGGAGCGACCGCTGCGGCAAGACGGGCGACCGGTTCGTGCCCGTGGCCGTCAGCATGCTGGTCACATGCATCGGCCTGCTTGCCCTGATCGGCCTGCCCGTCGACGCGCCCCGGTCCTGGCTGTTCGGACTGATTGCCGTGCTCGGTTTTTTTGCGCTGGGCTGGTATGGCCCCTGGGTCACCTACATCGCGGATTCGGCACCGGCGGACAGCGTCGGCCTCGCCCTGGGCGCCGCCATGACCGTCAACCAGATCGCCATCGTCCTGACGCCGCCGGCGCTCGGCATGATCCACGATGCGGCGCGCAATTACGATGCCGTGTGGGGCATCCTGATCGGATGGATCGTGGCGACGCTGCTGCTCCTGCACGTGCTGGGCCGGTTCCACAAGCCGCAGGCGGCCGTGCACCCATCGCACGGATGCCGGCATTCGTCGGCCCCGCCGGCGCCTCCATCGCAAGAATCTTGAACGCCCCCTCCGGCACGCCCTATGATGGCCCATCCTCATGTCAAGGAAGGGCAAGCAAGTGAAACATTGGATTGCCGTCGGCGTGATCGCGGTGCTGGCAACGGGGCTGAGCGTGGCGAGCGGCATGCGTCATGTCGACGCCGTGAGAACACCGGGCCTGCCCAGCGGCTGGGCCGCCCACAACGTGGTCGCGGGACTGGACGACATCGGCGTGGACCGGCCACGGGACGGCAGCCCGGCCGAGCTGGTCATCGTCAAGCAGGAAGACTCCCCCGCGGGGCGGCCGCTCACCGTCGTTCACACCATCGATGCGACGCCGTGGCGCGGGCGTACCATGATCGTCTCGTTTTATTCGCGCGCCGAGCTGGAACCCGAGGTCATGCGGCGCGCGAAGGGCAAGAAAGCCGTCGAGCTGCACGTCGAATGCGACGGCAGCCGGACCGGCGGCACGGTGTCCGTGGACGCCCTCTGGCAGACCCGCCGCTGGGTCGAGCATAACGTACCCGTCAAGGTCGCGCCCGACGCGACACGCTGCAGCCTGGGCGTCGCCAGCCTCGTCAAGGCCGAGATCCGCCTGTCCAGGCTGCACCTGAAGGACCGCGCCGCGGAACGCGAAGCCTTTCTGGCCAGGCGGTGGCCCGACCTGCCCCTGCCCGCCGAGACCGATTCGATCTTCCCCGCCGGCGCCGCGGCGGCCGTCGCGACGCCGAACCTGGAGTTCAGGCAATGAGCACGCTGTCCCTCAAGGCACACGTCGCCGCGCCCGTGTGGCGGCATTTGCGGCAGGCCGATTGGCCGCTGCTGCCGCTGATCCTCGTCGGTGTCCTGTTCGGCGTGCGCGTGGTGGGCGCGCAATTCTACGCGTACTGGAATACCTGGCTGACCTGCTTTACGGGCCTGCTCGGCGCGTATGTGCTCGCCGCCTGCACGCGCATCGTCCTGCAAAGCGTCTGTTTCGATAACGGCATCGCGTGCTGGTGCGTACTCGTCGTGGCCGTAATCAACAGCTGGCTTTTGGGCAACGTGTTCGCTCACTACATCGACTATATGGGGGTGCCCACGGCGGTCGCTTCCCTGCCCCGGCTGGGCGCCCTGGCTGTCACCGTCCTGCTCGTCGTACCGGCGGAAGTCGCGGCGACGCGCGCCCGCTGGGCCCGGCGGGCAGCCGAGCTGGAGGCCCAGCGGATGCGCGAGGAGACGACGAAACGCCAGCTGCTCGAAGCGCGCCTGGCGGCCCTGCAAGGCCAGATCGAACCGCACTTCCTCTACAACACGCTGGCCAATGCCCGCGCGCTGATCCGGCAGGATGCATCCGCGGCCGAACGACTGCTCCACCACCTGAACCAGTTCCTGCGTTCGGCCATGCCCGACCTGCGCGCCCAGAGCACGTCGCTGGGGCAGGAACTGGAACGTGCCCGGGCTTACCTGGACATCATCAGGATGCGCATGGGCGAGCGCCTGCGCTTCGACATCGCCGCCAGCGAAGAAGCGCTTGCATGCCAGATCCCGCCGCTGTCCGTGATGACCCTGATCGAGAACGCCATCCAGCACGGGATCGAGCCCAGGGTCGAAGGCGGTTCGGTGCGCGTGACGGCCGTGTGCGCCGCCGGGCGTCTGCGCATCGGCGTGGAAGACGACGGCGCCGGGTTCCAGGCCGAACTGGGCGACGGCGTCGGCCTCGTCAACCTGCAGGAACGCCTGGCTGCGATGTACGGCGACGCGGCCGAGCTGCGTCTCGAGCCGGGCGCGGACGGCGGCGTGTGCGCCACCATCGAGCTGCCGATGCACACTGGAGGGAAGACATGAGCTCTTCCGCCACCACCATCCTGGTCGAGGACGAGCAGGCGTTGCGCACGGAATTGCGGACCGCGCTGGGCCGCTTCTGGCCCGAACTGGCCATCGTCGGCGAAGCGGCCGACGGCGTCACCGGTGCGCGCATGCTGTCCGGGCTGGCGCCGCAGATCGCCTTTCTGGACGTGCGCATGCCCGGCTTGAACGGCGTCGAACTGGCGCGCCTGGCCGCCGGCCGCTGCCACATCGTTTTCCTGACCGCCTACAATGATTACGCCGTCGACGCGTTCGACCACGGCGCGGTCGACTACCTGCTCAAGCCGCTCGACCCGGCGCGCCTGGCGGTGACGATTGCCCGCCTGCAGACGGCGCTCGGCAAGCGGCCGGCGGACCTGTCCGCGCTGTCCGCGCCCGCCAGGAGCGGGCCGCTGCAATGGATACAGGCGTCGTGCGGCGGGCAATTGCGCTTCATCGGCATCAACGACGTCCAGTGTTTTCATGCCGAAGCCAAGTACACGTGCGTCGTCACCGCGAAGTTCGAAGCGCATATCCGCACGCCGCTCAAGGATTTGCTGGGCCAGCTGGACCCGGCCAGGTTCTGGCCCATTTCGCGCAGCGCCATCGTCAACGTCGGCGCGATCGACAGCGTGCAGCGCATCGACGGCGTGCTCAGCGTGCGCATGGCGAATTCGGTGCGTTGGCTGCCCGTGTCGCAGGCTTACCAGCACCAGTTCCGGCAAATGTAGGGGATCACACAAACGACGTTTCGAACGCCTGCGCCAGGAAAGCGACCAGCGTACGCACGCGCGCCGACTGCTGCCGGTGCTGCGGATAGATCGCATAGATGTCCGCATCGGGTGTGACGTATTGCGGTAATACCTGCACGAGCCGTCCGCTGTCGAGGTAGCGCGCGACATCCCATTCCGCACGCAGCAGGATGCCGTGGCCATCGAGCGCCCAGTTGACCGCGGTTTCGCCGTCATTGGTCGCCAGGTTGCCGCGCACCTTGACGGTGTCGCCGGGGCCGTCCACGCGGTCCCGGTGCAGGCGCCACGTCCCGTGGGCGTCGTCGCCCTGGCGGATGCAGATGCAGTTGTGGCGCGCGAGGTCCGCGGGGCTCGCCGGCGTGCCGCGGGCCGCGAGGTACCCGGGCGACGCGCACAACAGGCGGCGGTTGCTCGCCAGTTTCTTCGCGATCACGCGCGCGTCGGCGGGCTCCCCGAACCGGATGCAGACGTCGAACTGGTCGTCCGTAAGGGGCGGCGGCCTGACCGACAACTGCAGCTGGACGTCGACCTCGGGATACCGCAGCACGTACTGCGAGATGGCGGGAGCGACATGAAGACGGCCGAAACCCAGCGTCGCGTTCACCCGCAACTGGCCCTTGGGCTGGCCTTTCGACGCGCCCAGCAGCTGGTCGAGGTCGGCGATGTCGTCCAGGATGCGCCGGGCGTGCGCGAGCAGGACTTCGCCATCGGGCGTCAGGCTCATGCGGCGCGTCGTGCGATTCACCAGGGGCAGGCCCAGCCGTGCCTCCATCTGCGCCAGGCGCTTGCTGACGGCGGCCGTGCTGACGCCGAGTTCACGCGCCGCGCCGCTCAGGCTGCCGCAGGTTGCCAGCGACACGAAAAACCCCAGCTCGGCCGGCTGTAAGCCCGTACTCATCCCGATTCTTGATCCCAGGTTAAAGATGCATTGAGTCTAGCCACGTTGTTTCCGTTCGTCCACCACCTACAGTAGCGCCACACCATCCACACAGGAGACAGGCACCATGAAGACGTATCGGATCGCAACCATTCCCGGCGACGGCATCGGCAAGGAAGTCGTGCCGGCGGGGCGCGCGGTACTGGAAACACTGGCCGCGGCGGGCGCCGGGTTCAACGTCGAGTTCGAGGACTTCGACTGGGGCGGCGACTATTACCGGCGCCACGGCGTCATGATGCCGGCCGACGGCCTCGACGCGTTGCGCGACAAGGACGCCATCCTGTTCGGCTCGGCCGGCGATCCGGACATTCCCGACCACATCACCCTGTGGGGCCTGCGCCTGAAGATCTGCCAGGGCTTCGACCAGTACGCGAACGTGCGGCCGACGCGCATCCTGCCCGGCATCGACGGCCCGCTGAAACGCTGCGCGCCGGACGACCTGGACTGGGTCATCGTGCGCGAGAACTCGGAGGGCGAGTACGCGGGCGTGGGCGGCCGGGTGCACCAGGGCCATCCGATCGAGGCCGCGACCGACGTGTCGATGATGACGCGGGCCGGGGTCGAGCGCATCCTGCGCTTCGCGTTCAGGCTGGCCCAGTCGCGTCCGCGCAAACGGCTGACCGTCATCACCAAGAGCAACGCGCAACGCCACGCGATGGTGATGTGGGACGAGATCGCGCTGCAGGTCGCCAGGGAATTCCCGGACGTCGCCTGGGACAAGGAACTCGTCGACGCGGCAACCGCCCGCATGGTGAACCGCCCCGCCACGCTCGACACCATCGTCGCGACGAACCTGCATGCCGACATCCTCAGCGACCTGGCCGCGGCCCTGGCCGGCAGCCTGGGCATCGCGCCGACCGGCAACATCGATCCGGACGGCCGCTATCCGTCGATGTTCGAGCCGATCCACGGTTCGGCCTTCGACATCATGGGCCGCGGCCTGGCCAATCCGATCGGCACGTTCTGGTCGGTCGCCATGCTGCTCGACCACCTGGGCGAGTCCGGCGCGGCGCGGCAGGTGATGCGCGCGATCGAAAGCGTGACCGCCACGCCGTCGCTGCACACCCGCGACCTCGGCGGGACGGCGACGACCGCGGACGTCACGCGGGCCGTGTGCGACTTCCTGGCCGGGCCGGCCGTTCGTGCAGCATAGGTCTGTGCCGCATAACATGCCGAACCGGCCCTGAAAAACACAACATCCCCCAACTTGCGCCCCCCCACGACGACCGTTCCCGCCGGCGCTTCGCGCCTACGATAAGGAGATCCATCGTCCCAACCGATCTTCGAGGAGCGTTCTTCATGGGGAAGCACATCTACAACATCGCCGTCATCCCGGGTGACGGCATCGGCAAGGAAGTCATGCCCGAGGGCTTGCGCGTGCTCGACGCCGCCGCCAGCCGGTTCGGCATCCGGCTCGAGTACAAGCACATCGAATGGGCCAGCTGCGACTACTACGCGGCCACCGGCAGGATGATGCCCGACGACTGGAAGGCGCAGTTGTCCGGCATGGACGCGATCTACTTCGGCGCCGCCGGCTGGCCCGCCGCCGTGCCCGACCACGTGTCGCTGTGGGGCTCGCTGCTGAAATTCCGGCGCGAATTCGACCAGTACGTCAACTTGCGCCCGGCCCGCCTGTTCGACGGCGTGCCCTGCCCGCTGGCCAACCGCAGGCCGGGCGACATCGACTTCATGATCGTGCGCGAGAACACCGAGGGCGAGTACTCGTCCGTCGGCGGCATCATGTACGAAGGCACGGAGCGCGAAGTGGTGATGCAGCAATCGGTCCATTCGCGCATCGGCAGCGACCGCGTGCTTCGCTTTGCCTTCGAGCTGGCGCGGCAGCGGCAGCGCAGGCATGTCACGGTCGCCACCAAGAGCAACGGCCTGGCCGTCAGCATGCCGTGGTGGGACGGCCGCGCCGCCGCCATGGCGGCGCAGTACCCCGACGTGGACTGGGACAAGCAGCACATCGACATCCTGTCGGCGCGCTTCGTGCTGCAGCCGCAGCGCTTCGACGTGGTGGTCGCCTCGAACCTGTTCGGCGACATCCTGTCCGACCTCGGCCCCGCCTGCACCGGCACGCTGGGCCTGGCGCCGTCGGCCAACCTGAATCCGGAACGCGCCTTCCCGTCGCTGTTCGAGCCGGTGCACGGCTCGGCACCGGACATCTACGGCAAGAACATCGCCAATCCGATCGGCATGATCTGGTCGGGCGCGATGATGCTCGACTTCCTCGATGCCGACGGCGGCCCCGGGCGCCAGGCCCACGACGCCATCCTGGCCGCCATCCAGCAGGTGCTGCGCGACGGACCGCACACGGCGGACCTGGGCGGCCAGGCTTCGACCACGGAAGTCGGCCAGGCCATCGCGGCCGCGGTGGCGGGGGCGTGACCATGGACACCGCCACGCGTCCCGCCTATCCGATCGACGTCGCCTTCCCGGACCTGCACCCCTACGCCGCCGGGAACGGCGGCATCCCCTGGCTGTACACGTACGACAGCGGCGTGCCGGGTCCGCACGTGATGGTCAACGCGCTCACCCACGGCAACGAGGTGTGCGGCGCCATCGCCGTCGGGGACCTGCTCGCCCTCGGCATCCGTCCGCGCCGGGGCAGGCTGACGCTCGCATTCGCCAACGTCGAGGCCTACCTGCGCTTCGACCCGGCCCACCCGGACGCTTCGCGCTTCGTCGACCAGGATCTCAACCGCGTGTGGACCGCCGCCATCCTCGACGACGCCGCACGCGATTCGTCCGAGCTGCGCCGCGCGCGGCAATTGCGGCCCGTGCTCGATACCGTCGACGTCCTGCTCGACCTGCATTCGATGCACGAGCGCTGCGCGCCGCTGTCGGTCTGCGGCCCGCTGGACAAGGGCATCGCGCTGGCGCGCCGGCTCGGCACGCCCGGCTGGATCGTCAGCGACGAAGGCCACCCGGAAGGCCGGCGCATGCGCGACTATGCCGGCTTCGGCGATCCGGACAGCACAAGGAACGCGCTGCTGGTCGAATGCGGCCAGCACTGGGAAGCCGCCGCAGTGGACGTCGCCCGGGACGTCACGGCCCGCTTCCTGCTGCTGCACGGGGTCGTCGATCCGTCCGACCTGCCGGCCGCGTGGCTGCAGCCGCAATCCGCCGCCACGCGCGTGGTGCGCGTCACCGAGCCGGTGGTCGCGGCCAGCATGGACTTCCGCTTTGCCGCCGACTACACCGGCCTGGAAACCTTCCGGGACGCCGGTACCGTGATCGGCTGGCGCGACGGCGCGCCGGTCACGACGCCCTATCCGGACTGCGTGCTGGTCATGCCGTCGCTGCGCCAGCTGCGTCCCGGCGTGACCGTCGTGCGGCTGGGACGCCTGCTGGACTGACCCACGGCACAACATGCCGCCGCGGTGCGAAATACGCAATTTCCGCCGCTTTCCCGGCCGCCGTCCGCACACTCCTGTCGCACGGGCGGGCCTACCATGAAACGGTGCCGCGTTCTTTGCCGGCCCTTCCCGCTTCCACACAAGGACTCATGATCATGACTCTGACACTGACCCGTACCGACCTGCTCAAGGAGCACAACTTCATCGATGGACTATGGCGCGACAGCAGCGGCGGCGCCCGCTACGACGTCGCCGACCCGGCCTCGGACGAGTGCTTCGCCACCGTGCCCGCCAGCAGCGCGGACGATGCGTTGCTGGCCGTCGCCGCCGCGCAGGCCGCGCTGCCGGACTGGCGCGCCCGGCCCGCGCGCGAACGCGCCCGCTTCCTCAAGCGCTGGCATGCGCTGATCGTGGCCAACACGGACGACCTGGCGAAGCTCATTTCGCGCGAACAGGGCAAGCCGCTGGCCGAGGCGCGCGGCGAAGTGGCCTACGGCGCGTCCTACGTCGAATGGTTTGCCGAGGAGGCCGTGCGCGGCTACGGCGACATCATCCCCGAACAGGTGCGCGGCAAGCAGCTGACGGTGACCAGGGAAGCGGTGGGCGTCGTGGCCGCCATCACCCCGTGGAACTTCCCGCTGGCGATGATCGCCCGCAAGATCGCGCCGGCCCTCGCCGCCGGCTGCACCGTCGTGGCCAAGCCGGCGGAAGACACGCCGCTGACCGCGCTGGCGCTCGTCAGGCTGGCGGAGGAAGCGGGGATTCCCGCCGGCGTACTCAATATCGTGACGACGTCGCGCGACCGGGTGGCGGACGTGGTCGGCGCATGGCTGCAAGACGCCAGGGTACGCAAGATCACCTTCACCGGATCGACCGCGGTCGGCAAGCGCCTCGCGCGCGAATCGGCCGGCACGCTGAAGCGCCTGTCGCTCGAACTCGGCGGCAATGCCCCGTTCATCGTGTTCGACGATGCCGACCTGGACGCCGCGGTCGACGGCCTGATGGCGGCCAAGTTCCGCAACGGCGGGCAGACCTGCGTGAGCCCGAACCGCGTCTACGTGCACGATGCGGTCTACGCCGCGTTCACGCAAAAACTGGCGGCCCGCGTGGAAGCGCTGCGCGTCGGCCCGGCCACCTGGGCCGACGCGCAGATCGGCCCGATGATCAACGCCCGCGCGGTCGACAAGATCGACGCCCACGTGCGCGACGCGCTGGCCAGGGGCGGCAGGCTGGTCGTCGGCGGCAAGCGCGTGGCCAACGACGTCGCCTCCGGCCCGAACTACTACGCGCCGACCGTGATCGCGGAGGCCAGCCACGACATGGCGCTGGCCTCGGAAGAGACCTTCGGTCCGGTGGTGCCGCTGTTCCGTTTCGCGGACGAGGACGAGGTCGTCCGGCTGGCCAACGACACCCCGTACGGCCTCGCCGCCTATTTCTACTCGCGCGACATCGTGCGCGTGGCACGCGTGAGCGAGCGGCTGGAGACGGGCCTGGTGGGCATCAACGAAGGGGTGCTGGCGTCGGAGGCGGCGCCGTTCGGCGGCGTCAAGGAGTCGGGCTACGGCCGCGAAGGCTCGCGCTACGGCCTGGACGATTACACGCAAACCAAGTACCGCTGCCAGGGCGGCCTGGCGTAAGCCTGACCCGCCGTCCGTCGTCTGTCCGCCTGCTCACCGCGAAGGTAAGCAGGCATTTTTTTTGCCCGGAATCCGGCGGCCAGAATTCGGGGTCAGAGCACATTTCGGATCAATGTCCGGCCGCACAACAAACGCCCGCAACCAGGACGAGGGGCCGCCCCGTCGCCATGCGACGTGGGCGGCCGGACACCATGGGCTGACGTTCGACCTTACCTCAAGGATCTTGCGCGAAAAAGGGACCTGACCCCGAATTTGGTGCCCACAGGCGCTCAGAAGATGTGGCGGATGCCCCAGTCCGCGCGGTTGGCGTGGTTGGGGTCGATGTGGCCGATGGAGGTGAACAGGGACGTCCGCTTGGACAACGGATAGGTGTAGCCGATCGCATACTGCGCCGTATCGGCATTGCGCACGGAGCGGTCGTTCAACCGGTTGTACGACGCCAGGATGCGTCCGCCGCCCGCGGGGATCGTCAGGCCGAGCAGCAGGTCGCTCGCGTCCACCGGCGCCAGGCCGGCGGCGTCCGTTTGCTGCCGGTCGAGGCCGAAATGCAGCTTCGCCACGCCGAAGTCATAATTGCCGCCGACAAAGCGCAACTTGGCCGCCCCGGTGCCGTTGGCGTCGTTGTTGTTCTGGTAGCCGTACGCCACCTTCAACTGTCCGATCGTATAAGTGAACGCGCCGCTGACCTGCCGGTTGGCCGACATGCTGCCGGCCGTCTCGCCGAACGCATACGACACCTCGCCCTTCAGCCCGCCGACCTGTTTCGCGTAGAAGATGGCGTTCTGCGTGCGGATGTCGATCACGGCGTAGATATTGCGGCCGAAGAAGGACTCGGCGGCACCGGACATGCCGTCCTCGAACGGATCGATCACGTCCGTCAGCAGGCAGTACGACGGCGTCCAGGTGCGGCCGAAGCGCACCGTGCCGAAATCGCCTTTCAGGCCGACCCACGACTGGCGGCCGAAGATGCGTCCGCTCTGGCCCGCGGTGCCCATATCGGGGCTGAAGCCGTTTTCGAGCTGGTAGATGACGGACATGCCATTGCCCAGGTCTTCCGAGCCGCGGAAGCCGAGGCGGGAACCCCACCAGCCGCCGGGGTCGACGCCCCAGCGCGTGGGTGCCACGTCCGATTTCGAATACACCAGGCCGATGTTGATCAAGCCGTAAACCGTGACACTGGATTGCGCGAACGCGGGGGCGGCAACGGCACTGCATACCGTCAGCGCAAGCAGGGATTTTTTCATGATTGTCTCCTTAAATTATGGTTTGGATGTAGCTCCAATTTAAGGCTGCTCCCGCAACACATTTCCTCGAAAGACGGCGGGCCGACAACATGAACACTGCGAAATCACCGTGCGCGACGGCGGAATATGCTGCGCTGTTCGGGGACATTATTCGGAGCGCTGGTAGATCGCGGCGAGGTCGCACAAATCCCAGTTCCCGCCGCTTAAAACCGCGCACACTTTCTCGTCCGGCCGGACAGTGAGTGCACCGCCCAGCAAGGCGCCGATACCGATGGAGGCGGCCGGCTCCGCGATCAATTTCGCATCGTTGGCGAGCATGCGCATGCCCGCGACGATATGCTCGTCGTCCACCAGCACGATCTCGTCCACGTACTTCTCGATGATGGGATACGGATTGCGGCCGGGGACGCTGAGCCGCAGGCCGTCTGCCACGGTGTCCCGCAACGGCAGCGAGGTGCGTTCGCCGTTAATCCTGCTGTGGAAATACTTCGGCGTGAGGGCAGGCTCGGCGCCGATGACCCGCACCGACGGTTTCGTTTCCTTGATGGCGGTGGCGATCCCGGAAATGAGGCCGCCGCCGCCCAGCGGCACGATGACCGTGTCGACGTCTTCCAGGTCGTCCAGTATTTCGCAACCGATCGTGCCCTGGCCCGCCATCACCAGCGGGTCTTCGAAACCGTGGATCACCGCGTACCCGTTTTCTTCGGCGATTTCATACGTCTTTTTCCAGCGGGCCGCGTTATCGCCGTCGAACAGGATGACTTCCGCCCCGAGCGCCCTCGTGTTGGCGACTTTGACCTCCGGCGCGGTGGCCGGCAGCACCAGGAACGCTTTCACGCCCAACATTCGCGCCGCGTACGCGAGTCCCTGGGCATGGTTGCCCGACGACGTGGCGATCAGGCCGTTCGCCACGGCGTCCCGGGGGAGGGACAGCGCCGTGTTCAGGGCGCCCCTGATCTTGAATGCGCCCGTGATCTGCAGGGTTTCCGGCTTGAGCCAGAGCTGGCAACCGAGGGTTTTTTCCATCTTTTCCGCACGTAGCAGCGGCGTGTGACGGATGTGGGGTTTCAGCCGTTCCCGGGCTTCCCGGATATCCTGGATGGTCGGGTAGTTACGCATGATGTCTTTCTGATGGTTGCGTGAAGAATTCGAAGAAGGTGCCGACCCTGTTTTCCAGCGCATTCCGGTAGATCCGGGACGCGGTGGTGTTGTCCTGGATGGCCATGCCCGTGGAATCGAAGATCGTGATCTCGTCGTCGCTCTCCCGTCCCGGCTTCGTTCCCGCCAGGATCTCGCCGATCTCGCCGTGAATCTGCGCCATCGTGATGATGTTCGCGTTCAGCGGATGCCAGGTTTCGCCCTTCGTGACGCACTGCGCGATGGAGTCGTTGACGATCTTCGCGTTGCGGAAGATCGCCGGGTCGAATTCCTGCTTGCCGCGCTGGTCGGTGCCGATGGCGACGATGTGCGTGCCGGGCCGGACCCAGTCCGCTTCCACCAGCGTGCCCTTGCCGCGGGTCGTGGTCACGAGGATGTCGCCCCGGCGGACCGCATCCTCCTTCGACGCCGCCATCACGACGGGAATACCGAACTCCCTTTCGATATCGGCCTTGTACTTCGCCAGCGTCTCGGGGTGGCTGTCCCAGGCGTGGATCGTCTCGATGGTCATGACCTCGCTGATCGCGCGGATCTGCAGCCTGGCCTGGATGCCCGTACCGATCGACGTGACCGTTTTCGCATCCTTCCTGGCCAGGGCTTTTACGGAAACGGCGCCGGCAGCCCCGGTCCTGAGGCCGGTGATCAGGCTCCCGTCCATGACGCAGGTCAGCGCACAGGTCCGCCCGTCGAACAGCAGGATGGTGCCCATGTTGGTGGGCAGGCCGTATGCCGCCGGGTTGTCCGGGAACCCGCCGGACGACGCCTTCATCGAAATCACCTCGTTGGCCTGGTAGTAGCCGAGCTTGAAGTCGATTTCCCCGCGCGGTGGCGGCAGGTGGATCCCGATATAGTCGGGTTGTTCGACCTGGCCGCTGCTGAAGGCCACGAAGGCTTCCGCCACGGCGGCGATGACTTCCTTCATGCAGATCAGGCCGCCGACGTCTTCCTTGTTGAGTAACAACGTTTTCATGGTGTGCCTCGACGTCAGGTGGGGCGGTAGATCACGTACAGCTTTGCCACGTGCTCGAGGTTCTCCCAGCTGCACGACGCCCCCTGCTCGATGAGGAAGATGTCGCCCTTCGAGAACGTGCCGCTGCGGCCCGCTTCATCGACGAAGGTCACGCTGCCTTCCAGCAGGAACATCAGTTCCATGTGCCGGAAGAACATCGCGCGGCGCGCATAGGGCGTCGAGTCCCAGGTGCCGCACGTGAATTCCCCGTCTTCGGACTTGTAGTCGGTGTGGTTGCGGCACACCGGCGCGGGCGTCAGCAGCAGATCGGGCGGCGGGCCGCCGGCCGACGGGCCCATCTCCGGATTTTCCCTGATCGGCACGATCGCGCCGTCGCCCGCCCGGCTCTTGTTGTAGCGGACGAAGATCAGCGACACGGATCCTTGCGCGGACCAGGCGAATGCCGCGCCATGCTTGAGAATCGCGCTCTGGTTCGGCCCCAGCGTGAGGGACGTACCCTGCTGCGTCAGGGTCAGACTGCCCTGGTGGACGATGATGAATTCGTCCGCCGCGAGAGACTGCACGGCGCCGTTGCCTGCGTCGAGCGTGACGACGCCCGCCGTGACCGGGCCCGGCGCCCAGTCCAGGACCCGGCGGCTGGCGAGGAAGCGGTCTTCTCCCGCCGGTGCGGTCACGGCGATGCCCTGGGCCGGGTCCTGCGCGAACTTGCGCAGGTCGACGAAGGATGGCGTATGGACTGCGGCTTGCTGAAAATTCGACATACTGGTGGCTTGAGTCATGATGGTGGCTTGCATTGAATATTGATGAGAATGAGGTTCACGCCGCGTTCGCGACCGGCGTGGCGAACCGTCCGATGTGGTAACACTCGATCGGCGTGCTCGTGGCGCCCGTGGCGATCAGTTCCGCCATCACCTCGCCCACGCCCGGCCCCAGCTGGAAGCCTTCGCCGGAAAAGCCGAACGCATAGAACAGGCCGGGTACGCGCGCGCTCGGTCCCATCGCGGGCCGGCTGTCGTCCATGTAGCCCTCGATCCCGCTCCAGACGCGGATGATGTGCAGGTGGTCGAATGCCGGCATCACGACCGGTGCGCTCTTCAGCTTGTACAGCGTCCTGGCCGGGTTCACGTACGCGCGCCGGTTCTCGATGTCCGCCGGTTCATGGCCGCCGCCGCCGATGACGATATTGCCGCGCGCAACCTGGCGGAAATAGACGACCTGCTCGAACGTGTCAGCCATCGCACCGATGGTCGGCCGGATCGCGTAAGGCACGGGTTCGGTGACGCACATCTGCGGCGCCTTGGCGATCATCGGTACCGGTTCGCCGAAGTGCGTGCTGATGCGATTGCCCCAGGCGCCGGCCGTGACGAGGGCCACGGGCGCGCGGAAGGTCCGGCCATCCGCGGTGGTCGCGACGAAGTCCGCGCCGTCCTTTTCCAGGCTCGTCATCTCGGTGTTTTCGAACACCCGCGCGCCGGCGCGTACCGCCGCACGGCCGATGGCCGGCGCCGCCAGGCGCGGATTCGCATGCCCGTCGTGAGGGGCGTAGCACCCCGCGGTGATGTCCGGCCCGAGGTACGGAAAGCGCTCGTGCAGCGTTTTCGCGCCCAGCATCTGCATGCCGATGCCGAACGATGCGGCATCCTCCGCATACTTCACCATGCGTTCCTCGTGCGCCGGCGTGACGCCCACGCGCAGGTGGCCGTTCAGCAGGAGCTCGACATCCGCACCGAACAATTCCTTGAACTTCAGCCAGATCGCGCGCGCGCGGTTCGCCAGCGGCAGCTGCTCGATGGGGCGGCCCATCCGGCGCGTGTTGCCGAAGTTGACGCCGCTGGCCTGCTGGCCGATCAGTCCCCGCTCGAGCAGGATGACGGACATGCCGCGCTGCCGCAGGAAGAAGGCGCTGGAGGCACCCATGATGCCGCCGCCGACGATGATGACATCCGCTTTCAACGCACTCATTCCACTTCCTCCCGCACCGCCATCGACAGCGGCTTCACTGGCGCCTGGCCACGCAGACGTCCCACGAGCTCCACCGGCACGCCGGCCGCATGGGCGATGACTTCCGCGCCTGCGTGCCCACAATACCGACCCTGGCAGCGGCCCATGCCGACGCGGCACAGCGCCTTGGCGCGGTTCGCTTCGCATGCCCCCATCTCCGAAACCGTGCGGCGCAGTTCGCCCGCCGTGATGGCTTCGCAACGGCAGACGATGGCGTCGTCCGGCAGCGCCGCCGCCTGCTGCGCGGGCCAGGGGAACGCTTGCGCCAGGCCCTGACGGAAGCGCTCCATCCTTGCCTGTTGCGCACGGAGCGTCCGCACTTCGTCCTTCGCGACCGTAAACTTCAAATCCGTCAGCACGGCCAGCGCCGCCAGGCGCCCGCCGATCTCGGCGGCGTCGGCGCCCAGCACCTTCATGCCGTCGCCGGCGAGATAGACGCCCGGTACCGACGTGCGTCCGTCCTCGCCCACGTCGGGCAGCCACTGGCGCGTCTCCTGGTCGAAGCGGAAGGCGCAGCGCGCCAGGTCGGCCAGTTGCGTCTCGGGACGCAGGTGGTAGCCCATCGCCACCGCGTCGCAGTCGAAGGCACGTTCACGGCCCCGGTTGTCGCGCACGGCCACGCCCTGCACGCCGGTGTCGGGCGAACCCTTGATTTCCACGGGCGCGACGCCGGTTAGCACCTGCACGCCGGCCCGCTTCAATTCCCCGACGAGCGCCAGGCCGTTGCGCAGCACGGACGGCCGCGCCATCAGCTTCGGCAGCGCCGCCACGCGCCGCATGAAGGGCGACGTATCGAGCACCGCCGCCACGCTGGCGCCCGCCTTGACGTACTGCGACGCCACCAGGTACAGCAGCGGCCCGGTGCCCATGAACACGATGCGGCGCCCGATCGCGCACGCCTGCGCCTTCAGCGCGATCTGCGCCGCGCCCAGGCTGTAGGTGCCCGCCTGGTGCCAGCCTTTCACGGGCATCAGGCGGTCGGTCGCGCCGGAACAGATCACCAGCGCGTCGTACGGCAAGGCCCGGGACGTGCGCTGGTCGGTGACGTGCAGCGCGCGCTGGAAGATGTTCCACGCCAGCGTCTCCGGCAGGTAGTCGATCTTGCCGCGCAGTGCGTCGAAGCTCGCGTGCAGCGACTGCGCGCGTTCCGCTTCGGTGCCGTACAGCTTCGCGTACGGGCGGGTGAAGTTGTCGGGCTGGCGCCGGTAGATCTGGCCGCCGTCGCGGCGGTTTTCGTCGACGACGGTCGGACGCAGGCCGGCCGCGACGAGGATTTCGGCGCAGCGTACGCCCGCGGGCCCGGCACCGACGATGATTACGCGAGGTTGGGCCATGTCGCCTCCGGTTGTGTCGTCACGAGGTTCATGCCGTCCGCCACCACGGTGGTGCAGGCGCGCAGGCGGCGGCCGTCGGCGGTCCAGACCCAGCAATCCTGGCAGGCGCCCATCAGGCAGAAGCCGGCGCGCCGGCCGTCGCCGAATTCGGATTCGCGCAGCTGGCGCACGTTGTCGAGCATGGCGACCATCAGCGTGTCCCCGGCGAGCGCCTCGACCGGGTGCCCGTCGATCACGATGCGCACGCGCGTGCGGCCCGTCTCGGCCAGTCGTACGAAGCGGCTGCTCATGCGACGTCTCCTTCCACGACGCGCAGCGGCGCCTGGATCGCGCGCAGCTCGGCTTCCGGACGGTGGCACAGGATGCTGCCGCCATCGTCGAGCACCTGGCGCGGCGGCGGCAGGCGGTTGCACATGCCGTCGACGCGCAGCGCGCAGCGGTCCACGAAGGCGCACATGGCGCGCGCCGGTCCGTTTGGCGTCAGCGGCGGCAGCGCCGCCGGCGTGGCGCCCGCCACCTCTTCCAGCCAGCCGCGGCGCAGCGCCGGCACGGACGAGATCAAGAGGTGAGAATATGGATGGAACGGCGGCAGCGCCTGCGCCTCGCGCTTGCGCGCCTCGACCTTGCGGCCCGCGTACAGGACGACGATCTCGTCGCAGATGGCGCGCACGGTGCCGATGTCGTGGCTGATGAACATGTACGACACGTTCAACTCCTTGCGCAGCTCGGCCATCAATTCGATGATGGCGGCGCCCACCACGGTGTCGAGCGCGGAGGTGACCTCGTCGCACAGGATCAGGTCGGGCTGGGCCGCCAGCGCGCGCGCCAGGTTGATGCGCTGCTTCTGGCCGCCGGACAGTTCGCCCGGCAGGCGGTCGGCCACCGCGGCCGGCAGGCGCACCAGGTCGAGCAGCTGCAGCACGCGCTTGCGGCATGCCTCGCCCTTCATGCCGTGGTAGAACTCGAGCGGACGGGCAAGGATGCGCCCGATGCTGTGCTGCGGGTTGAGCGCCGTGTCGGCGTTCTGGAACACGAACTGGATGCGGCGGAACTGCTCGCGCGTGCGTCCCTCCAGCGTCGGCGCGAGGCGCTTGCCGTCGAGGAGGATCTCGCCTTCGGACGGCGCCACCATGCCGGCGATGGCGCGCGCCAGCGTCGTCTTGCCGGACCCGGATTCGCCGATCACGCCGATCGTGGCGCCGCGCGGAATCACCAGGTTGACGTCGTCCAGCACGCATTTGACGGGCGCCCCGCGCCGCGCCGTGCCGTAGGCCGCGTGCAGGCCGCGCACCTCCAGCAGCGGATGCTCGTGCGCGGTCTTCGGTTCGCGCACGGCCGCGGCCGCCGGCTTCGGGGCGATCGCCGCCAGGAGGCTCTTCGTGTAGGGATGGGCGGGCGCGGACAGGATCTGCGCGGTCGGCCCCGATTCGCGGATCTCGCCGTCGCGCAGCACCACGATGCGGTCCGCCATCTGCGCGACGACCGCCAGGTCGTGCGACACGTAGACGGCCGTGCTGCCGCGCTCCTTGACCACCTTCTTGAATGCGCGCAGCACCTCGATCTGCGTCGTCACGTCGAGCGCGGTGGTCGGCTCGTCCAGGATCACGAGGGCCGGATCGGTGATCAGGGCCATGGCCGCCATCACGCGCTGCAGCTGCCCGCCCGACACCTGGTGCGGGTAACGCTGGCCGATCCGCTCCGGATCGGGCAGCGCCAGCGCGCGGAACAGCTCGACGGCCCTGGCCTCGGCCTCGGCGCGCGGCATCACCTTGTGGATCAGGGCGCTCTCGACGACCTGGTCCATCAGCCGCTTGGACGGGTTGAACGCGGCGGCGGCGCTCTGCGCGATGTACGCCACCGTGCGCCCGCGCAGCCCGGCCAGCTGGCTCTCGCTCATCGCCAGCATCCGGTTGCCGGCCACGGTCACGTCGCCGCCGGCCAGGCGGCAGCCGGCGCGGGCATAGCCCATCAGCGCCAGCGCGATGGTGGTCTTGCCGGAGCCGGACTCGCCGATCAGCGCGAGCACCTCGCCCCGTTGAATCGAAAAGTCCGCACCGTGGACGATGGGCACCTCCTCGTCCATGTCGTTGCGCGCCGTGACCCGCAGGCCGGCCACCTTGACGATCGTGTTCGTGTCCATGTCAGCCCTCCCTGCCGCGGCGTTTGCGGCCTGCCAGGCCGTCGATGGCCATGTTGACGGCGATGGTCAGCGTGGCGATGGCGATGGCCGGCATGACGACGGCCGGCGCGCCTTCGGACAGGCCGATGATGTTTTCGCGCACCAGCGAACCCCAGTCCGCATGCGGCGGCTGGATGCCGAGTCCCAGGAACGACAGGCCGCTGAGCAGCAGCACGATGAACAGGAAGCGCAGGCCGAAGTCGGCCAGCACCGGCCGGATCATGTTCGGCAGCATTTCGCGGCAGGTGATGTACGCCATGCCCTCGCCGCGCGCCCGCGCCGCCTGCACGTAGTCCATCGCCTGCACGTTGACGGCCAGCGCGCGCGCGATGCGGTAGGCGCCCGGCATGTAGCCGATGCCGGCCGTCAGGACCAGCAGCGGCACCGACGTGCCGAAGCCCGCGACGATGATCAGCGCCAGCAGCTTGTTCGGGATGCTGAGCATGGTGTCGACGATGCGGCTGACGATGCCGTCGAACCAGCCGCCCGCTACCGCGGCGCACATGGCCAGCACGGTGCCGCCGACGCTGGCCACCAGCACGGCGGCGAGCGCCAGGCCGATCGTGTACGGCGCGCCGTGGAGGATGCGGCTCAGCATGTCGCGGCCGAGGTAGTCGGTGCCGAGCGGATGCAGTGCGCTGATCGGCGCGAACACGTCGTCGCCGATGCTGCCTGCGTCGTCCGGGGCCAGGTACGGACCGGCGACGGCCATCAGCAGCCAGAACGCGAAGACGGCGCAGCCGATCACGCCGGCCAGCGGCAGGCGCCGGCGCGGCTTGCGCCGGGCGATGGGAGAAATCACGGAGGTCTTCATTTTCTTAACCTTGGGTTGGAAACGATTGCACACACGTCCGCCACGGTCAGCAGCACCAGGTAGCCGGCGCAGAACAGCATCGCGCAGGCCTGCACGACGGGCATGTCGCGCATGGTGACGGAATCGACCATCAGGCTCGCGATGCCCGGATAGTTGAAGATCGATTCGATGATGATCACGCCGCCGATCAGGTAGGACAGCGACAGCGCCACCGCGTTGGCGATCGGGCCGATCGCGTTCGGCAGCGCGTGGGACAGGACCATGCGCACCGGACGCACGCCCTTCAGGCGCGCCATCTCGACGTAGGACGAATTGAGCTGGTCGATCACGGCGGCGCGGGTCATGCGCGCCATCTGCGCCACGATCCCGCAGCACAAGGTCATGACCGGCAACGCATAGGCGCGCAGGAACTGGCCGACAGTGGCGATATCGTCGGTGTGCGACAGCGCGGACAGCCAGCGCAGCTTGACGGCGAACAGCAGCACCGCCAGCGTGGCGATCAGGAACTCGGGCACGGACACGGTCCACACCGTCGCCACGCTGACGACGCGGTCGAACAGCGAGCCGCGGTACATCGCGGACAGGATGCCGAGCGCCAGCGCGAGCGGCACCGAGACGACGGTGGTGGCCGCCGCCAGCATCAGCGAGTTCGGCAGGCGGCCGCCGATCAGCTCCGTCACCGGCAGGCCGTTCGCCATGGCCACGCCGGGATGGCCGGTCAGCAGCCCGCCCAGCCAGTGCAGGTAGCGCACGTGGGCCGGCAGGTCCAGCCCGAGCTTGGCCCGCAGCGCGGCCACCAGCTCGGGCGTGGCTTCCTGGCCGAGCGCCGCCTGCGCCGCATCGCCCGGCAGCAGGCTGGTGATGGTGAAGATCACCACCGACACCGCCAGCAGCGTCAGCATCCCGACGCCCACGCGGTTCAACACCAGTCGCACGGTGGTCCCGTTCATGATCACGCCTCCAGCCAGATCTGGTCGGCGAACATATAGCCCATCATCCCGCCGAGCGGATGGCTGGCGTAGCCCCTGATCTTGTTGCCGAGGCCGTCGAGCGAGTGAATGAACATGGGGATGCCGACGCCGCACTGCTCGTGCACGAGCACCTGCATGTCGCCGTACATCTGCTTGCGCCTGGCCTCGTCGGTTTCGCCGCGCGCCAGGTCGAGCAACTGGTCGAACTTCTCGTTCTTCCAGCCCGACACGTTCATCGGCGAATCGGATTTGTAGAACAGCGAGAACATCAGGTCGACCGTCTGGCGCGGATTGATATTCCCGAACGACATCGGGTGCTTGGCCCAGTGGTTCGACCAGTAGCCGTCCGGCGGCATGCGCTTGATGTCCAGCTTGAGGCCGGCCCTCTGCGCCGACAGCTGGATGATCTGGGCCATGTCGACCGAGCCGCCGGCGGCGGTCGAGGCGACGATCGGCAGGGTCTGGCCGGCCATGCCGGATTTCTTCAGGTAGAACTTGGCCTTGTCCAGGTCGAACTTGCGTTGCGGCAGGCCGGCGAAATAGTAGCGGTTGCCGGGCTGCACGGGCTGGTCGTTGGCGATGGTGCCGTAGCCGCGCATCGCCACCTTGCGGATCTGTTCGCGGTCCAGCATGTATTTCATGGCCAGCACGAAGTTCGGGTTCTTCACCGGGCCGAGCTGGTCGCGCATGATGAGGTCGGTGTACAGGCCCGTCTTCGATTCGAACAGCGTGCAACCGGAGCCCGAGAAACTGGCCGCCGAGCGCGGGTTCACGCCATTGATCAACTGCACGTCGCCCGACAGCAGCGCGTTGACGCGGGCCGCCTCGTCCGGGATCGAGAAATATTCGATCTCGTCCAGGTAAGGCTTGCCCGGCTTCCAGTACTCGTCGTTGCGCACGCCGATCGAGCGCACGCCCGGCCTGAATTCCTTGCACTTGTAGGGCCCGGTGCCGACCGCCGTCGCGAAGTCGGTGGTGCCGTCCTTGACGATGGCGAAATGGGACGCGGCCAGCAGCGCCGGCAGGTCGACGTTCGGAGAATTGAGCCTGATCTGCAATTCGAGCGGGCCGGTGGCCTTGACCTCCGCGAACTCGTCGGCCACGGTCTTGACCTTGGAGGCATTGGCGGGATTCTTGTGGCGCAGCAGCGAGTACACGACGTCCGCCGCGCCCAGCGGCTTGCCGTCGTGGAAGCGCACGTCCTTGCGCAGCTTGACGGTCCACAGCGTGCCGTCCTTGCTGTCGACCGATTCGGCCAGTGCCATCTGCGGCGCCAGCCTGGTGTCGATGGTGGTCAGGCAGCTGTAGAACATGTAGTGCCGCACGTAGTCGGCGATGGTGCTTCCCCTGGCCGGATCGAGTGTGTCGGCCGTCGATCCGGCGCCCATGGCGACCCGGATCCGGCCGCCCTTGCGCGGCGTCTGGGCCAGCGCGGCGCCGGGAAAGGTCAGCAGGCCGCCCGCGGTGGAAGCCAGCATGCCGCCCGCCAGCAGCGTGCGCATCACGTCGCGGCGCGTGGCGCTTGCGGGAACGCCGGCGGCGTCGAATGGTGTGTCGCTCATGATTGTCTCCTTGGTCTTGAAATAATTGTTCAGTGCAGCCAGTCCTGCAGCCGGTAATACGCGCCCACCACCGGCAGGAACCAGGGCGTGCCGAAATGCCCGGGCACGGCCGGCCATTCCAGATGGCGCCACGGGTTCAGTTCGGCGCGGCCGGCCATGACGTCGGCCATCACCTGCCCCATGTGGACCGACATCTGCACGCCGTGTCCGCTGTAGCCCGTCGAGTAGTACATCCCGCGGTGCTCGCCGGCACGCGGCAGGCGGTCGGCCGTCATGTCGACCAGGCCGCCCCAGCAATAGTCGATGCCGACCCCGCGCAGGTCCGGGAACATCCGTTCCAGCGCCGCGCGCAGCACGACGCCGCTCTTCCGGTCCGAGCGCGGATTCGACATCGCGAAGCGCGCCCGCCCGCCGAACAGCAGGCGGTTGTCCGGCGAGATGCGAAAGTAATTGCCGATGTTCCTGGACGTGACGTAGTTGCGGCGCCGCGGCAGCAGGCGGTCGAGCAGCGCCGGATCCAGCGGTTCGGTGCCGATGATGAAGCTGCCCACCGAGATCATGCGGCGGCGGAACCAGGAAAACGGCCCCTGGCGCGAATTGCCGGTCGCCAGCAGCACCTGGCCGGCCTGGATGACGCCGCGGCTGGTGGTGACGCGGAAGCCGCCGGCGGGCAGGCGGTCCAGTCCCGTCACCGGCGTGTGTTCATGGATGCGCGCACCGGCACGGGCGGCCGCGTGGGCCAGGCCGACGCCGAATTTCCCCATGTGCATTTGCGCGCTGGTGTTCTGCAGCAGGCCGCCGTAGAACTGGCTTGATGCGACCTCGTCGCGAATACGCGCCGCAGGCACCATCTCGACGTGCGGATCGACCTCGCGCCGCAACACGTCGCAACTGCGCGCCAGCTTGTCGTAGTGCTCCGGCTTGGCGGCCAGCTTGAGCTTGCCGACGCGCGCGAAGTCGCAATCGATGTCTTCCCGCGTGACCAGGCGTTCGACCGTGTCGACCGCGGCGTTGTAGGCCTGGTAGAACGAGCGTGCCGTGTCGACGCCGAGCCGGGCGGCGAGCGCGCCGAAATCGTGCGCCGTGCCGCTGTTGCAATGCCCGCCGTTGCGGCCCGAGGCTTCGCCGACGACGCGGCCCGCTTCGAGCACCACCACCGAGGCGCCGCGCCGGGCCAGCGTCAGCGCCGCCGACAACCCGGTAAAGCCGGCCCCGACCACGACCACGTCGGCGTGCCCCGTCACCGGTTCCGGTGCGCCGTCGGCAAAGGCCGGTGCCGTATCGAGCCAATAAGATTCGAGCTTCATGATCGTGTCCTGTCGAGGTAGCTTTCCGGGTGCATGCGCTTACAGGCCGACCAGCGCCGGCAGGCCGCCCAGGTCCGTGATCTGGCGCGAGCCCCACACCGGCCATGCCGGTTCGTGGCCGCGCGCCACGAAGACCTTGTTCTTGATGCCGACGTCGTCGGCCGACAGGTGGTCGTAGCGCATGCTCGACGACACGTGCAGGATGTCTTCCGGGTTGCAGCCCAGCTGGTCGATCATGTACTCGAACGCGCGCAGGCGCGGCTTGTAGGCTTGCGCCTGCTGCGCGGTGTAGACGCGGTGGAACGGCGCGCCGAGCTTGTCGACGCTGGCCTGGATCTGCGCATCCATCGCGTTCGACAGGATCACCAGCTTGTATTCCTTGGCCAGGCGCGCCAGCGCGGCCGGCACGTCCGCGTGCGGGTTCCAGGTCGGTACGGCCCGGTAGAAGTTCAGGCCCTCGTTGTCGCGGTAGTCGATGCCCCAGCGCTTGCACGTGCGCTCGACCGAATTGCACAGCAGCTCGTCGTACGGACGCCAGTCGCCCATCACTTCGTCCAGGCGGTAGCGCGCGAAGTCCGTGGTGAACTGCGACATGTTCTCGGGTGCGATGCGGTCGGCGAACAGTTCGCGCGCCAGCTCCGCCATCTGGAAGTTGATCAGGGTGCCGTAGCAGTCGAAGGAAATGTATTTGGGCCGCAGGTTGGTAGTCATGGTTAGGGTTCCTTAGATGATTGATGTTGGCGGTTCGGGTCAGGAAGCGCGTTCATATGGGCGATTCGCGGTCACTGCAACGTCGTCTCCTGCATTCATTACACCACCGCCCCCCTGCGCGAAAATCCCGTTCTGCCCCTGGCTAAACAGAACAAACCGTGGCATTTGCAGCGCCTTTCGGCACACTATGCGGCGCCGAAATGCGTCAGTCTTCCAGGGCGAAATCGACCAGCACGCTCTTGTGGCGCAGGTTCGCTTCGTACGCCTGGCGGCCGAGGTCCTTGCCGATGCCGGAGCGCTTGTAGCCGCCGGTCGGGATCACGTAATCGGCGGTGCGGCCATAGCGGTTGATCCACACCGTGCCGGCCTCGACGCCGCGCGCCAGGCGCAGGGCGCGGCCGATGTCGGCGGTATGCACACCGGCGGCCAGGCCGTAGTCCGGATGGTCGGCCAGCGCCAGCGCCTCCTCCTCCTCGTCGAACGCCTGCACCGTGATCACCGGTCCGAAGATTTCCGACTTCACGGCCTCCATGGCGGGATCGACGCCGGCCAGGATGGTCGGCTGGTAGTACGCGCCGTCGTTGCCGCAGTCGATCGGGCCGCCGCCGGCGGCCAGCCGGCCGCCCGCGGCGATCGTGCGCTGCACGATGCCGTCGATGCGTTCCATCTCGCGGCGCGCAATGATGGGGCCCAGCGTGGCCTCGGGGTCCCACGTGGTCCCGGCCCGGAGTTCGGCGAAGACCGCGGCGAGGCGCTCGACGACGCGATCCGCCACCGCGCGCTCCACGATCAGGCGCGAACCGGCCACGCAGACCTGGCCGGCATTCAGGGTGATGGCGCGTGCGACGGTGCGGACGGTGCGTTCGAGGTCGGGCGCGTCGGCGAACACCACTTGCGGGCTCTTGCCGCCCAACTCCAGCGTGACCGGTTTGGTACCGCTTTCCGCGCAGGCGGCCATGATGGCGGCGCCGCTCCGGGTCGACCCGGTGAACGTCACTTTCGCGATGCGCGGATGGCGGCACAGGGCGGCGCCGGCGCCCTGGCCGTCGCCCTGGACGATGTTGAAGATCCCCGGCGGCATGCCGGCCTCGATGGCCAGTTCGGCCAGGCGCAGCACGGAGAACGGCGTCATCTCGGAAGGCTTGAGGACCACCGCGTTGCCCGCCGCCAGCGCCGGCGCCACCTTCCACGAAGCCATGACCAGCGGCAGGTTCCAGGGGGCGATGGCGGCGATCACGCCATAGGGTTCGGCGATGGTCATGCCGAGATGGTCGGTGCGGGTCGGCGCGACGTCGCCCCCGATCTTGTCGGCCCACTCGGCGAAGAAGCGGATGCCGTCCGCGGTGAACGGCACGTCCCAGCCGGCGGCATCCTTGAGCGGACGGGTCGAACCGACCGCCTCCAGCCGCGCGAGGGCCTGCGCGTCGGCGTCGATCAGGTCGGCCCAGCGGCGCAGCACGCGCGCGCGCTCGCGCGGCGCGCAGCGCGCCCAGTTGCTCGTCTTCCAGGCGCACCATGCATCCTGTACCGCGCGGTCGACCAGGTCGGCGTCGGCCAGCGGCACGCCGGCATACACCCGGCCATCGGACGGGCGCCTGACGTCCATCGCGTGCGTGCCGCCCGCCACATACTGCCCGCCGATGAAGTGGGCGCTGCGTACCGCCACCCGGTCGGGATCGAAACGTTCCATCGTGTGTCCTTTCAGTGTTGCGTCAAGTGCGACTCTGAAAAGATTGTAGGAGCGTTCCCCAAGCATTTTATGTGGTCCGGCCGGCCCGGAACGGCACAAGCTTTCGTATTGAAGCGCCAAATGGTGGATCGTTTCGAATTGCATTTACCCCGTCGCCGGACGCATTCGTGTGTGGCATGATGCGGCCGGATAGCCACTCGGCGAGGAGCATTCACATGAAAGATCGAAACGCAAAAAGCACGGTGCGGTACCGCAGGATGACGGCCGCCGACCTGCCGGCGGCGCACAAGCTGTCGCTGTCAGTATTGTGGCCGCACCGGCTGGAAGACTGGCAGTTCATCCACGCGCTGGGCGAAGGCATCGTTGCCGAAGACCCCTCCGGCATCGTCGGCACCAGCATGTGCTGGCTGCACGGCCCCGACTACGCGTCGCTCGGCATGACCATCGTCGCCCCCGGCCACCGGGACCGGGGCATCGCGAGCGCGCTGCTCGAGCGCATCCTGGCCGAGATCGGCGACCGCAACATCCTGCTGCATACCACCGCGACCGGCGTGCGCTTCATCGAACACCGGGGTTTCGTCCAGACGGGCTGGGTGCACCAGCACCAGGGCAGCGTGTTCCGTGCCCCGTTCGTGCCGCTGGGCGCGGGCGAACGGATCCGGCCGGTGGGTCCGCGCGACGAGGCGGTGCTGGCCGACCTGGCCACGCGCTCGACCGGCGTGCCGCGCGCCACCGTGATCAAGCACCTGCTGACCGTGGCCGACGTCGTCGCCATCGACCGCTACGGCGAACTCGTGGCCTTCGCGGCGCTGCGCAAGTTCGGCCACGGCTACGTGATCGGCCCCGTCGTCGCGGCCGACGCCGGGCACGCCAAGGCGCTGATCGCCCATTGGGCCGGCACGCAAGCGGGGGCATTCGTCCGCGTCGACGTGCCGGACAGCAGCGGCCTCAGTCCATGGCTCACCGAGATGGGCCTGGTCCAGGTCGAGGAATCGATCCACGCCATGACGCGCGGCGACCCGCCGCGGCCCGCGGGGCCGGTCAAGCGCTTCGCCCTGCTCAGCCAATCGCTCGGCTGACCGGAAGGACATATCATGACGACCCAATCTACCGTCATCGCTTACCGCCCCATGCGCGAGGCCGACGTGGCCGCGGCGCACGCGCTGTCGCAAGCCGTGCGCTGGCCGCATCGCCCCGAGGACTGGCAGTTCGCCCTGCGCCTGGGCACCGGCTTCGTGGCCGAGGAAGACGGCGCCGTGGCCGGCACCGCGCTGTGCTGGCATCAAGGCGCGCACCATGGTTCGCTGGGGCTGATCATCGTGTCCCCGGCGCACCAGGGCAAGGGCATCGGCCGCCGGCTGATGCACCTGGTGCTCGACCAGCTTGGCGACCGCTGCACGGTGCTCAACGCCACCGTGGCCGGACAGCCGCTGTACGAAAGCCTGGGCTTCCGTGCCATCGGCACGCTCCACCAGCACCAGGGCCTGCTCGCCGCTGCGACGGCGCCGGCGGCGCCCGCAGAAGCGCGTGCGCGGCCGGCCACCGCCGCCGACATCCCCGCCATCGTCGCATTGGCGAACCGCGGCACCGGCATGGTGCGCGACGAATTGCTGAAACACCTGATCGGCGTGGCCGAAGGCGCCGTGCTGGAGCAGGATGGCGCCGTGACCGGTTTTTCGCTGATACGGCCGTTCGGCCGCGGCCACGTGATCGGGCCGGTGGTCGCGGCCGATGCGGCGTGCGCGCAAGCGCTGATCGCGACGTGGAGCGATGCCTACGCCGGCACCTTCGTGCGCGTGGACGTGACGGGTTCGGGCGGCCTGGGCGAATGGCTGGCGCAGGCCGGGCTGGCCAAGGTGGACACCGCGGTGACCATGGCCCGCCATGGCGTGCCGCCGCAAGACGCTACGGTCCGGCAGTTCGCCATCGTCAGCCAGGCGCTCTGCTGACTTTCAATAACCGCTCTGCCGGTCGATGATGCCGTCGACCGGCAGTCCCCGCTCGATCAGGGCGATCCTGGCCGCGATCTGCCGGGCGCTTTCCCCGCGCAGCGTCAGCGCGGCCACGTGCGGCGTGATCTCGATGCGCGGATGCCGCCAGAACGGGTGATCGGGCGGCAGCGGCTCTTCGCGGAACACGTCCAGCGTGGCCTGGGCCAGCTGGCCGCTGTCGAGCGCGCGCAGCAGGTCTTCCTCGACCAAATGGGCGCCCCGCCCGATGTTGATCAACTGCGCACCCGGCGCCAGCCGCGCGAACAGCGTCCGGTCGAGTATGTCCGCCGTGTGCGGCGTCAACGGGAGCAGGTTCACCAGCACGTCCAGGCCATCGAGAAAATCCGGCAACGCGTCCTGCCCGGCAAAACAGGCGACCTGGCCGACCTCACGCGGTCCGCGGCTCCAGCCGCGCACCGCGAATCCCAGCTGGGCCAGCGCGCCGGCCACGGGCGTGCCGAGCGCGCCCAGGCCCATGACCCCGACCGCATGCGTGCCGGCGTCGCGCCCCGGCAGGGGTTGCCAGCGCCGGGCCCGCTGGAGCGCCGCGTACTCGGGAAAGCGGCGCACGTGGCGCAGCACGGCGGCCAGCACGTACTGCACCATTTGCGGCGCCATGCCGGCATCGTCCAGCTTGATCAGGGGCACGTGGGGCGGCAACAGGTCCGGCTGCGCCGCCAGCAGCGCGAGCACGGCATCCACGCCCGCGCCGAGGTTGAACACCGCCTTCAGCCCCGTGCGTCCGGCGAGCGCTTCCATGGGCGGATTCCAGACCAGCGCATAGTCGGCGGCGGCACGGTCGCCCGGCCGCCATGGGCGCACGCGGGCCGCCGGCAGCACGGCGGCGAGTTCGTCGATCCAGGACGCGGCATCGCCGTCCGGCAGGCATAACAGGATGTCCATGTGCACCTCAGGCCAGGCTTACGTTGACGGCCGCCGGTCGGCGGTCGAGCTGGAAGACGGCCACCAGTTCGCCCAGCTTGCCGGCCTGGTCGCGCAGGGAGGCCGCGGCGCCGGCGGCATCGTCGACCAGCACCGCGTTGCGCTGCGTGGCCTCGTCGAGATCGCCGATCGCTGCGCTGATCCGGTCGATGCCCGCGCTCTGCCGCTGGCTGGCGGCGGCGATGTCGCCCACGATGTGCGTGACCCGATCGACGCTGTCGACGATGTCCCGCATCGTCTGGCCGGCCTGGCGCACCAGCGCGGTGCCGGCACCGATCTGGCCCACCGACGCGTCGATCAGGGCCTTGATTTCCCGGGCCGCGCCGGCGGAGCGCTGGGCCAGGCTGCGCACCTCGCCCGCGACCACGGCGAAGCCGCGCCCCTGTTCGCCGGCGCGCGCCGCCTCCACCGCCGCATTCAACGCGAGGATGTTGGTCTGGAAGGCGATGCCGTCGATCACGCCGATGATGTCGACGATGCGGTTCGCCGACGCGTTGATCGACTCCATCCTGTCCACCACGCCGGCCACGACCTCGCCGCCCCGTTGCGCGGTCGCGGCGGCCGAGGCCACCAGCCGGTCGGCGTCGCGCGCGCTGTCGGCATTCTGCTTCACGGCCCTGGCCACCTGGTCCATCGACGTCGCCGTCTGCCGCAGGGCGTTGGCCTGCTGCTCGATCTGGCCGCGCAAATCCGCACTGCCGCCGGCGACCTGCGTCGACGCGGCGCCGATCGTCAGCGCCGTGGCGTCGATCCGGCCGATGGTCCGGGCCAGGTCGCGCTGCATGGCACCCATGGCGGCCAGCAGGCTGCGCCGGTCGCCTGCGCGCAGGGCGACCCCGCCGCTCAAGTCCCCTGCCGCGATGCGGCGCACGATGGCGGCCGCGTAGGCCGGCTCGCCGCCGAGGTCGCGATAGATATGGCGGATCAGGTAGCCGCCGAACAGCGCGGCGGCCAGCGTGCCCAGCGCAATGGCCGTCGCCGCGCTGTTGCGCAATACCGTGTAGCGCGCGGCCGCCCGCTCATACTCGCGCCGTGCCGCGTCCACCTGCAGCCGGCGCAAGCCGTGCATGTCCTCCACGACCTCCACCGCCAGCTCGCGCATGTGCTCCTGCGCGGCCTTGGCCGCTTCCACGTCGCCGCCCCGCAGGGCGGCCATGGCCGGCCGCAGCCCTTCGTTTTGCATCCGCGTCCAGGCCGCGCCGAAGCGGCTGGCCATGCGCCGCTCCTCCGGCAGGACCACGGCGGGCAGGCAGGCGCGCCAGGCCTCGTTGATCTCGGCGGCGTTGCGCTCGATGCGCGCCGACTCGGCCTTGATGTCGACCATCGGGTCGTTGATGGCCTGCGCCAGCGACAGGCGGTTTTGCAGCAGCAGCGCGTCGATGCGCGAGATCCGCTCCAGCATCAGTGCGCGGTTCTCGTAGACCTCCTTGAGGCCCTGGTTGGCCAACCGCATGCCATGCAGGCCGAGCACGCCGATGCCGGCCGCAAGAATCGACAGGAAGGCGATCACGATGCCGAGGCGGGTCTTGATGGTGAGGGTCACGGCATTCTCCTGGCGGGTTACGGGCTGGGTCGGGCAGGCAGTATGGCACCGGGTGCGCAGCAGGAAATCCCGAATCCTTCGCAAATACGCAATGCCCGCCATGTTTTCCACCGCGCCGGCGGCAGCTATCGCTGCGTGCCCGTGGCTACCATGTCACTGTCTTCCCCTTTCATCTGGAGCCCGACATGCCTACCCATTCCCTCGTCGCGCTGGACCGCGACCACCTGATCCACCCCCTCGTCAATTACCAGGCCCATGAGCAAAGAGGCGTCACGATCCTCGAATCGGGCCACGGCGCCTACCTGCGCGATGCGCAGGGCACCGAACTGCTGGACGCGTTTTCCGGCCTGTGGTGCGTCAACGTCGGCTATGGCCAGGAGAGCGTGGTCCGGGCCGCCGCCGAGCAGATGCGCAAACTGCCTTATGCGACCGGCTATTTCCACTTCGGTTCCGAACCCGCCATCCGCCTGGCCGCACGCCTGGTGGAACTGGCGCCGGCCTCGCTGCGCCACGTGTATTTCACACTGGGCGGCTCGGACGCGGACGATTCCGCCATCCGCTTCGTCACGCACTACTACAACTCGACCGGCCGCCCCGCCAAGAAGCACTTCATCTCGCTCGAGCGCGGTTACCACGGCTCGTCCACGATGGGTGCCGGACTGACCGCGCTGGCCGTGTTCCACCATAATTTCGACGTGCCCCTGCCCCAGCAGCACAAGATTCCCTCGCCCTACCCGTACCGCAATCCGGCCGGTTCCGATCCGGACACCATCATCCGCACGTCGGTCGAGGCGCTGCGCGCCAAGGTGCGCGAGCTGGGCCAGGACAACGTGGCCGCGTTCTTCTGCGAACCGATCCAGGGCTCCGGCGGCGTGCTCGTGCCGCCCACGGGCTGGCTCAAGGCGATGCGCGACGCCTGCCGCGAACTGGACATCCTGTTCGTGGTCGACGAAGTCATCACGGGCTTCGGCCGGACGGGCCCGATGTTCGCGTGCGAGGCGGAAGGCGTGGAGCCCGACCTGATGGTCGTGGCCAAGGGTCTCACTGCAGGTTATGCGCCGATGGGCGCCGTGCTGATGTCCGACGCGGTGTACCGCGGCATCGCCGACCACATGCCGGCCGGCGTGCCGGTGGGCCATGGCCATACGTATTCCGCGCACCCGGTGAGCGCCGCGGTCGGCCTCGAAGTGCTGCGCCTGTACACCGAAGGCGGGTTGCTGGCCAACGGCCAGGCCCAGGCGCCGCGCTTCGAGCAGGGCTTGCGCGACCTGCTCTCCCACCCCCTCGTCGGCGACGCGCGCAGCCGCGGGCTGCTCGGCGCGCTCGAACTGGTCGCCGACAAGGCCGGCAAGACCCGCTTCGACCCCGCGCTGAAGCTGCACGAACGCATCGCCGTCGCGGCCTACCGCAACCGCCTCGTGTTCCGCGCCTTCGGCGACAACGTGCTCGGCTTCGCCCCTGCGCTGTGCTATACGGCGGATGACTTCGACCTGATGTTCGAGCGCCTGACCCGGACCCTCGACGAGGTGCTCGACCAGGCCGAGGTGCGCCGCGCGCTCAAGACAATTTGATGTGGCCTCAGGGAAAAATCATCATATGCATAACAGAGACGCTGATAGTATGATGATTAGCATCAACGGCGAGACAGAAATGGCAGGCCACGATGATCCCTGATACTCTCAAGCTGGACCGGATCGATATCCGCATCCTCAGCCATCTGCAGCGTAACGGCCGGGTCACGAACGTCGACCTGGCCGATGCCGTGGGCCTGTCTCCCAGCCCGTGCCTGATCCGCGTGAAGCGCCTGGAGAAGGCGGGCTACATCAACGGCTACGGGGCCCATCTGCAGCTCGAGAAACTCGGCGACATGCAGGTGGTGTTCACCCAGGTCACCCTGTCGGACCACCGCCGCGAGGACTTCGCCAAGTTCGAGGCCGCCATCCGCAGCATCGACGAAATCGTCGAATGCCATCTCGTCAGCGGCGGCTTCGACTACCTGCTCAAGTTCGTCACCCGCAGCGTCGCCCACTACCACAGCATCGCCGAGGACGTGCTCCGGCAGAGCATCAACATCGAGAAATACTTCAGCTACATCGTGATCCAGTCGCCGTTCGTCAAGCACCACTATCCGATCGAGAAGTTGTTCTCCTCGCACGAGTGACGGGACGGCGGCCGCGGCCTACCGCGGCGGCTTATATTCCGGGAACATTTCCTTGTACAGGAAGGCCATCAGTTCCTGCGTATCCTGCGGCCGCGCCGACAGGGTGACGACGCGGTTCAGGCGGTGCGAATCCCACTCGAAGTCGCCGGTCTTTTCCTTGCGGATCAGTTCGATCATCTTCTTCACGATGGCGGTCTCGATGTCCGGCTCGCTGCCGCGCTCGACCGTCACGGCCGTGAGCCAGCGGCGCTTGAAGTTCGGGTTCCAGCCGCGGAATTTCAGGTCCGCCGAGCTGAACGTCTTGTTGGAGACGCTGAACACGCCGCCCGTCTCGTTCGGATCCTGGCCGCCGCGGCCGTTGATGGCCGCGATGTTCGCGAGGGCGTTGCGCGTGCCGCGGGCCGCTTCGCTTTCCTCGGCCTGGTCCGTCTGCGCCGGGGCGCCGCGGCGCTTGCGCTGGGCCTCGATGTAGGCCTGCATGTCGACTTCCTGCGGCGGCGCCTTCGTCTCTTCCTTCGGCGGCTGCGGCTGCGGTTTTTCCTCGACCGTCTTGATTTCCGGCACGGTGATCGTGTTCGGCAGGGGCGGCATCGTGATCTGCCGCGGCGTGAACTTCGGCGGGGCCGTCTTCGCCGTTTTCTTCGGTGCCTGCTCGGCCGGCCTGGCGGCGGGCTTGTTTGGTTTCAGCGGGGGCAGCCAGACGATGGCTTCGCCGGACTTCGGCGGGGCGTGATGCTCCGTCTTGGGCTGCAGCAGGTAAATGGCCACGAGCAGCAGGTGCAGGCCGATCGTGAACGCGATACCCGTGCGGTTCGGACCCTTCTCTCCATAGACGACCACTTTCCGTCCGGGCAGCGGCTGGCCGCAATGTGCGCAGACATCGCTGTCTTCCAGCGGGATATGGGAATGGTCACGCAAGATAATGAACGCCTCCGGTCGGAGGACAAATAAATGATATTGACGAGGCGCAGTCTAACCCGTTTGGATTAGCCGCGCACGCGGTGTTAAGGATCTGTAATGAGAGTACAAGCTGGGTAGCTTAATGGTTGTTACAGTGTGTATCAACCTTGCCCAACAGAATCATCACGCCACCTTCGTCAATACCACCTTCCGCCCCTGCTCCGCATCGACGAGTTGCGCATCCGTCATCGGCCCGGTGCCGCTGTACTTGTCGAGGTACAAATAGATCACCGGCGTGATGTACAGCGTGATGACTTGCGAGAAGATCAGGCCGCCGCACACCGCGAGGCCCAGCGGCTGGCGCAGCTCGGCGCCGGCGCCGAGGCCCAGCGCGATCGGGAGCGCGCCCATCAGTGCGGCCAGCGTCGTCATCATGATCGGGCGGAAGCGCAGGATGCACGCCTCGCGGATCGCCTGCTCCGGCGCCATGTCCCGGTTGCGCTGGGCGTCGAGCGCGAAGTCGATCATCATGATCGCATTCTTTTTCACGATGCCGATCAGCATCAGGATGCCGATGATGGCGATCATCGTCAGGTCCAGGTCGAACAGGCGCAGCGTGAGCAGCGCGCCCACCGCGGCGGACGGCAGGCCGGCCAGGATCGTGATCGGGTGGATGAAGCTCTCGTACAGCACGCCCAGCAGCACGTAGATGACGCCGACCGCGGCGACGATCAGGATCAGCTGGCTCGACTGCGAATCCTGGAACACGGCCGCGTCGCCGCCGTATTTCGTGATGATCGACGCGGGCAGTTTCATGTCGCGGCCCATCTGCTCGATGGCCGCCGTGGCGTCGCCGAGCGGCGCGTCCGGCGCGAGGTTGAACGACAGCGTGATCGCCTGCAGCTGGCCCTGGTGGTTGACGGCGATGGGGCCGACGGTGCGCCTGACGGTCGCCACGCTGGAGAGCTGCACCAGCTGGCCCGTCTTGCTGCGCACCGACAGGCGCGACAGCGCGTCCTCGAACTGGCGGTCCTCGTTGGCCGTTTCCAGGATCACGTAATAGCTGGCCGCGCTGGAATAAATCGTCGACACCTGGCGCTCGCCGAACGCCGCGTACAGCGCCGTGCGGATGTCGCCCAGTTGCACGCCCAGCAGATTGGCCTTGTCGCGGTCGATGTCGAGCTTGGCCTGCAAGCCCTTGTCCTGCGTATCGCTCGTCACGTCGCGGAACAGCGGGTTGTTGCGCATGCGCTCCATGTACTGGTTGGCCCACTGGCTGATGTCGGCGCCGGACACGCTCTGCAGCGTGTACTGGTAGCGGCTCTTGCTCGGGCGGCCGCCCAGCTGCAGGTTCTGCACCGGGGCCATGTAGACGTTGACGCCGGCGATCCCGCGCAGCGACTTGCGCAGGCGGTCGACGACCTGCGGCATCTTGTCGCGCTGGGCGCGGGGTTTCAGCACGATGAACATGCGGCCGTTGTTGCCGCCGCCGGTGAACGACGTGACGTCCTGCACGGCCGGATCGGCCTGGATCACATCCGCCACCTTCGTCTGCAGCACGACGAGCGCGGACGACGAGATGTCCTCGGCGGCCTCGGTCGTCACGCGCAGCTGGCCGATGTCTTCCTCGGGGAAGAAACCTTTCGGGATGGTCGTGTACAGCACGACGGTCAGCGCGAACGTGCCGAACGCGACGATCAATACGACGAAGCGGTGCTTCAGCGCCACGTCGAGCGTCTTCTCGTAGGCGTTGCGCAGGGCCGTGAAGCCGCGCTCGAAATGGCGGCCGATGAAGCTTTTCTCTTCCGTGTGGTCGTGGCCATGTGCGGGGAGCAGGCGCGACGCCAGCATCGGCACGAGGGTCAGCGACACGGCGGCCGACACGAGGATCGCGAGGCCGACGATGACGGCGAATTCGTGGAACAGCAAACCGATCACGCCCGGCATGAAGAAGATCGGGATGAACACGGCGATCAGCGACACCGAAATCGAGACGATGGTAAAACCCATCTCGCGCGAGCCGTCGAGCGCGGCTCGCAGCGGCTTCTTGCCCATCTCGATGTGGCGCACGATGTTTTCCAGCACGACGATCGCATCGTCGACGACCAGGCCGACGGCCAGCGTGATGCCCAGCAGAGAAATGTTGTCGAGACTGTAGCCGAGCCAGTACAGCAGCGCCAGCGCGCCCAGCAGCGAGATCGGCATCGTGATCGCGGGGATGAACGTGGCCGACGCGCGGTGCAGGAACAGGAAGATCACGAGAACGACGAGGCCCACCGTCAGCGCCAGCGTGAAGTTCACGTCGTGGATCGCCTCGCGGATCGATCTGGAACGGTCGTTGACGAGGTTGATCTTGATGGAAGCGGGCAGCTGCGACTGGAAGCGCGGCAGCAGGCGGCGCACGCCGTCGACCACTTCGACCGTGTTCGCGTTCGGCTGGCGCTGCACGAGCAGCACGATGGCGCGCTCGCCGTTGTAGGCGCCGAAGGCCCTCGTCGACTGGTAGCTGTCCTCGACGGTGGCCACGTCGCGCAGGCGCACCGGCAGGCCGTCGCGCGTGGCGACGATCAGGTTTTCGAAGTCGGCCGCCTTCATCATCTGGGCCGGGCCCTGGATGGTCAGGGTCTGCTGCGGACCGTCGAGGATGCCCAGCGCCGAATTCGAGTTGGCCGAGCGCAGCGCCGTCGCCAGCTCGTCCATCGTGATGTTGCGGGCATTCATGAGGTCGGTCTTCGCGCGCACGCGCACGGCGAAGCGCTTGCCGCCGTTGACGGACACCTGCGCCACGCCCGGCAACGTCGAGATCGCGGGCGACACGAGGTTTTCCGCGTAATCGTTCAGCTCGGAGAGGTTCATCGACGGCGACGTCATCGTCATGAACAGCACAGGCGCGTCGGCCGGGTTGACCTTGCGGTACGACGGCAGCGTCGTCATTTCCTGCGGCAGCTGGCGCTGCGCGGCGAGCAGCGCGGCCTGGACGTCGACGGCGGCCGCGTTGACGTCGATCGACGGGTCGAATTCCAGCGTGAGCGACGTGCTGCCCTGGGTGCTCGTCGACGTGATCAGGTTGATGCCGGCGATGGTCGAGAACTGCTTTTCGAGCGGCAGCGCGACGGACGACGCCATCGTCTCGGGGCTGGCGCCGTCGAGGTTGGCGTTGACGTTGATGACGGGCGTGTTATAGCTGGGCAGCGCCGCGACGGGGATGTGCGCATACGCGAGGATGCCGACGAGGATCAGGCTGATCGACAGCAGCACGACCATCACGGGCCGGCGGATGCACAGTTCGGACAGGTTCATCGTGTTCAGCCCTTGTCGGCGACGTGGACGTCTTTACCTTTGTTCATCTCGGAAGCGAGACGCACTTTCGCGCCTGGGCGCACGTTCTGCTTGCCATCGGTAATGACCTGCTCGCTGCCGGCGAGGCCGCTGACGGCCGCATCCACGCCCGCGCCGTACACGCGCTGCACCGGCACGAGGCGCGCGGAGTGATCCTTCTCGAGCACGTACACGAACGTGCCCTGGGCATTGGTGATGATGGCGTTCTGCGGGATCACGACGGCATCCTTCAGGGTCTGCACGATGACCTTCGTGTTCACGTACTGGCCGGGCCACAGCGTGGTCTCGCGGTTGTCGAACTCGGCCTTCACCTTGATCGTGCCGGCTTGCGGGTCGACCGTGTTGTCGACGAAGCTCAGTTGGCCCTTCACCGGCGCCAGGTCGGCGCCCGGCAGCGCCTCGACCTCGACCTTGCCCCGCTTCTGCGCCGCGAGCAGCGCCGGCAGGCTCGATTCCGGCAACGTGAACGCGACGGTGATCGGGTCGAGCTGGGTGATGGTCGTGAGCGACGTCGCCGGCTGCACGAGGCTGCCCGGATAGACGTTGATGCCGCCCACGCGGCCGGACATCGGCGCGCGGATCGCGGTGTAGCTCGTCGTGACGCTGCTCGCGCGCGCGGCCGCGACGTCGGCCTGCAGCGTGGCGCGGGCCTGATCGACCTGGGCGCGCAGCGTGTCGACGGCGCTCTGGGCGATGAAATGCTGGGCGAACAGGTCCTGGCTGCGCTTGTATTGCCGCTCGAGGTCGGCCAGGGACGCGCGGTCGCGCGCGACCTGGGCCTGGGCCTTGTCGAGGTTGGCGCGGTCTTCGCGGTCGTCGAGCGAGAACATCAGCTCGCCCTGTTTGACGAACTGGCCTTCCTTGATGTGGACCTGGCGGATGGTGGCGGTCGTCTGCGGATGCAGGTCGACGGTGCGGATCGGCGTCACGGTGCCGTTGGCCTGCTGCACGACGGCCACGTCCTGGCGTTGCGGCGCCACGACGTTGACGACGGCCGGCGGCTGCGCGCCTTTACCCTTGCCACCCGGGGCGGCGGCCCCGTCGGCATGCGCATCGGCCCCGCCTTTCATTGCCCACGTACCGACGCCGACGGCCGCGACGATGCCGGCGACAATCGCGATATTCTTGGTCTTCATTCCACTCCCTGTGCCGCTTGGCGCGGCCTTTCTCTTGTAATATTTTTATGCGATGAGGATGACGCCGGCCGCAGGGCCGAGCCTTCGTTGGCGATTGTCCCACACGGGTGTAACAGCAATGTTTCTGGCCGTGCGATTTTTCGAGCAGCTTATTTGCCCGGATAGAATTCCGGCAGCATCAGGGTTGCTTCGAGCCCGCCTTCCGGATGATTGGCGAGGCTGATGCTGCCGCCGTGCTGCTCGGCGATGTTGCGGGCGATGGTGAGCCCGAGGCCCGTCCCGCCCGATTCGCGCGAGCGCGACGTCTCCACCCGGTAGAACGGGTCGAACACGCGCGCCAGTTCGCCGCCCGGGATGCCGGGACCGGCGTCGCGGATGCGGATGCGCGCGGCGCCGTTGATGCGGTCGACGCTGACCCTGGCCGCGTGGCCGTACTTGACGGCGTTGTCGATCAGGTTCACCAGGCAGCGGCGCAGGTCCATCGGCCGGCCCAGCAGCGCCATGCCGGCGTGGCCCGTCAAGGTCACGCGCTGGCAGCTCTCGGCCGCGTCGGCGACGACGGAATCCAGCAGCGAATCGAGGTCCAGCATCTGCATGGCTTCGTTCGTGTCCATGCTGCGCGCCAGGTCGAGGCCTTCGCGCACCATCGCCTGCATCGCGGACAGGTCGCCGATCAGGCGTTCCTGCAGCTCCGGCTCGCTGACCTTTTCCAGGCGCAGGCGCAGGCGCGTGAGCGGCGTCTGCAGGTCGTGCGTGATGGCGGCCAGCATCTGCGTGCGCTGGAAGATGTACTGGCGGATGCGCGCCTGCATCGCGTTGAAGGCGGCGCTGGCCTGGCGGATCTCGTCGGCGCCCGTGAGGTCGAGCGGCGGGTGGTTGATGTCGTTGCCGAGGTCTTTCGCCGCCTGCGCCAGCTGCTTCAGCGGCCGCGTCGTCATGCGCGCCACGAGGTAGGCGAGGAAGGCGACGCTGGCGAGGAAGATCGAAATGGTCCGGTAGTCCGTGTGCTGCGGCGCCAGTGCCGAGCGCGGCGGCAGGACGGACAGCACGAGCTCGTCGCCGTCGCGCAGGCGCACGCTGATGCTCTCGCACGTGCCGCGCCACTTCATGCGCAGGAGACCGAACACGACGGGCTGTTCGCGCGCCGTCGCGCACGCGGCCGGGCGCGTGGCCAGCGACCGCATCGCATACCCCTTGCCCATGCGGCCGGCGAGCGCCTGGGCGAATTCGGAATTGGCCGGGGCCAGCGCGCCGGGGTGGACGTCGACGTCGGCGAGCTGCATGCCGGGACGGTTGGCCACGTCGAGGTAGGCCTTGCGGGCGGACTCGGGGACGATCTCGGTGGCCATGATCAACTGCTCGGCCCGGTCGAGGTTGTGCAGGTCGCGGAACTCGTCGATGGCGCGCGCGCGCTCGGCGTCGGCCAGCAGCTGGGTCAGCGCGGCCGTGAGCAGGATGCCCAGCAGCAGGGTAGCAAACACGCGGCCCGTCATCGAGCCGAGGAAAGCTCTCACGCGCTCGGCTCCACGGTGACCTGGCCGGCCAGCACGTAGCCGCCGTTGCGGACGGTCTTGATGATCTGGGGCATGCGCGCATCCTCGCCCAGCTTCTGGCGCAGGCGGCTGATCTGGATGTCGATCGAGCGGTCGAACGGATCGGCGTCGCGGCCCTGCGTGAGGTTCAGCAGCTGGTCGCGGTTCAGCACGCGGTTCGGGTGCTCCAGGAAGACGCGCAGCAGGCGGAACTCGGCGCCGGACAGCATGATGACGACGCCCTGCGGATTGACGAGGTGGCGCGCGGTGAGGTCGAGCGTCCAGCCCGAGAATTTCATCTGCTGCACGTTCTCGGCCTGCGAGTTCGGCGGCATCGCGTGGCTGCGGCGCAGCACGCTGCGGATGCGCGCCAGCAGTTCGCGCGGCTCGAACGGTTTCGGCAGGTAGTCGTCCGCGCCCATTTCAAGACCGAGGATGCGGTCCAGCGGTTCGCTGCGGGCCGTGAGCATGATCACGGGCATGGTCGAATGCGCGCGCAGCTTCCGGCACAGCGTGAGCCCGTCGTCGCCCGGCAGGTTGAGGTCGAGCACGATCAGGTCCGGACGCGACTCGTCCAGGAGTTTCCACATGGCGGTGCCGTCGGCTGCGGCAAGCGCGCGGTAGCCGTTCGCTTCCAGGTAATCGGCCAGCAGCGATCGGATATCGCGGTCGTCGTCGACGATCAGGATGGTAGATGGATTGTCCATATCACCATTATCGCGAGTTGTTTGAGCCCTGAACAGTCACTTTGTATCGGCTTGTATATGGATCTTCCAGGGAAACAAATTGATACAAAGAACGAGACAGCGGAAACGCTCCGCTTACATCTTGCGCCCATGATGGGAACCGTGCGAAGACGACGCGATGCACGCAGATCGGAGCATGAAGACAACGTTTGGCGGTTTGCCAACTAACCCTGACCAGGAACCAGAGATGAAAACCTATCGCAAACACCTCCTCGCCGCCCTGTCCGCGCTGACGCTTGGCGCTGCCGCACTGGGCGCCCATGCGCAGACCACGGACCAGGCCGCACCGCAGGCCCGCTACGGCATGCAGCATCAGAAGCTGACGCCGGAACAGCGCGCGCAATTCCGCGCCAAGCGGATCGCGAAGCTGCACGACGAGCTGAAGATCACGCCGGCCCAGGAAAACGCCTGGAACGCCTTCGTGAACTCGATGCAGCCGCCGGCACGCCAGCCGCACGACCGCGCCGCCTGGGCCAACCTGACGGCACCGGAACGCATGGCGAAGACGATCGAACGGCAGAAGCAGCGCACGGCCGCCCTCGAGCAGCGCCAGGCGTCGCTGAACACGTTCTACTCGGTCCTCAGCGCGGACCAGAAGAAGACGTTCGATGAGAAGGCGGCACGCTTCGGCCACCGCGGCCACTTCGGCCACGGCCGTCGCGGCAATACCGCGCAAGGTTGAGCGTTACTGCAGCCTGCCCAACGAACCGAGAAACTTGTTCGCATCCTGATAGCCGATCACCCGGCTATCGGGAATTTCCATCCCCTGCTTGTCGAACATGATGATGCCCGGCGGCCCGAACAGGCCGAAGCGCTTGAGCATCGCCCGGTCATCCGCATCGTTCGCCGTCACGTCGACCTGCAGCAGCACCGTGTTCGCCAGCCGCGCCTTGACGGCCGGATCGACGAAGGTCAGCTTTTCCATTTCCTTGCACGACACGCACCAGTCCGCATAAAAGTCCAGCATCGCCGTGCGGCCACCGGTGGCGGCCAGTGCGGCGTCGAGCTGGCCGACGGTCTTGATGCGCGTGAACGCGAGCGGCTGCGCGGGCGCACCGCCCGTGAAGCGGGCCAGCGGCGCGAGCGGGTCGCGTGCCCCGCTGGCCACGCCGACCAGTTGCGTGGCGCCCAGCACGACGCTGGCGGCGCCGAGGGCGAGCGCGGCCCAATGCCCGCGCAGGCCGCGCAGCAGATAAAAGCCATAGCCCAGCAGCAGCGCGGCCCACAGGACCATCTGCACGATCCCCGGCAGCACCGGCGCGGCCATCCACAATGCCATCGCCAGCATCAGCACGCCGAAGAAGCGTTTCACCGATTCCATCCACAGGCCGGCGCGCGGCAGCAGCGACCCGGCGGACACGCCCACGAGCAGCAGCGGGATGCTCATGCCGACCGCCATCGCGAACAGGGCGGCGCCGCCGATGACGACGTCGCGCGTCTGGCTGATGTACACGAGCGCCCCCGCGAGCGGCGCGGCCACGCACGGGCCGACGATCAGCGCGGAGATGGCACCCATCACGAACACCCCCGCGAGCTTGCCGGACGACTGGCGGCCGGAGACGGTGGATAGCCGCGTCTGCAACACCGCGGGCACCTGCAGCTGGTAGACGTCGAACATCGACAACGCCATCACGACGATGAGCAGCGCGAAGCCGCCCAGCACCCACGGGTTCTGCAGCGCCGCCGCCAGCCCTTCGCCCAGCAGGCCGGCCGCCACGCCCAGCGCGGTGTAGACGATCGCCATCCCGAACGAGTAGGCGAGCGACAGCACGAAGCCGCGCGTGCGGTGCACCTCTTTTCCTTCGCCCACGATGATCGACGACAGGATCGGCACCATCGGCAGCACGCACGGCGTGAACGCGAGGCCCAGGCCCAGCAGGATGAACGCGGGGATGATGGCCAGCAGGCGGCCGCCCTGCAGCAGCGAGGCGATGCCGGACAGTTCGGATGGCGCCGCCGGTTTCGCGGGCGGCGCGGCAGGTGCGGTCGGGGTATCGACCCGCGGCGCGGGCTGCGGAGCCTGGCCCGGGAAGTTGAAACCGCCGCCCTGCCCCGGCGCGGCGCTCATCTGCGGTTCGCTGCCGCCGGCACCCGGCGTGAGCTGAACGGACGCATCCTGCGGCGGATAGCACAGGCCCTTGTCGGCACAGCCCTGGCCGGTGGCAGTCAGGGTGAACGGTCCCGCGGCCTCGACGGGAATGCGGATCTCGACGCCGTTGTGATAGGTCTCGACGTTTTTCTGGAACGTGTCGTCGTACTTGATCTTGCCCGGCGGGATAGCCGGCTCGCCGAGCTTCGCGCCGGTTGCCGTGAAGCGGAAGCGCTCGCGGTACATGTAGTAGCCGTCCGCGATCGCATAGTTCACGACGATCGTGTGCGCGTCGAGCATGCGCGCGGAGAACTTGAATGCCTGCTCGGGCGGCAGGAAATCGTCGTCGGCGTGGGCGGTGGAGACGAAGGCGGCGCAGGCCAGCAGCAACGTGCACAGGGCGGCCAGCAGGCGCGCGGCGGGCGATAGGGAAGATCGGAGCATGGATCGGCAAATTGGTTCAACGCATCGGGCATGGTACACCGGGCGCTGTTCCATTGCACGGCGGCCGGCGAAACGGCACGGCCGCCGTGTGACCGCTCAGGCAGCGAGGCGGACGGCCGGCACCGGCTTGCGCGGCTCGTTGCCGGTGTGGAAAACGCTCACGATGCGCGCGAGGTGCCGGGCCTGCTCGTCCAGGCTGGACGCCGCCGCCGCGGCCTGTTCCACGAGCGCCGCGTTCTGCTGGGTGGTGCCGTCCAGCACCGTGATCGCGTCATTCACCTGGTGGATGCCCGACGCCTGTTCGCGCGACGCCACGACGATTTCCGCTACGAAGGCCGACACGCGCTGCACGCTGGCGAGGATATCGTCCATCGACGTGCCGGCCTGGCTCACGAGACGGCTGCCGGCCGCGACACGCTCCACGCTTTCATCGATGAGCTGCTTGATTTCCTTCGCCGCCGCCGCGCTGCGCTGCGCCAGGCTGCGCACTTCGCCGGCGACGACCGCAAAGCCGCGCCCCTGTTCTCCCGCCCTGGCGGCCTCGACAGCAGCATTGAGCGCGAGGATATTGGTCTGGAATGCGATGCCGTCGATGACGCCGATGATGTCGACGATCCTGCGGGCGCTGTCGTTGATCGCTTCCATGGTCGCCACCACCTCGGACACGACCTTGCCGCCCTGCTGGGCCACGGTGGAAGCCTGGATCGCCACCAGGCTGGCCTGGTCGGCATTTTGCGCATTCTCCTTCACGGTCGACATGAACTCTTCCATGGACGCCGCCGTCTCTTCCAGGCTCGATGCCTGCGCCTCGGTGCGGGCCGACAAATCCGCATTGCCGAGCGCAATGTCGCCGGTCGTCGCACCGATGGTATCGACGCCGACCCGGACCTCGCTCACGATGTTGCGCAGGTTGTCGTTCATGCGCCCGAGGGAAGCGAGCAGCCGCGCCGTTTCGTTGCGACCTTCGGCCGCGATGCGCGCCGTCAGGTCGCCAGCGGCAACGCGTTCCGCGATTTCGACGGCACTGTTCAGCGGCTGGGTCACGGAGCGTGCGATGACATAGAGCATCAGGCCGCCGAAGGCAAACAGGACGGTGACGGCGGCCAGCATGCCCAGCCGTGTGCGCTGGAGGGCGGAAATCCGTGCGTCGAGCAGGCCGTCGAATTGCTCCGTAGCCTTGTGTGCGAACGCGTACTGGGCGTCGATGGCGGCCGTCGTGCGCTTGACGTATTCCGGTCCGGAGAACGTGAGCGACTCCGCCTTCACGATCTCATCCATCGCCAGCCTCATCGTCTGTTGCGCCTGCTCGCGCACGTCCCGGATCGAATCGCCCAGCGGCCCGGCGAACGCCGGGTTGGCGCGCGCGGCCTTGTCGTACTGGTTCGTCATCTGGTGCAACCGGTCGGCGACGCGCGCCACGATCGCGGACAACGCCAGTCGCTCTTCCGGGCTGGCGGCAGCGGCGGCCAGCAGGCCGGCGCCCTTCGCCCGCATCTTGCCGAGCTCTTCGGAAAGATATGGCAGCTGGTAATAAATGGCCTGGACCAGCTGGTACGAATCCACGCCGGGGTCCAGGTTCAGGCCGTAATGATCGGCCAACTGGTCCTCCACGTCGAGCAGCTTCGGCACCAGGGCCGTATGCGCCTCATAGCTCTGGGGCACCGTGATCGTGCCCGCGGCCACGCGTCCGCGCAGCGCTTCCCAGTCGCGCTTCGCCTCCGACCACGCCCGGTCGATGCGCGGGTCGTGCAGGCCGGCGACGATGGCCGACATGGCCGCATAGTTGGCGTCCACCTCGACCTGCTTCTTGTCCCGCTTCGGGATCGACTCGGCGACGCCGCCGACGACGAGCGCCGCCAGGCCGCGATGCTGTTGCGTGGTCTGGATGGTATCGAGGATGGTGGCCACCGGCGTGCGCGCCCTCGCTTCGAGTTCCAGGGCATCGAGCGCCTTGCCGGTCTCGCGCAGGTAGAGCGAGGCCGGGATCGCGGCGACGATGACGCCCACCACGCTGAGGATCGCGAATTTATGCCAGAGCAGCAGGTGCTCGAGTCGATGTCGTAGGCCCATGATCTTGTCTACCGTTGAATGATGGCTTGTATCCAAAAGGAAACAATAATTGCCCTTCACTTAAACCGCAACACGTATTTACTGGTTCGGGCGGAGATACGACAGATCGATGGGCGTCAGGGCGAAAAAAAACCAGGCGCAAGGCCTGGTTTCTCATGATGCCTGAACCGCGATTACTCGGCGGTCGGCGCGTCGTCAGCCGAGGTGACTTCCGGACGGTCGACCAGCTCGACGAAGGCCATCGGGGCGTTGTCGCCAACGCGGAAGCCCATCTTCAGGATGCGGATGTAGCCGCCCGGACGCGCGTTGTAGCGCGGGCCGATTTCGGCGAACAGCTTCTGGACGATTTCGCGGTCGCGCAGACGGGCGAATGCCAGGCGCTTGTTGGCCAGCGTGTCGTTCTTGCCCAGGGTGATGATCGGCTCGACGACTTTGCGCAGTTCCTTGGCTTTCGGCAGGGTGGTCTTGATCGCTTCGTGACGCAGCAGCGAAACGGTCATGTTGCGCAGCATGGCGAGGCGGTGGGACGAGGTACGGTTCAGCTTGCGAAGGCCGTGACGGTGACGCATGGTATTTCCTTTCGAGTTAAGTTTAAATCCGAGCTCTTCGATCGCCTCCGTTGAGGCGCGGGCCGGTTAGCGATAAAACGCCCGGGACGACGTGTCCCGGGCGGGTACTGCAATCTTACTTTTCGAGGCCAGCCGGCGGCCAGTTCTCGAGTTTCATGCCGAGGGTCAGACCACGGGAAGCCAGGACTTCCTTGATCTCGTTCAGCGACTTGCGGCCCAGGTTCGGCGTCTTCAGCAGTTCGTTTTCCGAACGCTGGATCAGGTCGCCGATGTAGTAGATGTTCTCGGCCTTCAGGCAGTTTGCCGAACGGACGGTCAGCTCCAGGTCGTCCACCGGACGCAGCAGGATCGGATCGACCAGCGGTGCACGCGACGGTGCTTCGGCGGCGGCTTCCGTGCCTTCCAGGGCGGCGAACACGTTCAGCTGGTCGACCAGGACGCGGGCCGACTGGCGGATCGCTTCTTCCGGCGTGATGACGCCGTTGGTCTCGATGTTGATGATCAGCTTGTCCAGGTCGGTACGCTGTTCGACACGGGCCGATTCCACGGCGTACGACACGCGGCGGACCGGCGAGAACGATGCGTCCAGGATGATGCGGCCGATGGTCTTGTTCGTGTCTTCCGACAGGCGGCGCACGTTACCCGGCACATAGCCGCGGCCTTTTTCGACCTTGATCTGCATGTCCAGCTTGCCGCCGGCGGTCAGGTGGGCGATCACGTGTTCCGGGTTGATCAGTTCCACGTCATGCGGCAGGTCGATGTCCGATGCCAGGACCGGGCCTTCGCCTTCCTTCTTCAGGGTCAGCGTCACGGAGTCGCGGTTGTGCACCTTGAACACGACGCCTTTCAGGTTCAGCAGCAGGTCGACGACGTCTTCCTGCACACCGTCCAGCGACGAGTACTCGTGCACGACGCCGGCGATCGTCACTTCGGTCGGCGCGTAGCCGATCATCGACGACAGCAGCACGCGGCGCAGCGCGTTACCCAGCGTGTGGCCATAACCACGTTCGAACGGTTCCATCACGACTTTCGCGTGGCCGGCGCCGAGCGTTTCGACATCGATAATACGTGGCTTCAACAAACTATTTTGCATGAGTGTCCTCTTCAATACCCTCGGCTCGTTACACCGATAAGGCTGATGGCATCAGTAGTAGAAACGCCTGCTTCTGTGAGCAGGCGGTAAAGCGAATTCGGTATTCGACAGAAAATGGAGCGGCGCACCGCTCCATTTGTCTATTAACGCGAGTACAGTTCGACGATCAGCGCTTCGTTGACGTCGGCAGCGATCTCGTTACGCTCCGGATAGGCGCGGAAGGTTGCTTCCATTTTCTTGGCATCGACCGACACCCAGCTCGGGAAGCCAACCTGCTCGGCCAGCGACAGGGCTTCGACGATACGGGTCTGCTTCTTGGCCTTTTCGCGGACGGCGATGACGTCGCCGGTCTTGACCTGGAACGAAGCGATGTTCACGACGTTGCCGTTCACGGTCAGGGCCTTGTGGCTGACCAGCTGGCGTGCTTCAGCGCGGGTCGAGCCGAAGCCCATGCGGTAGACGACGTTGTCCAGACGCGATTCCAGCAGCTTCAGCAGGGTCTCGCCGGTGTTGCCCTTGCGGCGCGACGCTTCGGCGAAGTAGCGGCGGAACTGACGTTCCAGCACGCCGTAGATACGCTTGACCTTCTGCTTTTCACGCAGCTGGTTGCCGTAGTCCGACGTACGCTGACCCGACTTGACGCCGTGCTGGCCCGGCTTGACGTCCAGTTTGCACTTGGAGTCGAGCGAGCGGCGTGCGCTCTTCAGGAACAGGTCGGTGCCTTCACGGCGCGACAGTTTTGCTTTAGGTCCGATATAACGTGCCACGTTAAACTTCCTTTATTTTGATGATCACGCCCCGGATGTAGTCGAAAAGCGGCTACAACAGGCGCTAGTCCAGTTCTGCGATGAGACCGGACGTGGCTTACAAAAACCTCATGGCCAGGACGGCCCGAGGCGACAATAGCCGGGCAGTATAACCCATTTCTGGGTTAACTGCACCGGCGATTCTTTACACCACGGCGTGTGGCGCATCAATGCTGCGACAGGCGGCGAACCGCCCGGGCAACATTAGATACGACGACGCTTCGGCGGACGGCAGCCGTTGTGCGGAACCGGCGTCACGTCCTGGATCTCGGTGATCTTGATACCCAGGTTGTTCAGCGCGCGCACAGCCGATTCACGGCCCGGGCCCGGGCCCTTGATGCGCACTTCCAGGTTCTTCACGCCGTATTCCTGAGCAACCTTGCCAGCTGCTTCGGCTGCGACCTGAGCCGCGAACGGGGTCGATTTACGCGAACCCTTGAAGCCTGCGCCGCCGGACGTCGCCCACGACAGGGCATTGCCCTGACGATCGGTGATCGTGATGATGGTGTTGTTGAACGATGCGTGGACGTGTGCGATGCCTTCGGCGACGTTCTTTTTGACTTTCTTGCGGATGCGGGCTGCAGCCGCCGAGCTTTGTTGCTTAGCCATGGTCAGTTCCTAGATTATTTCTTGAGCGATTGAGCTGCCTTGCGCGGGCCCTTGCGGGTACGTGCATTGGTACGGGTGCGTTGACCGCGGACCGGCAGGCCCTTGCGGTGACGCATGCCGCGGTAGCAGCCCAGGTCCATCAGACGCTTGATGCTCATGGACAGCTCACGGCGCAGGTCGCCCTCAACCACGAACTTGCCGACTGCATCACGCAGCTTTTCCAGCTCGTTGTCGTCCAGGTCCTTGACCTTCTTGTTGGTCGCAACGCCGGTCGATTCGCAGATCTGCTTCGAGCGGGTACGGCCGATGCCATAGATCGCCGTCAGGCCGATGACGGTGTGCTGATGATTGGGGACGTTGACCCCTGCAATACGTGCCATTCGATATTCCTCGTATTAACCTTGACGCTGCTTGTGACGCGGCTCGACGCAGATCACACGGACCACGCCCTTGCGCTTGATGATCTTGCAGTTGCGGCAGATCCGCTTGACTGAAGCGTTAACTTTCATTTTGCACTCTCTTCCAGATTCGATAACTTGATTAGTTTTACTTGGTGCGGAACACGATGCGGGCCCGGGACAAGTCGTAAGGGGTCAGTTCCACCGTTACCTTGTCACCCGGAAGAATGCGGATGTAATTCATCCGCATTTTACCCGAGATATGTCCAAGCACCACGTGCCCGTTTTCCAGCTTCACGCGAAAGGTCGCGTTCGGGAGATTCTCGAGAATCTCCCCCTGCATTTGGATGACGTCGTCTTTTGCCATTCGGTCTATTCACTCCTGGGGGCGCCGGCCGCTCAACGCGACGGGATACCGCCCTTGAAATTTGCCTTGCGCAGCAGCGATTCATATTGCTGCGACATGACGTAGTTCTGCACCTGCGCCATGAAATCCATCGTGACGACCACGATGATCAGGAGCGAGGTTCCGCCGAAGTAGAAAGGTACTTTCCACTGGCTCTGGAAGAACTCCGGCACCAGGCACACCAGCGTGATATAGACCGCACCGGCCAGGGTCAGGCGCATCAGGATCTTGTCGATGTAGCGTGCGGTCTGCTCGCCCGGACGGATGCCCGGTACAAACGCGCCACTCTTCTTCAAGTTGTCCGCCGTTTCCTTGCTGTTGAATACCAGCGCCGTGTAGAAGAAGCAGAAGAACACGATGGCCACCGCATACAGCAACGCGTGGATCGGTTCGCCGGGGCTCAGCGAGGCAGCGAGGTCTTTCAGGAACCCGACGACGGGGCTGTTGACATCCTTGCCGCGCGTGAACCAGTCGACGATCGTGGCCGGGAACAGGATGATCGACGAAGCGAAGATCGGCGGGATCACACCAGCCATGTTCAGCTTCAGCGGCAGGTGGCTCGTCTGGCCACCATAAATCTTGTTACCGACCTGGCGTTTCGCGTAATTCACCAGGATCTTGCGCTGGCCGCGTTCGACGAACACGACAGCGTAAGTCACCACAGCTACCAGAATCACGATGATGATCGCGGAGAAGCTGCCGATCGAACCGTTCGACACCAGGGTGAACAAGCCACTCAGTGCGCCCGGCAGACCTGCTGCGATACCGGCAAAAATGATGATCGAGATACCGTTGCCAAGACCACGTTCGGTGATCTGCTCGCCCAGCCACATGAGGAACATGGTGCCGGTCAGCAGGGTCACGACGGTCACGAAGCGGAAGCCGATGCCCGGATCGAGCACGAGGCCTTGCTGCGCCTCGAGCGCGACGGCGATACCGAACGCCTGGAACAGAGCCAGCACGACCGTGAAGTAACGGGTGTACTGGGTGATCTTGCGGCGGCCGGCCTCGCCCTCTTTCTTCAGTGCCTCCATCTGCGGCGAGACGATCGACACCAGCTGCATGATGATCGAAGCCGAAATGTACGGCGTGATGCCAAGTGCGAACACGGCAAAACGAGACAGGGCACCGCCGGAGAACATGTTGAACATGCCCAGGATGCCGCCCTCGTTCTGCTTGAACAGCTGGGCCATGGCGACCGGATCAATCCCGGGGACCGGGATATGAGCTCCGATACGGTACACGACCAATGCGCCAAGCAAGAACCACAACCGGCCCCAGGGGAAACCGGAAGCAGCGCTTTTACCAAGTTGTGAATTAGTCGCCAATTTTTGCTCCGATCAGGCAGCGGTCGCGTTTAGGCGACCGAACCGCCAGCTGCTTCGATCGCTGCTTTCGCGCCAGCGGTTGCCTTGATGCCTTTCAGGTTCACCGCTTTGGTGATTTCGCCCGACAGGATCACGCGCACGTCGCGAGCGACGACCGGCAGCACGCCGGCTTGCTTGAGCACCAGGACGTCGACGTCGGCGACGGCCAGGTTGTTCAGGTCCGACAGACGCACTTCAGCCTTGAACGTAGCGTTCAGCGACTTGAAGCCGCGCTTCGGCAGACGACGCTGCAGAGGCATCTGACCGCCTTCGAAGCCGACTTTGTGGAAGCCGCCCGAACGCGATTTCTGACCCTTGTGGCCGCGGCCGGCGGTCTTGCCCAGGCCCGAGCCGATACCGCGACCGACGCGGCGCTTGGCGTGTTTCGCGCCTTCAGCGGGTTGGATGGTATTGAGTTGCATTATTTTCTCCGTTGACCAAGCCGCGGCTTAGTCGACAATTTTCACGAGGTAGTTGACCTTGTTGATCATGCCGCGGATCGCCGGGGTGTCCTGCAGCTCGGAAACCGAGTTGACACGACGCAGACCCAGACCGCGCACGGTGGCGCGGTGATCCTGGCGGGTACCGATCAGGCCTTTGACCAGCTTGACTTTGATGGTGTTTGCCATAATTGTTCCCCTTAACCCAGGATCTCTTCCACCGACTTGCCGCGCTTGGCAGCGATGTCGGCCGGAGTGCTCATTTTTGCCAGACCGTCGAGGGTCGCGCGAACCAGGTTGTACGGGTTCGACGAACCGGTCGACTTGGCGACGACGTCGGTCACGCCCATGACTTCGAAGATTGCGCGCATTGCGCCGCCTGCGATCACGCCGGTACCCGGCTTGGCCGGCGACATCATCACGTACGACGCGCCGTGGCGGCCGGTGACGCTGTGCTGCAGCGTGCCGTTCTTGAGGGGCACCTTGATCAGGTTGCGGCGGGCTTCTTCCATCGCTTTCTGCACGCCGACCGGAACTTCCTTCGACTTGCCTTTGCCCATGCCGATGCGGCCATCGCCGTCACCGACAACGGTCAGCGCTGCAAAACCCATGATACGACCACCCTTCACCACTTTGGTGACGCGGTTGATCGCGATCATTTTCTCGCGCATGCCATCATCCGGCTTGTCGCTTGCCATTTTCGCTTGCATTTTTGCCATGACGATTCTTCCTTAGAACTTCAGACCAGCTTCGCGCGCGGCTTCTGCCAGCGCCTTCACACGGCCGTGGTAACGGAAACCCGAACGGTCGAATGCGACTTCGGTGATCCCTGCTTTCAGTGCTTTCTCTGCGACGCGCTTGCCAACCAGTGCGGCTGCAGCGGCGTTGCCGCCCGCACCCGACTTGCCGCCCAGCTCGGCGCGCACTTCTGCTTCCAGCGTCGAAGCCGAAACCAGGACCTTCGCATCCGGGCTGATCAGGTTCGCATAGATGTGCAGGTTCGTGCGGTGCACCGACAGGCGGTTCACGCCCAACTGCGCGATCTTGATGCGGGTTTGGCGTCCGCGACGCAGACGCGATTCTTTCTTGTCCATCGTCAGCTCCGATTATTTCTTCTTGGTTTCTTTAAGCTTCACCACTTCGTCCGCATAACGGACACCCTTGCCTTTGTACGGCTCAGGCGAGCGGTAAGCGCGCACTTCTGCGGCAACCTGGCCGACCTTTTGACGGTCGATACCCTTGATCAGGATCTCGGTCGGGGTCGGGGTCGCTGCGGTGACGCCTTCCGGCATCGCGTGCAGGACCGGGTGCGAGAAGCCCAGCGACAGGTTCAGGGCGTTGCCTTGCACGGCGGCCTTGTAACCCACGCCGACCAGGGTCAGGCGCTTTTCGAAACCTTTGGTGACACCAGTCACCATGTTGTTCACCAGAGCACGCAGGGTGCCCGACATGGCGTTCGATTCGCGGGAATCGTCGATCACGTCGAACGACAGCGTGCCGTTGTTGTTTTCCACTTTGACCAGGCCGTTCAGCGGCTGGGTCAGGGTGCCCAGCGGGCCCTTGACGGTGATCGACGACGCGTTGATCGCGACATCGGTACCGGCCGGGACGGCGATTGGCATCTTAGCTACTCGAGACATCGTCTACTCCTTAAGCCACGTAGCAAATCACTTCGCCACCGACGCCGGTAGCACGTGCTTTGCGGTCGGTCATCACACCCTTCGGGGTCGAGACGATCGCCACGCCCAGGCCGTTCATGACCTGAGGGATCTCGTCTTTGCCCTTGTAGATGCGCAGGCCAGGACGGGAGACGCGCTCGATGCGCTCGATAACCGGACGGCCGACGTAGTACTTCAAACCGATTTTCAGTTCAGCCTTGCCACCTTCGGTGGACACGGCGTAATCTTCGATGTAACCCTCATCCTTCAGGACGTTGGCAATCGCAACTTTCAGCTTCGACGACGGCATTTCGACGGTGGTCTTCTGCACGCCTTGCGCGTTGCGAATACGGGTCAGCATATCGGCGATAGGATCGCTCATACTCATTGCTTGTTCTCCTATTACCAGCTAGCTTTGGTCATACCCGGGATTTCGCCTTTCATGGCGAATTCGCGGAGTTTGGTACGGGCCAGACCGAATTTACGGAAAGTGCCACGGGGACGGCCGGTCATGGCGCAGCGGTTACGCTGGCGGGTCGGCGCCGAGTTACGCGGCAGGGCCTGCAGCTTCAGGCGTGCTTCGTAACGCTCTTCTTCGGTCTTCGACTGGTCGTCGATGATTGCTTTCAGAGCGGCACGCTTTGCGGCGAATTTCTCCACCAGGTCTGCACGCTTCTGTTCGCGGTTAATCAGTGCAAGTTTTGCCATGTTCTTAGTTCCGGAACGGGAATTTGAATGCGGCGAGCAGCGCTTTGGCTTCTTCGTCGGTCTTAGCGGTCGTGGTGATCGAGATGTTCATGCCACGCAGCGCATCGATCTTGTCGTAATCGATTTCCGGGAAGATGATCTGCTCTTTGACGCCGATGTTGTAGTTGCCGCGACCATCGAACGATTTGCCGCTGACGCCACGGAAGTCACGCACGCGCGGCAGGGCCACGGTGATGAAACGGTCCAGGAATTCGTACATGCGGGCGCCACGCAGGGTCACCATCGTGCCGATCGGGTAGCCTTCGCGGATCTTGAAACCTGCGATTGCCTTGCGAGCCTTGGTCACGACCGGCTTCTGGCCAGCGATCTTCGTCAGGTCGCCGGTTGCGTGCTCGATGATCTTCTTGTCGGCGACAGCTTCCGACAGACCCATGTTCAGGGTGATCTTGGTCAGGCGCGGCACTTCCATCACCGACTTGTAACCGAATTTCTCGGTCAGTTCGGCAACGACTTTGTCTTTATAAACTTGTTGGAGACGGGCCATTTCTAATTACCCTTTCACTACTTCGCCGTTCGACTTGAAGACGCGGACTTTTTTGCCATCCACTTCTTTGAAGCCAACGCGATCAGCCTTGCCGGTCGCTGCATTGAACAGCGCGACGTTCGACACGTGAATCGGCATGGTCTTGTCGACGATACCACCAGTTACGCCGGTCATCGGGTTCGGCTTGACGGCCTTCTTGGCCACGTTCACGCCTTCGACGATGACGTGCTCAGCATCTACACGCTGCTGAACGACACCGCGCTTGCCTTTGTCTTTACCGGCCAGAACGATGACTTCGTCGTTTTTACGAATCTTATCCATTGCTGCTCCCTTACAGAACTTCAGGTGCCAGGGACACGATCTTCATGAACTTCTCGGTACGCAGTTCGCGCGTCACCGGTCCGAAGATACGGGTACCGATCGGCTCCAGCTTGCTGTTCAGCAGGACGGCGGCATTGCCGTCGAACTTCACCAGGGAGCCGTCCTGGCGGCGCACACCTTTAGCGGTACGCACGACCACGGCGTTGTAGATTTCACCCTTCTTGACGCGGCCGCGCGGAGCAGCTTGCTTCACGGTGACCTTGATCACGTCGCCAATGCTGGCGTAACGGCGCTTGGAGCCGCCCAATACCTTGATGCACAGAACTTCTTTTGCACCGGTATTGTCGGCCACTTCGAGCCGGCTTTCGGTTTGAATCATGATATTTTCTTTCCCAACTTAAGCCGAAGAAACCCCACGGAAAACCGTAGGCCTGCGGTCAGTCTTGGTCCCGCCGTCCGCACTCATTGCAAGCGCGTACGTTTGGGTGATTGGACTTTCCAATGTTCGTTGCAGGCCGCAGTTACCGAAGGACAAACTGCGGCAACACATGAACGAAGCCCGCTAGTATTCCACATACCAGCGGGCCACGCAAGACAAATTTTAGAGGCGTTGTAACAACACCCCTTCAGGCATTACAGAACCGGAGCGACCTGCAGAACTTTGGTCAGGGTCCAAGCCTTCGTCTTCGAGATCGGGCGACCTTCCGCGATCTCGACGGTGTCGCCGATTTTCGCCTGGTTGGTCTCGTCGTGCGCGTGATACTTGTTCGAGCGCACGATGATCTTGCCGTACAGCGGGTGCTTGACGTGACGTTCGATCAGCACGGTCACCGTCTTGTCCATCTTGTCGGACACGACTTTGCCGACCAGCGTACGCTTCAGCGCCGTTTTAGTGGTGTCGTTCATTTGGCTTCCTTCTGGTTCATCACAGTCTTGACACGCGCGATATCGCGGCGCACCTTCTTGAGCTGGGCGGTGTTCGTCAGTTGCTGCGTAGCGATTTGCATGCGCAGGCCGAACTGTGCCTTCAGCAGCTCATTCAGCTCTTGTTGCAGAGCTGCCTGGTCCTTGCCGCGGAGTTCCGTTGCTTTCATTCTTAACTCCTGTTATTGACCGACTTGACGCACGACGAACGTCGTCGCCAGCGGCAGTTTGGCGGCAGCCAGACGGAAGGCTTCGCGCGCCAGTTCTTCAGCGACGCCGTCCATTTCGTACAGGACCTTGCCCGGCTGGATCTCGGCCACGTAGTACTCCGGATTACCTTTACCGTTACCCATACGGACTTCAGCCGGCTTGTTCGAGATCGGCTTGTCCGGGAAGATACGGATCCAGATACGGCCGCCACGCTTGATGTGACGGGTCATGGCACGACGTGCAGCTTCGATCTGGCGTGCGGTGATACGGCCGCGGGCAACTGCCTTCAGACCGAATTCGCCGAACGAGACCGCGGTGCCGCGGGTGTGCGAAATGCCGGTGTTGCGGCCTTTCTGCTCTTTACGATACTTTCTGCGGGATGGCTGCAGCATGCTTATTCTCCTGCTTTCTCAGCGGCCGGCTTGGCAGCACGGCGGCCTGCGGGTGCGGTACCTGGCTTGGCGCCCGGGCGGCCACGGCCAGCCGGTTTGCCGTCGTCACGACGCGGACCGCGCGGCTTTTTCTCGTCGGCCGGAACGTCGATCACCGGTGCTTCGCCGGTCGGCGAACGGTCACCCTTGTAGACCCAGACTTTCACGCCGATGATGCCGTACGTGGTCGAGGCTTCGCTGGTGCCGTAGTCGATGTCGGCGCGCAGGGTGTGCAGGGGCACACGGCCTTCGCGGTACCATTCGGTACGTGCGATCTCGATGCCGTTCAGGCGGCCCGACGACATGATCTTGATGCCGACGGCGCCCAGGCGCATGGCGTTCTGCATGGCGCGCTTCATCGCGCGGCGGAACATGATGCGCTTTTCGAGCTGCTGGGCGATCGAATCGGCGATCAGCTGCGAATCGATTTCCGGCTTGCGGATTTCTTCGATATTGACGTGCACCGGCACGCCCATGATCTTCGTCAGCGACGACTTCAGGACTTCGATGTCTTCGCCCTTCTTGCCGATGACGACGCCCGGACGCGACGAGTAGATCGTGAAGCGCGCGTTCTTGGCCGGACGCTCGATGACGATGCGGCCGACGGAGGCGTTCTTCAGTTTCTTCTTCAGGAAAGCGCGGGCTTCCAGGTCTTCCTTCAGCATGTCGGCAAAGTTGCCGTTGCCAGCGTACCAGCGCGATGCCCAGTTACGGGTGACCGCCAGGCGGAAGCCGGTTGGGTGGATTTTCTGACCCATCGTGTGACTCCTTAGTTACCGACAGTCACGAAGATGTGACAGGATTGTTTCGAAATGCGATCACCGCGGCCTTTGGCACGTGCCGTAAAGCGCTTGAGGATCGGGCCCTTTTCGACATAGATCTGAACCACTTTCAGTTCGTCGATGTCGGCACCATCGTTGTGCTCGGCGTTCGCGATTGCGGACTCCAGCACTTTCTTGATGATGGTCGCGCCTTTTTTCGGGCTGAACTGCAGGATGTTCAGCGCGGCGTCGACTTTCTTGCCGCGGATCAGATCGGCGACGAGGCGGCCTTTCTGTTCCGACAGGCGGACGCCTTTGAGGATAGCTTTAGTTTCCATTATTTCTTCGCCTTCTTGTCAGCGGCGTGGCCCTTGAACGTGCGGGTCAGGGCGAATTCGCCCAGCTTGTGACCCACCATGTTCTCGGACACGTACACCGGCACGTGCACTTTACCGTTGTGGACGGCGATCGTCAGACCGATGAAGTCCGGGGTGATCGTCGAGCGGCGCGACCAGGTTTTGACCGGCTTTTTGTCTTTGTTCGCTTGCGCGGCTTCGACTTTTTTCACCAGGTGGGCGTCAATGAACGGCCCTTTTTTCAATGAACGAGTCATGTCTTATCCTTATTTCTTGCCGCGGCGCGAGACGATCATCGACGACGTGCGCTTGTTCGAACGCGTCTTCTTGCCCTTCGTCTGCTGGCCCCATGGCGACACCGGATGACGACCGGCAGCCGTACGACCTTCACCACCACCGTGCGGGTGGTCGATCGGGTTCATCACCACACCGCGAACGGTCGGGCGGACACCGCGCCAGCGCATTGCACCGGCTTTACCGATCTTGCGCAGGTTGTGCTCGCCGTTGCCGACTTCGCCAACCGTTGCGCGGCACTCGATGTGCACGCGGCGCACTTCACCCGAGCGCAGGCGAACCTGAGCGTAGGTACCTTCGCGAGCCATCAGCACGACGCCGGCGCCTGCGGTACGGGCCATCTGGGCACCCTTACCCGGCAGCATTTCGACGCAGTGCATGGTGGTACCGACCGGGATGTTGCGGATCGGCAGGCAGTTACCCGACTTGATCGGCGCTTCCGAGCCGTTCATGACGGTATCGCCCACAGCCATGCCCTTGGTGGCGATGATGTACGCGCGGAAACCGTCGGCGTAGCACACCAGAGCGATGTGCGCGCTGCGGTTCGGGTCGTATTCAATGCGCTCGACCTTGGCCGGGATACCGTCCTTGTTGCGCTTGAAGTCGACCACGCGGTAGTGGTGCTTGTGACCACCGCCGATGTGGCGGGTGGTGATGTGACCGTTGTTGTTACGGCCAGCGGTCTTCGATTTCTTCTCAACCAGGGCTGCGAACGGACGACCCTTGTACAGGTCGGCGTTCACAACCTTCACCATGCCGCGGCGGCCTGGGGAGGTTGGCTTCATCTTAACGAGTGCCATTATTTAGCCTCCTCGACAAAATTGATTTCCTGGCCCGGCTTCAGGGCCACGAAAGCGCGCTTGGTGTGGTTGCGGCGGCCGGTGAAACGGCCCGAACGCTTCTGCTTGCCTTCGCGGTTCACGGTCTGCACCGATTCCACTTCGACTTTGAACAGCAGCTCGACGGCGGCTTTGATTTCCGGCTTGGTCGCGTCCGGCAGGACCTTGAACACGATCTGTTCGTTCTTTTCCGCGACGAAGGTCGCCTTTTCGGAAATGACCGGAGCCAGCAGCACCTTCATCAGGCGCTCTTCGCTGAATTTGATTGCGGCGCTCATGCGTACATCTCCTCGATCTTGGCCAGAGCAGCTTTGGTGACCAGGACTTTCTTGTAGAACACCAGCGACATCGGGTCGGCGTGCTTCGGCTCGACAACCAGCACGTTCGGCAGGTTGCGCGATGCCAGCAGCAGGTTTTCATCGATGGTGTCGGTGATCACCAGGACCGAGTCCAGACCCATGCCCTGCAGCTTTTGCGACAGCAGCTTGGTCTTCGGTGCTTCGACGGTCAGGTTCTCGATGACGTTCAGGCGGTCTTCGCGGGCCAGCTGCGAGAAGATCGAGCAGATACCTGCGCGATGCATCTTCTTGTTGACCTTGTGCGAGAAGTTCTCGTCCGGCGAGTTCGGGAAGATACGACCACCACCGCGCCACAGCGGCGACGACGACATACCGGCACGAGCACGGCCCGTACCTTTTTGACGCCACGGCTTCTTGGTCGTGTGGGAGACTTCTTCACGATCCTTCTGCTTGCGGTTGCCGCTACGTGCGTTGGCAGCGTAGGCGACCACGATCTGGTGGATCAGGGCTTCGTTGTAGTCACGGCCGAACACGGTGTCGGCGGCGTTGACTGCGGCGCCAGCTTGGCCTTGCTCATTCAGGAGCTTCAGTTCCATCTCTTACGCTCCTTTCTTGGCTTTGACTTTGACTGCCGGCTTGACGATCACTTGACCGTTCTTGGCGCCAGGAACGGCACCCTTAACCAGCAGCAGTTGACGCTCGGCGTCGATACGAGCGATTTCCAGGTTCTGGGTCGTGACAGTGACGTCACCCATGTGACCGGTCATGCGCTTACCCGGGAACACGCGGCCCGGATCCTGTGCCATACCGATGGAACCCGGCACGTTGTGCGAACGCGAGTTACCGTGGGTGGCGCGGCCCGACGAGAAGTTGTAACGCTTGATGGTACCGGCGTAGCCCTTACCGATCGAGGTGCCTTGCACGTCGATCTTCTGACCCACTTCGAACAGCGAGACGTTGACTGCGTCGCCAGCTTTGAAACCAGCGGCTTGAGCGGCTTCGACGCGGAATTCCTTCAGCATCGTGCCAGCTTCGACGCCAGCTTTGGCGTAGTGACCGGCAGCGGCCTTGTTCACGCGGGAAGCGCGACGTTGACCGAAGACGACCTGAACTGCGGCATAACCATCAGTTTCAGGAGTTTTGATTTGCGCAACACGGTTGTTCGACACGTCCAGCACGGTGACGGGGATCGAATCGCCGTCGTCCGTGAAGATGCGCATCATGCCAACCTTGCGACCGAGAAGGCCCAGGCTCATTTTTTCTCCATTCCCACCTACGATTGGGCGGGGCTAGTTGACTATCGGAAGTTTTAAAAAAACTTCCTCTTAAACGCGTGGACCGAAAAAAGATAGGCCCACACCGAAGCCGGCTAGTATAGCGCGCGCAACGGATGGACGCAACAGGAAAATGCGAAGCTGACGCGGCCTGTTGCGTTTTACGCTAGAGTCGTGGAGATCAGAGAATCCGTTCAAGCTGAACGGCACAGAAAAGACACCTTGGCATCTTTTCTCTACAGGCTCGGGGCCTGCGATATGGAGGAATTCTGGTGGGCGGTGCAGGATTCGAACCTGCGACCCCTTGGATGTCGACCAAGTATTCTAACCAGCTGAACTAACCGCCCGGGGAGCCGCATTATACGAGGATGTTTTAGCAAAGCGCAATACCCGTCCGAAAAAACTTGTGTGTCACACCTCCACCGTACAATGTGACATCCCCGACAACGGAAAAGGACGATCGGATGAATGTAGTGTTTTTCGATAACACGACCCTGGCCTGGCTGACGGCCCTCGGCATCGCGGCCGGCGTCGCGCTGACCCTGTACATCGCCAAGCGGCTGGGCGTGCACCACATGCGCAAGCTGGCCGAGCGCACGGAGACGCGGCTGGACGACATCGTTGTCGAAGCGCTCGACGGCACGCGGCTGCTGGCCATCGTCATCATGGGATTGTTCGCGGGCAGCAAGTTCCTCATCTTGCCGCCGGAAGTGCACCTGTTTGCGACGCGGGTCGCGATCGTCACGGGCCTGATCCAGGCCGCCGTCTGGGGCCACCGCGCGCTGCGCGCCTGGCTGACGGATTATTACCAGAACCGCGCGGGCGACCCGGCGCGTGCCACGTCGGCGGCGGCCGTCGGCTTCATCGCCCAGACCGTGCTGTGGACCGTGCTGCTGCTGATGGTGCTGGACAATCTCGGCGTCAACATCACGACCCTCGTCGCCTCGCTGGGGATCGGCGGTATCGCGGTGGCACTGGCGGTCCAGAACATCCTGGGCGACCTGTTCGCGTCGCTGTCCATCGTGCTCGACAAGCCCTTCGTCGTCGGTGACTTCATCATCGTCGACAAATACCTGGGTACCGTGGAATACGTGGGCTTGAAGACGACCCGGCTGCGCAGCCTGGGCGGCGAGCAGCTCGTGTTCTCGAACGCGGACCTGCTGAAGAGCCGCCTGCAGAACATGACGCGCATGAACCGGCGCCGCGTCGCGTTCACGGTCGCCGTCGCGTACGAGACGCCGACGGACAAGCTGCGCCAGATTCCGCCGCTGCTGACGGAACTCGTCAAGGCGCACGAAGGCGTGACGTTCGACCGCGCCCACTTTGCCGGCATGGTGGCGCCCGCGTTGAATTTCGATGTCGTGTACTGGGTGGAGTCGGCGGATTACGTCCGCTACATGGATATCCAGCAGGAGATCTATCTGCAGCTGATGGACCGTTTTGCGGCACTGGAGATCGAATTCGCGTTCCCGACGCAGCGACTGCACCTGCACGATGCGCGCGAGGCGGCGCCGCCGGCACCGGCGGCCACCTGACGGCTCATTGCGGCCGGATTATTGTGGCGGCGCGGTCGACGCCCGCACGACGAGCGTACTGGCCAGCGCCCTGCTGCGCAGCGGCGCGTGTTCGCCGCGGATGCGGTCGATCAGCAGTTCGATGGCCAACTGCGCCATGTCGCGCTTGGGCGGGGCCACCGTCGTCAGCGGCGGCAGCGCATAGCCGACGCCGGCGATGTCGTCGTAGCCCACGACGGACAATTGCGCCGGCACGCGCACCCCGGCCGCACCGGCGGCGCACAGGCCACCCAGCGCCATCAGGTCGCTCGTGACGAATACGGCGGTCGGGCGCTGCGGCCGGCCCAGCAGGCGCGTAAAGGCCGCGTGGCCGCCCGCGCTCGTGAATTCCTCGTGCACGATACGATCCGGCGCTACCGCCAACCCAGCCTCCGCCATCGCCCGCATGAAACCGCCGACGCGTTCGCGCGTGCGCGGCAGGTCGGCCGGGCCCGACACGCAGGCGATGTCCCGGTGCCCCAGCCCGATCAGGTGACGCGTCGCCTGGTAGCCGCCCTCTTCCTGGCCGGCCTGGACCAGGTCGGCGTCGAGCCCAGGCAGCGCCCGCTCCAGCTGGACGATCGGGACCCCTTCGTGGCGCAGCAGCTGATCCTGTTCGTCGTCCGCGCCGCTGGCGACGAGGACCAGCCCGTCGATGCGCTTTTCCATCAGCAGGCGCAGATAGGCCGCCTGCTTCTGCACGCCGCCGTGCGCATTGCACAGGATGATGTTGTAGCCGAGCTCGAATGCCGCGTCCTCGATCCAGCGGATCAGTTCGGCGAAGTAAGGGTTGGACGAGTTCGGCACGAGCACGCCGATGGTGTGGGTTTTGTCGTTCTTGAGGCTGCGGGCGACGGCGCTGGGAATGTAGCGCATCTCGTCGATGATGCCGAGCACGCGCTGGCGCACGTCGTCGCTGACGACGCGCGTGTTGTTGATCACGTGCGAGACCGTCGAGATCGACACCCCGGCGCGCTCCGCTACCTGTTTCATGGTCGCCATCGCTTCCTCCTGAGGCGCGATTATTACCGATGTGTTTCAGTAATTACAACTGCCGGGCGTTCATTATTTAAGATCAGGTCGCCATTCAGCTTATCAAGAGGGCCGTGACCGGCCGGTTGATCTGATATTTCCACGCAAAACGGTCGTGAAAAATTGTATACAGAGAGCGCAAAAAATTCCTGCTTTCCCTCTGTGAAGCAGCTGATTCATCCACATATTTTCCGTTAGAAACTGTATACAAATTCGTTGACAGTGCCTGAATGCAGGGGCATCATGATTTGAAAACAAGCCGCCGCAGAGTGGCCCAAGCATTGTGGAGACATGGCTATCGGTTGCATCCGGACCCCGGATTGCCTGCCGTGGCCGACCGTCTCCACCGTCCGGAAATCATCGAACCACCGACGCAGTTCAGGACAACATTCGACGGAGACACACATGAACAATCTGCTGTACAAGGTAGACGACCGCCCTCCCCTCATCACCACGACCCTCCTCGCCGCCCAGCACATGCTTGCCGCCCTCGGCGGCATCATCGCCGTGCCGCTCGTCGTCGGCGCCATCCTCAAACTGCCTGCGGACCAGATCGTCGCGCTCGTCAATGCGGCGCTGCTGGGCTCGGGGATCGTCACGATCATCCAGTGCAAGGGCATCGGCCCGGTCGGCATTCGCCTGCCGTGCGTGATGGGCACGAGCTTCGCCTTCGTCGGCGCGGCCATCAGCATCGGTGTCGAGCATGGCGTGGCGGGCATCCTCGGCTCGTCGCTCGCAGGCTCCGTCGTCATGATCGTCGGCAGCTTCTTCATGCCGCAGATCCGCAAGCTGTTCCCGCACCAGGTGACGGCCGTCGTCGTCACGATGATCGGCCTGTCGCTCGTCCCCGTCGCCGTCGACTGGGCCGCGGGCGGCAAGGCGCCGGGCGCGGACTACGGCGCGCCCGCCAACCTGGGCATCGCGCTCTTCGTGCTGGCCATCGTCGTCGCGCTCGTCCAGTTCGGCAAGGGCATCATCTCCGCGTCCGCCATCGTGATCGGCATCGCGATCGGCTACGCCGTCTGCCTGGGTCTCGGCCTCGTCGATTTCTCGAGCGTGAACAAGGCCGCCGTGTTCGCGCTGCCGCAACCGCTGCACTTCGGCATGAGCTTCCCGCCGAGCGGCATCCTCGCGATGGGCCTCGCCTACGTCGTCACGATGGTCGAAACGACCGGCACCTTCATGGCGCTGGGCGCCGCCACGGAGACGAAGATGCGCGGCACCCTGCTCAAGCGCGGCGTGCTGTGCGACGGCGTCGGTTCCGCGTTCGCCTCGACGCTGGGCGCGCCGCCGATGTCGACGTTCGCGCAGAACGTGGGCGTCATCTCGCTGACCGGTGTCGCGAGCCGCCACGTCGTCGCCCTCACCGGCGTGATGCTGGCGCTGGCCGGCCTGTTCCCGGTGCTGGGCGCCGTCGTCGTCACGATCCCGCAGCCCGTGCTGGGCGGCGCGGGCCTCATGATGTTCGCGATGATTCTTACCGCCGGCGTGCAGATGCTGGGCAAGGTCGAGCACGACAAGCGCACTGGCCTCATCATCGCCGTCTCCATCGGCTGCGGCCTCGCCGTCAGCGTGCGCCCGGAACTGCTGGCCAAGCTGCCGCCGTTCGTCAACGAAATCTTCGGCTCGGGCATCAGCACGGGCGCCATCATGGCCGTCCTGCTGAACCTCGTGCTGCCGAACCGTCCCGTGGAAGTCCACGACGACGAGGAAGACGTCCCGCAGCCGCTCCTTGTAAAAGACCTGGAAGCGGTCTGACGGTCCCCGACATTGTTTCCGCAGTGCCCGCGCATTGTTTCCGCAGTGTTGAAATCTAAAAAAGTGGAAAATCTATGAGCAAGACTCTCCTGATCAAGAATGCGCGCGTCCTCGTCACGATGGACGCGCACCGCCGCGAAATCGAAGACGGTGCCGTCTTCATCCGCGACAACGTGATCGAACGGGTGGGCACGACGGACGACCTCCCGGAAGCCGCCGACGAGGTGATCGACGCGGCCGGCCACGTCGTCATCCCGGGCCTCGTCAACACGCACCACCATATGTACCAGAGCCTCACGCGCGTCATCCCGGCCGCGCAGGACGGCGAGCTGTTCAACTGGCTGACGAATCTGTATCCAGTCTGGGCGAACCTGACTGGCGAGATGGTGCACGTGTCGACGCTCACGGCGATGGCGGAACTGATCCTGTCCGGCTGCACGACGAGCAGCGACCACCTGTACATCTACCCGAACGATTGCCGCCTCGACGACAGCATCGAAGCGGCGCACACCATCGGCATGCGCTTCCATGCGTCGCGCGGCGCGATGAGCGTGGGCCGCTCGAAAGGCGGCCTGCCGCCGGACAGCGTCGTGGAAGACGAAGCGGCGATCCTGAAGGACACGCAACGCCTGATCGAGACATACCACGACGCGTCGCGCCACGCGATGCAGCGGATCGTCGTGGCGCCCTGCTCGCCGTTCTCCGTATCGCGCGACCTGATGAAGGAAGCGGCGCTGCTGGCGCGGAGCCACGGCGTGTCGCTGCACACGCACCTCGCGGAAAACGTCAACGACATCGCCTACAGCCGCGAGAAATTCAACATGACGCCGGCCGAATACGCGGAAGACTGCGGGTGGGTTGGCCACGACGTGTGGCACGCGCACTGCGTGCAGCTGGACGACGCGGGCATCCGCCTGTTCGCGCGGACCGGCACCGGGGTCGCGCACTGCCCGTGCTCGAACATGCGGCTCGCGTCCGGCATCGCGCCCGTGCGCAAGATGGTCGACGCGGGCGTGCCCGTGGGCCTCGGCGTGGACGGCAGCGCGTCGAACGACGGCGCGCACATGCTCGGTGAGGTACGCCAGGCGATGCTGCTGCAGCGGGTGGGCTTCGGCCCGGATGCGATGACGGCGCGCCAGGCGCTGGAACTCGCCACGCTGGGCGGTGCGAAGGTCCTGAACCGCGACGACATCGGCAGCATCGCGCCGGGCATGTCGGCGGACATCGTGATGTTCAAGCTGGATGGCGTCGGCTTCGCGGGCGCGCTGCACGACCCGGTGGCGGCGCTCGTGTTCTGCACGCCGGCCAATGTGAATCACAGCGTCATCAACGGCAAGGTCGTGGTGAAGGATGGGGTGCTGAGGACGGTCGACCTGCCCGTCGTGCTGGAACGGCACAACCGGCTGGCGGCGGAGCTGGCGCTGGAAGCGGCCTGACCGTCATCCAGCCTGATTGGCTGCCCACTGCCGGCGCGTGAGCCGGTACACGCAGTGGGGCCGCAACGGGTGCCCCGGCGCCACGCCGGGGTGCTCGAACACCTTGCCCGGATGCGTCATGCCGATGCGCCGCATGACGGCCTGCGAGCGGACGTTCGGCAGCGCGGTGAACGATACGATCTCGTCGAGGCCCAGCGCAACGAATCCATATTCCAGCGCGGCGCGCGCCGCTTCCGACGCATAGCCCTGCCCCCAGTGGCCGGCGGCGAGGCGCCAGCCGATCTCCACGCACGGGCCGATCGGCAAGGGCACAGCCGGGATGCGCAGGCCCGTGAAGCCGATGAAATCGCCCGTCTCCCGCAGTTCGACGGCCCAGAACCCGTAGCCCCGTTCCGCGATCTCGGCGCGCAGCCTGCCGGCGAACATGTCGCTGGCGGCACGGTCGAGCGGCGCGGGAAAATGTTCCATCACGCGGGCGTCCGCGTTCATGCGCGCAAACGGCTCCAGGTCGGCGTCGCGCCACTGCCGCAGGCGCAAGCGTGCGGTATCGATCACGGTTCCTCCAAAAGACAACGGGCCGGTCCGCAAAGGCGGTACCGGCCCGGATCGCTGCGGCTCACGCCGCGGCGGAAATACGATTACTGCAGCTTGATTTCGACGTCAACGCCAGCCGGCAGGTCCAGCTTCATCAGCGCGTCGACGGTCTTGTCGGTCGGGTCCACGATGTCCATCAGACGCTGGTGCGTACGGATTTCGAACTGGTCGCGCGAGGTCTTGTTCACGTGCGGGGAACGCAGCACGTCGAAGCGCTGGATGCGGGTCGGCAGCGGAACCGGGCCCTTGACGACTGCGCCGGTGCGCTTGGCGGTGTCGACGATTTCCAGGGCGGACTGGTCGATCAGCTTGTAGTCGAACGCTTTCAGGCGGATACGGATTTTCTGATTCGGAGCGGACATGCTATTTCCTTAAAAAAGAACGAACCGGCGCTTGGCCGGCAATCAATGTGTCAGGTACTGCGTGTACTGCGGAGGGGACGGCAGTATAACACCGTTTCACCCCTTACTGCACAAACAGGAGGGACAGAACTTCCGCTCTGCCCCTCCTGTTGTATTACGACTACTTAGATATCGCTAATTAGGCGATGATCTTGGCAACCACGCCGGCGCCGACGGTACGGCCGCCTTCGCGGATTGCGAAGCGCAGGCCTTCTTCCATCGCGATCGGAGCGATCAGCTTGACGGTGATCGACACGTTGTCGCCCGGCATGACCATCTCTTTGTCGGCCGGCAGAACGATCGAGCCGGTCACGTCAGTCGTACGGAAGTAGAACTGCGGACGGTAGTTGTTGAAGAACGGGGTGTGACGGCCGCCTTCGTCCTTCGACAGGACGTACACTTCGCCCGTGAAGTCGGTGTGCGGCTTGATCGAACCCGGCTTGGCCAGAACCTGGCCACGCTGGACGTCTTCACGCTTCGTGCCGCGCAGCAGCAGGCCGACGTTGTCGCCAGCTTGACCCTGGTCCAGCAGCTTGCGGAACATTTCCACGCCGGTGCAGGTGGTCTTGACCGTATCGACGATACCGACGATTTCGATCTCTTCGCCGACCTTGATGATGCCGCGCTCGACACGACCGGTCACCACGGTACCGCGGCCCGAGATCGAGAACACGTCTTCCACCGGCATCAGGAAGGCGCCGTCAACGGCACGTTCCGGGGTCGGGATGTACGAATCCAGTGCGTCAGCCAGGCGGATGATGCAGTCTTCGCCCATTTCGCCCTGCTGGCCTTCCAGCGCCATACGAGCCGAACCCTTGATGATCGGCAGGTCGTCGCCCGGGAACTCGTACTTCGACAGCAGTTCGCGCACTTCCATTTCGACCAGTTCCAGCAGTTCTGCGTCGTCGACCAGGTCGCACTTGTTCAGGAACACGATGATGTACGGAACACCCACCTGGCGAGCCAGCAGGATGTGTTCGCGGGTCTGCGGCATCGGGCCGTCAGCAGCGGAGCACACCAGGATCGCGCCGTCCATCTGGGCAGCACCGGTGATCATGTTCTTGATGTAGTCGGCGTGGCCCGGGCAGTCGACGTGTGCGTAGTGGCGGTTGGCCGTTTCGTACTCGACGTGCGCGGTGTTGATCGTGATGCCGCGTGCTTTTTCTTCCGGAGCCGCGTCGATCTGGTCGTAGGCCTTGGCTTCGCCGCCGAATTTCTTCGACAGAACGGTTGCGATTGCAGCCGTCAGGGTGGTTTTGCCGTGGTCAACGTGACCGATGGTGCCGACGTTCACGTGCGGCTTGGTCCGTTCGAATTTTTCCTTTGCCATTTTGATCTTCCTTTAAAAGAACAATTATCTAGTTTTTGTTCAGGCCGGTCGGGGTACCGCCGGCCTGTTGGTCTGTCTTACTTGGCCTTAGCCGTCACGATGGCGTCCATCACATGCTTCGGTGCTTCAGCATAGTGCTTGAATTCCATCGTGTAGGTCGCACGACCCTGGGTTGCCGAACGCAGCACGGTCGAGTAACCGAACATTTCCGACAGCGGGACTTCGGCCTTGATGATCTTGCCGCCGCCGCCCGGGATTTCGTCCATGCCCTGCACCATACCGCGGCGGGACGACAGGTCGCCCATCACGGTACCGGCGTAGTCTTCCGGCGTCTCGACTTCCACGGCCATCATCGGCTCGAGGATGACCGGGTTGGCTTTACGGCAGCCTTCCTTGAATGCCATCGAACCAGCCATGCGGAACGCGTTTTCGTTCGAGTCCACGTCGTGGTACGAACCGAACACCAGCGTGACCTTGACGTCGACGACCGGGTAGCCGGCCATCACGCCGCTCGACAGCGTCTCGCGCACACCCTTCTCGACTGCCGGGATGTATTCGCGCGGAACCACACCGCCCTTGATGGCGTCGACGAACTCGAAGCCCTTGCCCGGCTCTTGCGGTTCGATGTTCAGGACGGCGTGACCGTACTGACCACGACCACCCGACTGCTTGACGAACTTGCCTTCGACGTCGGTGACGGCCTTGCGGATCGTTTCGCGGTATGCAACCTGCGGCTTGCCGACGGTCGCTTCCACGCCGAATTCACGCTTCATGCGGTCGACGATAATTTCCAGGTGCAGCTCGCCCATACCACCGATGATGGTCTGGCCCGATTCTTCGTCGGTACGCACGCGGAACGACGGGTCTTCCTGAGCCAGACGGTTCAGTGCCAGACCCATTTTTTCCTGGTCGGCCTTGGTCTTCGGCTCGACGGCCTGCTGGATCACCGGCTCCGGGAACACCATCTTTTCCAGGATGATCGGTGCCGACGGGTCGCACAGCGTTTCACCGGTGGTCGCTTCTTTCAGGCCCACGGCTGCGGCGATGTCGCCTGCACGGACTTCCTTGATCTCTTCGCGCTGGTTCGCGTGCATCTGCAGGATACGGCCGACGCGTTCTTTCTTGCCCTTGATCGGGTTGAACACGGTGTCGCCCGAGTTGATGACGCCCGAATACACGCGGAAGAAGATCAGCTGGCCGACGAACGGGTCGGTCATGATCTTGAATGCCAGAGCAGCGAACTTCTCGTCGTCCGATGCCTTGCGGGTCACCGGCTGGTCGTCTTCGTCGGTACCTGCGACCGGCGGGATGTCGACCGGCGACGGCAGGTATTCGATGACGGCGTCCAGCATCGCCTGCACGCCCTTGTTCTTGAACGCGGTGCCGCACATCATCGGGACGATTTCGCCGCCGATGGTACGTGCGCGCAGTGCCTTCTTGATCTCTTCTTCGGACAGTTCGCCCTCTTCGAGATACTTGTTCATCAGCTCTTCGCTCGCTTCAGCAGCGGTCTCGACCAGCTTTTCACGCCATTCGTTGGCCTGATCGACCAGCTCGGCCGGCACGTCGCGGTAGTCGAACTTCATGCCCTGCGAAGCGTCGTCCCAGAAGATCGCCTTCATCTTGACCAGGTCGACCACGCCCTTGAAGTTGTCTTCGGCGCCGATGGGGATCTGCAGCGGGATCGGGTTGGCCTTCAGGCGGGCGCGCATCTGCTCGTACACCTTGAAGAAGTTCGCACCGGTACGGTCCATCTTGTTGACGAATGCCAGACGCGGAACTTTGTACTTGTTAGCCTGACGCCACACGGTTTCCGACTGCGGCTGCACGCCGCCGACTGCACAGTAAACCATGCAGGCGCCGTCCAGGACGCGCATCGAACGCTCCACCTCGATGGTGAAGTCGACGTGGCCCGGGGTATCGATGATGTTGAAGCGGTGCGGCTCGAAGTTGTTGGCCATACCCTTCCAGAAGCAGGTCGTCGCTGCCGAGGTAATGGTGATGCCGCGCTCTTGCTCCTGCTCCATCCAGTCCATGGTTGCTGCACCGTCGTGCACTTCACCGATCTTGTGGTTGACACCGGTGTAGAACAGGATGCGCTCGGTGGTCGTCGTCTTACCGGCGTCGATGTGAGCGGAGATACCGATGTTACGGTAGCGCTCAATAGGGGTAGTGCGTGCCATAAATTTTCCTAACTTTTGAATGGACAAAACCGAGCAGCATTCTGGTGATCAAAATGAGCTCGGCCTGAACAACGGATACTGCATGGCCGCACCACCCCGGAGGCGTTCTGCCCCCGAAGCGATTGGGCCATTTGCTTAGAAGCGGAAGTGCGAGAACGCCTTGTTCGCTTCAGCCATACGGTGAACTTCGTCACGACGCTTCATCGCGCCGCCGCGGCCTTCTGCTGCTTCCATCAGCTCGCCACCCAGGCGATGCGGCATGGATTTTTCGCTACGCTTGTTTGCGGCTTCGCGCAACCAACGCATAGACAGGGCCATACGGCGGACCGGACGCACTTCAACCGGCACCTGGTAGTTGGCGCCACCGACGCGGCGGGATTTCACCTCGACCATCGGCTTGCAGTTGTTGATCGCGGTTGCGAACACTTCCAGCGGGTCCTTGCCCGATTTGGACTGGATGTAGTCGAATGCACCGTAGATGATGTTCTCAGCGACCGATTTCTTACCGGACAGCATCAGAACGTTGACGAACTTGGCGACATCGGTGTTGCCGAATTTCGGATCCGGCAGAATCTCGCGCTTGGGTACTTCACGACGACGTGGCATTTCAATTCCTTTTTGTCTTCAGTTGAGTGCTCAGAGCACTCGCGAAAGGCCATCAAAGCCCTTCACTTACTCGGCCTTCCGGCCGCCTCAACTAACTCAATATTAATTTACCCAGATTGCAAGAAGATTACTTCTTGGCAGCCTTGGCACGCTTGGCACCGTACTTCGAACGGGCCTGCTTACGGTCTTTCACGCCCTGGGTATCCAGTGCACCGCGGACCATGTGGTAACGCACACCCGGCAAGTCTTTCACACGACCGCCGCGGATCAGCACGACTGAGTGTTCCTGCAGGTTGTGGCCTTCACCGCCGATGTACGAAATGACTTCGAAACCGTTGGTCAGGCGAACTTTGGCGACTTTACGCAGTGCCGAGTTCGGCTTCTTCGGGGTCGTCGTGTAGACACGGGTGCAGACACCACGCTTTTGCGGGCAGTTTTCCAGTGCCGGCGACTTGCTCTTCACAACCGCGGCTTCACGCGGCTTGCGAATCAGTTGATTGATGGTTGGCATCGTTCAAAAATCCAACAAAATGACTACTAGTTGATGACCCGGGGTTCTTGCTTCCCGGGGGCTGAAACCTTGTCCCGCTACTTTCCGTACAGGCGACGAAAGCCACTCACCAGCGGGAGCGGCTGTTATGCGTAAACCATGCGCAGAATAATTCGAGAACTCGCGAGTATAGACCTGAAGCGGAGCCGGGTCAACAAACTTGCTGACCGGGCACCGCGACAGCGGCGGAAGATTGTGTAAATGCGCAGTAGATGTCGTGATAACGACACAACCAGTGTACGCCGGATTTCATCTGTTGTGCAGAGGGAATGGCGTTACCTGTGGCAAAAAACGGATAATAGCCGACTTCGCCTACGCCTTGCCGCACAACGCCCGTCTCGATGTCATTTTTGCTACGCCCGCGCAACCTGTACGTCGCGCTCACCTATCTGCTGCTGTCCTGCGTGCCGTACGTGGCGCCGCTGTTCGGCCAGCCGCTGTCGCACCCCGGCCAGGTGGCCGGCATCGAACTGCTGGCCTGGCTGGGCGTGTGGGGCGTGTTCAAGCGCCCGGCGTACTTCCACTGGCTGCTGCTGCCCGCCTTCCTCGCGCTGCCCGTCGAGCTCTATTTATATGCGTTCTACGGCCAGGGCATTTCCACGCACCACCTCGGCATCATCGCGGAGACGAGCCCGGCCGAGGCGATGGAATTCCTCGGCAGCAAAGTCTGGCTGCTGATCGGCGTCTTCGTCGGCGTGCTCGCGTGGTTCGTCACAAGCTGGATCGCGGCCTGGCGCACGCGCGACCTCGACTGGGCCGACGTGTCGCGCCCCGTCGTGCTGGGCGTGCTGGCGGTCGTGGCCGTCGTCTTCGCCTACGGCCTGAAATACGGCGTCGCCCCGCCGCCGCTGGCGAGTGCCGGCCCGGCGGCGGCCACCGTGCGGCTCGTGACAGCCTCCGACAGCGTCGAAGCCGCCAGCGAAGAGACCGCGGCGCCGCGCCCGTCCAGCATCCCGCACCCGGCCTCGCTGCCGCCGCTGGCGCACTGGATGAAGCTGCCGTTCGACCTGGATTCTTTCGCCCATTCCTGGCCGTTCGGCCTGGCCGCGCGCGGCGTCGATTTTTACAAGGAGCGGGTCTATCTCGCCGACCTGAACCGGAGAAGCGCGGCCTTCCGCTTCCACGCGCACCTGGCCGAGCCGAACGACGACCCGCAAGTGATCGTGATGGTGATCGGCGAATCGTCGCGCTACGACCGCTGGAGCCTGAACGGCTACGACCGCGACACGAACCCGCTGCTGTCCCAGGAAACCAATCTCGTGGTACTGCGCGACGTGATCACGTCCGTGTCCGCCACGCGCCTGAGCGTCCCCGTCATCATCTCGCGCAAGCCGGCCACGCAAAGCCTCAAGGACGGCTTCTCGGAAAAATCCTTCCTGACCGCGTTCAAGGAAGCGGGCTATAAAACATTCTGGCTGTCGAACCAGATCTCGTTCGGCAAGTTCGACACGCCCGTGTCCGTGTTCGCGAAGGAAGCGGACGTCGTCGACTTCCTGAACCTGGGCGGTTTTACCGACAATTCCAATTACGACGAAATCCTGTTCGGCCCGCTGAAGCATGCCGTCGCGGATCCGGCGCCGAAGAAGCTGATCGTGCTGCACACGCTGGGCAGCCACTGGAACTACAGCCACCGCTACCCGAAGCAGTTCGACAAATGGCTGCCGTCGCTGTACGGCATCGACAAGCCCGTCTACACGGACATCAGGATCAAGGACAAGCTGAACAACAGTTACGACAGCTCGATCCTGTACACGGACTGGTTCCTCGACCACGTGATCGGCACGCTGAAGGAAGCCGACAAGCCGGCCGCGATGATGTACGTGGCCGACCACGGCCAGACGCTGTACGACAACAGCTGCCGCCTCGCCTTCCACGGCCACAACACGCAATACGAATTCCACGTCCCCGCGTTCGCCTGGTATTCAGACTCTTACGCGGAGCGCTTTCCGGACAAGGTCACGCAACTGCGCCGCCACCGCAAGGCGAAGCTGGCGACCGAAAACATGTTCCACACCCTGCTCGACCTGGGCGACGTGCGCTACCCGGACGAGCGCCTGGAGTGGAGCTTCGTCAACGCCGCCTTCAAGCAGCACAAGCGCTACGTCGACAGCTACGGCTGGACCGACTACGACAACGCCACCATCAAGGGCGACTGCCACGAAGTGATCGCCAAGGGCAAGCCATTGCCGCGCGACTAGAGCTCAAATTCGGGGTCAGAGCACATTATTTTTGGCGATTTCCAGCAACCTGCCGGCTTTTACCGGCTATACGCACACAACGCCACCCAATTCGACGTTCCACCGTCAGAAAATGTGCTCTGACCCCGAATTGATGCAACGTTGCTGGGCCAACAATCCTGCTACCTGTTCGGCTTTGCGCTGCACGCCTTCGTCGAAGCCATGCTCCGCCAGCAGCGCCACGCCGTTCGTGCGTCCCAGCACGCCGGGCTCCAGTTGCAGGCCGTCGCCGCGGCGCACGATGCGCCACGGCGCCAGCGACTCCGCCAGCAGGGAACCCAGCACGAGGTTGTGCGACGAGACGACCACCAGCGCGTGCCGCGCCATTGCGTCGGCGACGGCTGTCGCGGCCGACACGGATTCCTCGTGATTCGTGCCGCGGAAGATTTCGTCGACGAGGCACACGACGGGTCGCGGACCGCGGGCGCGCGCCAGCAGCGCCCGTGCACGCGCCAGCTCGGCGATATACAGACTCTGGCCGCCGAGCAGCGAGTCCTCGTTCTGCATGCTGGCCACGACCGGCAGCGCCGGCAGGCTGGCCGCTTGCGCGTAGCAGAAGCCGAACGCACGCGCGACCACGAGATTCAGGCCCAGCATGCGCAGGAACGTGCTTTTGCCGACGCCGTTCTGGCCCGACAGGAACGCGCCCTTGCCGTCCAGCGCCATGGACAGTCCGCGCGCCTCGTCCAGCAGCGGATGCACGCCGCCCTCCACCGCCAGCGTGCGCGCGCCGGTGCGCGTGGCCCAGCACCACGTCGGGCGGGTGCGCAGGTGACGGGCCAGCGCGACGTCCGCTTCCAGCTCCGCGCACAGCCAGTAGCACTCGCGCAGGAAGTCGCGCGCGCCGAAGACTCGCGCCAGCGTGCGGTAATAGTGGCGTACGTCGGCCGCCGCGAACCAGTCCGCGTACTCGCGCGCGCCGGGCACGCCGGATGCAGCCAGCAGCGAGCGGTCCAGCGAGCGGCTCAACCGCCCTGCCCGCGCGCCCCGTCCCGTGAACGATGACGCCAGCGCGAGGCCGCTGCCGTCCAGCAGCGAACACGCACGCAGCAGCATCTGCAGCGCGCGCACGGAGCGCGTCCAGAGGCCGACGCGGTCCTGGTAGCGCATGTGCACCATCACGAGGAAATACATGGCGACGCCGGTGCCGACCCAGCCCCACGGCGAGACCAGCAGCGCGGCCGCGATCGATGCCGCCAGCAGCACGGGCAGCCGGAGCAGCCGGCCGACCCAGGCGGGCCGCGGCGGCTGCGCGTCTGCGAACAGCAACGCGGCCACGTCGACGTCCGCTTCGCGCAGGCAGGCCAGCTTGCGCTCGAGGGCGTCCAGCTGGGCGGGATCGTCGAGCAGCGCCTGCACGCGGGCGCGTCTCGATGCCACGGCCGCATCATCCAGGCCGCCGCGCAGGTCGCGCTCCAGCACCTGCCGTCCGAAGATGCTGGTGCCGGAGGCGAGCATGTCCGTGTATCGGGGCAGCAGCAGGTCGCGCCACGTGGCGTCGTCGAGCAGGTCATCGGCGTCCGGTTCGGGTTTGAATGAGGTCATGCAGGACTTTCCTCGGCGGCGCCGGATTCTTGTTGCCAAGAAATTATGGCCGGTTTCCGGAATATCAAGACCGTCCGCGACTGTCCGTCCATACGGGCCCCGGACAGTCGCGGACGCGGCAGTGTCCGCTGTCCGCATCAATGAAATCAATGGGTTAGATACTGGCACGGATCGTGCAAACATCGGCACTGTCCATCATTCGTGTCCACATCATGATCCGCGATACATCACAACAAGACGCCGTCATCGCCCCGCCCCCGGGCCACAAGCTGAAGCGCCGCGCGCTCTGGATCGGCAGCGCCGTCCTGGTGGCCGCCCTGTGCGCCGGCCTCGTGTCGACGTGGCGCGGCAGCGAGGCGTCCGTCAGCGCGTCGCGCCTGCGCATCGCCGAGGTCACGCGCGGCACGCTCGTGCGCGATGCCTCCGTCAACGGCCGCGTCGTCGCCGCCGTCAGCCCGACCCTGTATGCCAAGGCGCCCGCCACCGTCAACCTGAAGGTCGCCGCCGGCGACACGGTCAAGAAGGGGCAAGTGCTGGCCGTGCTGGAATCGCCCGACCTGACGGACGTGCTGAAACGCGAGACGTCCGCCTACGAAGGCCTGAAGGCCGAGGTGGCGCGCCAGCAGATCCTGTCGCGCAAGCAGAAGCTGCTGGCGCAGAAGGAGGCCGACACCGCCGAGATCGACCGCCTGTCGGCCCAGCGCACGCTGGAGCGCTACGACAGCGTGGGCCAGCTGGGCGTCATCGCCAAGATCGATTACCAGAAGGCGAAGGACGCGGTGCAGTCCGCGCAGATCCGCGCGAAGCACGCCTCGCAGGCCGCGCTGCTGGAAGGCGAGGACGTCGCGCTCGCGATCAAGACGAAGCTGAACGACCTGGAACGCGCGCGCCTGTCGATGGAAGAAGCGCAGCGCCGCGTCGACGAGCTGACCGTGCGCGCGCCCGTGGACGGCTTCATCGGCACCCTGAACGTGCAGGACCGCATGGTCGTCGCCGCGAACGCGCCGCTGATGACGCTCGTCGACCTGTCGAAGCTCGAAGTCGAGATCGAGGTGCCGGAAACCTATGCGGCCGACCTGGGCCTGGGCATGAACGCCGAAGTGACGCTGCCCTCGGGCACGGCGACGGGCAAGCTGTCGGCGCTGTCGCCGGAAGTCGTCAAGAGCATGGTGCTGGCGCGCGTGCGCTTCGACGGCGAACAGCCGAAGGGCCTGCGCCAGAGCCAGCGCGTGACGGCGCGCCTGCTCATCGAAGAAAAACCAAACGTGCTGATGGTGGCGCGCGGCCCGTTCGTCGAGAGCGAGGGTGGACGCTATGCGTACGTCGTGCGCGACGGGATCGCCACGCGCACGCCGATCCGCATGGGCGCCACGAGCATGTCGGCCGTCGAAATCGTCTCGGGCCTGAAACAGGGCGACAAGGTCGTCGTCGCCGGCACCGACGCTTTCAATAACGCACAACGCATCTCGATCAATCAGTAACCAACCCAAAGGACAAGCCATGCTGCGCATGACCAATCTCTCCAAGGTATACCGCACCCACATGATCGAGACGCACGCGCTGCGCGGCTTCGAGATCGAAGTCCGCGAAGGCGAGTTCGTTACCGTGACCGGTCCGTCCGGCTCGGGCAAGACGAGCTTCCTCAACATCGCCGGCCTGCTGGAGGAATTCACGTCCGGCGAGTACATCCTCGACGGCGTCAACGTGAAGGGCCTGGACGACAATGCCCGCTCGCGCTTGCGCAACGAAAAGCTGGGCTTCATCTTCCAGGGTTTTAACCTGATCCCCGACCTGAACCTGTACGACAACGTCGACGTCCCGCTGCGCTACCGCGGCTTCAACGCGGCCGAGCGCAAGAAGCGCATCGAGGACGCGCTGGCCAAGGTTGGCCTGGCGTCGCGCATGAAGCATTATCCGGCCGAGCTGTCCGGCGGCCAGCAGCAGCGCGTGGCCATCGCGCGCGCGCTCGCCGGCTCGCCGAAACTGCTGCTGGCGGACGAACCGACCGGCAACCTCGATACGCAGATGGCGCGCGGCGTCATGGAACTGCTGGAAGAGATCAACGCGGCCGGCACGACGATCCTGATGGTCACGCACGACCCGGAACTGGCCGTGCGCACCACGCGCAACGTGCACATCATCGACGGCCAGGTGTCGGACCTCGTGCGCCGCGGGCCGACGCTCGTGGACACCAAGGCCAGCGCCACGGTCTGAGGAGGCGCCATGTTCGGTTACTACTTCAAACTCGGCGTGCGCAGCCTGCGCCGCAACCCCGCCCTCACCGCGCTGATGGTGCTGACGCTGGCCGTGGGCGTGGCCGCCAGCGTGTCGACGCTGACGATCCTGCACATGATGTCGAGCGACCCGATCCCGCAGAAGAGCAGCCGGCTGTTCGTGCCGCTGATCGACAACGGCCCGGTCGAGGGCTACACGCCGGGCGAGGATCCGGACGACATCCAGATCAGCTACAAGGACGCCGTCAACCTGATCAGGGGCGGCCAGGGCGTGCGCCGCACGGCGCTGTACGGCGTCTCCGCGCCGATCCAGCCGCCGCGCACGGACATCCAGCCATTCAACCTGTCCGGCCTCGCGCCCACGCGCGACTTCTTCGCCATGTTCGACGTGCCGTTCATCCACGGCCAGGCCTGGACGGAACAGGACGAGGCGCGCGGCGCCGACGTCGTGGTCCTCAGCCGCGAGATCGCGGAAAAACTGTACGGCGACGCCAACCCCGTCGGCCAGCGCGTCATGCTGATGGGCTTCCCGTTCACCATCGTGGGCGTGATCGACAACTGGATGCCGCTGCCGCGCTTCTACCGCCTGAACGGCGGCGTGCGCTACGGCGCCGGCGAGGAATTCTTCATGCCGTTCACGACGTCGATTCGCCACGAAGTCACGCACAACGGCAGCATGAGCTGCACGTCGAATTCCGGCCCCGGCTTCGCCGCGCGCCTGGCGTCCGAGTGCACGTGGATCACGGTGTGGTTCGAAACGGCATCCGCCGGCGACCGCGCCGACCTGCAGGCCTGGCTCGACAACTACGCAGCCGACCAGCGCAAGCTGGGCCGCCTGAAGCGCAACGCCGTGAACCGCCTGTACGACGTGCCCGAATGGCTCGTGTTCACGAAGGTCGTCGGCAAGGACAGCAAGCTGCAGACCTGGCTCGCGTTCGGCTTCCTCGTGCTGTGCCTCGTGAACACCATCGGCCTGCTGCTGGCGAAGTTCTCGGTGCGCGCCTCCGAGATCGGCGTGCGCCGCGCGCTCGGCGCCTCGCGCGGCGACATCTTCCGCCAGTTCCTCATCGAGACCAGCGTCGTGGGCCTCGTCGGGGGCGTGCTGGGGCTCGTCCTCGCGTTCGGCGCGCTGGCCCTGATCTCCATGCAGGGCAAGCAGACGGCGGCCGTGGCCCAGATGGACTGGCAGATGCTGATCGTGACCTTCGTGATGTCGGTCGGCGCCGCCATCCTCGCCGGCCTGTTGCCGACCTGGCGCGCCTGCCAGGTCACGCCCGCCATCCAGCTCAAATCGCAGTAAAGGAGAACCGCCATGGAAATCCGCCCCATCCTGTCCGCGCTGCTGCGCAACAAGACCGGCCCGATCCTCGTCGCGCTGCAGGTCGCCCTGAGCCTGGCGATCCTGGCCAACGCGGCCCACATCGTCAACGAGCGGCGCGCCGTCGCCGCGCGGCCGTCCGGCCTGTCCGACGAACATTCGACCTTCTACGTCACCGTGCGCAGCCTGTCGAACGACACGCCGGAGCAGCGCCTCGCCAACATCAAGCGCCAGACCGCGCTGCTGCGCGCCGTGGGCGGCGTGGCGTCCGTCGCCCACGTCAGCCAGATGCCGCTGTCGCGCAGCGGCAGCAACACGAGCGTGGCCGTCGATCCGCGCCAGGACAAGCCCAGCGCCGTCGCCTCCCAGTTCGTCTCGGGCGACTCGCTCGTACAGACCTTTGGCCTGAAACTGGTCGAGGGCCGCGACTTCCTGCCGGGCGAGCTCCTCGACGTCAACGAGGACACGACGGCCGAGCCGCCGCCCCAGGTCATCCTGACGAAACCGCTGGCGGATAAACTGTGGCCGGACCAGGCGGCCGTCGGCAAGACCATGTACTTCGGCACCGGCAAGGATGCGCGCGGCGTGCAGGTGGTCGGCGTCGTCGAAGGCCTGATGAGCGCCCACGGCGAAGTCGGCGAACGCGGCAACCAGTCCGTGATCATGCCGGCGCGCCTGTACGGCAGCGAACCTGTCGTGCTGTACGCGATCCGCACCGAGCCGGGCCAGCGCGACCGCGTGATGAAGGAAGCGGAGGAAGCGCTGCACAAGTCGTCCGCCACGCCGATGATCACGAAACTGAAGACCGTCGACGAAGACCGCAAGGACCGCTACCGCGCCGACGTCGCGCTGCAGTGGATGCTCATCACGGTGAGCGTGCTGCTCCTCCTGATCACCGCGAGCGGCATCGTCGGCATGGCCAGCCTGTGGGTCACGCAGCGCCGCAAGCAGATCGGCGTGCGCCGCGCGCTGGGCGCGAAGAAGACCGACATCCTGCGCTACTTCATCACGGAGAACTTCATGATCACGAGCGCCGGCGTGTTCGGCGGCGTGGCGCTGGGCCTCGCGCTGAACCAGCTCCTCGTCAGCAAGCTGGAGATGGCGCGCCTGCCGGCCGGGTATCTCGTGTTCGGCGCCCTCGGCTTCTGGCTGCTGGGCGTGGCGGCGGCGTACGGTCCGGCATGGCGCGCGGCCAGCATTTCGCCGGCCACCGCGACGCGCAGCGTGTGACCCGGCAGTGATATGCTAGCGGGCATGCCTACCGTATTGATCATCGATGACAACGCCGCCGTCGGCATCGCGCTCGACGTCCTGTTTTCGCTGCACGACATCGCCTCGCTGCGCGCCGCCTCGCCCGAGGAAGGGCTCGCCCTCCTCGCGCGCGAACCCGTCGATCTCGTCATCCAGGACATGAACTTCACGGCCGACACCACGTCGGGCGAGGAAGGCGTGGCGCTGTTCCGCGAGATCCGCAAGCTGTATCCGGACCTGCCGGTGATCCTGCTGACGGCGTGGACGCACCTGGATGCGGCCGTCGACCTGATCAAGGCCGGCGCCGCCGACTACCTGTCGAAACCGTGGAACGACGACCGCCTGCTCGCGACGGTGACGAACCTGATCGAGCTGGGGCAAGCCAACCGCGCCCTGGGCCAGCGCCTGCAGCGCGAACGCCGCGCGCGGCGCGAACTGGAACAGAATTTCGATTTGCGCGGCCTCGTGTGGGCCGACCCGGCGACGGAGCGCGTGCTGAGCCTCGCCTGCCAGGTGGCGCGCGCCGACGTGCCGATCCTGATCACGGGGCCGAACGGCACCGGCAAGGAACGCATCGCCGAAATCATCCAGGCGAATTCGATGGTCCGCGACGGCCCGTTCGTCGTGCTGAACTGCGGCGCGCTGCCGTCGGAACTGATCGAGGCGGAGCTGTTCGGCGCCGACGCGGGCGCGTACACGGGCGCCTCGAAGGCGCGCGAAGGCAAGTTCGAGGCGGCCGACGGCGGCACGCTGTTCCTCGACGAGATCGGCAACCTGCCGCTGGCCGGGCAGATGAAACTCCTGCGCGTGCTGGAGACGGGGCGGTTCGAACGTCTCGGCTCCAACCGCGAGCGCCAGGTGAAGGTGCGCGTGATCAGCGCGACGAACGCGGACCTCGCGGCGATGATCCGCGCCGGCACCTTCCGCGAAGACCTGTACTACCGCCTGAACGTGATCGAACTGAAGCTTCCGGCGCTGGCCGCGCGCCCCGGCGACATCCTGCCGCTGGCGCACGGCTTTCTCCCGCGCGGCAAGACCCTGCACCCGGGCGCGGAAGCCGCCCTGCTCGCGCATAACTGGCCGGGCAACGTGCGTGAGCTGAAAAACGTGATGGCGCGCGCGAACCTGCTGGCCCAGGGCGACGTGATCAAGGTGCCCGACCTCGGCCTGCCGCTGCCGGCCCATGCCGCGCTCGATGCGGAACCGGACCGCGAAGCGATCACCCAGGCGCTGGCGCGCGCGGGCGGCGTGATCGCGCAGGCGGCCGCGGAACTCGGGCTGTCGCGCCAGGCCCTCTATCGCCGCATGGAGCGGTTGGGCATCGCACGCGCCGCATGAAATTCCGGCTGTCGCTCGTCACGCGCTGGTCGGCCCTCGTCGGCACCCTGCTGGCCGTCGGGATCATCATCGCGCTGGCGCTCGACCATCTGCTGCCGGGCCGCCCGCTCGCGGTGCTGGGCATCTGTCTGCTGTGCGTGGTGCCGATTTCCATCATCACGCTGCGCTCGCAGGTGCAGCCGATCCTGTCGCTGTTCCGCGCGTTGGAGGGCACGGTCACCAGTTACCGCGACGGCGACTTTTCGTTCAGCCTGCACTGGCCGCAGAACGACGAACTGTCCGACCTCATCGCCGCCCACAACGCGCTGGGCGAAGTGCTGCGCGAGCAGAGACTCGACCTCGTGCAGCGCGAACTGCTGCTCGACACGATGGTGCAGAACACGCCCGTCGCCATGCTGCTCGTGACGGAGCCGCCGGGTGCGTCGGATCGCGTGATCGTCTACGCGAACGTGGCCGCGCGCCAGCTGCTGTTCGAGGGGCATAAACTGGAAGGCCACGCGCTGCACGACGTGCTGCAAAAGACGCCGGCCCTCGTGGAAGCGCTGGCGCGCGGCGGCGATGGCCTGTTCACGGCCGGCGACGGCGAAGAGGAAGAGGTCTACCACCTCGCCCGCCGCAACTTCAGCCTGAACGGCCGGCGCCACGAGCTGCTGCTGCTGCGCCAGCTGACGGCCGAACTGCGGCGCCAGGAAGTGCAGACGTGGAAAAAAGTCATCCGCGTCATCAGTCATGAACTGAACAACTCCCTCGCCCCGCTCGCATCGCTCGCCCACTCCGGCACGGAACTCGTGCGGCGCGGCCAGACGGAACGCCTGCCGCAGATCCTGCAGACCATCGGCGAGCGCACGCGCCACCTGGAGAGCTTCATCCTCGGCTACGCGCGCTTCGCCAAGCTGCCGGCACCGCGCCTCGAGATGATCGCCTGGACCGACTTCGTGGCCGGCCTGGCGGACCAGGTGGCGTTCCGCGTGGGCGGCGAACTGCCGGAGACGCCGGCCCACATCGACCGCGCGCAGATGGAACAGGCTCTTTTGAATCTGCTGAAGAACGCCCACGAATCCGGCTCGCGCCCGAAAGACGTCGAACTGCACGTACGGCGCGTGCAGGACGTCGTGCGCATCGACGTATTCGACCGCGGCACGGGCATGAACGACGCCGTGCTGACGAACGCCCTCGTCCCCTTCTACTCGACGAAGCGCAGCGGCACGGGCCTCGGCCTGGCGCTGGCGCGCGAAATCGCCGAAGCCCACGGCGGCCGCATCACCCTCGGCAACCGCGAAGGCGGCGGCCTGGCCGTCACCCTGATCTTCCCAGCCTGAACTCGACACTTCGGGGTCAGAGCCCGGTTTTAGGAAATTGCTCAGATTCGGGGTCAGGTCCCGTTTTTCCAGCGCTGTCTCGCGCATTGAACGCCGTTCTTCGTACTTACCCGCACAATAGACGACGTTGGGCGCAACGACCATTTATAATGTGCTCTGACCCCGAATTTGCCGCGAAAGCGCACGATCGTGCGATACTCCCGGTTTCGTCGACGTTGGAGTACGCGAAGAATGATCCGACTACCCCTGTTTTGCATGACCGCGCTGGCGCTGTTGGCCGGCTGCGTCCAGTCCCCTGCCACCCGCACGGCCGCCGCGCCCGCGCAGCCGCAGCAACCGCCGCAGCAGCAGGTGCCGGACCAGCATTGCGCGCCGCCCGTCTATCCGCAGGAAGCGCTGCAGGCGCGCATGAGCGGCGTGTCGATGATGGCCTTCCTGGTCGGCAGCGACGGCACCGTGCGCGAGTCGCGCCTGCTCAAGTCGAGCGGTTACGCGATCCTCGACCACGCCGCGGAAGCCGCGCTGCGGCTGTGCCGCTTCAAGCCCGCGCCGAAGAACGGCCACACGGTCGCGGCCTGGCAGCCCGTCCAGTACGCGTGGTCGCTGCCGTAATGACCAACGCCAGGGATCCCCGCTTTGCCCGGCCCGGCCACCCGCCGGCCACGATCACCGAATTCGAAGGCGTGCGCTCGCTGCACCTCGGCACCTCGTGGGTGCAGGGCGCGATGCGGCTGGCGCGGCCCGATGCGATCGAGCTGGAATACGTCCAGATGATGATGATGTGGATGCTGTTCCTGCCGGACCCGCGCCGCATCGTGCAGCTGGGACTCGGCAGCGCCGCGCTGACCAAGTTCTGCCACCAGCGTTTTCCGCAGGCGCGCGTGACGGCCGTCGAGCTGAATCCGAACGTCATCGCCATCTGCCGCGAACACTTCGGCCTGCCGTCCGACGGCGAGCGCCTGGACGTGCGCGAGATGGATGCGCTGGACTTCGTGATGGATGAAGCGAACCACGGCACGGTGGACGTGCTGCAGGTCGACCTGTACGACGAAGAGGCGCGCGGCCCCGTGCTCGACACGCCCGAGTTCTACGCGGCCTGCGCCGCCTGCCTGAAGGATGGCGGCATCATGACGGCGAACGTGTTCGGCGATTTTTCCAACTACGACAAGAACCTCGATGCGATGCGCGACGCCTTCGACGCCGTCGTCTGGCTGCCCGAGGTCCACGACGCCAACATCGTCGTCATCGCGTTCAAGGACGCGCCGCAGATCGATTTCGCCGTGCTGTACGAGCGCGCGGCCGACATCAAGCGGCGCTACAACCTGCCGGCCAAGAGCTGGGTCAACGGGTTGAAGGAGTGGATGCGCGACCACGCCGGCTGATCGTGCGCCGGCCCCGGCCCCGCTCGGGCTAGCATGGCGCATGACCACCGACATCACGCTCCTGCGCACCGCGCGCCTGCAACTGGTCGTTCCCGAGGCGCGCCACACGGCAGCATTCTCCGCCCTGCATGCGGACCCGTACACGATGCGCTACATCGGCCAGGGCCGCCCGCTCGACCGGACGGACGCCTGGCTGCACCTCGCCATGCTGATCGGGCACTGGCAGATGCGCGGCTACGGCGCGTGGATGCTCGAAGATCCCGCCGACGGCACCTTCGTCGGCCGCGTCGGCCTGTTCCAGCCGGCCGGGTGGGACGAAGCGGAACTGGGCTGGATGATCGTGCCCGCGCTGCGCGGACGCGGTCTCGCCACGGAGGCGGCGCGGGCCGTGCGCGACGTCGCATTCGGCACGCTGGGCATGACGTCGTTGATCAGCCTGATCAAGCCCGGCAACGAAGCGTCGCGCCGTGTCGCACTCAAAGCCGGCGCCATCGCCGCCGAAACCGTCAGCTTCCCGGACGGCCCCCTGCAGACCTACCGCTACCGCAAATAGTTCCCTCATGCGCAACGCATACGACTGAGCCAGCGCAACTCAACCAAAAGTGTAATGGGCATTGTCATGAAACGTCATCGACGATTCTGACGGAGCTCAAGTATGAATGTGTTAATGGTTGGCGCCGGCAATGCCGGCTGCGCGCTCGGGGCCCTGCTGGCGCTGGACGGTCACCGTGTCGCCCTGCTCAAGACGTCGCGCGCGCTGCACGACGAGAATTTCGACGCGGTCGCCGCAACGCACACGATCACGGTGAACGGCAAGACCGGCGACGGCGCACCGCGCACGGCCGCACTGGCGCTCGCCACGCGCGATCCCGACGAAGCCTTCGACATCGCGCCGGACGCCGTCGTCGTCACCACGCAGACGCAATGCCATCCGCACGTCGCGGCGCTGATCGGTCCGCGGCTCGACGGCCGCCCGCTCGTGCTGCTGGCGCCCGGCTACCTGGGTTCATTTCACTTCCTGCCCTGGCAGGCCCGCGCCGGGTTCCTGCTGGCGGAAGGCGAAAGCCTGCCGTACGATGCGCGCCTCGTCGCGCCGGGCACCGTCGACATCCTGTTCCGCAACGTGCGCAACGCGCTGGCCTTCGTGCCGCGGGCCCGCGCAGCCGAGGGACTGGCGCGCGCAGCCCGTTTGTTCCCGACCTATGTCGCGATTCGCACCAACGTCGTCGAATCCGCGCTGCACAATCCGAACCTCGTCGTGCACACGATCGGCACGCTGCTCTCGGCCAGCCGCATCGAGTACGCCGACGGCGAATTCTGGATGTACCGCGAAGCGTTCACGCCGTCGGTCCTGCGCCTGCTGGCACGGCTCGACGCGGAAAAGAACGCCGTCATCGCGGCCACGGGCGGCCAGCCGTCGCCCTATTTCGACGAGTGCCGCTTCCGCAACGCCGACGACCTGGACGAACCCGCGCTGGCCGTGTTCCGCCGCTACGCACGGGAAGGCGGCCCGAAAGGACCGGCCAGCATGGAGACGCGCTTCATCACGGAAGACGTGCCGATGGGCCTCGCCCTCCTGTCCTCGATCGGCCGCCTGATGGACGTGCCGACACCGGTGGCGGACGCGCTGATCGTGATCGCCGAAGGCCTGCTCGACCGCGATTTCCGCAGCGAGTCCCAGGCGCGCACGCTGGCCAGCCTCGGGCTGGCCGACGCGACGCCGGCCGACTTCCGCCGCCTGCTCGATGCTTGAGCGCGCCGCCCTGTACGGCTGGCTGGCGCGCCGCTATTACGCGTGGCGTCCGTATCTTCCGGCCCGCCTGCTGTACCACCAGGACTATTTCCGCCTGCACGCGCTGCTCGCCGGCGACGCCGCGGCCGTCGATGCGCTCGCGCGGCGCCGCCTGCGCCACATCCTCGTGCACGCGCTCACGGACGTGCCGCACTACCGCCGCACCGTGCGGCTCAGCGTCGCCGAGGCGGCGCATGAACCGCTCGCCGAGGTGCTGGCTGCCTTTCCTTACCTGACCAAGGACGACGTGATGGCGCGGCAGCGCGATTTTCTCGACAGCCGCCTCGACCCGCGCCGGCTGCTGTACGCGACGAGCGGCGGCTCGTCCGGCCAGGGCATCGGCATGTGGCGCAGCAAGCGCCTGACCGACATCGAAAAAGCCTTCTTCGCACACGAGTGGGGACGCTTCGGCTTCTCGTTCGACAAATCGCGCATCCTGCGTATCGGCGCCGACGCGCGCCGCCTCGCGCACGAGCCGCCGGTGCGCGAGGCGGGCAACCGCCTGATGCTGTCGCCCTACCACGTCGGGCCCGCGCACCGCGCCGCCATCCTCGCGGCCCTCAACCGCTTCCGCCCGGACTACGTGCACGCGTATCCAAGCTCCGCGGCCGCGCTGGCCGAACTGCTCGATCCCGGCGACCTCGATTTCCGCGTGCGCGCCGTGCTGCTGGCATCCGAGCCCGTCACGCCCGCGCAACTGGCGGCGCTGCGCCGGCTGTTCGACTGCCCCGTCTCGCTCAATTACGGCCTGTCGGAGCGCACGAACCTGGCCTTCGCCACGTGTACCGGGCTTGCGGGCGCGGACTATCGCTTCCAGCCCCTGTACGGCTGGTCTGAAAACCGCTGGGACGGCACGCGCGCTGAAATCGTCGGGACATCGCTGTGGAACGACGTGATGCCGCTGATCCGCTACCGCACGGGCGACTACGGCGTGATCGACGCGGGCGGCCACTGCGCCGCCATCGACGGCCGCGCGCAGGAATTCCTGATCGACCGCGCGGGCAACCGCATCCCGGGTCTTTCCATCGTCATCGACGAAGCCACCTGGGACGTCGTGCGCCTGTACCAGGTGCGCCAGCGGCGTCCCGGCGAAATCGTCCTCGCGGTGGTGGGACGCCACGGCCCGCTCGACGCCGCCCAGCGCGCCTTCCTGCTGGACGCGCAGCGGCGCCGCTGGGGCGACCGGTTCGACATCGCGTTGCAGGAAGAAAGCGACATCCCGCTGGCGCCGAACGGCAAGCGCAAGCTGGTGGTCAGCGCGCTGCGGGCGTGAGCGGCAGGGCCGGCGCCGGCATCGCCTCGCGCCACCAGCTGGCGCCTTCCTGCGGCTGCGCCAGCGCCAGGCGCTCGCCCATCATCGGCGTCGCCAGCTTCACGCCGGCCGCGCGCGCGAGGCCGGCGATACGCTCGAACGGCTCGTACCACGGATGCAGCGCCAGGTCGAACGTGCCGTTATGGACCGGCACCAGCCAGCGTCCGCGCAAATCCAGGTGCGCCTGCAGCGTCTCCTCGGGCAGCATGTGCACCTCGGGCCACATCTCGTTGTACGCGCCGTTTTCGAGGAACGTCACGTCGAACGGGCCGAAACGCTCGCCGATCGTCTTGAAATCGTCGTGGTAACCCGTGTCGCCACTGAAGAACAGTTTCATGCCGGCCGCCTCGATCACCCACGATACCCACAACGTGCGGTCGCCGTCGCTCAAGCTCCGGCCCGAGAAATGCCGCGACGGCGCGGCCGTCAGGCGCAGGCCCTCGACGTCCGTCGACTGCCACCAGTCGAGCTGGCGCACCTTCGCGGCATCGACGCCCCAGCGCACGATGCGGTCGCCGACGCCCAGCGGCGCGATGAACTGGTCGGTCTTCGGGATCAGGCGCTTGATGCTGGCGTGATCCAGGTGGTCGTAATGGTCGTGCGACAGGATCACGCCGGCGAGCCGCGGCAGCGCCTCGATATCGATCGGCGCTGCGTGAAAACGCTTCGGACCGGCCCATTGCACCGGTGCGGCACGTTCGGAAAACACGGGATCCGTGAGCCAGTAGCGGCCGGCGAGCTTGAACAGCATGGTCGAATGGCCCAGGCGCCACAGGCTCGCGTCCGGCGCGGCCTCGATGTCGGCTGCTGTCAGCGGCTGCACGGGCAACGGCTGGTCCGGCATCGCCGTCTTCGGCTTCGTCGTCGACACTTTCCAGAACAGCGCCAGCATCTCCAGGATGCCCTGGCGGCGGCGCGGGACGACGTTGCGGAAGCGGCCGTCGGGGAGACGTGGGGCGTTGGTTTCAGACATGGCGATAACGGAGCGTGCGGACGATGGGCGATCATCGCACGTTCCCGAACATCGTGCCGAAGGGTTGCAAATTCAGCGCCGTTCGCGCCACCAGAGACAGAGCATCGCCAGCGCGAACGTCACGCCGAACGGCCACACGGGGAGCAGCCGCGTACCCGGCGCGGCCGGCGCCGGCGTGCGCGCCGCATACTGCGCCGTTGCCGCGCGGCGCTCGCTGCGTTGCCACAATGTCCAGTCGCCCGGCGCATACACGTACACCTGGCCCTCGTTCTTGTCAGCTTGCAGATGCAGCCAGCCGCTGGCCGCGGGCCACACGGCCACGCAGGCAGCGTCCACGTGTTCCGGGCGGCGCTGCCAGGCGAGCGTCTGCTTCAGTTCCGCCACGGTCACGTTCCCGCTCACGCCTCGCGCGCAGATCGCGAGGCGCTGGTGCGGCAGCGGCATCTCCTCCGGGTCGAGCCATGCGACGTCAGCGCGGCGTTGCACGTGCAGGCGGTCGAGAATGTCCTGCCACCACAGCGCCAGCTGGCGCGGCTGCGCGATCGCGTGGCGGTGCCAGTCACCCACGCCCAGCCAGGCGATGCGGCCGTCTTTCCAGTCGCGCGTCCACAAGCCGTCCTTACCTGTCCACTCGCCGGCGCGGTCGCCGTTCGGATTCAGGCCGCCGGACGCCATTGGCAGCACCGTGCCGGCGGTCTTGTTGGCCGGCTGCGCCGCCAGCGGCAACTGCACGCTGCGCGCCCACGTACCGGCATCGCGCGCGTTCGCGCCCAGCACGAGCAGCCGCGTGCCGCCGGCCACGCGGGCCAGCAGCGCGTCGCGGGTGCCCGCACCTGCCCGCTCGAACCACGCCGCGTCGACGATCTCGATGTCCGGCTTGTCCATCTCCGCTCGCGCCGTCTCGGCACGTTCCAGTCCCTTGCCCAGTTCGACCTGCCAGTCGATGACGGCGCCGCTGGCCGCCAGCAGGTCGTCCAGCACGCGCAGGTCGAACGACGGCGCGCCGAACCGGCCGCGCACCTGCAGCGGCGCGGGCTCCGTCACCGTGAACGGTACCGGGCCTTCATCGACGACCTTGCCGGCCGCATCGAGCAGGCGCGCCCTCAAGACCAGCCGCTCCGCGACGGGCGGCAGCCATTGCACGGCGAGGTCGGTGTCTCCCTTCGCTTCTGCCAATATCTGACCGTTCTCCGCCAGCAGTTGCAGGCGGCCGGGCGCGGACCACGAGCGGTGCACCCTCAGCGTGAACACGCGGCCCAGCGCGATCGTGCGCGGGAAGTCGAGATCGATCGCCGGGGTGTCGGGCTTTTTCCAGTCGAGCGGGCGGGCCGGCAGGTCGTCCCACTCGGCCGCGCGCAGGCCGTCGCCGGACAGGCGCAACGTCCGTATGCCGGCCAGCGTGCGCGGCGGGTCGGCCGCATCGACCGTCAGCGTGGTCCCCGCCTCGCCCGGCAACGCGAATTCACCGACCGCGCCGGCCAGCGCGACACCCGCGACGAGCGCCAGCACGGCATCGATCCAGCGCCGGCCCACGCCATACGCCAGCGCGGCCAGCACGCCGATGGCGACAGCGGCGATGGCGCTCATCGCCCGCCTCCCCGCAGCGCTTTCGCGAACGGCGTCTCGACGACGGGCCGCGCCTGCAGCAGCACGGGCGCGTCAAGCACGCCGCCACGCAGCCACGCGGCCAGTTGCGCGCGCGCGGCGGGCTTGCCGTCGGCAATGTCCTGGATCGCCCGCTGCGCCGCGAGCCGCTGCTCATCGTCCGCGATGCGCTCGCGCACCCAGTCGTGCGCCGTACGCGTCCACAGCGCGGGCAGCGGGCCGTCGCCGCCGAGCGCCTGCACGAGGTCGCGCAGGTTCGCCGGCACGATCTCCGCGGCGTCCGCCTGCGCGCGCTTGTAGCTGGCCGCGCCGGCCATGTCGCCGCTCATGCGCTTGTCCTCCTTGATGGCCGGCGGGGCGAACGCCGTCTTGTGCAGGTAGATGCGTTCCGACTGCTGCAATTCCTTGATCGCTTCCAGCGCCTTGTACTCGGGCGGCAGCGCCGTCTTCGGCGTGATGGCGCGCAGCGCCTTTTCCGCATCCCACATCGCGGACAGCGCGCGCCGCAACAGCTTTTTCGTCGCGTCGTCGAACAGGGTCGCGTTCTCGACCGAGTCGTGCGCGTGGCCGAATTCGTGCAGCACGTCGAGCTTTTGGCCGGGATGCTCGTCATGGTCGTCGTCCTTGCCGAACAGGGTCGACTCCTCGCCGAGGAACTGGCCGTAGCGGCGGCGCAGCGCGGCCTGGTCGGCGGCGATGCTTTCACTTCGTTCGCGCACCTCGTCCTCGCGCATCTTCTTGACCCGCATATCGGCGACCAGCTGCTCCGTGTCGATGATCACCTGGCGCTGGCTGCGCAGGCTTTCCGGCTTGACGAGCGTAGGCAGCGCCGTCGTCTCTTCAGCCTGTTCCGACGGCGGCGCGGGCAGGCGCAGCGTGACCGTGGGCGATTGCACCGTGTGCGGCCGCGCCGCGTTGTCGCTCGCACGCACGAAAAAGTACAGCTCGTCGCCCGGCTCCATGCCGAGGTCCGCCAGCAGCCAATTGCGGCTCCAGTTGCGCCGGCGCGGGTCCGGCGATGCGGGCAGCGGCAGTTCGCGGTCGCTGAAGCGAATGTTCTCGCCGCTGCCGCGCGCCAATGTCAGGTGCAGCGTGGCCTGCTGGACGCGGTAGTCATCCGTGACGGTGACGGCAATGACAGCGTTCTTCGCATCGCGCGGCAGGTCCTTCGTCATCTCGTTCGGCTGCGTGATCGCGATCTCCGGCGGCTGGTCCGGGACCACCTTCAACGTGTAGCGCGTGCCGCGCCAGCGCCAGAAGATGGATTCCGTCGCCGTCCAGCGCGCGCATTGCGGGCCCGCGTGCAGGGTCTGGCCGTCGCTCAGCTCGATGGTTTCATCCGCCTTGTGCGGGTCATCCAGGCACCATTCGACCGCCGTCTGCTCCGGCACCTGCGCATCCTTCGGCTCGGACGACGATGGCGCGACGGCCGTGTACGACGGCGGCGCCAGTTTTACGATCAGTCCCGCGTGCGCGACGGGTGCGGCTGCCTGACGGCCGGGCGCCGTGGTGGCCGGCGTGCCCGCCGCGTGCGGCAGCAGGGTCGAGCCCCACGCCAGGCCCGCGAGCGCGAGATTCGCGAGCAGCCAGGTCCAGCTGAACGGCACGTGCGCAGCCACGACCGCGCGCACGCGGCGCGATGGCAGCGCGGCATCGATACGCTTCAGCAGGCGCTCGCGCTGCAGGCGCGCGACGGGCGTCTCCGGTTCCTGCGCCAGCAGCGCGGCGCTGTCTTCCATCTCGGGCACGGCGCCGTCGATCCAGTGTGTCCAGCCGTGCGCCACGCGGCGTTGCAGGTGCAGGCCGTCCCACGCGCAGAACGCGGACCAGGCCAGCAGGCCGGGGCCGGAACGCAGCAGCAGCCAAGGCAGCGCACCAACGAACCACAAGCCGGCCCGGCGCAGCAATGCGGCGCGCCACAAGGTGATATGCAATGAGCGCGCAAGATCAGCGGCGCCGGACATGGGTGACGATCCTTTCGAGTGCGAACAGCACGACGAGCGCGAGACCCAGCCAGTGGCGCAGCGCGCCGGAAGCCGGTCCGGCCGGCGCGGCGGCGTCCGGCGCGAGTGCCTGTGCGGGCGCCGTGTAGGGTTGTACGCCGAAATACTGGCGCTGCCACGCGGCGAACAGGGCGCGTGCGCCGTCGGCATCGTGCGGCGGCTCTGCGCGCCACAGCGGTGCGCGCAGGCCGGCCGGCGGCGCGTCGGGCCGGTTCCACACGACGAGTTCCGTGCGCGGGCCAGGCGCCGCATCGACGACGATATGCCACGCACCCTCGGCCGCCGCGAACAGCCGGCGCCAGTCTTCGGCGCGGTCGCTGAAGACGGCGACATGGCGCTCGGCCGGTGCGGCAGGTGCCGCCGCCGTGCGCAGCTCGACGGCATGCCGGAAGCGCGGCAGCACGGCCGGCATGACGGCGTCGCCGACGACGACCAGGCGCGCACCCGGTTGGAATTCGCGCTCATGCGCGTGCAGCCACGTCACCGCGTCGCGATCGGGCAGCGCGATGCGCTGCCCAGCTTCTTTTTCAACGACGGCCGGCGGCGTCCCCGGCACGACCAGCACCGTGTCCCCGCGCCACGCCAGCACGAGGTCGGCCAGCAGCGCGATCAGGGTCACGAGCAGCAGGCAGCGCAGCGCCAGCAGGATCACGTCGTGCCAGCGCCACACGCGCCGCAGCTTCGGTTCCGCCGCCGGCAGGAAGCGCGCGGAGGCGAGCAGCGACGTCTTCGTCTGCTCGCGCTTCTGGCGGTGCCACAGGATGGGCAGCACCACGACGGGCAGCGCCCACCACCACAAGCTCATTCCGTTCATGCGGCCGGCGCTCCCCGTAACCAGGCGCGCAACACCTCACCCGGCACCTGCTCGATGCGCGCCTGGACCAGCGGCACGTCGTTCTTGCGGCAGGCACGCACGACCTCGTCGAAGTGCACCGCGCGGTTGCGGACGTACGCGTCCTTGACGTCGCGGCCGAAGCGGTAGACGGCGCCGCCGTGCTCGGGATCGCGATAAGCCGGCGCCGTGTCGAACGCGGCATCCACCTCGGCCTGCGTGTGCAGGCACAGCGCGCGCACGTCGTGGCGCATGCGGCGCAGGCGCAGCAGCGCATCGGACAGCGGCGACGGCCAGTCGAGGAAGTCGCTCGCCACGCACACGACGCCGGGCGCACGACTGAAATGCAGGCTGGCGCGCAGCGTGTCGGCGCCGGGCAGCACGCCGCCCGCCTCCACCCCGTTCAGGCGCGCCAGCACGCGCTGCAGCTGGCGCGGCCCGCGCGCGGCCGGCGTGAAATCGGCGCGCTCGCCGCGGCACACGACGAGCCCGAACGCGTCACCCTGGCGCTGCGCGATGGCGGCTACGCAGGCGAGCAACACGCGCGCATACTGCAGCTTCGTGAGCCCTTCCACGCTGCGGCTGGGTTCCGCCATCGACGCCGTCGCGTCCAGCACGAGCCAGACGGCGACGTGGCTGTCGCGCTCGGCCTCGCGCACATAATATCGATCGGCGCGCGCGAGGAGTTTCCAGTCGACGCGGCGCCACTCGTCGCCGGGCGCATAGGCCCGGTATTCCGAGAACTCGACGCCCGCGCCCCGCTCGCGCCCGGCGTGGATGCCGTGCCCGAGCCCCGCCAGCACGTGGCGCACCACGAGGTCGAGGTTGGTCGTGTGCGCGATCAGCGCCGAACTATCAAGCACGTCTTACTCGGCACGGATGCCGGCATGCAGCGCGGCGAGGATGTCCGCGATGGCGACGCCGTCCGCCTCGGCCTCGAAATTGCGCAGCACGCGGTGCGCCAGCACGGGCAGCAGCATCGCTTTGACGTCGTCGCGCGTGACGGCGAGGCGGCCATGCATCAGCGCGCGCGCCTTCGATGCCAGCACGAGGGCCTGGCCGGCGCGGGGGCCGGCGCCCCAGCCGATGTGCTTGCGGATCGCTTCCACCGGCGAATCGGCCGGGCGCGTCGCGCGCACGAGGCGCGTCGCGTAGCGCAGCATCGCATCCGAGATCTCGATGTCGCGCACGAGCTGCTGCAGGCGCAGCAGCGTCTCGAGGTCCATGGCGGGATCGGCATCGCGCAGGCCGGCATGCGTCGTCGCGCCGACCATCATCATCTCTTCATCCTCGGTCGGGTAGCCGACGTCGATGCGCAGCAGGAAGCGGTCGAGCTGCGCTTCCGGCAGCGGATACGTGCCGGCCTGCTCGATCGGGTTCTGCGTCGCGAGCACGAAGAACGGCTTGGGCAGCTTGTGCGTCTGGCCGGCGAAGGTGACGGATCGTTCCTGCATCGCTTCCAGCAGGGCAGATTGCGTCTTCGGCGGCGCGCGGTTGATCTCGTCCGCGAGCAGCACCTGCGTGAACACGGGGCCCGGCTGGAAGCGGAACACACGCTGGCGCGTGACCTGGTCTTCTTCCAGGATCTCGGTGCCGACGATATCGGACGGCATCAGGTCCGGCGTGAACTGCACGCGCCGGAACTGCATGTCCGTGGCCTGCGCCAGCGATTTCACGAGCAGCGTCTTGCCGAGGCCCGGCACGCCCTCGACAAGCGCATGGCCGCCGCCCAGCAGGCACGTTACCAGCAGGTCGATCACGTCGCGCTGGCCGATGATCACGCGGCCCATGCTCGCCTTGAGCGCGTCCACCTTCGCCGCGAGGTCGGCGATCTCGTTCTCAGTCCATGCCGCTTCTGCCACTTCTATGCTCCTAACGCGTATTGAATGATGTTGACTGCAAAGCGCGTGTTGTCGACCGCGAGCCAGCGCTTGTTGCGGAAGTCGTAGTCCCACTCGCAGCCGTAGTCCTTGTTCGAGTACAGCACGCCGATGCGGCCATTGATCTCGATGGCGCGCAGGTATTCGTGCACGAGATCGTCGCCCCAGCCGTTCAGTTCCACCGCCGTGTTGGGCGGTCCGTCGAAGTGGAAGAAGCTGGAATACAGCCGGTGGTTGTTGGGGATTTTATGCAGCGCCTTCGGGCCGAAGATGCGCGCCATCTCGGCCTCGAAGGATTTGGCGAACAGGCCGTCGATGTCGTGGTTGCAGTCGTCCACGAACACGAAGCCGCCGCCCTTCACGTAGCGCTCGAAGTTGCGCCGCTCGGCCGGCGTGAATTGCACGAGCTTGTGCCCGGCCAGGTAGCAGAACGGCGCTTCCAGCATCTTCGGGTCCGCCAATGCGACGATCCGCTCGGCCGTATCCACCCGCAACGTCGTGTACTCGACGAGCGAGTTCAGGACGTTGCTGGGCATGCGCTGGTCCACGTCCCAGTCGCCCGACTCGTACGTCAGCCGCGTGAAGTAGAAGTCGTACGTCGCCATGCCGTCAACCGATCTTGCGGCCCGTGTTGATCACGTTGATGCCGTTGAAACGCGTCGTCGACGTGCCGTGCGACACGGCGCTGACCTGGCTCGGCTGGCCCTTGCCGTCGAAGAAGGAGCCGCTCATACGCCAGTCGCGTTCATCGCAGATCGCCGTGCACGCGTTCCAGAAGTCCTGCGTGTTCGACTGGTACGCGACGTCTTCCAGCATCTGGCCGATCTTGCCGTCCTTGATCTCGAAGTACAGCTGGCCGCCGAACTGGAAGTTGTAGCGCTGCTGGTCGATCGAATACGAGCCGCGGCCGAGGATGTAGATGCCCTTCTTGACGTCCTTGACCATCTCGTCCGGCGTGAGCCTTTGCGTGGCCGGAACGAGCGACACGTTTGGCATGCGCTGGAACTGCACCTTGCTCCAGCTATCCGCGTACGAGCAGCCGTGCGATTCCTTTTCGCCGATGATGTGTGCCTGGTCGCGCGTGGCCTGGTAGTTGACGAGGATGCCGTCCCTGATGATGTCCCAGCGCTTCGCGGGCACGCCCTCGTCGTCGTAGGCGACGGCGCCCAGCGATCCCGGCGCCGTCTTGTCGCCCGTGAAGTTGACGATCTTCGAGCCGAAGTTGAACTTACGAGATTCCCATTTATCCAGCGTGCAGAAGCTCGTGCCGGCGTAGTTGGCTTCGTAGCCCAGCACGCGGTCCAGCTCCGTCGGGTGGCCGACGGATTCGTGGATCGTCAGGAACAGGTTTTCCGGCGCCAGCACGAGGTCGTACTTGCCCGGGTCCACGCTCTTCGCCGTGAGCTTCTCGCGCGCCTGGCGGCCCGCGTTCTTCGCTTCCTCGACGATGTCGTAGCCGCCGTTGTACAGCGTGGCCACGCCGCCGGCCGCGCGCACCTTGTGCTCCGGCTTCACGTCGAAATACTCGTAGCCCATGCCGACCGGCGGTGCCAGGCCCGCCCGCGAACGGAATTTGCCCGTCGCCTTGTCGACCGCCGTCGCGTTGATCGGCGCCCACAGGCGGTGGATGTCCTGGTCGATGTACGAGCCGTCGGTCGATGCAAAATACTTCTGCTGGTTCACCTGGAACAGGTTCGCCGTCATGAAGCTGGCGCCGGCCGCGAGGCCCGCCTTGTTCGCGGCGATCAGCATGTCGGCCTTGTCCTTCACGGGCACGCTGCGCCAGTCTTTCCTGATCGGCGTCGCCCACGCGACTTCGCCCACGCCCTTCACCGGCGCGAGCTGCACGGGCTCCGTCTGCAGCTTCGCGTTGGCCTTCGCGATGGCGACGGCTTGCCGCGCGGCGCCGGCGACGGCATCCGGCGTCAGTGAATTCGTGGCGGCGAAGCCGTAGGCGCCGGCGGCGATCACGCGCACGCCGATGCCCGTCGATTCGGTATTCGTCACGCTCTCGACGTTCAGGTCGCGCGTGGTGATGTACTGGTTCAGGTAGCGGCCGATGCGCACGTCGCAGTACGAGGCACCCGCTTTTTTCGCGGCGTCCATCGCGGTGTCGGCCAGCGATTTCTTGAAGCTCAGTGCGAGGGGATTGAGCAGTTCCTCGGCGGCGATCGCGTTGCCGAACACGGGAACCAGCATGGCGCCGGCCGTGCCGGCACCGACTTTGAGGAAGGTACGACGTTCCATTGTGTCTCCATCGTGGCAGGGTGGGCACGCCGTGCCCACCCGTTCACATCAAACCGCGTCCGACAGCGACGTGAAGTTGAAGTCGCGTACCTTCATCGGCGGAATCAGCATCTGGAACGGCACCTCGTCGCCACCGATGACGACCGGCTTGCCGATCTCCTCGATGTTGTTGAGCATCGTGACTGGGCTCTCGTTGAAGCGGAAGTTCTTGATCGGGTACTTGATCTTGCCGTTCTCGATGTAGAACGTGCCGTCGCGGGTCAGGCCCGTCAGCAGCACCGATTGCGGGTCGACCATGCGGATGTACCACGTGCGGGTCACGAGCACGCCCTTCTTCGTGTTGGCGATCAGCTCCGCCGTCGATTTGTCCGTGCCGGCCATGATGATGTTGCCCGGCGTGGCCGTCGCCGGCACGCCCTTCTTCTTGGCCCAGTACTGCGAGTAGTTCAGGGCGTTGACCTTGCCGTCCTTGATCAGGTCCATGCGCTTGCGCGCGATGAGGTTCTCGGTATCCCACGGCAGCACGGGCACGTCCGGATTCCACGGGTCGGCCCAGATGTTGACCTGCTGGTCGAACAGCTTGTCGCCCAGGCGCGAGGCGCCGCCCTTCTTCGACAGGAAGCTGCGGCCCTCGTCGGTCTGGCGCGCGTCGAAGCCGAACAGCATGTAGCCCAGCAGCTCGGACGTGGCGGCCGGTTCCAGGATCACGGTGTAGCGGCCCGGTTCCAGTGCCTTCGCGTCGACGGAGCGCAGCGCCTTCTCGATCGCGACGTCGGCCGCTTCGCGCGCGTCGAACCTGTTGGCGTCGGTGGCCGAGCGCTTGACCCAGCCGGAGCCGCGGCCGTCTTCCGTGCGCACGGTGCAGGTGAAATCGAGGCTCGTCTGCTGCTGGTGGCCGTACACGCCGTTCGAGTTGGCCACGCTGGAGAACTGGTTACCGTCCGTGAAGAAGCCGGCGGCCACGAGCTTGTTCTTCTTGCAGGCTTCGATCGCGTACGCCGCGGTCTGGGCGCGGAATTCCGGATCGATGGCGGCCGTCTTCACGCTGAACGTCTGCGACGCCTTGTACTCCTGCTTCGAGACGGCCGGCATGAACTCCGGATTCTCCGGCGCCAGGCGCGCGAGATCCTCGGCGCGGCGCACGACTTTTTCCAGCGACTTGTCGTCGAATTCGTTGATGGTCGCGGTGCCCTGGCGCTTGCCGAAAGCGACCGTCACGGCGATGTTGGTGTCGTCCGCGAGGCCGGCGGTGGAGACCTGGTTGCGCGCGAAGCGGATATTGCCGTTGCGGCTGCCGCTCACGGTGACGATGCATTCGTCGGCCTTCGAGAACGAGAGGACGCGGTCGGTGATGTGTTTGGTCTGTTCCTGGGTCAGGATGGTCATGATGTGGGGTCCCCTGCCTTAGCCGATCTTGCGGGCGGTGTTGATGACGTTGATGCCGTTGAAGCGCGCGGTCGACGACCCGTGCGACACGATGCTGATCTGCGGAGGCTGGCCCTTGCCGTCGAAGAAGGAGCCGCCCATGCGCCAGTCGCGTTCGTCGCAGATCGCCGTGCACGCATTCCAGAAGTCCTGCGTGTTCGACTGGTACGCCACGTCTTCCAGCATCTGGCCGATCTTGCCGTTGTTGATCTCGTAGAACAGCTGGCCGCCGAACTGGAAGTTGTAGCGCTGCTGGTCGATCGAGAACGAACCCTCGCCCACGATGTAGATACCCTTCTTGATGTCCTTGACCATCTCGTCCGGCGTCAGCTTCTTCTTGCCGGACTGCAGGGACACGTTCGGCATGCGCTGGAACTGCACGTTGCTCCAGCTGTCCGCGTACGAGCAGCCGTCCGATTCTTCCTTGCCGATGATGTGCGCCTGGTCGCGTGTGGCCTGGTAGCTGACGAGGATGCCGTCCTTGATGATGTCCCAGCGCTTGGTCTTGACGCCTTCGTCGTCGTAGCCCACGTTGCCCAGCGAGCCCGGGGTCGTCTTGTCGGCGACGATGTTCACCAGCGGTGAGCCGTACTTGAACGACTTCGACTCCCATTTATCCAGCGTGGCGAAGCTGGTGCCGGCGTAGTTCGCCTCGTAGCCCAGCACGCGATCGAGTTCGGTCGGGTGGCCGACGGATTCGTGGATCGTCAGGTACAGGTGTTCGGGCGACAGCACCAGGTCGTATTTACCCGGCGTGACCGACTTCGCGGTCAGCTTGCGCTTGGCGTCGCGGCCCGCGGCGCGCGCGTCCTCGACGATGTCGTACGATTTCGTGTACAGCGTGGCGACGCCGCCCGCCGCCTTGATCTTGTCTTCCTTGCGGGCCTCCAGGTATTCGTAGCCCATGCCGACCGGCGTCGACAGGCCGTTCCGCGAGCGGAACTTGCCGCTGGCCTTGTCCACCGCGGTCGCGGAGAACGGCGCCCACAGGCGCTGCAGGTCCTGGTCGATGTACGAGCCGTCGGTCGATGCGAAGTACTTCTGCTGGTTCACCTGGAACAGCATCGACTGCATGAAGCTCGCGCCGGCATCCATGCCCGCCTTGTTCGCCGCGATCAGCAGTTCGGCCTTCTCCTTGATGGGCACCGCGCGCCAGTCCTTGACGATCGGGGTCGCCCACGACACCTCGCCCACGCCCTTGACCGGTGCGAGACGCACCGGTTCGGACTGCAGCTTCGCGTTCGCCTTGGCGATCGCCACCGCCTGGCGCGCCGCGCCCGCAATGCCGTCCGGGGTCATGTCGTTGGTGGCGGCGAAGCCGTACGCGCCGTTGACCACCACGCGCACGCCGACGCCGGCCGATTCCGTGTTCGTCACGTTCTCGACGTTCAGGTCGCGGGTGATGATGTACTGGTTGAGATAGCGGCCGATGCGTACGTCGCAATAGCTCGCGCCGGCCTTGGTGGCGGCGTTCAGCGCGGTGTCGGCCAGTGCCTTCTTGGCCGCGATGGGCATCGCGGTCAGCAGCTCCTCGGCGGCGATGGCGTTGCCGAAGACGGGCACCAGCATGGCACCGGCGGTCCCGGCACCGATTTTAAGGAAGGTACGGCGTTCCATGGGTTCTCCTGAAATCACACACTTCTTTTTGGTCAGCGGCCCGGGTGGCGGGCCGCTCCTTTTTTTACTGCGGGGTGATGAAGCCGATGCACCTTAGCAGCAAGTTGACGTTTTGAATAGGCAATCTTCGTGCCACGTGACAGGCGGCGGATTTGCACGGGTTCCGGCGTTTCGCGGTGTCCGCGACTGTCCGCCCGGTGTCCGCCGGGCGGGTGCCGGACACCTCGCATATGCACGCGTCATTACACCTGGATGCAACACGACATTACTGAATGGTTACGCGTGAGAATTCGTGCATTTTTACACTTAAGCACCGTGTATATTGCGACGGCAACGCTTGCATGTCACATTTGCACATCAAAACAGGGAATTCATGAAGATCGTTCGCCTTGCGGCGGCCGCCGCGATCGCGCTGGCCAGCTGCACGCTCCAGGCCCAGGAAGCCAGCCAGGCCACCGCCCCGCCGACTGCCGCGCCAGCCGTGTCGCCCGCCGTCGAGAACTCGGTCGTCAAGATCTTCAGCACCGTGCGCCGGCCGGACCCGTTCAAGCCCTGGACCAAGGCCACGCCGCAGGACATCACGGGATCGGGCGTCGTCATCGAAGGCAAGCGGATCCTCACCAACGCCCATGTCGTCGGCTACGCGAGCCAGGTGCAGGTGCAGGCGAGCCAGGACGGCGACAAGGTCGGCGCCACCGTCGTCGCCATCGCGCGCGGCATGGACCTGGCCCTGCTGAAGCTGGAGGACGAATCGTTCTTCGACAAGCACCGCCCGGTCAAGCGCACGAGCGTCCTGCCGGACGTGCGCGAAGCCGTGATGGCGTACGGCTATCCGATGGGCGGCACGTCGCTGTCCGTCACCAAGGGCATCGTCTCGCGCGTCGAATTCGTCCCCTACGGCTACGGCAGCGCGGGCCTGCGCGTGCAGATCGACGCGCCCATCAACCCCGGCAACAGCGGCGGCCCCGTGATCGACGGCGACAAGATGGTCGGCCTCGCGTTCTCGGTGGCGGCGAACGCCCAGAACATCGGCTACGTGATCCCGAACGAGGAAGTGGAGCTGTTCCTGCGCGACGTGGCCGACGGCCGCTACGACGGCAAGCCGCTGCTGCTGGACGACATCCAGACGCTGGAGAATCCGGTCCTGCGCCAGTACCTCAAGCTGGACAAGTCGGTCGACGGCGTCATCGTGCACCGCCCGTACCGGAGCGATGCCGCGTATCCGCTGAAGGAATGGGACGTCATCACGCGCATCGGCGACTACCCCATCGACAACCAGGGCATGGTCAGGCTGGGCCCCAACCTGCGCGTACGCTTCCAGTACCGCGTGCAGCAGGTCGCGAAGAACGGCAAGGTGCCGCTCACCATCGTCCGCGACGGCAAGACCATGCAGGTGCAGGTGCCGGTGAACGGTCCGCGTCCCCTCCTGATCCCGGCGCTGGACGGCGACTACCCGTCGTACTTCGTGTACGGTCCGATCGTGTTCTCGCGCGCCACGGCCGAATACCTGTCCTTCATCAGCAACAACGCGCAACTGCTGAACGCCTACGGTTTCAACGCCAGCCCGCTCGTGACGCGCCGCGGCGACGAGCCGGACGCGCAGCGCGAAGAACTCGTCGTCGTCAGTTCGCCGTTCTTCCCGCACAAGCTCGTGACGGGCTACAGCAACCGCTTCGGCTCCGTCGTCGACTCCATCAACGGCGTGAAGGTAGCCAGCCTGCGCCACCTGGTGGCGCTGCTGCGCGACCTGAAGGACGATCTCGTCGTGCTGCGCTTCGACCAGCGCCTGGGCGAGACGATGGTCCTGCCGCGCCAGGCGATGGTCGACGCGACCGAGGGCGTCCTGCAGGACAACGGCATCCGCTCGCAAGGTTCGCAAGACATGCTGGACGTCTGGAACGGCAAGAAGAACTGATGGCGGCTGCGTTTTCGTTACGCCGCGCCGCATTGGGCGTGGCCGTGCTGTCGGCGTGCGTGCCTGGCTTCAGCGCGGGCGCACAGCCGTTGCCCACGCCGGCCCAGTTGGCTGCGCTGGCCTTTCCCGGCTGGAGCGAGAGCGCGGCCGGCCGCGTGCACAGCGCGACCTTGCCGCCGCTTCCCGGCACCGGGCACGGCCTCTACGCCGGCTGGAACGTGGGCACGAACCGCGTACTCGTCGAACCGAAACTGGTGCTGCGCACGGACCCCACGCACCTGACCCTGATCGCGGGCCTCGCGCCGGCCGGGGACGACGGCCGCACCGCCGCCGTCCACGCGACGCCGCTGGCGCTGGCGGCCTACCAGTTCGAACAGCGTCGCGGCACGTGGGGCGTGAGCGGACGCCAGGGCATCTTCGCGCTGCGCGGCTTTTCCGGCGCCGCCGCCGTGCGCGAAGTCGCGCTGGCCGCGCGCCGCTCGGCCGTCGCGGTGGAATACGGCAGTTGCTGGGAGGGTTACTGCGGTACCTGGCTCGCGGTGTACGAAGTCGGCCGCGACGCCGTCCGGCGCGAGCCGGCCGTGGAGCTGGCGCTGTCCGGCATCAACGTCGACAGCGCGGCCGACTGCCAGCGCCGCCTGGCCCCGCTCGTGAAGCCGCACCAGCTGGGCCCCGTCGCACGCGACGACGGCGGCGCACCGGACGCGCACGACTGCTATGCGATCGACAGCAGCTGGAGCATCGATGCGACGCATGAACAGCCGGGCGACCTGACCATCCGCTACCAGGGGGCGATCAGCCGCGCCGAATCGTATGCGGGGCCGCCGGCGGCGATCGACCAGAAGCAGGTGCTCCGGTACGGGAACGGCAAGTACCGGGCGGTGTCGGGGTTCTCGCCGGTGCCGGCGATCTGAATCATGGCGCGGTCTTCTTGACCGGCGTGAAGTTCAGATCCTGGAAGTCATAGCTGAAATCCGTCTCCGTGGAGATGGGCTGCATCCGCATGCGCTCGATGCTCCCGTCCGGATTCAGCGCGAACGTGACATACGCATCCGCGTTGAAGTTGCGCTCCTTCCAGCGCACGATGAACGTGTCGTGCTGGTAGTGTTCCAGTTCGCCCGTCAGGTCGGGCGTGCGCGACATCGTCAGGATCTGGCGGTTGCCCTCATGCCGGATCGTCGCGATGCCGTACCACGGATCCTGGTATTCGCCGTCGTACGCCGCGCGTGCGAGCGACGGTTGCGACTTCGCCGCGCGCGCGGCGTTCGCTTTACCAATGCGCGCCAGTTCCTTTGCATGATTCTCGTCCTCGACGGCTTTCACGATGCCGATCCAGTCGGTCGCCGCCGCCGCCGGATTCAGCATGCGGTCGAGCAGCTGGTACTGCAGCGCGTTGAGCGAACCGCCGCTTTCCGCATTGGTCAGGATGGCGATGCCCAGCTTCGCTTCCGGCACCAGCACGACCTTCGAATAAAAGCCCTGCAGCGCGCCGCTGTGCATCGCGAGCATCCTGCCCTGCCAGTCGCGCAGCTGGAAGCCGAGGCCGTACGCGAGGAAGTTCGGGCGCGTGGCGGCCAGCTTCGGATCGGGCTCGCTGATGCGCATGGGCGTCTGCGCCGTCCACATCTCGCGCGCCTGCTTCGCGCTGTACAGGCGGATCTCCTTCCCGTTCGCGTCCGTGCCCACCTTGCCGCCGGCCAGCAGCACGTTCATCCAGCGCGCGATGTCCTCGGCATTCGTATTGATGCCGACGGCGCCCACCGCATTCGCCACGGGCATCGCCTTCACGGCCGCGATCCTGTCGTTGATCTTGCTGTGGGCGTTCGCGACGTCCGGATTGCCCGCGCTCTCCGCGAGGCTCGTCGTCGTCGCCGACATGCCCACCGGCGCCAGGATGCGTTCGCGGATCGTCTCGCCCCACGTTTTACCTGACTTGGCCGCGATGATCTTGCCGGCCACGATGTACAGCAGGTTGTCGTACGCATAGCTGCTGCGGAAGCTCGTGGCGGGGCGGATGTAGCGCAGTTTGTGGATGATCTCGTCGGTCGAGAAATTCGTCGTCGGCCACCACAGCAGATCACCCGCGCCGAGACCCAGGCCGCTGCGGTGCGTGAGCAGGTCGCGCACCGTCATCTCGTGCGTCACGTATGCGTCGTACATCTGGAAATCCGGCAGGTGCTTCGTGACCGGATCGTCCCACGCGAGCTTGCCTTCGTCGACGAGCATCGCCAGCGCGGCCGCCGTGAACGCCTTCGAGTTCGACGCGACCTCGAACAGCGTCTTCGCATCGACCTTGTCCGGGGCCCCCAGCTTGCGCACGCCGAAGCCCTGCGTGGCGACGACCTTGCCGTCCTTGACGATGGCGATCGCGATGCCGGGCACGTCGAACAGCTTCATCGTGCGTTCGACGTCGGTGGCCAGCCAGGCATCCAGGGCTGAGGCATCCTGTGTAATGACGGTTGCGGCGGGGGCGGTGGCGGGTGCCTGCGCCAGTGCGGCGCTGGAGAAAGCGAGCAGGATCGCTGCTGCGATACGGGTCATGGCTTGGGTTCCTCGGATGGTGGAAGCGCGGGGAGGATAGCATGTTCGCGCCGGCCGCACACCTCTGCTATGATCCCCCATTCAATGGATGCCTTCCTCGTTTCCACCGGCATCGTCGCCCTCGCCGAAATCGGCGACAAGACGCAGTTGCTGGCCTTCCTGCTCGCCGCACGTTTTCGCCGTCCGCTGCCGATCGTGACCGGCATCTTCGTCGCGACCATCGCCAACCACGCCTTCGCCGCCGCCGTCGGCGCGCTCGTGAGCCGCCTGCTCGGTCCCGACGTCATGCGCTGGGTGCTGGGCATCGCCTTCCTCGGCATGGCCGCCTGGATCATGGTGCCGGACGAGGTGGACGAGGACGAGACGCCGCTCGCGCGCTTCGGCGTTTTCCTGACCACCGTGCTCGCGTTCTTCGTCGCCGAGATGGGCGACAAGACGCAGGTCGCGACCGTCGCCCTGGCCGCACGCTACTCGTCCGCCGTGGCGGTGGTCGCGGGCACGACGCTCGGCATGATGCTCGCGAACGTGCCGGCCGTGTATTTCGGCGATCGGATCGCGGGCCGCCTCAGTACCAGCTCTTCCTTGTTAAAGCTCGTGCACGGCCTGGCCGCGCTGGTCTTCGCCGTCCTGGGCATTGCCACCCTGTTCGGCGCCGGACGCAGCCTGGGCTTCTAGGGCTGCTGCGTCACCCACACCGGGGCCGACCACAGGATCCTGCCGTCGTCCTGCGTCACCTTCGCATAATAGAAATGCGCGCCCGGCGACGGCGTCGTCGTGACGTCGGCCTTGTCGGCGAGCTGGCTCACGTCGCCGTTGCGCCCCGGGACACCCTCGATGATCGCGACCGTCGCGGCCTGCCGGCCCGCCGCGCTGGCGTAGGCCACCTGCAGCCGCACCGCGCCCGTGTTGTCGAACCGCTCGCCCATCAGGTGGCCGTTCGCGGTGAGGACCACCTGCGCATCCTTGTCCATCGTCGCGAACACGCGGCGCGCGCGCAGGGCCTCGACGAAGCTGGCGCGCGTGAGCGACACGCCGTTCGGGACCAGCACGGCGGTGCGGTTGCTGTACGACGCGCCCCAGTTGGCGCAGTGGTTGTCCTGGTTGCTGCTGAACGCCACGTGATACCCCGCTTCCAGCAGCTTGTTGCAGGCCAGCTCGAAATTGCTGCGCCGCGTCTCGCCCTCGTTCTCGCTGACGGAGAACGCGGAGCTGTTCACCACTTCGCACAAGGCCATGACGGCGTCGCCGTCCGGCGTGTACGCGAGCGGCGTGCCGTTCACGGTGAACTGGCCGGTGAGCGCCGGATGGTTGAACTGGCCGGTCAGGCCGCGCTGGCGCATCAAAGAATAGAGCGCCGCATAGTCGCTCTTGGCCGTCGCGGTATCCGCAAGCAGCTCGCCCTTCGCGTTCTTCTCCCAGCCGAGCAGCTCGTCGCTGTCGAAGATGTTCAGGTGGCCGCCGTTGCCGATCACGCCCCATTCCATGCCGTACAACGCCAGGAAGCCCGGATTCGCATCGGAGTAATCGCGCGCCGTCTTCAGGCCGGCCTGGTACCTGGCCCGGGCTTGCGCAGGATCGGCGTCCGCGTTCGTGCCGTCCGAGCCGTCGTACATGTGGTTGTGCTCCGAGACCATCAGGATGTCCAGGCCATGTTTGCGCGCGTACGGGTAGGCGGCGTCCGGGCCGTAGGGCGCCGTCTGCGGGTCTTGCGCGCCGTGGCAGTTGTCGACGGGGGCGCCGCCGTCGCTGTCGCGCGTCTGGCTGTGCAGGTTGCCGTAATAGACCGTGTACGGCAGCGCGCCCGGCGCCGGCGTGGCCATCATGCGTGTGCGGCCCGTCGGCAATGGAGAAAAGGCGGGCAGCGCGGGCGCCGGCACGCTGCCGACGGCGATGTCCCAGGCCTGGTCGGCCGTCTCGCTGCCGCTGACGGCATGCAGGCGCACGCGGTAGATGCCGGGCGCGGGCTTGCGGCCGGCGAGAAGGCCCGGCCAGCGCACCGCCACGTCACGCGGCGTGCCGCCCAGCGCCAGCCGCCCCTGCCACAGCGCGACGCGGCGGCCGGACGGCGCGACAAGCTCCAGGCGCCATGTCACGGGACGGCGCGCGCGCAGGCCGGGATACTCGAACGAGAGTGTGAACGTGCGCGCGTCGCGGGCTTCGCCGTGGTACGGCGCGAGCAGGGTCGCTTCGAACTCGCGGTGTTCGAGCGTGGCCGCCACGGCAGGGTTGAACACGCCGGCCGCGGCCAGCACCAGGGAGAGAGTGGGGATTGAGGTTTTCATGATGCAATTTTTGCAATTGCATGCACGTCGACCTTGATCCACGACTCATAAAATTGTCAATTAGATATTAATTTATTGACAAATTTTAAAGGCTTCAAAAGTGATACTCCGCCCGCACCATCGGCGTGCTGGCACGCTGGCCCCGGTTGCCGGTCGTGGCGGCCGTGTTGCCGAATTTATTGTTCCAGAACTGGTATTCGAGGCCGATCCGGAAGCGTTTCTTCGGCTGGCCGAAGTGGGGCCCGACGTCGTACATCAGCTGCATGTCGAGGTTCGTCTCGGCGCCGGTGCCGTTGCCGACCTCGTCGCGCCCCTTGGCGCCGATGAAGTTCAGATAGCCTTCGAACGCCCAGCCCGGCGCCCAGTCTTCGGGGATCGGGATGCCCCAGCTCGCCGAGAACATCGGGTGAATGTCGTATGTGGTGCGCCCGCGCACCCCGGAAATCGGCGGAAAGGCGCCGCTCGGCGCATTGCTTTCGTGGACGAGCAGCAGCCCCGTGCTGAGAAAGCCCGGGACGTTCCACATCAGCGCGGGCCCGGCGACGAGCATGCGCTTGCGCGAGTTGTAGCCGACGTCGTTCTTCGTGTTCCAGTCGAAGCCCAGCACGAGGCCCACGCCCTTGACGGCACCGTAGGCCAGCGGTGCGCCGCGCAACGCGCCGATATCGAGTGTGTGGCGGTAGACGACGTAGGCCTCCTGTGCGCCCTCGTCCTGCGTCAGCGACGCGGGATCGTTGCGGTCGGACTGCAGCAGGTCGACGTTGAAGTAATTGGAACCGTACTTGTAGCCGCTCGCATGCGTCAGCGCGAAGATGTGCTTCTTGATGTCGGACGGATTGAACGGTTCGCGGAAGCGCTGGCCATAGCGCCAGCTGAGCGCCGTGTCGCTCCAGTCGGCGGCGTGCGCCGACGTGCTCACCATCCCGATCAGGAAAGCCACCGCATGCGCTCGTCGCGTGTTCATGGTCGCATCTTTTCGCAGGTCGTCCAGTTCATGTGCGGCGCCGGGGCGGCCATGTCGTGGCGGCTGGCCACGTGCAGTTCCACCTCGTGCGTCCGGCCGTCGTCCACCAGCGCGATCGTATTGCCCTGCTGCGCCACCCCGTCCACACGGAGCAGCGGCTCGTCCGCGCGCCGCACGGCGATCGTGTACTGGCTGCCGCGGTAGCGGTAGTGTAGACGGAAGCCTTCCCAGGCGGCAGGCAGGCGTGGCATCAAGGTCAGGGTTTCGCCGGCTCGCGTCACACCGAGCAACGATTCGACGATCAACCGATACATCCAGCCGGCCGAGCCCGCGTACCAGCTTGTCGTCATCACATACGGCGCCGTGCCTGCGTGCCCGACCGGAACGAGCAGGCGCGCCAGTGCCCACGCGCGCTCCGTGTCGCCCAGGTGCGCGAACGCCATCGCCGCCCAGATCGCCGCCTGCGTGTCCTGGTCGCCGCCGCCGTCGCGCACGAGGTCCGCGTCCACCGCGTCCATCGCGCTGCGCGCACGGTCCCGGTCGGCCGCGCCGGACAGCACGGCCCAGCTTTGCGTGGCCACATCGATGCGGCCCGCGTCGTCCCACGCGTTGCCGTCGATGTTGTGCGCGAGGACCTGGGCCGCGCTGCGGCACGTCGTGCAGAAGCCGTAGTCGCCGCGGCGCTCGGCGAGTTCGGCGAAGCGGCACAGCGCGTCGTACAGGAAGAACCCGAGCCTGACGCTCTCGCCGCTGCCGCCGGGCGGCAGGCCGTGCGGGCCGAACACGAGGGCGCGGCGCAGCGCGCGCACGCAGTGTTCGTAGATGCTGGCCTGCTCCTGCGAACGGACCGGCAGGTCGCAATACGCCGCCTCGTCCTGCTTGAGCACGCGGCCTTCGATGAACGGCGCGATCTCGTCCAGCAGCGCGTAGTCGCCCGTGACGCCGACATAGCGGTGCACGGCGAGCGGCAGCCACAGGGCGTCGTCGGGGCTGGACGTGCGCTCGCCGCGTCCGGTCGGCGGATGCCACCAGCGCTGCACGTCGCCTTCGACGAACTGGTGGCCGGCAAACAGCAGGATGTGGTCGCGCAGCAGTTCCGGACGCACGTGCACGGCGGCCATCGCATCCTGCAGCTGGTCGCGGAAGCGGTACGCGCCGACCGACTGGTCATGGCTCGTGCGCGCCCACATGCGGCACGCGATCGCCTGGTACATCAACCAGCCGTTGGCGAGCACGTCGAGCGCCGGCTCCGGCGTCTCGATGCGGACGGCGCCCAGCGTGTCGTCCCAGAAGTCGCGCACGCGCGCCAGGTCGGCGGCGGCCGCTGCCAGCCCGCTGTGGCGCTGGACCATGCCGGTGGCGTCCAGGTTGCGGCGTCCGCCCACACCCAGCATGAACACGAGTTCCTGCTCCTCGCCCGGCGCCAGGTCGACGACGGTCTGCAGCGCCGCGCACGGATCCAGCGCGGCGCCGCTGCGGCCCGACAGCGTCGTGCGCCGGAGCGCGGCGGGATGGGCGAGGCTGCCGTCGCGGCCGATGAATTCCGCGCGGTCGCAGGTAAACGCCACGTGCTCGGCATCGAGGTGGAAGAACGCGACGCGGCCGGCGAAATCCCCGTTCCACGCATTGCGGGCGAACAGCGCGCCGCTGACGGGATCCTGTTCCGTCACCACGTGCGGCGCGGATTCCGCGCGCAGCTCGCCCAGCACCCATTCCACGTAGCCCGTGACGGACAGGCGCCGCGGCGTGGTCCCCTCGTTGCGCAGCTTGAGCACGATGTGCTTCAGCGGCGCGTCCAGCGCCACATACGCCAGCAGCTCGCTGCGGATGCCGTGCGCCGCGTGCTCGAACACGCTGTAGCCGAAGCCGTGGCGCGTGACGTGGTCGCCGCCGGACGGCGCCGGCAGCGCCGTGGGCGACCAGAATACCCCCGTCTGTTCGTCGCGCAGATAAAACACTTCGCCGCCGCCCCACGGCGTCAGGCGGAATTCATGGGCGTTCTGGTTCCAGCTGTACGCCTGGCCGCTCTCCGAGATCACCGTGCCGAACATCGGGCTCGCCAGCACGTTGACCCAGGGTGCGGGTGTGTGCCGGCCCGCACCCGTGCGGATGACGTATTCGCGCCCGTCGGCCGTAAAGCCGCCGATGCCGTTGCCGAACACGAGTTCCGGCACGGCCGGCGCGTCCGGTTCGTACTGCGCCGGCTGTGCCGCCGGCACGAGCGCCGGCGGCAGCTCCACCTTGCGCGCGGCCGCACGGCGCAGTTGTTCGGCGAGGCTGCCCTGCCCGTCCGCCAGGACCACGCGCGCCACGGCCTGCATCAGCATGCGGTCTTCCATCGTCAGTTGCTCGGACGCGCACAAGAACACGCCGCCCGCGCCGGGCAGGTGCGCAACCTCGTCGTGCAGCGCCGCCGGGCCGTCGCACCAGATCACGAGGTTCGCGGCGAGCCCTTTCGCCCGCCACCACGTGTACGCCTGGACCAGCTGGCGCGCGAGGTCGAGGTTCGCGGCGTCGCGCAGGTGCAGCAGCACGAGGGGACGGTCGCCCGGAATGCCGAGCGCTTCCAGGTCGGCGCGGCCACGCTGGTTGCGCGCGATGACGGCCGGATCGGCGCGCAGCGCGGGCTGCGGATACAGCACGCTGCCGGCCAGGCGCGCATACAGCTGGGCGTCCGTCTCGTTCGCGTTCAACTGGCGCAGCATGACCTGGCCATGGGTCCAGGCGAGTTCGGGCACGCGGTCGGCCACGTGGCGGTCGCTGTATTTGTCGATCAGGCGCAGCGCGTGGTCGCGCGTCTCCGCCACGCCCAGCACGACGTCGACCGTCGCTTCCTGGTGCGGCGCCAGCGTGACGATGCGGCGGATCGCCAGCGCCGGATCGGGCGTGGCGCGGTCCGTCCCGAACTGCGCCGCGGGTGCGTCCGCGCCGTGCACCGTCATCACGTTCAGCAGCCATTGCCGATCGCGCGTGCACAGGATGGCGCCCTGCTCCGCCAGGATCTCCACCTGCACGGCTGCCGGCACCACCTCCGCATGACTCGCCAGCTCGATGGTGCGCGTTGCGCCCGTCCGGTTGGCGATACGCAGGCGGCGCAGTTCGACGTCGTCGTCGGGCGCGACGGTGATTTCCGTGTGCAGTTCGATGCCGTGGTCGCGCCGGCGGAATGCCGCGCGCCCTTCGGAGAACCGGGCTTCGTAATGCTCGGGACGCGCCAGCGTGGGCCGCCACGCGTTCGACCACACGGCGCCGCTGTCCACGTCGCGCACGTAGCACACATGGCCGCTGTCGTCGGCGGTCGGATCCCCGCGCCAGCGCGTGACGGCCTGGTCGCGCCAGGCGCTGTAGCCGGCGCCGCCCGCCGTCACCATCACGTGGTAGCGGCCGTTGGACAGCAGTTGCACGTCCTGCGGCGCGGTATCCGGCCGCGTCACCGTGCGCGCGGTCGTATCGGTCGCCGTTGCCGGCTGGCGCACATCACCGGTCTCCACGTGCCGCCCCGTGCCCGCTGGCGGCGCCGGCTCCTGCAGCAGCGGCAACGCGGCCTGGAACTGCGGTTCGGCGGCGAAGCGGCGCTGCATGGGCCGGTCGTGCAGCAAACAAGACAGCGCAAGGAAACCCATGCCCTGGTGGTGCGCCATGAACGCGCGCACGACGGCATACGCCTGGCCCGCGGGCCGCCGCGCCGGCGTGTAGTCGACGGCTTCATAAAAACCGTAGCGGCCCGCGAAGCCCAGCTGCGCCATGCGTTCCAGGTTGGCGCAGGCGCGCTCCGGCTCGACCATCAAGGCCAGCATCGCGGCGTACGGCGCGACGACGAGGTCCTCGCCCGCCGTCCGCTGCGTGCCCGCCCCGGGTACGCCGAAGGCGCGGACCTGGTAGTGCAGCGCGGCGTCCATCGCGTTGCAGCCGGATGCCGCAAAGCCCCACGGCACGTCGCGGCGGCGGCCGTATTCGGCCTGCGCGTGGACGATGCCGCGGTACGTCCGGTCCAGCAGCGTGTCGCGGTACGTCGGCATCACCAGCAGCGGCGCCAGGTACTCGTCCAGCGCGCCGCTCGAGGACAGCAGCATTTGCTGGCCGTACGCGCGGCACAACTGGCGGCCCAGCGCGTACCAGTGTTCCTGCGGGAGCTGGCCGCGCGCGATGCCGGTGAAGATGGCCAGGCGCGCATCCGATGCGAGCAATCCCGGATCTTCGTCGGCCAGCAGGCCAAGGTCCATGTCGGCGCACGCGCGCGCGGCGCGGGCCAGCTGTTCGATCTCTTCCAGGCGCGCGCGCGCGTTGGCGCTGCCTTCCTCGACGAGGCCCGCGAGCAGCAGCTGGCGCGTGCGCTCGTCCGGCTCCAGGCCGTCGCCGGGCGCCTTCATGCCGAAGCCGGCCAGCTCGCGCACGGTCGGGATGCGCGTGAGGCTCGAATCGATCACGTATTCCTGCACGACGCGCATCCACGGCGCCATCGCCAGCAGGTCCGCGTGCGCGGCCGCCGCCTGCCGCGCCAGCCTGCCGGCCCAGTCGCGTACGTGCGCATCGGCGTCGTCCGGCACGGCGGCACACAGCGCCTCGGCGTGGCGCGCCAGCGCCTGCAGGCAATCGGCGAGGCCCGGCAAGGTGCCCGCGGTGCGGCAACGCTCCGGCGTCAGGTGCAGGCGCAGCGCGGCGATCGCCGCGCGCACGGCGGGCGCGGACGATACCGCGTGGTCTTCGACGACGTCCAGCGTGTCGCGGATGCCGTCCAGCGCGCGGCTGGAGGCGATGGGCTCGTCGGCCAGCCGTTCCAGGCCGGTGGCGAGCGTGAGCAGGTGGGCCGCCAGGTTGCCGCTGCCAGCGATCGACGCGGACAACGGTTCCAGCGTGCGCGTATCGTACCCGTCGTGGAAATGGCCGCGCCGGCGCTCCAGCCGGCCCATCGTCTGGAGTGTCGCGCGCGTGCGCGCCAGCAGGTCGCCCGTGGCGGCATAGCCGAAATCCCAGGCCGTCACGTTGGCCAGCAGCGCGAGGCCCATGCTCGAGGGCGACGTGCGGTGCGCCACGACGGGGGCCGGATGTTCCTGCACATGGTCCGGCGGCAGCCAGTTCTCCTCCGCCGTGACGTGGTCCTCGAAGAATGCCCACGTGCGGCGCGCCGTCGTGCGCAGGAAGCGGCGTTGCGCGTCCGCCAGGTGCGGTGCGTGACGCGCGGCCGGCAGGCTGACCCACCACGCCACCACGGGCGACAGGAACCACAGCAACAGCAGGGGCGCGGCCGCGAACAGCGCCAGCGGGTTCGCAAAGCTGAGCAGCACGGCGACGCCCACCGCGAACGCGGGCGCGAACCACATGTTCTGCCAGTTCGACTCCATGTCCGTGCTGGAGCGCGACAGGCTGGGCGCGCGCCATTCCAGGCGGTGCCGTTTCGACACGAGCATGCGCCACGCGCCGCGCGCGATCGCGTCCACGCTGTAGCTGGCCTCGTGCGGCAGGAAGGCCGTATCCAGCAGCGCGTGATACAGGCCGATGCGCGCGTCGTGCGCGCAATGAAGCAGGTGCGCGCCGGGCGCGGCGTCGTGCGGCTTGTCGGCCAGGGCGACGAGCGTGCGCAGCGCGAACGGCACGAAGAACACGGCCAGCACGGCCGCGCTCCAGAACGGGGGCGCCGGCAGCAGCGCCCAGCACAGCACCAGCAGGATGCACAGCGCGGGCGCGACGAGGCTGCGGCGCAGGCTGTCGAACAGGGTCCAGCGCGCCAGCGGCGGCAACGGATTCGCTTCGCGGCTGCCGTCCGCCCGCGGCACGCGGTCGCGCAGCCAACCGGCCAGTTGCCAGTCGCCGCGGATCGCGCGATGGCGGCGGGCGACGTCGTCGCTGTAGCGCGCCGGGCACGGCGCCACGAGGTGGGCGTCGGCGGGCCGGCCGGCACGCAGGTAGCAGCCTTCCAGCAGGTCGTGCGACAGCACGCGGTCCTCCGGCAGGCGTCCGCGCAGCACACGGTCGTACGCGGCCAGGTCGTAGATGCCCTGGCCCGCGAACGTGCTTTCGCCGAACAGGTCCTGGTCGATGCCGGGTGCGCCGCCGCCGCACAGGCGTTCGTAGCGCGACGCATGTTCCGGCGGCAGCGCGGCCGTCACGCGCGGCTGCAGCGCGCCGTGGCCGGCCACCACGCGCCGGCCCGCGTCGTCGAGCACGGGGTGGTTCAGCGGATGCGCCATCGTCGCGACGAGGGCGCGGGCGGCGTCGCGCGGCAGCCGGGTCTCGGCGTCCACCGTGATCACGTAGCGGATCTCGTCCAGGCCGTCGACGGGGCCTTCGATCACGGCGAACGGCGCGCGCTCGCCGCGCAGCAGGAACGCGTTCAGGTCTTCCAGCTTGCCGCGCTTGCGCTCGCGGCCGATCCATGCGCCCTCGCCGTCGCTCCACGTGCGCTGGCGGTGCAGCAGCAGGAATGGCCGGTGTTCTCCGTGTTTCGCATTCAGCGCGGCGATGGCGGCGCGCGCCTGCTCGACCAGGTCGGCATCGCCGAACACCTCTTGCTGCGGCGCGTCGGGCAGGTCGGTCAGGAGGCAGAAGCGCACATGCGGGTCGCGGTTGGCGAGGTAGTGCACCTCCAGTGCCTCGACGAGGGCCGTCACGTTGTCGCGGCTGTACAGCAGCGCGGGCACGACGACGATGGCGCGGGCGTCGGGCGGGATGCCGGCGCCGAAATCCATGCGCGGCAGCGGCGCCGGCGCGACGAGCCGCGCGGCCATCAGGTCGACGAGGGCCAGCGCGAGCCGGCTCGCACCGAGAGCACCCAGCAGGCCGATCGCGACGAGCAGCGCGGGGCCGGCGCCATCCTGTGCCGCATGGACGACGGCCGCCCCCGCGAACGCCGCGGTGCACGCGCCGGCGGCGCCCAGCCAGGCCGGCAGCGCCCGTACGCGGCCGGGACGCATGTTCAGGCGCTGCTTCAGCAAGGACAGCCCTTCGCCGGCCAGGTAGTGGCCCACGTGGCGCCGGCGCGCGTCATGCCCTTCCGCCGCCAGCGCCAGCGCCTCCGTCGCCACTTCGATCTCGCGCCTTCCGCCCTGGCGCGCGAGGCGCCCGACCACGTGGCGGTAATGGTCGCGCGTGGCGCCGTCCATGCGGCCGTAGACGCCGGCCGGGTCGCCGCGCAGCGCCTGCTCGACGGCGCTCATCGTCTCGACGAATTCACGCCAGTCCATGCTGCCCAGCAGGCGCAGGCTGGCGATGGAATGCGCGACCGAGACGTCGTCGGCGGCCTGCTGCGTGACGTCGGCCTGCATGGCCTGGTCGATCGTGCGGCCTTCGTCCGCGAGGCGCGTGGCGATCCATTGCAAGGCCTGCGTGAGCGGACCGCCGCGGCCCTGCAGCCGGCGCGCGAGTTCGGCCACGAAGCCGGAACTCATCGGCTGCACGTCGCGCACCATGTCGGCCACGACGAGGATCAGGTCGCCGGGGCGCTCCTCGGCCCTGGCCGTCATGCGGTCGGCCCAGCGGTTGGCCTGCACGCGCTGGCGGCGGGTGTCGGCCTGGCGCACGGCGAGGCGGCGCAGGTTCTCGATCAGCGCGAGGCGCAGCATGACCGGCAGTGCCGACAGTTCCGCCAGCGCCAGCGGCGCGCCTTCCTGGTAGGCGGCGACGAAGCGTGCCAGGCTTTCCGCGTCCAGCCGGCCGTCGCCATGCGCGATCACGTCCAGCGCCAGCTGGTACACGCGCGGATTGCCCCGCGCTTCAGCGTCCTGCAAACAGGGCAGCGCGCGGCAATCGTCGTCGGGGAGGTGGCGGCGCGCGAGGCGGACGTGGTCGTCGATCAGCCAGGCGTGGTCGAGCAGCGCTTCGGCCGCCGGCGGCAGGCGCACGCCGGCACGGGCCGCGCGGGAGAGGCCGGCGCAGGCGTCGGCGATGACGGCGGCATTGTCGTCCAGGCGATCCAGCAGGTGGTCGCTGCCCGCCTGGTCGGCCAGTTGATGGCGCGCGGCGAGGCGGCGGCCGTGGACGGCCATCTGGGCGGCAGTAAACAGTTCGGCGCGCAGCGGGGCGTCATCGTCGGCGACGCCGGCGGCTGCGGGCGGCAGCGCTTTTTCTTCTTTCAACAGAGACCTCATGGTGGCGTGCGCAACCGACCGCCGGCTGACGCGGGACGCGACCATTCGGATACAGCGTGAAGACGAGGGCGCACGGCTGCCGCCATGCTAAGCAATCAGGTGTCTGGAAACTGTGCGTTAGCGAACGCTCGTTGACGATCGGTATGTCTTACGCCAGCGCGAGCCCGCCCACGAGGGTCCACGCCTGCGCATGTCCCGCGCGGCGCAGGCACTGGGCGGCCTTCGCGCTACGGTTCCCACTGCGGCAGACGAACACGATCGGCCGGGGCGGATCGGACAACCACCCCGGCAGATGCTCGGCGAGGCGCGACAGCGGCACGTGCTGCGCCGCGCGGCCGTGCAAGGTCATCGCACCCGCTGCAGCTTCGCCGGCTTCGCGCACGTCGACGAGCAGCGCGTCCGCGTGGCGGCGCAGGAACACGTCCAGCGTGTCCGGGTGCAGCTGGCCGGGCGCACCGGCGTCGCGGACGGCTCCCAGCGTGGCGCAGGCCAGGCCGTCGACGTCGGTGCCGTGGCAGATGACGGCCGTATCGTGCGCGACCTGCGCCAGGCGCGCGGCGTCGACGGCGCCGAAGACATGGCGCACGGCCGTGCGCGGCAAGCGGCCGTCTTGCGCGTCGCCCAGCAGCCAGCCATCCGGCAAACGGGCCAGCACGGCGCCGCCGATGGTCATGCAGGGCGCATGACTGCCGTCGTCCAGCGCGACGGCGGCGCGCTCCGCAGCGTCGAATTCCTCCATGCGCAGGCCCGCGTCGCGCGCGAGCGCGGCGATGCGCTCAAGCTGCCCGGGCGGCGGATCGATCGCGACGCAGGTTTCGGCATCGAACACGATCCAGCCATGCCGCCCGTCGCCGCTGACCTGCATCACGCCCGGGTTGCCGCGAAGTTGATCGCCCTTGAGCGGCGACGCGCGCAACGCGTCGCCGCAGCGGCGGATGCGCGCGCAGGCGGCGTCGATGAACGCGTCGTCCGCGAGGGGCCCGATCGACAGGCGCACGGCACCGCCGCTGCGCCACTCGGACAGGCCCATCGCGTCCAGCACGTAGCTGGGTGCGGCCTTGGCGGCGGAACAGGCCGACCCCGCGCTGACGCGCACGCCGGCCGCATCGAACAGGTCAAGCAGGTCCTTGCTGGAGACGCCGGGCACGGCGACATTCAGCGTGGTCGGCAGGGTGTGTTCGAACGGGGCATTGAAGACGATGCCGGGAAACGCGTCGCGCAGCGCGGCCGCAAGACGGTCGCGCATGGCGGCCAGCTCGGCGTGCGTGCGGAACGTCGTGCCGTCTTCCAGTGCGGCCAGCACGGCGCCGAGGGCGGCGATGCCGGCCATGTTTTCGGTGCCGGAGCGCTGCCCGCCTTCCTGGCCGCCGCCGATCATCAGCGGCGTGTACGGCGCGCCGTCGCGCACGTACAGGATGCCGATGCCTTTCGGCGCATGCAGTTTATGGCCGGAGAACGGCGCGTAGTCGATGCGCGTGTTCGCCAGGTCGAGCGGCAGCTTGCCCAGCGCCTGCACGCAGTCGACCATCCAGTAGGCTTTCGATCCGCTCGCGCGCAGCACGCGGGCGATGCCGTCCAGGTCGGAGATGACGCCCGTCTCGTTGTTGGCCGCCATCGTGCAGACCAGCGCGGCGCGCGGCGCCAGGTCGCGCAGGACGTCCAGGCGATGGCGTCCGGCGGCATCGACGGGCAGCGCCTGCAAGGTGAGCCCGGTGCCGAGCAGGCGGTTCCAGTGCGCGAGGCTTTCCGACACGGCCTTGTGTTCGGTGGCGCCATAGACCAGCAGGTCGCCGCAGTCCTCCCCGGCGGCGCGGCGTTCGCGCACGGCGCATAAAGCCGACAGCACCGCGGTCTGGATGCCTTCCGTGGCGCCGCTTGTGAACAGCACCCGGCCCGGCCCGGCGCCGAGCACGCGGCGGGCGCACGCACGGGTCGTGTCGAGGATGCATTTGGCGCGCAGGCCGGTGGCGTGGCTGCTGCTCGGATTGCCGAACGAGGCCTCCATCGCCTCGACCGCGGCGGCGATTGCGGAAGCCAGCACTGGCGAAGTGGCGTTTGCGTCGAGGTAGAGGTCGGGGGCCATAAAATAATTGCTAAAAGTCCAAAAATAAATGCGCCAGCAGCGCGATTGTTGAGTAATATGTTACGGTTTGGTGCCGAAAATGACGTACTAAAGAATCTTTGATTTTTCCTAGGCTGAAGAACGAACATTCTAGAGACCGTGCGATGGACAAGATGAATTCACTCGACAAATACGACTGCGCGATCCTGGCGGCCCTGCAGGCCGACGCCACGCTGTCGATTTCCGGCCTGAGCGAAAAGGTCGGGCTCTCCAGCACCCCCTGCTGGAAACGCGTCAAACGCCTGGAGGAAGAGGGATACATCGAGAGCCGGGTGAGCATCGTCAACCGGCACAAGGTCGGCCTGCCCGTGACGGTGTTCGTCAGCGTGCGCACCAACGAGCACGACGAAAAATGGCTGGAGCGCTTCGCCTCCGCCGTCATCGCGCTGCCGGAAGTCCTGGAATTCCACCGCATGAGCGGCGACGTCGACTACCTGCTGAAGGTCGTCACGACCGACATCGACGGCTACGACCGCTTCTACAAAAAACTGATCCGCACCGCGCAACTGTCCGGCGTCTCCTCCGCGTTCTCGATGGAGCAGATCAAGTGCACCACCGCGCTGCCGCTGGAACTGATCTCGCACGGGCTGCCCGCGTAAGCTGTTTGCACGCCCGCGCGATCGTGCGATGATGGCGCCCGTTGACTACAACGGAGACAAACGAATGGCATCAACATTGAAAACCGTGGCGCTGGCGGCGATCCTGCTCGCGACCGGGACCACCGCGCTCGCCCAGGACCAGGTCGTGCGTATCGGCGTGAGCGGCCCGCTGTCGGGTTCCAACGCCTTTGCCGGCAAGGACGACGAGAACGGCGTGCGCCTCGCGGTCGAAGAACTCAACGCGCAAAAGCTCAAGGTGGGCGGCAAGACGCTGAAATTCGAACTGCTGTCCGAAGACGACCAGGGCGACCCGAAAGCCGGCGTGAGCGTCGCGCAGAAGTTCGCCGACGCCGGCGTCAAGTTCGTGCTCGGCCCGTACAACTCGGGCGTGGCGATCCCCGCGTCGCGCGTCTACAACGATGCCGGCATCCTGATGTCGACCGTGGGCACGAGCCCCAAGATCACCCAGGCGCGCTACCCGAACGTGTTCCGCATCGTCGCCAGCGATTCGCAGGTAGGCAGCTCGATGGCGTCGTACGCCGCGAAGGAACTCAAGATCAAAACCGTCGGCGTGATCGACGACCGCACCGCGTTCGGCCAGGGCATCGCCGACGAATTCGCGAAGCAGGCGCGCGCCTCCGGCGTGACCGTCGTCGGCCGCGAATTCACGAACGACAAGGCCAGCGACTTTTCCGCCATCCTCACCGCGTTCCGCGCGAAGAAAGTGGACGCCATATTCTTCGGCGGCTACGCGCCGCAGGGCGCCCCGATGGCGCGCCAGATGAAGCAGCTGGGCATGGCGAACGTGCGCCTGCTGGGCGGCGATACGCTGTGCAGCCCCGAGATGGCCAAGCTGGGCGGCGACGCCGTCGGCGAGAACGTGATGTGCGCGCAGGCCGGCGCCACGCTCGACAAGCAGGCGGGCGGCCCCGCGTTCAAGGCACGCTACAAACAGCGCTACCAGCGCGACCCGGACGTGTACGCGCCCGCGTTCTACGACCAGACGATGTTCATCGCGAAGGCCATGCAGGCCGCGAACACGACGGACGCCGCGGCCGTCGGCAAGCAGCTGCACACGATGACCTACCTGGGCGTGGCCGGCACGTACGGCTACGATGCGAGCGGCAACCTGAAGAAGACGGCCGTCACGGTCTACACCTTCAAGGGCGGGCAGCTGGCGCCGCTGGCCAATTATTAAAGATCGCCCGTAAAGACTGGGCCTCGGGCGGTGCCGGGAGTATCCTTGGCGCCGCTTCTTTCACATCGTTCAAACATCATGAAACAGACCCTTACCCTGGGCACCCTCGCCGCCGCCTGCCTCATCGCCTGCGCGCCGGCCCTCGCCGCCGACACCGCGGCCAAGCCCACCGCCGGCGCCACGAACGCCAGCGCCGCATCGAAACAGCTGAATCAACTGGCCGACGAATACTGGGACGCGCAGGCGCGCTTCGACCCCGTCTCCGCCGGCGAAAGCGGCGACAACCGCTTCCCCGACCAGATCGGCATGTCGATCGCACCGAAGAACCGCGCGCACCAGTTCGCGCTGTACAAGGGCTACCTGAAACGCCTGCACGCGATCCGCCGCGACGGCCTCGCCCAGCGCGACCAGACGAGCTACGACATCCTCGACTACGAACTGAAGACCGCGCTGCGCTTCGAGCCGTTCCCCGAGCACCTGCTGCCGCTGAACCAGATGGACGCCCTGCCCGTCACGCTCGCGAACTACAGCAGCGGCCAGCAGGCGCAATCGCTGGCCACCGTGAAGGATTACCAGGCTTACCTGAGCCGCCTGAACCAGCTCGGCCCGTGGATCGACCAGGCCATCGCCAACATGCGCGAAGGGATGAAGCGCGGGATCGTGCAGCCGAAGGCGATCATGGAGGCCGCCCTGCCCCAGTTCAAGCAACTGGTGGCCGCGAAGGCCGAGGACAGCATCTACTACTCGCCCGTGAAGAACTTCCCGGCCGCGTTTTCGGATGCGGATAAAAAGAAGCTGACGGCCGCGTATCGCAGCACCATCGACGCCAAGCTGAATCCGGCGTTGAAGCGCCTGGCCGACTTCATCGAACACGATTACCTGCCGGCCTGCCGCACGAGCACGGGCTGGAGCGCGCTTCCGCAGGGAATGGACTGGTACCTCGCGCGCGTGGCGAGCCAGACGACGACCGACCTGCAGCCGGAGCAGATCCACCAGATCGGCTTGCGGGAAGTCGCGCGCATCCAGGGCGAGTTCGCGCGCATCGGTCCCAAGATGGGCTACAACGGCCCCGCCGCCGGCCTGCCGGTGTGGGTGTCGGAACAGGCGAAGTACAAGCCGTTCAAGACCGAGGGCGAGATCATCGACGTCTACCGCCACCTGAACACGGTGCTGCAGGCGAAACTGCCGGCGCTGTTCTCGCTGCGTCCGAAGACGCCGCTCGACCTGCGCCTGGAACCGGAACTGTCGCGCGCGACCGCGTCCGACCACTACACGCCGCCGGCGGTCGATGGATCGCGTCCGGGCGTGTTCTGGTCCGTCGTGAACGACCCTAAGCAGTACGGCAGCACGGGCATGGTCACGCTGTTCCTGCACGAGGGCCAGCCGGGCCACCACTTCCACATCGCGCTGATGCAGGAGCTGGGCCTGCCGAACTTCCGCAAGTTCGGCGGCAACAACGCGTTCACGGAAGGCTGGGCGCTGTACGCCGAGACGCTGGGCAAGGAGATGGGCCTGTTCGACAAGCCCGAGGATTACTTCGGCCACCTGAACGACGAGATGCTGCGCGCGGTGCGCCTCGTCGTCGACACGGGCATGCACGCGAAGGGCTGGACGCGCGAGCAGTCGATCCAGTACATGCGCGAGACGCTGGGCTACACGGAAGCGGACGCGCGCAATGCGACCGAACGCTACATGGCGTGGCCGGCGCAGGCGCTGGGCTACAAGATCGGCGCGCTGAAGATCCAGGAACTGCGCGCCCGCGCGGAGAAGGCACTCGGCCCGAAATTCAGCCTGCCCAAGTTCCACGAGATCGTGCTCGGCGAAGGCACGCTGCCGCTGGCGCTGCTGGAAAAGAAGGTCGATCGCTGGATCGCCGAGAGCAAATAACGAAAAACCGGGGCGTGCCCCGGTTTTTTTCGCTCAGCGCGCCAGGTCGTCCTCCACGACCTTCCGGAACACGTCGACGGACCACACCGGATCGTTCACGTAGATCGCCGGCGGGTAGCCCTGCCCGTTCGCGCGCGGCCGGTTCACGTACATCTTGTTCGGGATGACGACCAGGGCCAGGCCGGATGCGACCTTTTGCCACCGCACTTCCATGTAGGTGGAGTCGGAGCTGCTCGGCGCGCCGATCAGCTTCGTGTTCGGAAAGCGCGTGAACGCATCGAGCGCGTCGAGACAGGCACTCGCGCACTGGCCGGGCACGATCACGTACACGGGTCGCGTAAACGCCGGCGGGTCCGTCGGCAGGTCGGCATCCGGCGTCCCTGGCGTGCCGTCCTTCTCGACGTACCAGGTATCGCCGCGCGCCAGCGCCGCATGCAGGCCGGTGCTTTTCTCCTTTGCCCATTCCAGGCTTTCCACCTGCCCCTCGCGCGTAAACTGCTCGACGAGGCCGGCAAGATGGTCGGCATTGCCCTGCGACGCGCGCCACCACACCTCGGTCCGCGCGGACCGAGCCGCCAGGCGCCGCTGCACGCGGTCCTTGCCCCACAACGCCTCGGCGAACGTGCGGCTCCAGACCGACGAGCCGCCCTGGTTCTGGCGCAGGTCGATGACGACGGCATCGGCATCGAGGAAGCGCTGGCGCCCCGTTTCGACGGCGCGCACCATGGCGCGGTAGGCCTCGCGCTGTTTGTCGTCCGGCATGAACGTGGGCATCGCGGCCCAGAACAGGCCCTTGCGCGGCTCCGTCAAGCCGACGTCCAGCGTCTTGCCGTTGTAGCTCTCGGCCAGCGCCCGGTCCATCCGCTCGCTCTTCGGCTGCCATGCCAGGTCCAGTTCGACGGTCTTGCCGCCCGCCGTGAAGCGGCAGCGCCGGGGCACCGTGACGAACGGATTGCCGTAGTCGACGAAGACCTTGTGCGCCCGCGACCACCAGTGGCCAGGCTCGTTCACTTGGCCATCGAACGCGAACACGTTCTGCCGGATCAGGTCTTCCACCGGCTTGCCGTCGCAGGATTCGACGCGCGCGCCGGCGGGCGGACCGCCGTCTTCCGCCGCCACCACGTACAAGCCGGTGCCGCGCCACGCAGTGACGAATCCGGGCCAGCGCGCGACCGGCAGCGTTGCGGCGTCGAGGTTCGCGTACAGGCCCGCATGCCCGTCGCCGATCGTCACGTTGAAGCGCTGGAGCGCGGCACGGTAGCCGGCCGCGCTGTCCACCCGCGCGGCCAGCGCCAGGCCCTGCTGCCGCGCGTTCTCGAGATTCGCGCGGAAGCGCGGATTGGCCGGGTCATGCGCGCCGGGATGGTTGGCGAGCGTGATCCGGACCGCTTCCTCGATATCCTGGACGGCGGCCTGGCGCCATGCATCCGGCGTCTGCGGCACCGAGGTGTTCACATGCGCGTGCGCGTGGGAGACGCCCGCCAGGACGAGCGCCGCGACCGCGGCCCTCAAGGCTTGTCCGCCGGGACGATCCGCCACACGACGCCGCCGCCGTCATCGACCACGAGCAGCGCGCCATCCGCCGCCACCGTCACGGCGGCCGGACGGCCCCATACGTCGCGGTCGGACAGCACCATGCCGGTCATGAAGTCCTGGTACTGACCCGTCGGCACGCCGTTCTTCATCATTACGCGCACGACCTTGTAGCCGGTGCGGATGCCGCGGTTCCACGAGCCGTGCAGCGCCAGGAAGATGTCGCCGTCGTACTCTTTCGGGAACGCGTGCTTCGCGCCCGCCGGGGCGTGGTACACGGTCATGCCCAGCGGCGCGGAGTGCGCCTGGATCAGCGTGTCGGGCACGATGACCTTGTCCTTCAGGTCCGGGCGGACGCCCTTCAGGCGCGGGTCTTCGTGCGCGCCCAGGTAGTACCACGGCCAGCCGTAGAAGCCGCCGCGCTTCACGCGCGTGACGTAGTCGGGCGGCAGGTTGTCGCCCAGTTCGTCGCGCTCGTTGACGCTGCAATACAGGTCGCCCGTGTCCGGATGCACGAACATGCCCACGCAGTTGCGCAGGCCGTTCGCGTAGTTGCGGCGGTTCTTGCCGTCCGGGTCGAACGCGAGCACGGTGGCGCGGTCGGTCTCCTGGTTCCACGTGCCGCCCAGGCCGTGCGCCGCTTCCCATTGCGCGAGCGGCTGCGGCGGCTTGGCGCCGATGCCTTCGCCGACGTTGGTGGCCGAGCCGACCGAGACGAACAGGGTCTTGCCATCCTGCGAAAACGCGAGCGAGCGCGTGATGTGGTTGCCCAGGCCGTCGACGATCTTGTCGACGATCGTCTCGGGCTTGCCCTTCGCTTTCAGGTCGCCCGCGGCGTACGGGAAGCGCACGACGGAATTCGCGTTGGCCACGTACAGGTATTTCGGATTCGCGGCCGGCCACAGCGCAAGGCCGTAGGGGCGCGACAGGTCTGTTGCGAACACGCTGTCCGTGCCCACCTTGGCGCCATCGGCGGACAGGCGCAGGATGCGGACTTCGCCCTTGCCGGAATCGGCCAGGATGATGTCGCCGTTCGGCGCGCGCAGCGCATGGCGCGCCTTGCCCGTTTCGGCCAGCATGCCGACCTTGAAGCCTTTCGGCACGGCCGGCAGCGCGCCGTCCGGACGCTTCTGGAGCTTGGGCCCATTCCCCGCGCTCTCGCTGGCAAACGGTGCGACCAGCTGGTCGACCGTGATGTGATGCACGTCGCCCGGCTTGTCGTCGGTCCACGCGCCCGCGCGTGCGCCCGTCGCGGCGGCGGCTTTCGGTGCAGCAGTCGTGCCACTTTGCGCGGCCAGGTAATCGATCACGGCGGCGCGTGCTTTCGCATCCGCGATCCCGATCGGCATCGCGGTGCCCGGCACGTCCTTCGCCGGGTCGCGCAGGAAGACGTCGAGCTCCGCGCGCGTCCACGTCTTGCCGGCGGCGCCGGCCTTCGACAGCGCATCCGTGTAGTTATAGCCCGGCGCCGAACCGGCCTTGCGGCCCACGAGGTTGAACAGCGGCGGCCCCGCGCGCGACGCCATGCCGGCATCGGCCGTGTGGCAGCTGGCGCAGTTCTGTTCGAAATAGGTCTGGCCCGCGCCCGGCGCGGCCGATGCCGCGGATGCCGCGCCCAGCAGCGCCAGCGCGGCGGCGATCTTGTAGTTCATTTTTTCTCCCCCAGTAAATCAGTCGATCATGAAGACCGGATAACGGCGCCACTCCGGCTCGCGCCAGCGCGCGCAGTTGGCGAAGATGAAGTCGAGCACCGCGCCCTGGTCCTGCAGCAGGTCCGGATGCGCGGCCTTCCAGGCGCCGAACTTCGCGGCCAGCTCCGGCTCGGCGGCCAGCAGGCGCTCGGCCTCGTCCTCGAACACGTAGTCCGAATACGCTTCCTTCTTTTCCAGCACGCTGTTGAAGAAGCCCCAGCGGAAGAAGCTGTCGTGGGCCTGCGGTTCCAGCGTCTCGACGGCGTAGCGGGCCTGGTCCTGGTCCAGCGGGACGAGGTAGTCGCCGGCGCGGATCGTGACGGTCTCGCGCACGCGCTCCAGCTGCACGTCGTCGTGGAACATGTGGCCTTCATACGCATGCGGACGCGTCGTCAGGGCCGCGATGCGGTACACCGACACTTCCTGCGTGCGCTCGGCTTCCACGCGCTCCAGCCTGACGCCGTTCCAGCGCAGGCGCTCGATCGCTTCGCGCCATTGCTGCGGCACGACGTAGGCTGTCGGCGCCGGCACGACGACGTCGGCCGGGAAGCGGTTGTAGTGCGCGATGTCGCGCTCGAACGGCTCGTTGCGGTCGTAGTACAGGCGCTGGTAGTCGCCGAGGACGCTGGCCTTGTACTTGGCCGCATAGCCTTTGAAACGGAACGTGGACGGATTCGCCTCGTCCATCGCCCAGTGCACGGGCCATTCGCGGCGCGTGCGGCCGGCCGCGCGCGTGGCACGGCGCATCTGCACGATCCTGTCGCCGTTGGCGATCGTGAAGTCCAGCGCCGTCTCGACGAGCGCGCGCATCGAGTGATAGCGGTCGGCGAACGGTTTCAGCATGTGCGTCTCGGGCATGAAGCCGATCGTGTCGTGCAGCGCCGCGTAACCCGTCGAGAAGCGCGCCGTCTCGAGGAAGTCGGCGATCCCGTCATCCGGGCTGTCCTTGAGCGGATTCACGTACGGACACGTAGGCCAGCCGCGCTTGTCCATCTCCGCGTACAGCGCGGGTAGCATGGTATCGCGCAGGAATGTGCCGAGTTCTCCGCCCAGCTTGTCGGCCTGGGTCGGGATCAGGGTCATCGTGTAGCTGTAGTCGGCGCCGTTGGACGTGTGCGTGTCCACCATCACGTCCGGGTCCCACTCCGTGAACAGCTTGTTGAACGTCTGCGCCGTCAGGGTGTCGCACTTGACGAAGTCGCGGTTCAGGTCGAGGTGGCGGCTGTTGCCGCGGAAGCCGAACGACTCCGGGCCGTCCTGGTTTACGCGCGACGTATTGGCGCGGTTGAATGCGCCGTCCACGTTGTACAGCGGGACGAACAGGAACACGGTCTTCCCCAGCGCGGCGAGGCGGTCCGGCTGCTGGCACAAGTCGCGCACGAGCGCCATGCATGCATCGACGCCTTCCGGTTCGCCCGGATGGATGCCGTTGTTGTTGAAGAAGACGGGACGGCCCGCGGCCTTGATCCGCGCGCGGTCGAACACGCCGTCGGCCGAGATCACGCCGGCGTGGATCGGCACGCCCGCGTCGGACGTCCCGACCACGGAAAAGCGCAGCACCTGGGGGTATTGGTGTGCGAGGTTGTCGTACCAGGCGATGCAATCGGACCAGGTCGTGGTCTGATTCTGGTTGCCCTTCTCGAAAGGCGTCTGCAATGCGTTGAGCATGATGTGGTTTGCTATCTTGTGGAAAGACTGAGGTCGCTACTGTACCCCAGAAGACTGCTTTCAGGCAGTCGCCACGTCGGACAGCGGGAGGGTGATGGCGACGAGGGTGCCCTCGCCGGGGCGCGACTGCACGTGGATGCTGCCGCCGAGGGCGAACACGCGCTCGCGCATGCCGATGATGCCGATGCCTTCCGACGCGACGGCCGGATCGAAGCCTTCGCCGTCGTCCTGCACTTCGATGTGCAGGGCGCCGTCCTCGTCGGACAGCGCGAGGCTCACGCGCGCGAAGCCGGCCTGCGAGTGCTTCATGATGTTCGACAGCGCTTCCTGCACGATGCGGTAGGCGGAGATCGCGAGCTCGTTGCCGATCCTGGAAAAATCGCCCTGCGATTCGAATTCGAAGTGCACGCCGGAGCTGCTGCGGTAGTGGCTCACCATCTCCTCGACGGCGCCGTGCAGCCCGAGCATGTCCAGCACTTCCGGACGCAGGCGGCGCACGAGGCGGCGGCCGTTCGCGTACAGGTCCAGCGCCAGCTTCGTGATGGCCTGTGCCTTGGCGCGGATCTGGTCGATTTCCTCGCCCGGCGTGACCTTGGCGGCCAGCTGCTGGATCGTCTGCGATTCCAGGCGCACGGCGATCAGCGACGCGTTCAACTCGTCGTGGATCTCGACCGCGATGGATTTTCGCTCGTCCTCGATGATGCTGTTGACCTTCTGGATCAGCTTGCGCTTGTCGGCGTCGGCGCGCAGTGCCTCGTTGCGCGATGCGAGCAGGTCGCGCGTGCGCTCGGCCACCTTGTTTTCCAGGTCCTGCTTCGACTGGTCCAGGGCGACGGACATGTCGCCGATCGACGCCTGCAGTTCTCCCACCTCGCCGCCCGTCGTGACGGGCAGCTGTACGCGGTAGTTGCCGCCGCGGATGCGCCGCAGCACCGAGATCGCCTCGCGCAGCGGCACCGTCAGGCTGCGCGCGAGGATGTACGCGAGCGCGCCGCTCGCGGCCAGCGCCAGCGCGGCCATCGCCAGCTCGACGCGGAAGCGGTGCAGCTGCTTGGCCAGCATGTTCGTGGGCGACATCGTCACGCGCACGAGGCCCACGACTTCCGTCGTCAGGGTCGGCGGGCGCGTGTCGCTGGAGGCGGAGACGTGCGGCGTGCCGTTGTCCGAGAACAGGTTGATCCACACGACCTGCTTGCGGATCGGCGCCTCGAACGAACGGCTCTCCGCCTCGATCGGGTGTTCGGAAATGACGGGCACCACGTTCTGGCCGTTCATGTCGATGACGTCGATGCGGTACACGCTGCTGTCCGACTGCACGAGGCCGTTCATGGTCAGGCGCAGGTCCGACAGGTTGCCCGAGATGACGTTGTATTCGCTGGTTTCCGCCAGCGCGCGCGCGAGGATGCGGCCGCGTTCCGCCAGTTCCTCGTCGACCTGGGCACGGTGCGCGTACCAGGAATACCAGACGAACGACGTGAACAGCAGGGTCACGGGCAGCATGGTGATGAAGGCCATGCGCAGGCCGATGCTCCAGCCGCGCCAGAACTGCAGCGCGCCGGGGCGCAGCCGGGCGGGCCGCAGTTTCGCCGAGCGCAGTTTGGCGGCGCGCAGCGAGGCGTCACGGAGGGCGGCGGGTCGCTTCATGGATGGCGTGCCGGCGCGGGCCGGGCAAAATTGCGCGCGGTGTCCGGCACCTCGACGTCGAGCGAGCGCGCGACGCCCTCGTTGACGATGGTGTGGAAATAGCGCGGGAACTGGGGCGCCGGCAGCTCGCCGCCGGCCACGTAGCTGGCCACGATCTCGGCCACCTGGGCGTTGATGTCCTCGACCTCGGAATACGTCGTCGCCAGCGCGCCCGCCTTGACCATGTCGGCCGAGAAGCCGATCACGCCCTGCTTGTGGCGATAGGTCGAGAGCAGGATGTTGCGGAAGTTTTCCGTGTTGTAGACGGCGCTGTCGGGCAGCGCCAGCAGCACGTCGGTCTGGCCGATCTGGCCCAGCAGGCGGTTGATGTCCTCGTCGGGCTCGGCCTGGAGCACGTTCACGCGCTCGTTTTCCAGCATGGGCCTGAGGAACGCGGTGTCGGGCCCCAGGATGGCGGCCACGCGCGGGATGCGCCGGTACAGCAGGGCCACGAGGCTCAGCTGGTCGGCCGGCGCCGGTTCCGCGTACACGGCCGTGAACATGGCCGCGCGCGCGGGCGGCAGGGTGCCGAGGATGGAGCGCACGACCTGGCTCGACGTGAACGTGGAGACGACGACGCAGTCGCAGCGGCGCTGCGCCACGTCGCGCAGCGCGGCCGGTCCGACGGTCACGTACAGCATGCGCCGGTGCTGGGCCAGTTCGGTGCGGAACACGGCGAACACGGGCACGAGGCGGCGCGTGATGTCGTCCACGATGCGGCGCGTGATGGCGCTGTCGTCCGTCGTGACGATCTGGAAGCGGTAGCCCTGCACGGGTTCCGGCTTGATGTCGCGGGTGGCCAACGCGTGGGCGGAGGTCGCCAGCGCCAGCGCGGCCAGCAGGCCTGTTCTCATCAACCGGAACACGAACGACGGCACGGCAACGAAACGGTTCAGGGCTCGATCAAGCCATGCTTGACGGCGAGCTTGGTGATGTACGCCTGCCGGTGCACGCCGAGCTTCTCCTTCACGGACTGGCTGATGTTGCTGATGGTCTTGGTCGACAGGTTGAGGCGCTCGGCGATCTCCATGTTGGTCAGGCCCTCGGCCATCAGCTTGAAGATCTCCAGGCTGCGCTCGTCCAGCTGCGACTGCGGCGAGACGTCGCCGCGCACGGCCAGGCTGGCCAGGCGCTCCGCGATCTGCGGCAGGAAGTACAGCTTGCCCGCATGCGCGTGGCGCACGGCGTCGGCCAGGTCGGCCGGGTCGCAATCCTTGGTCACGAACGCGTGCGCGCCCAGGCGGTAGGTTTCCTTGATCAGGCTGTCCTGGTCGAACTGGCTGAGGAACACGATCTTGGCCTTCGGGTCGGTCCTGAGGATGTTCTGCGCCGCGTCCATCCCCGTCAGCTCGGTGCCGAAGCGGATGTCGAGCACCGCCACGTCCGGCTTGAATTCCGCATACATCGCGGCCGCCTCGCTCGGGCTCTTGGCCTGGCCCACCACTTCCATTCCCTGCGCCGACAACGACATCGCGAACCCGGTCATCACGATCGGGTGGTCGTCCGCCAGCATCACGCGGATCGGCTTTTGCTCTTTCTGCACGTTCGATTCTCCAGGCTACTTCTGCTTTCAGGCGAAAGCACAGAGACGATTATTCCACACAACAGCACCGGGCGCGAGGCGGCATGCATCCATTTTCCCACATGTCAAGACGGCCCCGGCAATTAAATGGCATTCCACTTTGCTACGAAATCGCTTTACCGATTGCTAGGAGATGGCATATATTGATTCCGTTCGTTGGATATCCCGCTTCACTCCGATTTACTTCCGGCAATGCCGGTACAACAACAAGGAGAATGGCCATGCAATTCACGAGTCTCCCAAGCGGCAACCGCCCCGATGCGAAAGCCGCGAAATTTGCCCTCATCGCCGCCGTGCACGTGGCCGTGGGTGCCGTGTTCGTCCACAGCATCAACACGAAGACAATTTCGCTTACTAAACTGCCGGAACAGGTGCTCGTCATGATCGAGCCCGAGCGCCCGACGCCGCCACCACAGCCCGAGCCGCCGAAACCGGCGCAGCAGCTGGCGCCGCCGGACCTGTTCGTGCCGAAGACGGACGTGGACGTCGCTCCGCCGCCGGTGCCGAGCCCCATCCAGGCCGCCACGTCGTCCGACCCGTCGCCGTTCCCCGCCATGCCGTCCGACCCCGTGCCGGAAGCGCCGGCCAAGCCCAGCGCCAACCCCGGCCAGATGCGCACGGCGGTCTTCGCGGACGCCAGCGGCTGCACCCTGCCCGCGTATCCGCCGGCCGCCGCGCGCGAGGGCATCACGGGCACGTCGACGCTGGCCCTGCTGGTGGGCACGGACGGCCGCGTGAGCTCGGCGCGCATCGAGCACTCGAGCGGCTCGCGCGTGCTCGACAGCGCCGCCCTCAACGCCCTGAGCCAGTGCACATTCAAACCCGCCACCAACAACGGCGTGCCGGAAGCCGGCTGGGCCAGGCTCGCCTTCGTCTGGACGCTCGACTGACAAGAACAAAGGGAGACGCACGATGCGTCACGTACCTCGACTGGCCGCCTGGGCGGCCTGCGGCCTGGCCTTCCTCCTCGCCTGGCTCATGCTGCAGCCGCATGCGGCACCGGTGCCGGCTGGCCCGTTCGTCCCCGGGTTCAGCGCGGCGCGCGCGCAGGCGCACGTGCAGGTGCTCGCGCAGGCGCCCCGTCCGGCCGGCAGCAGCACCAACGCACGCACGCGCGAGTACCTGCTGGCGCGCATCCGCGCCCTCGGCCTCGAACCGGAAGTGCAGGTCGGCACCGTGTCCGCGACGTCGTGGGACTGGATGTCGCATGGGCAGAGCACGATGGCGACCGCGCGCAACATCGTCGTGCGCAAGCCGGGCATCGCGCGCGGCGGCGCCGTGCTGGCCATGGTCCATTACGATTCCGCCGCGACGACGCCGGGCGCGGCCGACGGCGGCGCCTCCGCCGCCGCACTGCTGGAAACCCTGCGCGTCCTCCAGGCCGGGCCGCCGCTCGACAACGACCTGCTGTTCGTCTTCACGGACGCCGATACGGTGCAGGCGATGGGTGCGCGCGCCTTCATGCAATCGCACCCGTGGGCGAAGCAGGTGCGCGTCGCCCTGCGCTTCGACAACGCCGGCAACCGCGGCCCGCTGGAATTGATCGGTGCCGCGCATGCGGACGGCTTTGCGACCGGCGCCTGGGCACGCGGCGCGCCGGCACCGCAAGGGTCATCCTTCATGGCCGAGCTGTACGAGCGGCTGCCGCAAAGCGGGGGCGCAGCGCCGCTGGCCGCAGGCACCTTTCCCGTGCTGCACTTCGCGACGACGCAGGGGCCACTGGGCTGGGAAGGCATGCACGACCTGCCGCAGCGCCTGTCCAGCGCCAGCCTGCAACACGAAGGCGACACGATGCTCGCGCTGCTGCGCCGCCTCGGCAACGCCGACCTGGCGCTCGCGTCCTCCCCGCATGGCCAGGTCTTTTTCGCGCTGCCATTCGCCGGCATGGTCCACTACGACTACCGGATGATCTGGCCGCTGACGCTGCTCTGCTGCGCGCTGGGCGCTGGCGCCTGCCGCTCGGCCCTGCGCAACCGCATCTCCGGCACCGACGTCGTCGACGCGATGTTCAGCGTCGTGTTCATCGCCATCGCCGCGACCTTCGCCACCTACCTGTGCCGCGAGGCGCTGCCGGTGCTGCAGGCCCGTTATCCGGCCGCCGTCCTCGCCAACGACGAGGGCGTGCGCTGGCAGCTGGCGGCCTTCATGCTGGTGCCGGCCGCCGTCTTCATCGCGCTGCAGCGGCGCCTGCAGCGGCGGCTCGGCGTCGCGGCGGCGGCGCTGGGCGTGCTGCTCGCCGCCGACGCCGCCCTCGTCGCGACCAGCGTGCGCGCGCCCGGCGCCAGCTACGCGCTGGCCTGGCCGCTGCTGGCCGCGCACGCGGCATGGCTCGTGCTCATGGAAAAACGGGCGTGGACGCCGGCCCGGCGCGCGGCCGTCGCGGTCGCCGGCACGCTGCCGGCACTCGTCCTGCTGCTGCCCGCGGCACATGCGAGCTTCGCGTTCTGCACGCCGGCCTGGCTGGTGCTGCCGTGCGCCCTCGTGTGCCTGCTGGCGGGACTGTGCGGCATGGCGCTCGATGCGCTCGCGCGGCGCTGGCTCGTGCGGCCGCTGCTGCTTGGGGCCGGCGTCTCGTTCGGCATGGCGTATGCGGCCGTGCCGCCGGTCGCGGACCTGCCCGCGCCGAACCGGCTCGTGTACTACAAGGACACCCCGAGCTGGCAGGCGTTCTGGCTGCATCCGGCCGGGCCGCTCGATGCGTGGACGCGGCAGGTCTTTCCCAACACCCTGCACCCGTATCCGCTGCCCTATCTGTTCGGCCCCGATGCCGACCCGGTGTGGTACGCGGCCGCGCAGAAGGACGACAGCATCGCGTGGCCCGACCTCGTCATCGACAAGGACGAGCGCAGCAAGACGCGGCGGCACGTGGAATTCACACTGCGCTCGAAGAACCGCGCGCCCGACATCCTCGTGCGCGTGCAGGGCGCATGCCCATGGCGCACGAGCGTCAACGGCCGCGTGCTCACGGAAAAGTCGTGCTTCAGCTGGAACCTCGCCCTGCACGGCATGGAAGACGAGGCGCTGCGCTTCGCGTTCGACTTCCAGGGGGATCCGCCGTTCCTCGTGTACGTGCAGGAGCGCATCCCCGGCCTGCCCCGCCGCGACCTGCCGCCCCGTCCTGTCGACCTGGCGCCGCTGCTGCCGCTGTCGGGGACCACGGTGGCGGCCGACGTGCTGCGGTTCCGCTGAGCGTACCGTTATCGACGCTGTCGCCGTCCTTTACCTACCGACAGCCCGAGCAGCGACAACCCCATGACCATCAGCGCGCCGCTGGCCGGCTCCGGCACCTTCGACGGGTCCATCAGCGCGTAGACCTGCGCCTGCGTCAGCACGTTGTCGTAGATGCGGATGAAGTCCACCGATCCCGCCGCCGCCTCGTTCAGCCCGCGGTCGTCGCGGAAGAAGTTGGCGTCGCGGCCGGCGAAGTCGGCATGGCCTTGCGTGTCCGCCACCGTCCCCACGAGCAGGCCGTCCTGGTAGATGCGGACGGCGGCGTCGGCGCCGCGGGTCAGCGTCAGGCGCGTGTCCTGCTTCGCCGTCAGGTGGCCGTAGACGCCGCCGTAGTTGTACAGGTCGTAGCCGCTGCCGGACGTATAGAAGCCGTAGTCCTGCAGCAGGCCGCTGAAGTCGACCACTTTCTGCCAGGTGCCCAGCGTGTCGAAGCGGAAGCGCATGTCGATCGTGTACGAGGCGCCGAGGTTCTCGTGCAGGCGCAGGCCCTGGTTGGCGGCGAAGCCGTAGCGGCCCGTGGCGACTGTGCCGCCGTTGGCGACGAGGGCCGGGCCGCCCAGCGTGTCCGCCAGGTTGCCGTTGAACTCGTATTGGTGGATCAGCGCGGCGTGTGCGTCGAAGGCCAGGCACAGGGCCAGCGTCGTGAGGATACTGCGGAAGGTCATGTCGTGTTTCCCGTTTATTGATGTTGTGATGAGAAAGCGGGCAAGGGGCACGGCCCGTGCCGCGCCCCTGCTTCGAGCTTGAAGACATGATAAGGAACGGGACCGCGCGGTCCCAGCCCCACCGGTGGGGTTACATCCGCGAGACGGTGGGACGCAGCTGTTCCAGCAGCCCGGCCTCGGACGAGCAGCCGAATTTTTCGTAGACGGCCTTCACGCAATCGCGCAGCACGGCGTCGCTGACTTCCATGTTGGCGCGCGCGGATTCGCGGCCGCCGCCGACGCCCATCCAGAACGCCACCTCGGCCTGTTGCGGCGACAGTTCGACGGAGCCGAGCGCGCGCCAGATGCGCAGCGGCAGCGGCACGACGAATTTCATGAAGATGCCGACCGTGCGGATGTACGCCGGGTCCTCGGCATGCAGCGCGGCCGCGCCGCCGGCGCTCATCCACTGCGCGCGTGCCTCCAGCACGCCGCCGGCCATGGCGAGGGTCCCGAGCGGCAGCAGCCATGGATAGCGGTCGCCGTGCGCGACGGATTCCACGAGGCGCAGGCAGAACGGGGGCAAGGTGCGGCGGTTGAAGACCTGGCGCTCCTGCGCCGCGAGCTGGTCGAGCAGCGCGCCGGCCGAATCGCTCAGGTACAGGATCTGGCCGTCGACGGTGGCCAGCAGCATGGCCTCGTCCTCGATGACGCCGGCGCTGCCGGCCGCCAGTTCGGGCGCGTTGCGCAGCACGTGCTCGAAATACGTCGCCACGCGCTGCAGGTCTTCCTCGTCGTGGCGGTCGAACGCGGGCCCTTCGTGGCGCCACAGCGTGATCTCGCCCAACCGGCGGCCGGCGTTCATGAGCGGCACCTGCAGCGTATGCAATGCGGGCGTGCCGTTCGCCGTGAAGCCGGCATGGTCGCGGTACGCATAGCCGCTCGGCGGCGGCAGCACCGACACGTAGGCGGGGTCGTTCCCGGCCAGCGGCGACGCCTCGGCCGGATCGACGCGCAGCGCCAGCTCGGCGCAGGAATTCGGCACGAGTTCGCGCACCAGGGTAAACGCATCCTGGACGATCGTCATCAGGTCCAGTCCCGCGTAGCACAGGATGCGCAGGCGGGCCCATTGACGGCTGTTCTTTTTGCGGGACACGGTCGGCTGGATGAAGTTGGGAGGCTAATACTGATCGTTATGACAATGGATGTCAACCTTCCATGGCAGGCTGGTTCGATGCCTTTGCTGCCAGGATCTGCGCCAGCTTGCCGATTTCGACCGGCTTGACGAGGTGGTGATCAAAACCCGCCTGGCGCGACAGCTCGCGGTCGCGCTGCTGGCCGTAGCCCGTCAGCGCCACGTACACCGCATGCACGTGGCGCGCGTCGCGGCGCAGGCGGCGCGCCAGTTCGTAGCCCGTCATGTCGGGCAGGCCGATGTCGAGGATGAAGACTTCGGTGGCGGGATCGGCATGCTCCAGCGTGCCGGCCGCGTCCTCGTGCACGTGCACCGTGTGGCCGTGCGCGCGCAGCAGCACCGCGAGCGAATGGCCGGCGTCGCCGTTGTCGTCGACGATGGTGACCGTGAGCGGACGTGCCGCCCCGCTGCCCTCGCCCGACCGCACGACCTGCCCCACCTCGGCCTGCGCGAGCGGCAGGGTAACGGTCATCGTCGTGCCCTGCTGCGGTCCGGCGCTGTGCGCGGCCACCTGGCCGTTGTGCATGCGGACGATGCTCTTCACGAGCGCGAGGCCGATCCCGAGGCCGCCCTGCGAGCGGTCGGGCGCGCGGTCGGCCTGCGTGAACAGGTCGAACACGTGCGGCAGCAGTTGCGCGTCGATGCCGGTGCCGTTGTCGCGCACCGCAACCCGCGCCGCGCCGTCGCAGGTGGTGACGACGAGGGCGATGCGTCCGCCCGGCGGCGTGTACTTGGCCGAGTTGTTGAGCAGGTTGACGAGCACCTGGATCAGGCGCGTGCGGTCGCCTGCGACCGGCACCGGCGCATCCGGCAGCTCCACCGTGAGGCCGTGCTGGCGCTCCTCGATGTGCGGGCGCGCCTGCTCCACGGCCGCCATCGCGACCTTGTTCAGGTCGAGGATCTCGTTCTCCAGTTTTACGAGACCGCGGGTAACGCGCGAGACGTCCAGCAGATCGTCGACGAGCTCCGTCATGTGGCGCACCTGGCGCGAGATGATGTTGCTGGCCTTCAGGCGCAGCCCTTCGTTCACTTCGGGCAGGCGCAGGAGCTGGGCCGCGCTCGTGATCGGCGCCAGCGGATTCCGGAGTTCGTGCGCCAGCATCGCGAGGAACTCGTCCTTCATCTTGTTGTGCCGCTCGGCCTCGGCGCGCGCCGCGCGCTCGCTGGCCAGCAGGTGCTCGCGCTCCTCGGCCGCGCGCTGGGCCATGTCGTACAGGCGCGCGTTGTCGATCGCGATCGCGGCCTGCACGGCGAAGGCGCCGATCAGCTCTTCGCTGCGTTCGCTGAACATCGCGGGCTGCGGATGGCCGAAGAACAGGCCGCCGATCACTTCGCCCGAGCGCGACACGACGGGTGCGGCAAGATAACTTACGACGGGCAGGTGTCCGGCCGGCATGCCACGGTGCGGCAGCATGGTGCCGTAGCGCGGATCGTTGCGGATGTCGTCGCTGCGAATCGGCGCGCTGCCGTCGAACGTGGGCACGAGCATGGGCGTGGGACGGGGCTTGCCGATGCGCTCGAACGCGGCGCGCGGCGCGCCGGATAGCGCGTACAGCGAATACGCATCGCCGTCGTCGTCCTTGTTGTTGTAAAAGAACGCGCCGAATTCCGCGCCGACGAGCTGCGTGGCGGCGTCCGTGATCGCCTGCATCAGCGGCTCGAGCGCGATGGTCGATGCCAGCGTCTCGGTCGCGCCCTTCATGAGTTCCAGCACGCGCGTCTCTTCGCGCAGCGCTTCCTCGGCGCGGATGCGGCGCAGCGCTTCCCAGGTGCGGCGCGCGGCGTCTTCGAGCAGGCGGACCTCGTCCGCGATGCGGCCCGCGTCGAGCGGCGCATGCAGCGCCAGCACGGCCGCCAGGCGGTCGCCGTCCATCAGCGGCACCGCGATGCCCGCCCTGCTGCCTTCCGCGCCATCCGCCGACCACACGGTCTCGCCGGCGCACAGGCGTTCCGGCACGCCGAGAGCCAGCTCCGCCAGCGGCACGGTGCGCCCGGACTGCGGCGTGCGCGCGCCGCCGTCCCACTGTTCCAGGATCACGGCCGCATCCATGCCCGGTCTCGTCTCGGCATACGTCACGGTGGCGTCGTCGACGTAGGCGCCGACCTGGCGCAGTGCGGCCCGCAGCAGGGGCCCGGACGACGTCTCGCGGCGCAGGATGTCGGCCAGTTCGAGCTGGAAGGCGCGGCGGCGTTCGGCCAGCACCGTCTCCGTCGTTTCGACGAAGGTCACCAGCACGCCTTCGGGCCGGCCGTCGTCGCCGTAGACGGGACTGTACGAATAAGCGAAGTGGCAGGTCTCGAAATAGCCGTAGCGGTTGATCGTCAATGCGAGGTCGCTCGAGCCGACGGGCTCCCCCTGCAGCACGCGCGCCCACATCGGGCCGATGGTCGGCCAGATCTCCGGCCACGTCGCGCGGACGTCGCCGCCCAGCGCCCCGTCCTTCTTGGCGCCGAGGATCGGCACATAGGCATCGTTGAAGAATTGCGTGTACGCGTCGCCCCAGGCGAGGTACATCGGCAGCTGGCAATCGAGCAGCGTGCGGACGGCGAGTTTCAGGCTGAAGGGCCAGTGCGCGACGGGCCCGACGGGCGTCGTCTCCCACGGGTGGTGCCGCATCTGCAATTCCATGTCGCCCGGCTTGCGGGCGGATGTGTCATCCAGGGACGCAGGATCGAACGGCCAGGGCATATCGTGGGTAATCGGAGGCAAGCCGGAGCGGCTCAGCTACCCATCATAGCAGGCGGCACGAGCCCAACGTGTACGTATCTTGAAATATTGTAACAAAAAGATGAAAAAATGTTACGCACCCCGTTCGATCCGTGCGAGCAGGCGCCGGCCCGCATCGACGATCCCGGGCCCCGGGTCCATCTGCGCGCGCACGATCATGCCTTCCACGCACAGCAACGCCTCTTCCGCCACCTGGTCCGGCGCCGCCAACCCCAGCCGTGTGGCGACGTCGCCGAGATAGCGCGCCAGGTCGCGCTTGTGCCGGACGGCCTGCTCCCGGTGGCGGGGATCGTCCGCTGCGCCCGTCTCCGCGACGGCGTTGATGAAGGCACAGCCGCGGAAATCCTCCTGCGCGAACCACTCGCCCAGCGCATCGGCCACGGCAGCGAGCCCCTCCCCGCGTGCGAGCCTGGCATCGACGGCGGCCGTGAACCACGACGTCCAGTGGTCGTGGCGCCAGTCGAGGAAGGCGGCGATCAAATCATCTTTCGATGGGAAATGGCGGTACAGCGACATCTTCGCCACGCCAGATTCCGCGACGATCCGGTCGATGCCGGTGGCGCGGAAACCGTCGCGGTAGAACAGGCGTTTTGCCGTGTCGAGGATGCGGTCGCGGGCGGAGGGTTGAGCCATGGTCGTCAGGTCGGGTCGGAGTGCGGGACTCCATTATATGATACAGACCTGTCTACCTCAACTAGCTGGATGGATGGGCCACATCAGGCGCGTTTAGCTTACGATACAGACCTGTCTACCTCACTTCTACAAGGAGCCTACATGTCCACGATCGAACCCCGTCCGCCACTCCCGCCGTTCACGCGTGAAACCGCCATCGAGAAAGTCCGCCTGGCGGAAGACGGTTGGAACAGCCGCAATCCGGAAAAAATCGCACTGGCCTACACGCCGGACAGCTATTGGCGCAACCGCGCGGAATTCGTCACCGGCCGCGAGCAGATCGTCCCGTTCCTGGACCGCAAATGGAAGAAGGAACTGGACTACCGCCTGATCAAGGAGTTGTGGGCCTTCGAAGGGAACCGCATCGCCGTGCGCTATGCCTACGAGTGGCACGACGATTCCGGCAACTGGTTCCGCACGTTCGGCAACGAGAACTGGGAATTCGACGAGAACGGCCTCATGCAGCGGCGCTATGCGTGCCTGAACGACATGCCGATCCAGGCAGCCGAGCGCAAGTTTCACTGGCCGCTGGGTCGGCGGCCGGACGATCACCCCGGCTTGTCGGAGCTGGGGTTGTAATCCCTTACTGGATGACGCCGCAGGCGATGCGGTCGCCCCCGCCGCCCAGCGGTTTCGGCTGGTCCGAGAAATTGTCGCCGCCGGCGTGGATCATCAGCGCCTTGCCCTTCACTTCGGACAGCTTCGTCAGGCGTGGCGCCGTCACGGCCGTGCTGGCCCCGCCATTGTCCGTGACGACGAGCGGCGGCAGGTCGCCCAGGTGGCCGTCGCCGGACGGGCCGGCATGGTGCTTGGCGCCGGTCGGATCGTAGTGACCGCCGGCCGCGCCGGCCGGGACCTTCTTGCCATCCTTCTCGCTCGTGCCGCAGCTCGCCATTTCATGCACGTGATAGCCGTGGGATCCCGGCGGCAGGTTCGTCAGGTTCGGCGTGAACACGAGCCCGCTCTTCGATTCGGTGATCGTCACGACGCCGATCGGTTTGCCGGTGCCGTCGGGTCCGACGAGCGTCATCGAAGCTTGCAGTTGATTGGCGGCTTGGGCGCCGGCGGCTGCGGTCAGCGCACAGGCGAGTGCGATGAGCGATTTGATGGTCATACCGTCTCCTTTCAGGTTGGGAATGTGTCGCGGGAATAGTGTATTCGATAACTAGCTGAGTTGACGCAACGGATACGGTGAGCACGGCAGGAACAATGGCGAGTCGACCGAGGAGACGTCATGTCCGCTAACCTGCTCTCAGAAATCCGCCAGCACATCATCGACATCCACCCGGAACTGGCCCTCGACGCCAGCCTGCCGGACCGCCTCGAGCGCGCGTATGCGCATGCCGTCGTCCTGGGATTCACGGAGCTTGACGCCATCGCCCGCTTCCTCCGCTACGAAGCGACGGCGCCAAATTTCTACCATCAGCCCGCGATCGACGCCTGGCTCCGGCGGCCAGGACAGCCGGTCGAGCAGCGGTTCGCGGATGTGCTCATGCGGGTGAAGTCTGGGTTCAGGCGGGAGTGAGGACCTCGGCGGTCGTACGCACGTCGGCATATTCGCCATGCAGGTTCGCCAGCGCCATCAGGTGAACCTCCTCGGCACTGCGCAACGTGCCGCCGAAATCCGTCTTGTCGAACGTGAAGCAGGCATCCGCCACGACGACCGTCGAGAAACCGAGATTGCCGGCCGTGCGCGCCGTCGCCTCGACCGAATTATTCGTGCTTACGCCGGCGATGACGACGTCGCGGATGCCGCGCGCATGCAGCCACCGTTCGAGCCCCGTATTGATGAAGGCGTCCGGCACGTTCTTTTCCACGACGTGCTCGTGCGCCAGCGGCAGGAACGCTTCCTGGAACTCGGCGCCGCCCTGGCCGGGCGCGAACACCGACGTCGGCGAGCGGCTGATGTGGCGGACGAGGACGACGGGCTGTTCCCGTTCCCGCCACGCGGCCAGCAGGCGGGCGATGTTCGCTTCCGCCTGCGGATTGTTCCGGGGCGGCAGCGTGGGACTGAGCATGCCTTTTTGCATGTCGATGATAAGCAGTGCGGTCATGGGATTGGCGCTCCAAAACGTTCAACGATGAAATCAATAAAACTGCGCAGCTTGGGCGAGCGATACCGGTCCGGCAGGTAGACGATGTGCATCGGCCGCTCCGGCAGGCCGTACTCGGGAAACAGCTGGACGAGCCGCCCTGCCCGCACGTCGGCCTCGAGCAGGATCGTCGGCTGCAGCACGATGCCCAGCCCCTGCAGTGCCGCGGTGCGCAAGGCCTGCCCGTTGTTGATCTTCACGCGGCCGGCGACGGGTACCTGGCAGACGTCGTGGTCGTGCTGGAAACGCCACTGGTTGATGCTGGCGGCGCCGAACGCGAGGCAGTCGTGACTGGCCAGGTCGGCCGGGGTTTCCGGCACGCCGCGCCGCGCGAGGTAATCGGGCGACGCGCACAGCATCAGCCGATACGGCGCCAGCGGCCGGGCGACGACGTTCGCATCCGGCGGCAACTGGCCGACGCGGATGATGGCCTCGTAGCCGTCTTCCATCAGGTCGACGAAGCGATCGGATATATCCAGTTCGACGTCCACTTGCGGATAGCGCGACAGATAATCGGACAGCACCGGCGCCAGCGCCTCCGTGCCGAACGTGACGGGCGCGCTGACGCGCAACGTGCCCGCGGGCGCGAGGCGCATCGTGTGCGCCTGGGCATCCGTCTCGGCCACGAGCCGCAGGATCTCCTTGCAGCGCGCATAGTATTCCTCGCCGAACGCCGTCACGTGCTGGCGCCGCGTCGTGCGGTGCATCAGCTGCATGCCGAGCCGCTGCTCGAGCGCACGCACGTGGTTCCCGGCCATCGTCGCCGACATGCCGCATGCGTCGGCGGCCGCGCTCAGGCTGCCCTTCTCGACGGTGCACACGTAGACCTTCATGCTGTCCAGCAGATCCATTCGCAAGTCCTGGTTGGAAATGTTGCAAGAAATGCCGAGTTTATCGTTTTTCGGTTGGCAATCACACTGGACCTCTCATTTCACAGGAGCCAACCCATGTACGCCATCCAGCTTGTCGAACCGTCGTTGACCTCTTTCCGCCGGACGTCGCTGCCCGATCCGCAGCCGGGGCCGGGCGACGTCCTCATCCGCCTGCGCGCGGCCGCGCTGAACTACATCGACGTCGCCGTCGCAACGGGGAGCTTCCCGGGCGCGACGCTGCCGATGGTGCCGGTTGCCGATGGCGCCGGAGAAGTTGTCGCGCTGGGCGCGGACGTGACGGATGTCGCGATCGGCGACCGGGTCATCCCGCACTTCATGCCGGACTGGCTCGACGGGCCGATGCGCCCGGAACGAATCGCGGCCATGCGCGGCATCACGCTACCGGGGTCGCTGTCGGAATACGTGGCCGTGCCGGCGCGCAGCGTCGTGCGGCTGCCGGACCACCTCGATTTCGTGCAGGGTGCGACGTTGCCGATCGCGGCGACGACGGCATGGAATGCGGTGCGATCGGCGTCGGTACGGCCCGGTTCCACGGTCGTGATTTTGGGCACGGGCGGCGTGAGCCTGTTCGCGCTGCAGTTCGCGAAGGCGAGCGGCGCGACCGTCATCCTCGTGTCGTCATCGGACGAAAAGCTGGAACGCGGACGTGCGCTCGGGGCGGACCACCTGGTGAATTATCGTGCGGTGCCGGACTGGGACAAGGCCGTGCTGGAGATCACGCACGGCCGCGGCGCCGACCTCGTCGTCGAGACGGTCGGCGACGCGACCTTCGCGCGCTCGCTGAACGCGGCCGCGATGGGCGGCACCGTGTTCACGGTCGGGTTCCTGTCGGGCGCGACGACGTCGGTCAACCTGTTCTCCATCATCGGCAAGGCCTTGCGCGTGGTGGGCAACAGCACGGGATCGGTGGCGGACCTGGCGGAGGCGGTGCGCGCCATCGAGGTCAATCGCATCGTGCCAGTGGTCGACCAGCGGTTCGTGATCGGTGAGACGGCGGCGGCGTATGCCGAGCTGGCGGCGGGGTCGCGGCATTTTGGCAAGCTGGTGATCGAACATTGATATCCGAAGGGCGTCGTGCGGAAGCGGCGATCTGGTGTTATTGTTTCCTGTCCAACAACATTCACCACAGTGCCAAAGGATCATTATGCTTCTCTACGTCGACGCCCAGTACGCCAGTCCCTATGCGATGTCCGTTTTTGTCGGGCTCAAGGAAAAAGGCATTCCGTTCGATATGCAAACGCTCGATCTGGGGGCGGGTGCGAACCGCTCGGCCGACTATGCCGCCACCTCGCTGACACAACGGGTGCCGACGCTGGTCGACGGCGACTTTCGCTTGTCCGAGTCTTCGGCAATCACGGAATACCTCGATGAGGTGTATTCCGGCACCGCCCTGTATCCCGCCGACCCGAAGGCAAAAGCGCAAGCCCGGCAAATCCAGGCGTGGTTGAGAAGCGACCTGCTGCCCATCCGCCAGGAGCGTACGACGGAAGTGCTGTTTTATGGCCCGTCCAATGCGCCTTTATCGACCGCTGCGGAGCAGGCCGCGCAAAAACTGTTCAAGGCCGCGGATACGCTGCTGGCACAGGACCGTGAGCATCTGTTCGAGACGTGGTGTATCGCCGACGTGGATCTCGCCGTGATGCTGAACCGCCTCGTCCTGAATGGCGATGACGTGCCGGCGCGATTTGCCGACTACGCGAAGAGACAATGGGAGCGGGCGTCGGTCCAGGCATGGGTCGATCTGCCGCGTCCACCGCTCTGATCAAAAAAAAACGGCACCCCTCGAGGTGCCGTTTTCATCAGCCGTTTAAGTTAGGCAGAAGCGAAGATCACTCGCCGTCGCCATGATGCTGCTCGACCGAAGCCGCAGCATTCTGCTGGTCTTCCATCGCCTGCAGCTCGGCAGCCATGTTGGCTTTCTCCTGCTGCAGCAGCGCTGCGCGCTCTTCGGCTTCCCACGCTTCCTTCTCCTTGCGGGCGCGGTGGAATGCCAGACCGGTACCGCCCGGGATCAGGCGGCCGACGATGACGTTTTCCTTCAGGCCGCGCAGACCGTCGCGCTTGCCCATGATCGCCGCTTCGGTCAGCACGCGGGTGGTTTCCTGGAACGATGCGGCCGAGATGAACGAGTCGGTCGACAGCGATGCCTTCGTGATACCCAGCAGCACGTTTTCGTACTGCGCCGGCAGCTTGTTCAGCGCATTGACGCGGTCGTTCTCTTCCAGCAGCTCCGAACGCTCCACCTGCTCGCCGACGATGTAGTCGGTGTCGCCGGCATCGGTGATCTGCACACGACGCAGCATCTGGCGAACGATCACCTCGATGTGCTTGTCGTTGATCTTCACACCCTGCAGACGGTACACGTCCTGCACTTCGTCCACGATGTAGCGGGCCAGCGCTTCGATACCCAGCAGGCGCAGGATGTCTTGCGGATCGGCCGGGCCGTCCACGATCATCTCGCCCTTGTTCACCACCTGGCCGTCGTGCACCAGCACTTGCTTGTCCTTCGTGATCAGGAACTCGTGCTTGTTGCCGTCCATGTCGGTGATTTCCAGGCGCTGCTTGCCCTTGGTCTCTTTACCGAATGCGACCGTACCGGTGACTTCCGCCAGCATGCCGGCATCTTTCGGCGAACGGGCTTCGAACAGCTCGGCAACGCGCGGCAGACCACCGGTAATGTCACGGGTCTTCTGCGATTCGGTCGGGATACGTGCAAGCACTTCACCCACCGACACTTGCTGGCCATCCTTCACCATGATCAGTGCGCCGACCTGGAAGCCGATCGTCACGGCGTGCTCGGTGCCGGCGATCTTGACTTCCTGACCTTCGGCGTTGAGCAGCTTGACCTGCGGACGGTTGACCTTGCCCGAGCCGCGGCGTTTCGGATCGATCGCGACCAGGGTCGACAGGCCGGTGACCTCGTCCACCTGGCGAGCGACGGTGACGCCCTCTTCCACGTTCTCGAACTTGATCGTGCCGGCGTACTCGGTAATGATCGGACGGGTCAGCGGGTCCCACGTTGCCAGAGGCGTACCGGCTTTCACCGTCATGCCGTCCTGGACAGCCAGGGTCGCGCCGTACGGCACCTTGTGACGCTCGCGCTCGCGGCCGTGGTCGTCCGTGATCAGCACTTCGCCCGAACGCGAAATGACGATCTGGGCGCCCTTGCCGTTGGTCACGTAACGCATGGTCGCCGTGAAGCGGACCGTACCGTTCGACTTGGCTTCCACCGACGATGCCACTGCCGCACGCGATGCCGCACCACCGATGTGGAACGTACGCATGGTCAGCTGGGTACCCGGCTCACCGATCGACTGTGCCGCCACGACGCCGACAGCTTCGCCGGAGTTCACCAGCATGCCGCGGCCCAGGTCACGGCCGTAGCACTTCGCGCACAGGCCATAACGGGTGTCGCAGTTCAGCGGCGTGCGGACCTTCACTTCGTCGATGCCCAGACGCTCGATCTCTTCGACCATGTCTTCGTCCAGCAGCGTGCCGGCTTCGTACAAGGTTGCCTGCGTTTCCGGATTGACGACGTCGGTGCCGGTCACGCGGCCCAGGATACGGTCGCGCAGGGCTTCGATCACTTCACCGCCTTCGACCATCGCCTTCATGTGCGTGCCGTTGGTGGTGCCGCAATCGTCTTCCGTCACGACCAGATCCTGCGTCACGTCGACCAGGCGACGGGTCAGGTAACCCGAGTTTGCCGTCTTCAGCGCGGTGTCGGCCAGACCTTTACGGGCGCCGTGCGTCGAGATGAAGTACTGCAGAACGTTCAGGCCTTCGCGGAAGTTCGCGGTAATCGGCGTTTCGATAATCGAACCGTCCGGCTTCGCCATCAGGCCGCGCATACCGGCCAGCTGACGGATCTGGGCCGCGGAACCACGGGCGCCCGAGTCGGCCATCATGTAGATGGCGTTGAACGACTCTTGCGTGCCCTGGGTGCCGTCGCGCTTCGTGACCGGCTCCACTTTCAGCTGGTCCATCATCGCCTTGCCCACTTCGTCCGAGGTCTTGCCCCAGATGTCGACGACCTTGTTGTAACGCTCGCCGGCGGTGACCAGACCCGAGGCGTACTGCTGCTCGATCTGCTTCACTTCCGCTTCGGCGGTCGAGATCATGGTCTTCTTGACGTCCGGGATCAGCATGTCGTCCACGGCGATCGAGATACCGGCGCGCGTTGCGAGACGGAAGCCCGACTGCATCAGCTTGTCGGCGAACACGACGGTCGCACGCAGGCCGCACTTGCGGAACGACGTGTTGATCAGCTTCGAGATTTCTTTCTTCTTGAGCGCGCGGTTCAGCACCGAGAACGGCAGGCCTTTCGGCAGGATCTCGGACAGGATCGCACGGCCGACCGTGGTCTCGTAGCGGCTCAGCGTCTGGTCGAAGCCGCCTTCGGCGTTGCGCGGGAATTCCACGATACGCACGGTGATGCGGGTCGCCAGTTCGACTTCCTTGTTGTCGTACGCGCGGATGACTTCCGACACGTCCGGGAACAGCATGCCTTCGCCCTTGGCGTTGATCGCCTCGCGGGTCGCGTAGTACAGACCCAGCACGATATCCTGCGACGGGACGATCGACGGTTCGCCGTTCGACGGGAACAGGATGTTGTTCGACGCCAGCATCAGCGTACGCGCTTCCATCTGTGCTTCGATCGACAGCGGGACGTGGACTGCCATCTGGTCACCGTCGAAGTCGGCGTTGAACGCCGCGCAGACCAGCGGGTGCAGCTGGATCGCTTTACCTTCGATCAGGACCGGCTCGAACGCCTGGATACCGAGACGGTGCAGCGTCGGCGCACGGTTCAGCATCACCGGGTGTTCCTTGATGACTTCTTCCAGGATGTCCCAGACGACCGGTTCCTGCTGTTCGACGAGCTTCTTCGCAGCCTTGATGGTGGTCGCCAGCCCCATCAACTCCAGCTTGTTGAAGATAAAGGGTTTAAACAGCTCGAGAGCCATCAGCTTCGGCAGGCCGCACTGGTGCAGTTTCAGCTGCGGACCCACCACGATGACCGAACGGCCCGAGTAGTCGACGCGCTTGCCCAGCAGGTTCTGACGGAAGCGGCCGCCCTTACCCTTGATCATTTCAGCCAGCGACTTCAGCGGACGCTTGTTGGCGCCGGTCATCGCCTTGCCGCGACGGCCGTTGTCCAGCAGCGAGTCCACTGCTTCCTGCAGCATGCGCTTCTCGTTACGCGTAATGATTTCCGGCGCGCGCAGTTCCATCAGGCGCTTCAGGCGGTTATTACGGTTGATGACGC